>JBBDSL010000037.1:0-49294 GCA_040904965.1 Wenzhouxiangellaceae bacterium
CCCCCCCCGCGACCGGCCGCGGCGTGTGCACGCCGATCGCGCGGGCGCGATCGATGCCCGCACCCGCAATTCGGACCTGCCGCGACCGGCCGCCGAACTGCTGGCAGAGCGCGGACTGGAATGCACCCAGGGCGGCTGGCAATGGCGCCACGATCTGCGCCTGACCTGGCCTTCGACCCAGCGCTACACTGAACCGCAGGTGCTGGATCTGCTCGGTCATATCGAGGCCCCGGTCATGTGCATACTGGCCTCGCCGCGTTCGCGCGTGATGCCGGCCGGCTTGATCGAGCGCCGCCTCGCCGCGGTGCCGGAGGTGGTGCTGCATGATATCGAGGGCGGCCATCACGTTCACATGCAGGCGCCGGAAGTGGTTGCCCGACACGTCAAGGAGCACATTCATGCCGCACACGCCCGGCACGCCGAACAGGACTAGCGCGGCCAATACCGTCATCGACCCCGCCGATCGCCTGATCTTTGCCCTGGACGTACCGGATGCAGCGCGGGCACGGGTGCTGATCGATGAACTGGGCGAAGCCGTGACCTTTTACAAACTTGGTCTCGAGCTGTTCCTGTCCGGAGCGTATTTCGAGCTGGTCGATGAACTGAAAGCTTCGGGCAAGAAGGTTTTTGCCGATCTGAAGTTGTTCGACGTGCCGGCCACTGTGGGCCGGGCGGTGGCGCAGTTGGCGCGCCAGGACGTTGATTTCCTCACCGTCCACGGCCAGGACGCCATGCTCGCCGAGGCCGCCGGGAACAAGGGCAACAGCAAGGTGCTGGCGGTGACGGCACTGACCAGCCTTGACCAGGGCGATCTCGACGACCTCGGATTCGACTGCAACGTGGCCGAGCTGGTGTTGTCGCGCGCCCGGCGCGCGCTTGAGCTCGGTTGCGACGGGGTGATCTCTTCGGGGCTGGAAGTGCCTGCGCTGCGCGCGGGGGTGGATCCGGCGCTGGTCGTGGTCTGTCCCGGCATTCGTCCGGTCGCCAATGTCGATGATCAGAAGCGCACCATGAGCGTGCAACAGGCATTCGCCGCCGGTGCCGATTACATCGTGGTGGGCCGCCCGATTCGCGATGCCGAGCGGCCCGCGGCGGCGGCCGCGGCAATTCAGGCGGAGCTGAAGTCAATTTTCTCTAATAAAAACAATAGATAACAACATTAAATAAAGGTGTTGCATTAGGTACGGGGTTCGGGTTATCCTTTTTCCGGCTTGATCCTCGCTGTGATCGGGCCGTGGAAACAAGAAAGCCCGGGACGTCGCCATGATCGTCCGGGATTGACCCCGGCCTCCGGTCGGATTTGCAGGCAGGGCCTCGTGGGGGCTCTGCCTTTTTTCATTGCCTGATCCCAAATTGCACGGAGCAGCCCCTGTTGGCCAGCTCGTTAGTATCTGCGTTCATCTGCGGTTCCATTTGCTTTAACCCGGATAACCGGCAAATTCCCGCCGCGCCTTGAAAAATCCCCGGATGGTAAACTTGACCCCCTTCCGATGAAGTCTTTCAGCATTCGCCCAACATGTCATCGCCTCCGTCGCACCGCCGTTTACCGGGCAACCTGCTGCATACGCTGAAGCTCAGGTGGCTGTCGCTGTGGCGCCGCGTGCTGCACTGGTGGGTACGCGCGACCATATTGCCGGAAGACCTCGACGAATTGAAAATCGGCACCGGGTCCCCGGTGTTCTACGTCCTCGATACCTACGCGTTCACCTCGCTGCTGATCGTCGAGCAGATCTGCCGCAAACAGGGATGGGCCCGGCCGGCCGAGGCGTTCCAGCATGGAGATGTCGATCTTCCCAGAACGTACGGCGCCAGCCGGCGCTATCGCGGCCTGTTCGTGCGCCGGCCGCAAAGGCGCCGGCATTCCGAGATGGTCAAGCAGTTGCTGGCTGCGATACAAGACGGTCGGCTGGAAGACGTGCGTATCGTGCCGGTCACGGTGCTGATCGGCCGGGCGCCGGACAAGGAACAATCGATCGCAAAGATCCTGTTTTCCGAAAACTGGGAACTGGGCGGGCGCATCCGGCGTTTCCTGACCACGCTGGTCAATGGCCGTGCCACGTTCGTGCAGTTCGGCAAGCCGGTGTCCGTGGCTGACGTTGTCGCCGAAGGCCAGGGCGCGGAAAAAGACCTGCGGCGCGTCAGTCGGCTGCTGCGGGTGCACTTCAAGCGCGTGCGTACTGCCGCCATCGGTCCGGACCGGTCGCACCGGCGCACGCTGGTCGACCGTGTCGTGCATTCGGATTCGGTGCGCCAGGCGGTGGCGGCCAAGGCGCGTCGCGACAAGATCGAAATCTACCAGGCCGAGGCGCAGGCGCGGAAGTACGCGCGCGAAATCGCCGCGGACTATTCATACTCGTTCATCCGCATTGCCGAGATCCTGCTGGGCTGGTTCTGGAACCGCATCTACCGCGGTATCCAGGTGTTTCATTTCAAGGAGTTCCGCGAAGCCCAGCAGGGTTACGAAGTCGTCTACGTGCCCTGCCACCGCAGCCATATCGACTACATGCTGCTTTCGTTCATCCTGTACCGGCGCGGATTCGTGCCGCCACATATTGCCGCCGGCATCAATCTGAACATGCCGGTGGTCGGCAGGCTGCTGCGTTTTGGCGGCGCCTTCTATCTGAGGCGTTCGTTTCGTGCCCAGCCGCTGTACTCGGCAGTGTTCAACGAATACGTGCGCAGCATCATCGACAAGGGCGTGGCGCTGGAGTATTTCGTCGAGGGCACCCGCTCGCGCACCGGTCGTTCGCTGCCGCCCCGGGCCGGCATGCTTTCGATTACCGTGCGCGCGTTCCTGCGCGACCGCAAGCGGCCGCTGATGTTCCAGCCGGTCTACATCGGCTACGAACGGCTGGCTGAGGGCAGTTCATACATTTCCGAACTGTCCGGAAGCCACAAGAAGCCCGAATCGCTGTCGGACTTCCGCAACGTGATCAACATCGTGCGCAAGAATTACGGCCAGGTTCAGGTCAGCTTCGGCGAGCCTATTGCGCTCAACCCGCTGCTCGATGAGTACGCACCCGACTGGGACGAGAAGCCGCTGGACGCCCAGGCCAAGCCCGAGTGGCTTGTGCCCATGGTCAACGAGCTGGCCCACCGCATCATCGTCAATATCAATGGCGCCACCCACTGCAACCCGGTCAACCTCCTGGCCGCCGCCCTGCTGGCCACGCGTAAGCAGGCGCTGGACGAGGAAGATCTGGAAGCGATGATTGGCCTGTATCAGCGGCTGATCCGGATGACCGCCTATTCCGACCGAATCACGATTACCGATCTCACGCCCGGCCAGGTCATCGAGTACGGCCTGGATCTGGGCATCATCCAGCGCCAGACGCATCCTTTGGGCGATATCATCCACGTCGACCAGCAGAACGCGGTGCTGCTGACCTATTTCCGCAACAACATTTCGCATCTGCTGGCCATGCCGGCGTGGATTGCGTGCTGCTTTCTCAATAACCAGCGCGTGCGCAAGACGCGCGTGCGGCGACTGACCGAGACCATTTACCCGTTTCTGAGAAACGAATTGTTCCTGCCGTGGGCGTCGGAAGAGGTACCGGTCGTTATTCAGCGCTGCACCGATGCGCTTGTTCGCCTCGGACTTCTGGGCATGACCAACGAGTATCTGCAGCGAACCCCCGGCGGCTCCGATCAGACCTATTACCTGCGGCTTCTGGGCAACGCCATGCTGCAGACCTTCGAGCGTTACTACATCACCATCGCGGTGCTGGCCAAGAACGGTTCCGGCCGGCTCAGCCGCCAGCGACTGGAAAAACTCTGCATCCAGAGCGCCCAGCGCATATCCATACTGCACGAATTCGACGCGCCGGAATTTTCAGATCGAACGCTGTTCAAGCAGTTCATCGAATCGCTGCAGGATATCGACGTGCTGGATCGAAACGAGGAAGGAAACCTGACCTTCGATCGCCGCCTGGAGGTGTTCGCACGCGATGCCAAACTGGTGCTGGACAAGGAAGTGCGCCACACCATCATCCAGATCACGCCCCGGGTGCGGGATTTCGAACCTGAATGACGCCCGACCGGCTTTTCCGCCTGCGGGCCGGCGACTGTTACAATTCATCGAATGAGTGCCGTCACTCCCATCGCAGCCAGCACCGAGAAGACCACGCTTTCAGCATCCGACTGGGAGCTGGCCGCGCTTGATCTGATTGCCGACAAAGGCGTTTCTTCCCTGGCCGTGGAACCCCTGGCGCGCCGGCTGGGCATTACCAAGGGCAGCTTCTACTGGCACTTCGCCAGCCGCGACGAACTGCTGGACCAGGCCATGAAGCGCTGGGAGCGGCGCGACCTGGAGCACCTGGCGCGCTCGCTGGATTCCGACCAGCCGGCGGCCGAACGTCTGACCGAGTTCATTCTTCGCACCAGTCGCCAGAGCCGCAGCCACCAGATCCATGCTGCGTTGTGCGCGGCCAGCGACCACCCCCGGGTCAAGCCGGTGATCGAGCGGATTACGCAGCGGCGGCTGGAATACCTGGCCAAGGCATTTCGCGAACTGGGAATGGACGATGAAGCCGCTCGCCACCGGGCCCGGCTGACCTATACCAGCTACGTCGGCTACATCCAGTTGCAGATTCGCGGCATGGCACCGGAACGCGGCAGCGAGGAATTCGAAGCCTACGTGCGCCACGCGATCGAGACGCTGCTCAACCCGGGCATTGCGTAGTTGCCAAAAGGCTTCCTGATTACGTAGCTGACTCAGCCACTTTCTCGGAAAAGCTTTTCTAGCCGCGGATGCGCGCGGATGCACACGGATAAAGGCAGATGGTTGATCGTAAAGGGAAATGTCTCGGAGAGGTGCTTTCAGCCATCTGTCGGCGACGTGGCGCCGGCCTGCGCTACTTTGTGTTCACTCTTTGGTTTTCATCCGCGTTTTCCGCGTGAATCCGCGGCAAAACGGGTTCTCGGTTCGCCCGCGCACCGTGGTTTGGGCGATAGCTGAGGAATATACGTAATCAGGAAAGGCTTTGGCCGCAGATGGCCGCGGATTAACGCAGATTGATTCGCAATTCCGTAATTCCCGTACGAGCGGTATCCGACCGCGACTAGGCCGGACACATCGGAATCGCCGACGGATTCGGCGCCTGCAGCGTTGATTGGTCTGAACCCTGGCGGGCCCGCCGGGTTCAGCGCACGTCGCGCGATTCGTCCGAACCGGTTGCCGCCGGCGCGCTGACGCGCTCGGCCGGGCAGTGGAACGGTGGCTTGTCGCTGGCACCGTGGTAGTGATAGGCGTGGCCGTCGGCCGACAGACGGACACGGTATCCGGGCACCAGCGCCTGGGTATACATCATGTCCGGCTCCGGGCAGCCGAGCGCGCTGTTCGGCCAGGTCACGAACTGCGCTTCGACGATTTCGATTTCCTGCTCGTCGATTTCCAGGCGCCGGGCAAGGTCACTGACGGCTTCGGAGACGAATTGTTCGAGTTGCGGATCGATCTTCACGTTCTGCTTCTCCTTCGGAGTCCCCTTCCGGTTCTCGGCAGCGCCGGGTGTGTCGGTCTGCTCGGTAGTGCCGTTGCCATTGCAACCGGAAACGGCCAATGTGCAGGTCAGGACAATTGTCACGACAATCGTCAGTCCAACTTTCAATTCAATCGGGTTCAATAATTTCATATCGGTTTGAATAACGCCAGCCAGGCGATTGACAGGAATGCCGCCAGGGCGGCCAGAAACACCAGGACGGCCTTGCCCTGGTGGCGAATACGGAATGCGGTGATGCCAAGCAGGATGTAGATCGCGATCAACAGCAGCTTGGCGCCAAACCAGGTGGCGGTCAGGGGTGATAGCTGGAGAATTACCCACAGCCCGACGCCCGAGGCCAGCAACAGCGTGTCGATCAGGTGCGGCCCGACGCGTACCAGCGGGTGGGCCAGCGGGCGCTGCAGCACCAGCCGGATGAATCCGCGCAGCGCGAATCCCAGGCCGCTGATCAACGCCAGCGCCACGTGCAGCAACTTCAGAAGTTCATAGGTGCTCATGGAATCGAGTTGCGATCGCCCGGAATTCGTCTACCTCGGATTCTAACGGAATGTGCCGGGCCGGGCCGCGATTGGTACCTGACGATCGGTGCCTGACGATCGGTGCGGGACGATCGGCGCCTGACGCGCTACCAGCCGTGCATGCGCGGCCAGTAGCGCTGTACATCCCGGTCCTGGTCGGGCAGGCCCTGGCCGATCAGCCAATAGCCATCGTGCTGCGCGGCGGTGGCGCAGGCGTGGTTGGGCAGAATGCGAAGCTGCTGGCCGATCCGGAACCGGTCCGGCGCGATCCCAGCGCCGCTGCGCCGGGCCAGAATGCCGTGTTCCTGGCTGGCGGCGCGCACGATGATGTCGTCGATCACCTGACCCTGTTCGTCGCATACCAGGCCGTAGCCGTAGTCGATCTGCTGCGAGGCCGTACCGCGGTCGCGCGACAGCGCCATCCAGCCGGCGTCGACCAACCATTCGCCGGCCTGCTCGCGGTAGCCGATCACCTCGGTGAGCACTGAAATGGCGATATCCTTGATGCGGCAAACGCCCAGCCCGGCCATGACCAGGTCCATGAATACGTGGGTTCCGGCACGGACTTCGGTGACGCCCTCCATGCGCGCCGCGAATGTCGCGGTGGGCGTGGAACCGACGCTGACGACGGGGCATTGATGGCCGGCCCGGCGCAGGTGTCTGGCCGCGCTGACCACGGACAGGCGCTCGCGTTCGGCCGACCGGGTCAGGCATTCGGTATCGCGGCAGTCATACGAAGCGCCCATGTGGGTCATGACGCCCGGCACCCGGCAGCCGGCGTCGACCAGCGCGTCGGCCGCATCGACCAGCTCCGCATCATCGGGCCGGAAGCCGCCGCGCTGGCCATCGGCGTCGATTTCCAGCAACACGGCGAAATGGCAGCCAAGCGTCCCGGCCGCGTCGGCGATTCGCCTGGCCGAGGCGACGCTGTCGAGTACCAGCTTCAGTTCCAGCCCGCGGCTGTAAAGTTCGGCGATGCGTTCCAGCTTGCCCGGCGCAATGCCCACCGCGTAGAGCTGGTCATCGATGCCGTGATCGAAGAAGTACTCGGCCTCGGCCAGCGTGGACACCGTGATTCCCGGGGAATTTTCCGCCATCATGCGGCGGGCAATGTCGATGCTCTTGCAGGTCTTGACATGCGGGCGTATCGGCACGCCGAGATTGGCCAGGCGTGCTTCCAGCGTCTGGATATTGCGCGTCATCCGATCGACATCCAGCAGGAGCCGGGGCGTAACTGGTTTATCATCGATCGAAGGGTTGGTCATTCGACTGTGCTGTCGGTTTTGGGGAATCTGGTGCCCGGATCGACCATTCTCGCACGAACCGGTTCAGCACCGATGCCTATTCACGAGTAAAACTGGAGAAACCCGCGTGGCGAATCAAGCGCAACTCGACAGTATCATCGACCGGATCGTGGCGCAGGTCGGGCCGCGAATCGTGGTCGGCCTGCCGCTGGGCCTGGGCAAGCCCAACCGCCTGATCAATGCGCTGTACCAGCGCGCGCGCGAGGCCAGCGAGATCGAGCTGGAAATCGTCACCGCGCTGTCGCTGGACGTGCCCGAACCGGGCCACTGGCTCGAAAAGCGGCTCATGGACCCGATTGTCGAGCGGCTGTTCGGCGCCGACTATCCCAGGCTTGCCTACCTGGTGGATCTCAAGAAGAACGCGCTGCCGGACAACGTGCGCGTGACCGAATTCTATTTTCAGTCCGGTGCGGCGCTGCGCAACCCGGCCATGCAGCGCCACTACGTGTCGTCGAATTACACGCATGTCGCGCGCGACCTGATCGACCGTGGCGTCAACCTGATGTTCCAGCTGGTGGCGCGTGATGACCAGGGGCGGTTGAGCCTGTCGTGCAATCCGGACGTAACCCTGGACCTGGTCGAGCGCGTGCGGCACCGGGCCGACTACCGCTTCCACAGCGTGGCCCAGGTGCATCCGGATCTGCCGTTCATGCACGGCGACGCGGTGGTCAAGGCGAATTTTTTCGACCAGGTTGTCGACATCGACCCGGACCAGCCGCTGTTCGCCCTGCCGCGCCAACCGATCTCGATCCAGGATTACGCGGTCGGGTTCCACGCCGCACGCTTGATCGCAGACGGCGGCACGCTGCAGATCGGCATCGGTTCGCTGACCGATGCGCTGGTCCACAGCCTGATGTCGCGCCACGCCGACAACGCATCCTACCGCGAGGTGGCCGAGGCTCTGGACCGGCCCGTGCCGCCGGGCATCGGCGACGAACAACCGTTCGAACAGGGTCTGTACGGGGCCAGCGAGATGTTCATGGACGGTTTCATGCATCTCTACACCGCCGGCATTCTCAAGCGCGAAGTCTTCGAAGACATCAGCGAAATGCGTCGGGCCAATGCGGGCATGAGCGTGCAACATGCCGGTTCGGGCGCGGTGATGGACGGCGGCTTCTTCCTCGGCACGCAGGGCTTCTACGATTTTCTCAATGCGCTGGATGCAAACGAACGTCCGCGTTTTCGCATGCACGGCGTGGGTCGCATCAACCAGCTCTACGGCGGCCGCGAGGCGCTGGAAATCGAGCAGCGCCGGCATGCGCGCTTCGTCAACACCTGCATGATGATGACCCTGACCGGCGCGGCCGTATCCGATGGACTGGAGGATTATCAAGTGGTCTCCGGGGTCGGCGGCCAGTACAATTTCGTGGCCATGGCGCACGCCATGGACGACGGCCGTTCCATCCTGATGCTGCGCGCCACGCGCGAGTCCGGCGGCAAGACTTCGTCGAACATTGTCTGGCAGTACCCCCACAACACGATTCCGCGTCACCTGCGCGACCTGGTGGTCACAGAGTACGGCGTGGCCGATCTCAGGGGCCGGACCGACGAGGAATGCATCAAGGCGATGATTGAAATTGCCGATGCGCGTTTCCAGGACGAATTGGCCGAGCGGGCCCGATCGGCCGGCAAGCTGGACCCGGACTGGACGATTCCCGAACGTGCCCGCTGCAATACGCCCGAGGCACTGGAACGCACGATTGCTCCATTTGCCGAGCGCGGCGTGTTCCCCGACTACCCGTTCGGCAGCGATTTCACGCCGGTCGAGCGTCGCCTGATCCCGGCGCTGCAAAAGCTCAAGGCTCTGAGCCGAAGCAAATGGGCGCTGGCCAGCGCCGCGCTTGCAGGGCGACCGGGCGCGTACCCCGATGAACTCGCCCGGCTGGGCCTGGATGCGCCGCAAGGCTTCACCGAAAGGCTCTACGCCAGGCTGGTCGCGGCTGCCATGCGTTCATGATTGAATACGGCGCCGCCCATGCGCGCCGCTGGATGGAATCGGCGCGGCGCATGCCGCCGATTCGGAACAGTCTGAGCGGTCAATATTAACGTTATCGATAGCAGAAGCACCCCGGAGATGAACCATGTGCCGATTCACGTATTACCTGGGTGACGAGATCACCGTCGCCGACCTGGTCACGCGGCCGGAAAATTCGCTGATTCACCAGAGCGTGCATGCCAGCGAGCGCCCCGAACCGCTCAATGGCGATGGTTTCGGCCTGGTCTGGTACGTGCCAGACGATCCGAAACCGGCGCGCTTTCGCTCGCTGACCCCGGCCTGGAACAACGCCAACCTGGCCGAACTTGCACGAGTAACCAAAAGCCGGTGCATCATGCCGCACGTGCGTGCGGCCACCAGCGGCACCTACGACGTGTCCGAGGACAACTGCCACCCGTTCCGCTGCGGGCCGTTCGCGTTCATGCACAACGGCGACATCCCGGCGTTTTCAAAGATCCGGCGGCCGCTGATGGACGGTCTTTCCGATCCGGGGTTCGCCAGCGTTCGCGGCAACACCGACAGCGAACACATGTTCGCGATTGCCATGGAACATCTGCGCGGGCATGAAAACGAAAGCAGTTGCCATCTGCTGGCCGAAGCGCTGCACGCAACCGTAATGCGGATACTTGAACTGCTGAATGAACACGCCGCGGACACGCACGCCTACCTGAACCTGGTGCTCACCGACGGAAGAAATGCAGCAGCGTGTCGCTTCAGTAGCGACGAAAACTATATCGACAGTCTGTACGTCAACCAGGGCTCGCGCTACCGCTGCGACGGCGATGTCTGCTACATGGCCGAACCGGACGACTCATCCCGGGCCGTGCTGATCAGCTCCGAACCGCTCAACCAAGGCCCGCGCTGGAAGGAGATCCCGCGCAATCACGTCGCGCTGGTCTCGGCCGACCTGTCGGTGTCGATGCGCGAACTCGCCGCCTGCTCGGGTGATTAGCTCCGCTGATTACGCTGATTAGATCCGTTGATTAGATTGTTGAGATCCGTTTGACAGAGCGCCTAAAATCGTGATAGCGTGGTCTTGGGAAACAGGTGAGGCGTGGGCATGCTCCTAGCAAAACTATTCCTTGTAGCACCCTCTGGTTGGGGTGCCCGAAAGTTCCGACGACCCGCCTATTTTTTCGCGCGAAATGAAGAGTTGATACTGGTGACGATCAGTGCCTGCCAGATAGCGCCCGCGGGGCCCCGCTTAGAAATCGCCCAAGGGAAATGCCATTAACGCATACAGACACTGACATGATTCTCGACCCCCGAGGCCCTGTTTTATGTTCGTGTGTCTACAAGGATCAGCCGTTTCTATTCTGATTTTCGGAGTCGATATATGAATCTAGCAATGACTTATAAGACAGATCGAACCAAGTGCTCAGCGTCGCCCGACGAGGGCACGACCAAACTCCTGATTTCAATCCTGGCGGGTTTCCTGCTACTGGTATGTTCCGGCAGTAACGCCGTCCAGGTGACGTCGTCGGGGACGGGACAGGCTTTGATCATCCCGATCTACAGTACTGAAGGGGGCTTTGACACTTTGCTGGCGGTCTCGAATACGCACGAATCCAGCGAAAGCACTGTAGCCCTGAAAGTCAATTTCATTGACGCCGATGAGCGAATCGCCGGGAGTTTCAATGTCTATCTGCGCCCGCTCAGCACCTGGGCGCTGGGTTTACGCAGTGAAAATGGTCAGAGTCTGTCTGGTGAATTCACCAGCGGCTGCGTGCTGCAAGCCGGGCCCGGTGGCGAAGCCGAACTCATAAGCAGCCTTCAGCTTGAGAGCTCCGTTGGTTATGTCGAAATTGTCGAAATGGGCCTAGTCTCGGAACCAACGCTTGTTCAGGCTATTGATGAGGGGAATTGCCCCGTGATCGAGCAATACTGGGCGGACATTCTGGACGATGATGGGGATCCGAACACCGTGGTGGACGCACCCCGTGGTGTTGTGCGAGCGAATATAGCGCTGATCAACGTGGCGCTCGGAACGATGTACGCTGTTGATGCCACCGGCCTGCAGAATTTCCGAAACAGCGAGTTTCATACCCCGCCCGGAGAGCCGGCCCCCGACCTTTCATCGGCCGACAATGCGCCGGACGTCACGACAAGTACCAATTGCTACGTGACGCCTTGCGTGGTCGATGAATGGAGCGATCCGGTCGACGCGGTATCGGCGGCCTTGATGGCGCGGGAAATCACGGGTGAATACACGGTTAACGATGCGATCGGGGCGCGAACCGAATGGGTTCTTGCCGCCCCGACGATACGGTTCGCGTCCGACTCCGATTCGGCAGCGCGCAACACGGGGGCGTTTTTGCTACTCACGGACCGGCAGGGTGAGCGCCAGCCCAACGAGCCCGACCCGGTCGTGGGTCAGCCGCAGCCCCCGTTCAGCCGTTCCTTTGAAAGCCCGGTGACGATTGACCGTCCCGTGATGTCGATGTATTTCACCTCCGAGTCCGACCCGAATGCAAACGATTCCGTACTGGCGCTCCCGGATTCCGGGCCGATACCGGCTAAGTTTGGTGCCGGGCTAATGCGCGCCGGGTTTTCACGCTTCGACTTGTTCTCGGAACCCGCGCAGACCAGCCTGGGCGGGCGGGACTATTTTGGAGCTCCCGTAATTGGCGTTGTCTTGCAGGAGGTCAACAACGGTGTAATTCCATCAAGTGACGGGGGCTTCAGAATCGCATCCTTCGGCAACGCCTATACGCCGAGCTATTCATTGGAGGGAACTGAATGAACACACAATTTAAAACTGGTTTCATCAGAATCGGGCTCATATTTCAGCTATTTGCCCTCTTTTGCATATATTCCCAAGCATTAGCAACTCCTCCCGGGCCCTCGCTGAGTCCGAGCCAGAACGCAAACTCAGGCAAGATTATCGTTAAGCCTGCGGGTAACCCAACTGGCCGACAGGTTGGGGACATGGCGCGCAGCATACGTCTGGGTGATTGGAGCTCGATTCCAAACCGGGCCATTCCGCTATTGCAGCCTCTCAACGCAACGCAGTTCATGCCGCCATTCGGGAAATTCGACGAAACGAATGAAACGAACGTGCGGGCGGAGATAGCCAGGTATCTGGTACTTACATTCCCGTCTGATGAGGTCCCTTCTGCACTAGGCGCTCTACGCTCAGATCCGGAGATAGAATTCGCAGAAGCCGTGCCCACGATCGACCTCCTCGGCGATGATTGCGACGAAATTGGATCGTCAGAATCGGTGCCGGTCATTTCTGATGTCCCGATCGATTGGCATCTTGACCAAATTCAAGCCCAACCTGCTTGGGATATACAGAATGGGATCGCTACCGTGGGGATAGCCGACACAGGGGCAGATCCGGGGCATCCGGCGCTGATTGATTTTCTCAGCGGCAGCTACAACCAGGGAAATATCTTATCGCATGTCAGCTTCCAGGCGGGTGATCGCAGCTCCGATACCAAAACAAACTGGGGGCATCCGTTTGATGGTCAACTCTCTTTTGGTGACTTCGACGAGATCGAGTATCAGATCAACCCGAATAACGGGGAAGATTGCGGAATGACGGGATCGATGGACTTTTTCCGAGGCGGGCACGGGACTCATGTCGCCGGTTTGCTTGCGGCCCGTAAAGACGGCATCGGCACCGGCGAAGGCGTCTGCCGGTCCTGCGCCGTCATAATGGGTAACTTCCGGAGTCCTGCCTTGAACAGACACGGACAATGCCTGGGAGGCGGCACGGATCCATGGACCGGCGCCCAGTATGATCAAATCGGACGTAATTCGATCGATGGGGTCTTTTCGTCGATAGCGTTTCTGGCGGATCTAGGCGCCCAGGTTGTTAATTTAAGCGGCGGTATCCCCGACGATCCCAATATCGAGGGTGACGAGTGGAGCTGTAGCGATCCGACTCTTGCGCCGCTAGATATTACTCCGTACTGCGAGGTCCTGGAGTACTTGGAGGAGCGAGAAGTGATGTTCTTTGCTTCCGCCGGAAATGGTGCCAGTGGAACCCCGGATTGGCCGGCCAAGGACCCAAGGGTCATTGGCGTGACTGGAAGCACACGTTTTGGAGGTGTGTGGTCCGACGGAACAGGTTGCGGTTCTAATAGCGGTGATGACGTGGTATCGAGCAAATGGCCGGACTTTATCGCGCCCGCGAAGGAAGTATTTTCAACGATGTACCCGGACCGCACCTGGATTGCGGGACCCTGTCACGAATATAACGATGGTATCCAGGGCGATGGATACGGATACTGCACCGGCACCTCCATGTCATCACCTTTGGCGGCAGGAGTTGGCGCCCTCGTGAGATCGGCTGATCCCCTTGCCACCGTGCAAGAGGCTTTTGCCGCAATGCGGGACACTGCCGATAACGGTCAAGCAACTGGGTTCAAGACATCTCTCCGCGGCTGGGGCATACCGCAGGCGAACGACGCGGTGCTCCAAGCCTACGGCACTGATGGCGGCGTCCAGTTAGAAAACGGTCAGACACCGCTCTTCAGGATGTACAGTCCGGACGCGGGAGGGTTTTTCGTCACGACAAAGCCTCAAATGGCGGTAACCGTATTTCATGATTTAAGATGGGACTATGATAGTTACTCCGGCAGCGCCTTGGTCAGCGAGTACACCGAATTTCCGAATTTCACCGGCCCGTCCTCGGCTCCGTCAGCTCCGCGCGCGGATCTGTTTGTGCTGACCGGTCATAAAAGCCCGTTTAGCGGGAACGGCACCGTTCCTATGTATTTGATGCTCTGGAATGGGACACACAATGGCTCATCGAACAACGCAGACTGGTACGTTACGACTTCTGAATCCGATATTCAGACGTTTAATTCGAGTGGTTACAACCTGATAGGAAAGATTGGATATCTTATCGCACCCTGTTCAACGTCCGGGTGCATTCCCTCGGGAATGGTTAAAGTCTATAGAGCCTATAACTCGACGCTCAACGACCATTCCGTATTCCCGGAATCGCAGCTATCGTCCATGCAGTCGTTGGGGTATACGGAGGATACGACATTGCTAGGCTACGCCTTCCCCAACTAAGTTTTTCCCGTGGGTATTACGAATGCAGTACGGTTGATTGCATTAGTAGTATTCGGAACATGGCGGCGAACAAAGTTCACCGCCATGTCGCCAATCGCGCGAGGCGAAGGCAGTCTAGGGTCGATCAATTGTCGGCGCAATTTCAGAAAGGAAAACGGTCGCGTGCTACATGGCCGAACCGGACGACTCATCCCGGGCCGTGCTGATCAGCTCCGAACCGCTCAACCAAGGCCCGCGCTGGAAGGAGATCCCGCGCAATCACGTCGCGCTGGTCTCGGCCGACCTGTCGGTGTCGATGCGCGAGCTGTCGGCCTGCTCGGCCGACTGACCCGGCGCGCCCGCGCTTTCGGGCGCGAAGTACAGCAATTGCCATTCCGATTCGGGTTCGAACGGGAGTTCGTCGGAATAGATCCTGGGCCGGCCGCCGGGCGAAACCGCGCCCAGCAGCAGCCAGTCCTTGCCGGGCGTGCCGAGTTTAGCGGTCGCCTCTTCCATCGAAAACGCTTCGGAAAGACGTGTGCGCTGGATCACCCAGCCTTCGTTCAGCCGTTCGTGCAGCCAGTCGTAGTCGCAGTGTTCGCCGAATGCCAGGTGGCCGCGCCGGTCGGCGGTCAGTCGCCGCGATTCCTTGCTCGCCTCCTCGGCGGTGGGCAGCTGAAACGTACGATGACGTCCGAACTCCGGCCCCAGCGCATTGCAAACCAGCGCATTGTAGAAGTCGTTGGGCGTGGCGCACAGCAGGTGGCCCAGGTGGTGGATTTCCAGCGTGTGTTCGGCGTCTTCGGAAAGGATTTCGCCGTAGTGAACGTCGATTCCTTCCATGCGCGCGTTCTTCAGTCGCTGGTAGACCCCGTCGACCAGCAGCACTTCCAGGTCCATGGCCTTGAGCGCCCTGGCCAGTTCCAGCGACCACGGCGAGGCGCCGACGATCAGCACGCCGTTGTCGTCCTCGGCAGCCAGCCCGAGTTTCCTGGCCAGCGTGCCCAGGCTGATGCCATGCAGCAGTACCGTGGCGATGATGATGGCGAATACCAGCGGCAGCAGGATGCGGGCGTCGGCGTAGCCGGCCTCGACCATGGCCGGGCCGAACAGGCCGGCGGTGGCGGCCGCGACGATCCCGCGCGGCGCAATCCAGGCCAGCAACAGCCGGTCGGATTTCTCCATGCCGGCACGAATCGTTGCCAGCGATACCGACAACGGTCGCACCGCGAACAACACGACCGCTATTAATACTGCCGCACGCCAGTCGAGCAGCAGCAACTGCTCGACCTCCAGCCGCGCGGTGATCACGATGAACAGCACCGAGACCAGCACGACGGTGAGGTTTTCCTTGAACCGCTGCAAATCCTCGCGGCCCGAAAGCGGCATGTTGCCCAGCACCATGCCCATCAGGGTCACGCTGAGCAGACCGGCCTCGTGCTGCACCTGGTTGCTCAGCGTGAACACCCCCAGCACCAGCACCATGAGCACCGGTGGTTTGAGGTGTTCGGGCACGCCGCCGCGCTGGTACAGCTTGCCCAGCAGCCAGCCCCCGACGCCGCCGAGCAGCACCGCGGTGACGATCGCGCCGCCCAGTGCGAGCATGGTCTCGCCGAAGCCGTCGCCGTCGATCGTGAAGTACTGAAAAGTGAGTACCGCCAGCAACACCCCGATCGGGTCGTTGACGATGCCTTCCCACTTGAGCAGCGAGGCCGTCCGGTCGTTGAGTCGTGCGTAGCGGAGAATGGGCTGAATCACGGTGGGCCCGGTAACCACCATGATCGCGCCCAGCACCAGCGCTACGGGCCACTCGAGGCCGACGATGTAATGTGCGGCAGCCGCGCTCAGTGCCCAGGTGATCGGTCCGCCCAGCAGTACCAGCCGGCCGATGCCGCGGCCGGCCTTCTTCAACTCGCCGAGCTTGAGGTCCATGCCGCCTTCGAACAGGATGATGGCCACACCCAGGCCGATCAGTTCGGTGAGCTGATCCGACGGGGTGTCGAGCACAAGCCAGCCGGTGATCGGACCCAGAATCAGCCCGGCGCCGATCAGGACCACAATGCCGGGCAGCTTGAGCAGCCAAGCCAGCCACTGGCTCGCCAGTCCGGCGGCCAGGACGATCAGGACGACAGTTGTTGCGTGCATCTTTTGTTCTCCCCGGGCGTTTTAGTCGACCCGATCACATCTGTGGGACTTTTTCGGGCATCCGTCCATGTCGATGGGCGCGGGCCGATCTTGCGACGAGATCGTGATCGCTTAGAATCATACAGTTAACCAACAGGTGCAAATGCCATGATCAGAATCCTGCCCGCATTTCTGCTCGCGCTGCTGATCGGCTGTGGCGGCGAACAAGCCCCGGATTCGTCCGGACCGGACTCGCCGCAACAGGATCGGCAGACTTCGGACGCGGACGTGCATATCGAGGCCCCCGAACGGACCGACCCGCCGGCGCCGGAGCTGCTGATCGACCGCGACCGTCTGGCCATTTACCACCCGGTGGAGCTCAAGCCCGATCTGTCGGGGCTTTCGGACGACCAGCGTGAAATGCTGCGACTGATGATCGATGCGGCCGAAATCATGGACGACCTGTTCTGGCGCCAGGCCTATGGAGACCCCGCACCCTTGCTGGCGTCGCTGGACGACCCTGAGGTGAAGGCGTTCGTCGAACTCAACTACGGGCCCTGGGACCGCCTGGACGGCAACCGGCCGTTTCTTGCCGGCTACGTCGAGAAGCCGGCCGGCGCGCAGTTTTACCCCGAGGACATGACGCGCGAGGAATTCGAGGCCTGGAACAACCCGGACAAGCGCAATCCCTACAGCCAGGTGCGCAGGATGGAATCCGGCGATCTGCTGCTGGTGCCCTACAGTGCCGCGTTCCGCCAGCCGCTAATGCAGGCCGCCGAGCTGCTGCGCAAAGCCGCGGATCTGGCCGAAAGCGAGGCGTTTGCCAAATATCTGCGCCTGCGCGCCGATGCCTTCATGACCGGCAATTACCAGGCCAGCGACATGGCCTGGATGGAAGTACGCGACAACGCCATCGAGCTGGTCATCGGTCCGATCGAAAGCTACGAGGACCAGTTGTTCGGCATCCGAACCGCATTCGAGGCGTTCGTGCTGCTCAAGGACCGGGCCTGGTCCGAGCGCCTGGCGCGCTTTGCCGCGCTGTTGCCGGCGCTGCAGCGCGGTCTGCCGGTGCCGGAAGCCTACAAGGCCGAGGAACCGGGTACCGATGCCGACCTCAACGCCTATGACGCGCTCTACTACGCTGGCGATGCCAACGCCGGCGCCAAGACCATTGCGATCAATCTGCCCAACGACGAGGAAGTACAACTCGAAAAGGGTACGCGCAGACTGCAACTGAAGAACGCCATGCAGGCCAAGTTCGATCACATCCTGGTACCGATTGCCGATCTGCTGATCGACGAATCCCAACGCGACCACATCACCTTCGATGCGTTCTTTGCCAACGTGATGTTCCACGAAGTCGCGCACGGGCTGGGTATCAAGTACACCGTCGACGGCGAGCAGTCGGTGCGCGAAGCGCTGGCCGAGCACCAGTCGGCAATCGAGGAAGGCAAGGCCGATATTCTCGGACTGCACATGATCGGCCAGTTGATCGACATGGAAGAGTGGGACGGTGCGCTTCGCGATCATCAGGTCACGTTTCTTGCCGGCATCTTCCGCTCGGTGCGTTTCGGCGCGTCCTCGGCGCACGGTCGTGCCAACATGGTTGCGTTCAATTACTTTCTCGAAAACGGCGCATTCGAACGCACTCAAGAAACCGGCCGTTACCTGATCGATTTCGATGCTTTCGGCAAGGCCGTCGACGGCCTTTCCAACCGGATTCTGACGCTGCAGGGCAACGGCGATTACGAAGCCACCGGCGCGTTTCTTGCCGAGTACGGCGAAATGCCGGAGTATCTGGCCGAAGATCTGGAGCGCGCCGGGCAAGCCGGCATCCCCGTGGACATCCGTCTGATCCAGGGTGAAGAGGTAGCGGGGCTGTAGTGGAATCAACAAGGGGTGTGTGTTCCGACGCCAGAATCGCCGGGGGGTGGGTTTTGGCGTCAACCCTGATCGCACTGGCCGTTGCGGCCAGCGCTTTTGTGTCTGTTGCGGCCGTGGCCGCGACCCCGATCGGTACCCCGGCGATACAGCATTTCGCCCCCGGTCTGGACGTGTACCCGAGAAATTTCGCCGTCACTCAGGGCCCTTCGGGCATCGTCTATGTCGGCAACGCCGAAGGCGTGCTGAGCTTCGACGGCACCCGCTGGCACCGGCACGCGACCAGCGATGACGAGCTTGTGCGAACGCTGGCGCATGACGGCGACGGGCGTCTTTACGTTGGCGGCTATAACGGATTCGGCTACTTCGAGACGCCGTTGGGACCCGACAGCGAATACATCGATCTGGTACCTGAATTCGGCATCACCGATCCGGATTTCGCCGATATCTGGCAGCTTGAGATCACATCCCGCGGGGTATTCTTCCTGGCACTCAACACGCTTTTCTGGCTGGATCCCGACACCGGTGCGACCCGGCGCTGGGCGCATCCCGGACGTTTTGGTGCCATCGGCGAAATCGACGGAGAGATCTTCATCCAGTATCGCGGTGAAGGGCTGCGCGTATGGCGCGACGGCGAATTCGAACCCGTGGCCAACACCCAGGCGTTGTCGGAGCAGGTCTACGAGTTGCTTGCCCTGCCGGGTGGGGGCTTTCTCACAACCGCCAGGGACGGGGGCTGGCGGATATTCCGCGACGGTGAGGTCAGCGAGTTCCATCATCCCGAGGCGCTTCCCCAATCGAGCTATTTCACCTCGGCCGCCGCGCTGGACGACGGTTTAATCGCGTTGGGTTCGATCGACGGCTGGCTGTATTTCCTGGACACGGTCAACCACAGCTTCGAATCCTTCCGGCTGGCCCGCGACTGGATTGCCGACCTGCATGCCACGCGCGAAGGCGGCCTGATCGCGCAGACCGACCTGGAAACGCTGTATATCCGCTGGCCGGCCAAGTGGACTGCCTGGGGCGCCGATCACGGCCTGACCGGCAACGTGATGGAAGTGTTGCGCTGGCGGGACCGCTGGCTGGTGATTTCCAACGGCGGCGCGCTGATGAGCACTAGCGCGATGCCGGTCGACTTCGAACCCACGCCCTGGACCGATTTCGAAGCCTGGGATTTTCTGCCGCTCGATGATGGTACCGGCCTGTTTGCCGAATCCTATGTGGTCAAGCACGTCGACCTCGACGGCGTGATCCAGGAAATCGATTCGGTGCAATATCCCCGCGTCATCGTGCCTTACAGCGCCGACGAATCCGTGTTCTTTGTCGGCACCGAAGACGGTTTGAGCGTGATCCGGCGCGCTGCCGACGGTTTCGAGCACGTGCTGTCGAGTACAGACGATCCCGGCGCTGTCTTTTCCATCGTTGAAAGGGAGCCCGGTCTGCTGATGCTTGGAACGCAGGGCCAGGGTGTATTCGAGGCGCGCTTCGACGCATCATTCGAGACCCTGGACCTGACCGAGCGCAACCAGGGTATTGTCTACGGCGACGCCGAGTACGCCGACCTCGCGCTGCTCGGGGGGCAGGTGCACGCGGTCACCGAAGATTCAATCTGGCGATTCAACGGCGAGGATTTCGAACCGGCACGCCTCGAAGGACTGGAAGAGATTCGCCGACAGGGCAGGCACCTGGAAGTGCGCGAAGGCCCTGAGGAGACCCTGTGGGCCTATGATTTCGGCAATCTGCACAGGTTTACCGGGCGCGGCTGGCAGGAAATGGACATCGGCCCGCTGTACCGCGGTGCGCTGTCGTCGATCGATTTCGACGATACCGGACGCGTATTCGTCGGCGCGTCCGGCGGCGTCGTGATCTTCGATCCGGGCGCATCCGAGCTGGATTACACCGGCAACGATGTGATGTTGCGCTCGGTCGAGCTTGACGACCGCTCCGGTGAAATCCGACACCTCACACCCGGTACCCGGCATTCGGTGCCGGCCGGGCCGTTCGCGATCCGCTTCGAGTATTCGCTGCCAGGTGTCAATGGACGCAGCGAGGTCCGATACAAGGCGCGACTGAGCGGCTATGAACCGGACTTCACCGGCTGGGAGCCCACCAGCCAATACACCTACATCAACCTGCAGCCGGGCGAGTACGCCTTCGAGGTCCTTGCCCGCGGCCCGTCGGGTCGTGTCAGCGAAATCGAGCCATTCGAATTCCGGGTGGTCCCGCCCTGGCACAAGGCACCGTGGATTCTCAACCTTCGCTGGCCCGGGGTGGCCCTGCTGTTCGCGCTATTGATCTGGCTATACATGCGCGCCCGGGTCTGGCGCCTGGAGGGCGAGCGCAAGCGCCTGGCAACCAAGGTACGTCAGCGCACGCAGGCGTTGGTCGCGGCCAACCGCAAGCTCAAGGAGATGGCCGAGATCGACCAGTTGACCGGCATCGCCAATCGTCGCAGCTTCGACCAGTACCTGCGCCAGCAGATCGCCCAGTGCCACGCCGACCGACGGCCGATGGCGCTGGCCCTGATCGATCTGGACCAATTCAAGCCGTATAACGACCGCCATGGTCACCTGGCCGGCGATCAGGTCCTGCGCGACATCGCGCATTGCCTCGGCGAAGGCTTCGGCAATGACGAATCGCTGATCGCGCGCTTCGGCGGTGACGAATTTGCCGCGGTACTGCCGGGCCGGGATCTGGAAAGCGCTCGGGCACTGGCCGAACGCGCCCGCGGATATTGCGCAAAAGCCTGCGCCGAGGTCAATCTGTCGATCGGCATTGCCGCGGTGCGGCCCGGCCGGCAGGTCGATTCAGTCGGTTTGCTGCAGGCCGCCGACCACCAGCTCTACGAGATCAAGCGGGCCGGGCGCAACGGTGTGGCCACGGCCTGGGTGGATTCGGACTGACGCCGGTTCAGAAATTCCGCAGCCAGTCGGCAACGGTTTCAGCGCTGGTTTCGGGATGTTCTAGCCAGCGATAGTGGTCGGCGCGCGTGCCCTGTGCCTGGCTGGTAATCGTTCGGCGCTCGGCGTCGCACCGGGGCATCTTGTTCAGCAGCCAGTCCATGGAGGCCTCGGGCACAAACCGGTCGCACTGCATGCGCACGGCCCGCAGCGGTAGCTCCAGTCCGGCCAGCGAGGCTTCGGCGTCGAAATCCAGTGTGGCCAGATCATAGCGACCGGTTCTGGCGGTGCGCGACCAGTCCGCCATCACCCCATGCGCTTCGGTGCCGGCAAAGCCCAGCCGCTTGCCCGGGAAATGTCCGACCCAACCCGAAAGCAGCGGGAATGCACGCAGCACGATCGCAAGCACCAGGCGCATCGGCCACGGGAATATGCGCGCATAAGGCGACCCGCCGGCCACGAGCACCAGACCTGCGGCATTTTCCGGTCGGCGCGCGGCCGCCAGGCAGGCCAGTTGCGCGCCCAGACTATGACCGGCAAGCCAGATTGGTCGGCGGTGCAGTTGTGCAATGGTGTCGATCGCGGCGTCCAGGTCGCTCTCGATCAGTGCACGGTAACCCCAGTCGCGGCCGTTGCCGGCGCGCAGGCTGGACGAGCCGTTGCCGCGCCACTCGTGGATGAACACACGGGTGCCGGCCCGGGCCAGCTGTTGTGCAAACCCGATGTAATGACGGGCGCTGATGCCCATGCCGGGCAAAAGCAACATATTGCGCTCGGGATATTCAGGCGCGATGTCGATCAGTTCGAAGCGATGATTGTCCCGGCATTGGACTTCGACTACAGGCTGGTCGTGCGGCATCGGGGCGAATCCTTGTGATCAGGCCGGCGGTCGCTATTGCACCAGCGATACGCCAATCCCGATCGTGGTCTGGCGGTGGTTGTAGTCGATCAGCGTCTCGCCGTAGCCGGTGAACAATTGCAGGTAGGCCTTGAGATCGCCGACCAGCGGATAATGCCAGTCGAACTGCAGTGCGCCGCGATTCTCGCCAGGCACCCATCGGGCCAGCAGTCCCAGGTCATGCTTGTTCCGGCTCCACTTCAACCGGACATCGCCGTGACCCAGGAAATCCTCGATATCGGGATTGTCGTCGTCGCTGTCGACCTCGACCCGCAACCACGGCCGGATGAACAGTTGCCAGTCGCCGCGTTCGAAGCCGAAATTGGCGTAGATCCGGTTCCAGCTACGTGATCGCGGCTGACTGCGGCCATTGGACTGATGCACGAAACCCAGCCCGACGAATTGCCAACGCATGCCGGGAAGATCGATCCCGGTTTTCCACGTCGAAAAAACCTCCGGCTCGAAACTGTTTTCGCGGAACGGTGCTGATTCACCGCTGTTGTATGCCTGCCAGCTCGATTGCTGGGTATAGCCGAACCAGATGTCGCCGTTGTTCCACAAGGGGTCGTCGACCACCTTGGTCTTGAAGCTGAACTGCAACTTGGCTTCCACACGGTCGAGGTTTGCGGGCTCCGTCACGGTTCTACCGGGCGCCGGGGACGACGGAAGCTCGTTTCTGTTTGTGGTGAATCGGGCCGGCAACACGTAGGATGGACGGTAGTTGCGAACCCGCAACAGGCCGCCGTGCGTTGCATCGTCCAGTTCCCACTCGCGCATCATGCGCGAGCGTCGCGTCGGTGGCTCGGTGGGGGTTGTTTCCGTCCCGGCTTCGGTGGGTACCAGCGCCGATGCGTCAGCGTGCCCGCCGGTAACATTGGCCCCGGGAATATCGTCGTAGCAGGCTAGGCGCTTGAGCCGATCCTCGAGCACCCGGCAGGCGTCCAGGGCTTCGCGCGCGGCCATATCCTCCTGCGTTTGTCCGCAGGCGTTGCCGAATCCAAGGGCGGCCGTCAACACAAGCGCGCTGCAGTTCGATTTTCTCATCAATGTCTCTGGGTTTGGTTTGGCGGGTTCAGGCCCGAACCGTGAGGATACAACGGCCGCGTCTTCCGTGCGCAAGCAACGCCGCTGACCCGCGATGGTTGAATAATGCGGTCTAGAAACGGTCTCCAGGCCGCGATATCAGCAGCATTTCTTCGTGACCTTCGTGCCTTTTTCGTGCTCTTCGCGTCCTGCTTTTCGGTCTTCCGTCCTGTTCCCGGTGGAAATCCAGCAAAATTATTCTGTCCTCTCCCGTACATGGTTTACGATTCATGAAGTAACCGTCCCCGGGAATTTATGCAATAGCCGGGTGTAGTGGGCGGCATTTTGTCCCCGGTGTGGTATTGCCTACGCATTCGGAACTGTATACATTAAATGCAGGGGGTGAATCATGGCAGCGTCCAAAAAACCAGCTTCACGATTCGACCGGGTGCGGCAGATCCTCAATGACGCCCAGGGCGATCATGTGCCCGACTATCAGGGGTATCGGGCGTTCTGGCAGGATATTGAAACCTTTAAATCCGCCCGGTTGTACGGCCAGTGGATGATTGCGCCGGCCAACCACGGCGACGGTAATGCAAAGCTTGAATCGAGCGACGAGCAGGTCGGCGGTTCCTGCTGTGGCGGCCAGGCCGACGGTAAAAACGCGGACGATAAAAACCCGAATGCCATGGCCGGCAGCTCCGCCGGGCTGGGCCAGGGCCCGGCGGTGGATGCGGTCGATATCGAGCCCACGCTTCCTGCCAGCCAACCCGACTGCTGGCCCACTGGCGATGACGGCCACTCCGGTCACCGGTCCGGCGACACTTCACGCAGTGATCGTTCGGGCATCATCATCGGGTTGCGCGGGCAGTCGCCGTTCGACGGCACGATCTTCCCGCGCCTGCTCTGGAGCGCTGCGCGCGAGGTCACCGAATCGGAAATCACATTCATCGCGCAATGGATCGACGCCGGTTGCCCGGCCGACGATGAGCCGGACAAGGACAGCACCGATGGGCCGCGCGGTAACGCGCCGGCCGGTAACGCACTAATTGCCGGCCAGGTGCGCGCCGGTCAGGACGATATTCGGGCATTGGCCTGTGGCGACATGGCACATCAGGTCAGCGGTCGCTGCACCAACGATGAAATGGACCAGCGCGGCGGGCTGCATGTGCGCAAGGAAGTCAGCAGTCTGAACGCCGAAGAACTGGGTCGCCTGCGCGAAGCACTGGCCTGCATGTACCAGTACAACGGTTATTGGCTGGACGAACGCAGCTTCGATTTCTGGGCGCGCATACACACCAATTCCTGCCAGCATGGTTGGGAACAGTTCCTGCCGTGGCACCGGCTGTACCTGTATTTCTTTGAACAGACGCTGCAGGACTACGACCCGCTGATCACCTTGCCTTACTGGTCGTGGACCGATTATGCCGATGTCAATCGCGACACCTACCAGACCGAACAGCCCGATCTTGGCGTGATTCCGGAGGCCTACCGCTGCTGGCTGACCGAGGCCGCGGTGGCACAACTGCAAGACACCGGCCTGTACAGCAAGAAACAGCTCACCGGTCTGCGGAAAATCGCCCGATCCGGAGAAAAATTCAACTCCGGCCTGCGCCTGCTCAAGGCCGCCGGTGTGCCCTATACCCTGGCGAAGGATCCGCAAACCGGTCAGGCCATCTGGTCCGATGCCACCCGCGCTGTTTACAATCAGTGTCGCCGGCTGAATCCGCTATGGTTCCCGAACCGCTGGCCGGGTTCCCTGGGTGCGCCCACGCACTACCCGAAACCGGCCAATGTCGATCAATTGCTGGCCATTCCCAACTGGCACGACTTCGGCGGCGGACCGTCCGAAGACCATCACTTCGGCGCCCTGGAGCAAATGCACAACGGCATGCACAACTTTGCCGGCGGCGTGAATCCGTTCTTCAACGACGCCAAAAAGCTGGGCATCGCATCGCCCGATCCGCAGAACTTCGAAAACCCGGCCTTCGGCTGGATGACCGACAACCGGGTGACCGCCTACGACCCGATCTTCTGGGCCCATCACTCCAATGTCGATCGCATCTGGGCGCGTTGGCAGGAGCTGCACCCCGGCCAGCAACCCGGCGACCTGGACGGCAGCCAACCGCCCTGGTCGCTCACCGTGGGCGATGCGCTGAGCACCCGCAAGCTCGGCTACGAATACATGCGCGACTCGTATCACTATCCGACCACCCAGGGTGTCGGCATCAGCCGCTTCAAGGGTGCCGGGGCCGGTGTGAAACGCCAGGTGCTCGATACTCACCGCAGGGCCGAAGTGCGCCTGCATCGCGTACGCCGGGCCAATATCCCCAACTGCCATATCCGCGTCTTCCTCAATTCACCCGAGGCCGATGCGAGCACGCCGGTGCAGGAAAACCCGCATTTCGTCGGTGAGGTCAGCACCTTCCACGGCTCATGCTACGGCGGCCCACGGCATTGCGCGCTGCCGCTGCCGCGCAGCCGCGATAACGACCTTAGACCGCTGCACCACCATGAGCCGCGCAACTTCCGGCTCGACGCCAGCGACTGCGTGCGGGCGCTGTGCGCCCAGGGCGCCGATGATCTCAGCGTGCACCTGGTGGTACTGGGGCTGGACGGCAAGCCCGTGGACGACGCGCTGTTTATCGATGGCGTCTCACTGAACTTCATGGATTAATCCGATGACCACTTTCAAGATTCATCCCGCAATCGGCATTGCCCGCCTGGGCAACAGCGACCAGTTCTATCTCGCGCCCGAACAGCCCGGCGCGCTGCCCGTCGAATGCGACGAGCAGGGCCGTGAAACCGTCGACGATCAGGGCCGGCCGGTGCGGGTATCAAGCTTCAAGGAAGATGGCGATCTGAGTAAAGTCAAACGCCAGGCCGCACGCTTTCGCGTGTTTGCCTACGAAGGTGCAAACGACCGCGACGGCCGTGAAATCAAGATCGGCGACAGTTTTACGTTTACCCTGGAAAGCAACGTCACCGGTCGCCAGCGGGTGCCCGGTACGGTCACCGACATCCTCTGGCAGGTACACCTGGCCAACAAGAAAGCCTCCTGGTACGAGTTCCAGGAAACCGACGGTCGGCATGGTTACAGCGCGATGCATCCGTTGCGCAACCCCACGGTGACACAGCCCGATCAGCGCCGCCAACTGATCATCGATCCGGGCCCGCAAAGCGTATCGCTGGCTCGCCCGCAGGCGCAGTTCGCCCAGGGGGCCAACCCCGGCTATCCGCAGACTTTTCCCCCTGCCGATATCGCACCCAATCCCGTTACCACGCTGGGCGCACTGAAAGTCAACAAGCAGGATGACTATCAGCGCCTGATCGTGCTGGGCGGTCATGGCCATTCAGGCGCCACCGGGGTGCCGGTGATCAGCGATTTCGCCAACAACGACGGCTGGTTCGACGACATCAGCGACGGCCCGGTCACCGCCCGCATCGTCTATGAATACGAGTTCAAGTTCACCGACGCAAACGGCAAGCCGCAGACCCAAATAAAAACCGCCAACATGACGGTACAGGTCCCGGCCTGGGTGGTGGTGGGCTATCCGCGCTTCGTGCCCGAATTGCCCGATATGGTGACGCTGGACGAAGCGCTCTACGATATCAATGTGCGCCGGTTTGCCTATCAACCGGCACTGTTTGGCGTGCCGCCGTACACCAGCACCGGCAACCGGCCGCAAAGCGAAGAGCAATGGCGTATCTGGCGCAACGATGCCCGATACAACGCCGATTATTATCCCAAGTACTACGCCGAAATCTGGCCCATCCTGAAGCGTCCCGACACGTATAAATACGTATTCGATTTTGACCTGTTCGAAGGCAGCGACCCGCACAACACCGGCACCGGCGGCAACCTGGACCAAAAGGCGCTGTCGCAACCGCCGATGAAGGGGGAAGACCCGAACTACCAGCATAGGCAGTTCATCAACAAGATCCTGCGCGCTCCGGGTCAGGAAAATCTCTACCGCAGCGGCGCGATCAGCGAGCGCGACCCGAACTATCGGCCGCGACTGATGCCGATGCTGTCGGGCAACAACCCCATCAGCAACACCGCGCCGGAAAAGTTCTTCCGGCTGACCGATACCCAGTTGTTCCTGCTCAAGCAATGGGCCGACGGAAAGTTCGTCAATGAATGCGAAGAATGGGACCAGGACGATGCCGACTGTAAAAACCCCTGGGCCGAACCGCCCACCAGCGGCGAGGGCATCGACCGCGGCGTGTTGGCGAATCTGCTCGGCGGCGCCTTCTGTCCCGGCGGCGAACTGGGCTGGATCATCATCAACCCGGCCATCTACAGCGCGCCCTGGCGCATCCATCATGCGATCTACCAGGCCGGTGCGCTAAGCCTGCCCAAACCGATCGCCGACATCGACGGCAGTCCGGCGGCGAACCTGGACGCCGGGCTGGAACCCGGCGATCTGACCAAGTACATCGGCATCCCGTGGCAGGCCGATTTTCATGAATGCACCACACAGAACATCAACATCACGTTCGAGGACTGGAACAACATCGAGCTCGACAGCACCGGCGACCCGGCGCCGCAAACGGTGGCCTACGACATCCCCTGGTGGCCGGCCCACCGGCCGATGGTGGTGCAACTGGCCGATCCGGCCGGCGCACAGGTGTACTGGTCTTCCGGGCTCAGCGACAACAACGCTGGCGACCTGCAGATGGTTAGCGAGTGGAACAACCTCGGCTTCATCAAATACCAGACCGTCGGCTCGGGTGACGACGCCAGCAGCGGCTATTTCCAGACCGAGCGCAACGACAAGGCGCTAGGCGCCCCCATCCCGCCCGGCCAGCGTCAACTGGGTCAGAGCAACCGGAGAAAAAAACATGTCTGATGCACAAGCCGGCGTGCCGGCCGTCCTGGTCGGCGTTTGGACCTATCGCAGTTTCTTGAGCAATCCCGATCTCGATGCCGACTTCGACAGCCTCGAATTCGGACGCGGCAACATCCGCATTGATGCGGCGCCGATGCAGGAATTCAACGGCCTGATCTACGGCCCGGGCTGGGAACTGAAGCTGAGCGGCTCGATCGAGTACGGTAGTCCGTTCACGTTCAACTTCCAGGGCAAGGGTATTGTTGGCGGCGCCGAGTGGATCTACGACTATCACGGCTATTACGTGCCGCGCTGGCCGAACGGCATTGATCAGCGTCCGGCCATCGTTGGCACCATCGTGCGCGCCATTCCGCACCCCACCGGGCCGAACGGCAAATCCACCGCGCCCGCCGGCGTGGTGGCGCAGTGGATCGCGGTCAAGCAGGATGCTTGAGATGAACCCCGGGCCGGGATTGCGATGAACGTCGACGGCGATTATGACGTCGTCATCATTGGCGGCGGCCCGGCCGGTTGCGCCGCCGCGATTGCCTTGCGCCGGCACCGGCCGTCGTTGCGCGTCGGGATCATCGAAAAACAGGCAACGGCCGGCCGGCCGCTGCATATCGGAGAAACCCTGCCGCCGGCCAGCGTGGGGCTGCTGCGGCAACTGGATCTGTGGTCCGGTTTCCAGCAACAGGGTTTTCGTCCGGCCCACGGCACGCGCTGTTGCTGGGGCAGTAGTGCAGCGCAAGGCAACGACTATCTGTTTCAGGCCCTGGGCCAGGGCTGGCATCTCGACCGCAGGCGCTTCGACCGCTGGCTGTTTGAAGAGGCGCGCGAACGCGGGGTTGATGATCTGGCGCCTTATACGTTGTCGTCGCCGCCGGTCTACCACGAAGGCGCCGGCGGGCACTGGCGGATCCGGTTGCCTGACAACGACAGGCAAACGATTCGCGCCGGATTCCTGATCGACGCCAGCGGTCGATCCGCCGTGCTGGCCCGCCAGCTCGGTGCCAAACGCCGGGCGCATGACCGGCTGGTGGCGTACTACGCTTATCTGCCGGCAACAGCATCGATAGACACCGCCACCTGGGTGGAGGCGGTGGAAGCGGGCTGGTGGTATTCGGCACCGTTGCCCGATGGCCGGATCATCGTCGCGTTGATGAGCGACAGCGATATCGGCCGCCGTGGCCGGTTCAACCGGGTCCGGTCATGGCGCGCTCGGCTGGCCGCCAGCGATCGGACCCGACGGCGTGTGGCCGATACAGCCGACGAACCGGCGATTCAGGTCGCCGCCGCCCACAGCCAAAGCCTGGACAAATGTGTCGGCCGGCGCTGGCTGGCGGTGGCCGATGCGGCCTGCTGTTTCGATCCGCTATCGTCGCTGGGGCTGTTCAAGGCATTGCGCAACGGTCTGCTGGCGGCCTATGCCGTTGGCGATGTATTTGGCGATGTGTTGAACAATCCACGGCCCGGTCGTCGGCCGGAATTGCACCCCGGCTTGCGCAAATATCAGGCATTGATTCGAGCCGAATTCAGCCATTACCAGCAAACGCGCAGCGCCTATTACGGCCTGGAAAGACGCTTCGGCCATCACCCGTTCTGGCAACGCCGTATTGAACCCGCCATTCAGCCGCTTGCACCGGCATCTTTCATTATCAGCAGGGAGAACAGACCATGAACATCAACAATCGACAGTTCAGCATGCTGTTGCTGACCCTCGCCGGCCTGCTGTGCGGCTTGAGCGCGTCGGCTGCCGCACAGACTGCGGCCACCACGGCCAAAGGGGTCACTGGTCGCACCATCGAGGTCGATCTGGTGGTGATGGAACAACTGGTGCCGAACAATCGCCTTGGGGCGCAACTGACCAACGCGCAGATTTACGTCTTGCGCAACGATGTCGTACCCGGCGACCATGCCTACGGCGACAACGGCCAGGATGCCGATGTGCGCATGGACGAAGCCGCACTGCAGCCCGGCAATGTTCGCCTGCGCAGTTACAAGCGACCGCGGCCGCTGGTGCTGCGCGCCAATGTCGGCGATTCGATCGTGGTCAACCTGCACAACCTGCTGCCGGCCGTAAAAGACAAGCCGGACTGCAACGGCACGCCCCCTTCGGGCACGCCCAACACCCCGTATTTCTTGAGTTGCGCAGGCTTTCAGGTGATGGGCGTGGACTGGGACAGCGACGACAATGCCACGCGCATCGCGCCCGGCGAGCGTCACAGCTATCGCTTTACCGCCAGCCATGAAGGCGTGTTCATGATCTACTCGCCCAACGCCACCAACATCCCGTTCAGTCAGAACGATTTCTATCTGTTCGGTGCCTTGAATGTTCAGCCCGAAGAAGCCGAATGGTATCGCAGCCAGGTCACCCGCGACGACCTGGCCCTGGCAAGCTATCGCGTATCGCCGGATTTCATGCGCCGCTACTGGTCGTCCGACAGCAACCGCATCTGTCGCACGGATCTGACGTCGGAACAGACCGGTCTGCCGGCCAGCCACACCCTGCGGCGAAAAGCGGTGGTTCGCGGCAATCGCACGGTGTGCCCCGGCGGCGGCGCCGACACGGTGTGGCTGATGAGCCTGCCGACGCTGCCCAGCGAAGCCACCAGCCGGATTTCGGAGGTGCGCATTACCGATGATGGCCGCCTGCAGACGCTCAACGGCCACCCGGTGGTCAACTACCAGGCCATGTATCCGGAAAATCATCCGCGCGCCGGTTCGCCGGTGCTCAACATGCTCAGCCGGGAAGCCGGCGGCGACCGCTATCGATTGCGCCATAGCGATCTGACCGCGATTATTACCGGGCCGCAGGCCGGGCGTTTCCCGTATTACCTCGACAGCCCCAGTTTCCGCGAGAATCCGGCCACGCCGGACCGTCGCCAGCCCTACCGCGAGTTCACCATCCACTACCATATCTCGCCCAACACCACCCAGGCCTTCGAGGCCTTCAGCGCCGGGCCGCTGGTCAACACCTATGCCGCCGGCAAGGACGACTTTGCCGTCAATTACGGTATCGCCGGCATCGGCCCGGAGATCTACGCCAACCGCACCAACGTCGGGCCGATGGGCATCAACGGCGATGAAGTCGACCTGTTGTTCGAGGAATTCTTCCTCAGCTCCTGGGCCGTCGGCGACCCGGCGCTGCTGACCGATATCACGGCCAACAACAAGGACGGCAAGCGCGCCACAAAGGCGCTGTACCCCGACGACCCGTCGAACGTCTATCACAGCTATATGCGCGACCATGTCAAATTCCGCGTGCTCAACGCCGGCTCGGTCGCACCGCATGTGCATCACCAGCATGCGCATCAGTGGCTGCATTCGCCCAACAGCGACGACGGCCATTATCTCGACAGCCAGATGATTGCCCCGGGCAGCACCTACACCCTGGAGATGACCTACAACGGCAGCGGCAATCGCAACCAGACCGTCGGCGATTCGATCTTCCATTGCCACATTTACCCGCACTTTGCCCAGGGCATGTGGGGGCTGTGGCGTGTGCACGATGTGTTCGAAAGCGGCACCGAACTGGATGCCCATGGCCGGCCGGTTCAAGGCGCGCGTGCACTGCCCGACGGCGAACTGGTGATGGGCTCGCCGATTCCGGCACTGGTGCCCATGCCCTCGCTGGGCATGGCGCCACTGCCCGGTCCGGTGGAACTGGTCGACAATGGCCGCCGCGTCCACGTGCCGTCGGTGGGCGAAGGCGCCGACGGCAAGCCGGTCTACGAGAACCCGGGATATCCGTTCTTTATCCCCGGCAAGGCCGGTCATCGCGCACCGCATCCGCCGATGGACTTTGCCTGGAAGGAAACCGCCGAAGGTCAGCCGATGCTGTTTGCTGAAGACGGCGAGGTGCCGTTCCGCAAGGCCGGCGAGCGCCAGTACCTCGACGGCGGCCTGCCACGCCACCTGGTGCTGGGCGGCAAGGTGCTGCGCGAATTCCACACCCGCTGGGATTTCACCAAGGATTTCAGCATCTACGACGAGGACGGCAACTTCATCGACGGCAACCTGGTGGCGATGGAACTGCCCGAGCAGGGCACCGCGGCCGAACAGGCCGCGATGGCGGCCCACGCGACCCGCAGCCATGGCACCTACCAGCCCGACGGCCGGCCCGGCAACTTCATCCTCAACGGCCTGCCGCCCGCCCCCGGCGCGCCGTATGCCGCGCCCGAAGTCGACGACGACGGCAACTCCACCTTCAACCTGCGGCGCTACAAGGCCGCGGTGATTCAGCAGGATGTGGTGTTCAACAAGGAAGGCTGGCATTACCCGCAGCAGCGCTTCATCACGCTGCTCGACGATGTCAAGGACACAGTCGCCGGCGAGCGTCCGCCCGAGCCGTTCTTCTTCCGCGCCAACACCGGCGAAACGGTGGAGTTCTGGCATACCAACCTGGTGCCCAAGTATTACGAACTGGACGATTTCCAGGTGCGCACGCCCACCGATATCCTGGGCCAGCACATTCACCTGGTGAAATTCGATGTGACTTCGTCCGACGGCGCCGGCAACGGCTTCAACTACGAAGACGGCACATTCAGCCCGGACGAGGTGCGCGACCGCATCAACTCGGTCAATGCCGTCGGCGGGATGTACCACTTCGATCCGGAAACGCAGTTCCGCGGCAAGCGCCAGACCAAACTCAGGATCACGCCGTATCGCGAGGATTACGGCGATCGACTTGGCACGCCGCCGGCCGGCCAGGACTGGAACGGTGCGCAAACCACCGTTCAGCGCTTCGACACCGACCCGTTGCTCAACCATCTGGGCGAGGACCGCACGCTGCGCACTGTGTTCACCCACGACCACTTCGGTCCTTCAACCCATCAGCAGGTGGGGCTGTATGGTGCAATGCTGGTTGAACCGGCAGGCTCGATCTGGAAAGATGCCGTTACCGGCTGTCCGATGCCTGATTTTGGCACCGAGCCCGGCACCTGCGTCGATCGCGACGACGGCGGCCCCACCAGTTGGCAGGCGGTGATCGAAACCTACCATTCGCTGGAAAGCTATCGCGAATTCGCGTTTGCCACCGCCGATCTGCAACTGGCCTACCAGCGCGACAGCATCAGCCAGCCACGGGTGCCGGCGGGCAACTGGTTTACCACCCCCAATGACGATTACCAGCAGTCGCTGGACGAAGGCAAGGTGCCGCAGGGCTTGAGCGATGCATTCACCGCCCAGGGCGCGGTGCTGGGCGATAACGTCACGGTGGCCGTCATCGATGCCGGCAGCCAGTGGAGCGTCACCCGCAACGATGTCGATGTCTTCGGCGTCAAACTCGACAGCGATACCGTGGCGGTCACCAACCAGACCATGGAAGCGTCCTGGGCCGACACCGCTCAGGCCATCTGGCCGCCCGCCGCGGCTCGGACCACTGCCGGGGATGCACCGTATCCGCAACTGGTTTCCGACCCGGGCGGTGGCGGCAACATCGGCGGCTGGCTGGTCAACTACCGCAACGAGCCGCTGGATGAGCGACTGCAGGGCGAGAACAACGGCGCAATGGCCACCGATGAAGCATTTGTCTACAGCAGCATCGAGCGTGACAATTCGCGGCTGAATCGACAGCCGACGCCGGGCGGTCCGATCGGCGAAAACCCCGACGGCTTCCGCTATCCGAAAACGCCGCTGGTGCCCGAAGGCGAACACGGGGTGCAGGCCGCCGATCCCTACACCCCGTTGCTGCGCACCTACGCCGGCGACAAGGTGGAAATGCGCGTGGTCGTCGGCGCGGTCGATTCACCGCACTCGTTCCGCACCCAGGGCCACCGCTGGCACGCCGAACCCAGCTTCGCGGATTCGGGTTTCCGCAACACCCAGGGCATGGGCATCTCGGAGCACTTCGAGGCCATCTTTAGCGTGCCGCCGGCTTTCGACGGCGAACAGGGCTCGGTCGACTACCTGTATGCGCCATCGGCTTCAACCCAGGGCCAGACCAAGGGCGCCTGGGGCATCATGCGTGCCTATAACGAGGAAATGGCCGATCTGGTCGCACTGCCCAACAATCCGCCCAATTATCCGACGGGTCGGGCGGTCGATGACTTCTATGCCATCCCCGATGACGCCACGGTGCGCGACTACCAAGTCACGCTCAGCCTGAGCAGCGATGGCAAGTCGCTGCAATATCTGGCTGCCGGCCAGAGCGAAGGCCAGCCGCTGGTGCTGCGCGCCAACGCCGGCGATTGGATTCGCGTAACCCTGAACAACACGCTGAGCGACGGCGACGTGGCCAGTCTCGGCACCAACTGGGGCAGTAATAACAGCAACAAGAGCGCCAGCGCGTCCGACGACACGGTGCAGCCGTATATCACTTCGGCTAACGGCGGATTGCACGCCATGCTGCTGAGTTACGACAGTCTGCGTTCGGCCGGTCTGAACATCGGCTTGAACGGTGTCGCCGAAGGTGGAGCCGCCGGGCTCCAGACCGTCGCACCCGGCGCCAGCGGCGAGTATGTCTGGTACGCCGGGGAAATCGCGCTGGACGAAAACGGTAATCGCAAGCTTGCCCCGGTGGAATTCGGCGGCGTCAACCTGTTGCCCGCCGGCCCGCTGTTGCAGGCTTCGTACAATCTGGTCGGTGCGCTGATCATTGAGCCGGAGGGCAGCACCTGGAGCGACCAAGACGCGCACAGCCTGAGCGCAACCATCAAGGATGCATCCGGCCAGCCGCTGTTTACCGAGATTGTGGTGCTCAACCAGACCGCCGGCGGCGCCACCGCCATGGCCGGTACCGAGGTCCGGTTGCGGGTGCTGAATCCGGGCGACAACCCTGGTGGGGCCGGGACGGCAAGCGACAATGTCAATCTCATCACCATCGAAGGGCACGGCTGGCAGGAAATCCCCTACGTCGAGCAGTCGCGAAGCATCGGCGACAACCCCTGGTCGCAATGGCTGGGCACCCAGTTTGTCACGCCCACCGAAAGCTACAACCTGGTGCTGCCCAGCGCGGGCGGTGTCGATCGCATTCCGGGCGACTACGACTTCTATTACTATCCGGTCGGTCCGCACGCCAGGCTCGGCACCATTACCGTGGTAGCCCCGAACCGGCAGGTGAGCCGCTGATGGACGGAAAACGTTTGACTGCCTGCTTGCTGGGCATGGTTCTGGCCTGCGCGTCGGCTGCGGCCAGCGGGCAGGTGCGGGAATCGATCAGCCACGAAGGCGTGGGGGTGGATTTCTCCACCACCAGCCCGGCCGGCGCCGCCCTTGAGCGGGCCCGGGCCGGCAGCGATTTTCGCCTGCATTTCGATCTGCGCGACACGCGCGGCCGGCCCATCGCCGGTGCCTACCCGGCGGCCTGGATCCATCCGCGCTTCGACGACGAACAGCCCACGGCCGAGTTGTGCCGGCAAAAGGCCCGGACGTTTCTCGGCGGCAGCCTGTTTTCCAGGGCCGAGCTGGATCTGAACACCTACTACGTGCTGGCACTGAACGACGCTGCCAGTGTGTCGGTGGTCGATCCGCTGTTCGGCTTCGGCGGCTCCCGGCTGCGCAGCATGGTGCCGCTGCCGTCGCCGGGATACGATTGGGTCAAGGGCCGGGGCGACGAGCACGTGTTCATCAGCCTGCCCGACAGCAATCAACTGGCGCGGCTCAATACGGCCGACTGGCAGGTCAAGACCTTGAGCGGCGCCGACGCCGGCCGCGCCTGGCACGCCCCGGGCCGGCTGGCCCTTCAGCCCGACGGTCATTATCTGTGGCTGGCGGTGGCCGAGGGCGTGGCGGTGTTCGAAACCGAGCCGTGGCGCTGGGTGACCACCATTGCGCTGGCCGACGATGCAGCCGAAATCGAAACCGCCGGCGACAACGCGCGGCGCGCCGAAATCAGCTTCAGTCCCGACAGCCGCCATGTCTTTATCAGTCGCTACGGCAACGGCGCGGTGAGCGTCATCGACAGCCATACGCTGACCCGGACCCACACGATCGAGACCGGCGAGCAGCCGGTGTCGCTGGCCTGGTCGGAACCTGGCGATGCGCTCTACATCGCGCACGCCGGCGAAGGCGGGATTGCAGTGTTGCCGCGCCGCGCGCTGAGCGAAACGCGGCCGCGTCTCACGCGCATCGAGGCCGAGCCGGGGATCACCACCCTGCGTTTTTCGCCCGACGGCCGATGGGGATTTGTCCTCAACCAACGCACCCGGCAAGTCAGCCTGCTCGACCCGGCCAGCCAGCGTCTGATCCAGCACGGTGGCATCGGCCCGCAACCGGAACAGATCAGCTTCAGCAACGACATCGCCTACATCCGCCACGGCGGCAGCGAGATTCTCTATATGGTGGCGTTGGACGACCCGGACCTGGGCCGCGAAGGCGCGCCGATTGCCGTGGTCGACACGCCCGGCGGCGACAGCGCATTCCATGGCCACGCCCCATATACGCCGGCCAACGGCATCGTCAAGGCGCCCGGCGCCAGCGCGGTACTGATCGCCAACCCCGGCGACCAGGCCGTGTACTTCTACAAGGAAGGCATGGCCGCGCCGATGGGAAACTTCAACAATTACGGCCACGCACCGCGTGCGGTGCTGGCCGTCGATCGCAGCCTGCGCGAGCAGCGCCGGCCGGGCCGCTATGAAACCGTGGCCCGGCTCGATACCCACGGCGTGCACGATGTGGTGTTTCTGCTCGACAACCCGCGCATCCTGCATTGCTTCACCCTCGACATCGCACCCGATCCGGCCGCACCGGTGGTGGCCGAGCGGGATTGGACCGTGCAGGCCATCGATCCGCCTTCGCGCCTGAAGGTGGGCCGGGCGCATCGGGTCAACCTGCAACTGCGGCCCGAAACCACAACCGGGGCCGCACATCTGGCCGATACGCCCATCAATGTGCTGGTGGCCATGAGTTCCGGCCAATGGCGGCAGCGGGTCGAAGTGCGCAGCGATGCGGCCGGCCGGTTTGCACTACACATTAAACCGCCATTGCCGGGGCACTATCAGATTCACATCGAAGCGCCGTTGCCCGGTCTGGACGAACCCGATCGTCCGGCGCTGGTACTGGCGGCGGAGTAGGCCTGTCGTGCGCAAAACCGAAATCGCGAACAAACGTAGCCCGGGTAACCCCGGACGTGATCCGGGGGCACCCGGGACAAAGTTGTCGACCCGCGCCGATCCCTGGGGGCGGCGCCCAAACTTACCCCGGCTACAAAATCTTTCCGGGTATACGCAAGTCGCAATACTCGCACTCGTTCTGACTCTGTACTGCTGTCTCAACCCCGCCGTCGCCGACCGCAAGCACCTGGAACTGCCCGCGATACAACTCCTCGATCAGAACGGCCAGCCCGTCGTCATCAATGACCAATGGCTGGATAACCGGACCGTCGCCATCCAGTTCATCTTCACCCGTTGCGGCATGGTCTGCCCGTTGCTGGGCTATCAGTTTGGCCTGCTGCGCGAAGCGCTGGGCGCGCGCGCCGGCGACAGCGTGCAACTCATCTCGATCACCGTCGATCCGGTCCACGATCGCCCCGAAGTGCTGGCCGCCTGGGCCGATCGCTATGGCAGCGGACCGGGCTGGACGCAACTGACCGGCGACAAGCAGGCCATTGATGCCGTGGTCAAGGCATTCAAGGCGTTCAGCCCCGACATAGAAGACCACACCTCGCTGATCCTGATCGGCAACGCCGACCGCAACCGCTGGCAACGGGTCGAAGGCAGCACGCCCGTGGCCGAACTGGTGCGAACCATCGACGACGTGGCCGAGCCAATCGCCAATAGTGGATCATAGTGTAGGGTGCGTGGAGCGCAGCGAAACGCACCGTTCGCGGATACACGCGGATGCACACGAATAAAGGCAGATGATTGGTCGTAAATGGAAATATCTCGTAGACGCGCTTTCGGCCATATGCCCGGCGACATGGCGCCGGCCTGCGCTTTGTGTTCACTCTTTGGTTTTCATCCGCGTATTCCGCGTGAATCCGTGGCAAAACAGAACCTGATCGAGAAATCCAGGCAATCATGAATGCGTAACCCAACATTCCGCGTATCCATCGTTCTCGCGCTTGTCCTTTTCTTTCACGTCGACACCGCCCGATCCGACGATGCCACCCGTATCGAACAAGGCCGCGCCCTGTATCAACACGGGCAACGCATCGACCCTGCCGCCGATCCCATGGTGGTCGAAATCAATGGCACAGCGGCACCGTTGCCCTTGTTCACCTGCGCGCAGTGCCACGGCGAACGCGGCGAAGGGCAACGCGAAGGCGGTATCGAAGCACCCTCCATCCGATGGTCGGACCTGAGCAAACCCTACAACGTCAGCACCAGCCAGCACCGCCAACGCCCGCCATACACGCCCCGAACGCTGGCCGAAGCATTAAGAAAAGGCGTTGACCCGGCCGGCCAGCAACTCGACCCACGAATGCCGCGCTATCGCTTCAGCGACACCGAAATCGAAGCCCTGCTGGCATACCTCAACGTCATCGATCAGGACCTGCCGACAGGCGTGGACCGGGATTCGATCCGTATACGGATCCAACTGCCCGGGCCACCCGCCGACCATGCGCTGGACAGTCTGATCCAGTCCTGGCTGGACGACGTCAACCACAACGGCGGCATCTATCAACGCCGCCTCCTACGAGCCGATCCCCCGTCCGATGCGCCCGTATTCCTTGTGCTGGACGTGCGCGGACCGGATGCACAAGCCGCACCGGACGACACGCACTTGCCCCAACACGCAATACGCATCAGCCTGTTCGCCCGCCACACAGGCACACATGAACTCGCACTTTGGCCGGACAAACAACAAATGCGCCGATCGCTAAGCACCCTGGCCAAACAACGGTGGTCATTGAGCGATGCTGACCTGCCGACCTGGCGCAATCTGGAACATGCCAGAGGTGCCAAACCTGCCTTCGCCATCCTGGCACACGACGCCGCGCCGGGGCTCCTGGAGCACCTGCGCGGGCTCGACCCGGCCCATGCACCCCATTTGCTCCTGGAAGACTGGCTCGGCAATCCCGGACAACAAGCCTTCAGCCGGGACTACGCGGGCGAAACCCTCGCCGTGGTGCCCGTCATCCCTGAAAACCGGCAACGCCGGCTCGGCCAGCGGTATCAAGCGCTGGCAGCTAGCCAGGCACTTCCGGAAACCGCTCGGGCCATCCAGCTATGGGCTTTGTTCGTGCTGGAACGAAGCCACCAGGCGCTGCGACACAGTGGGCGGGGCTTGAGTGTCAGCAGATTTATGGAGCAGTGGGAAAATGAGAGGAATCGGGATGATTCGGGGGTGGGGTTGATTCGGGTGGATCTTGATTGACCACATCGCTTCACGATAGGCGACTTCAGGATGCGACTTGCAAGGCAGGACATTCTTAGAATCGCAATAAGTACTTTGTTTCAGGGATGAGATTGTGATGAACATCCCAATATAATCAGCAACATCGGCCGGAGAAAGTTCAGATCGGTGAACCGCCCGGAAACGGTTGATGGCGGTAGAAAGCGAATCTACATCCAATAGAGGAGATAATCGATGCTAAGCCCAGAACAAGGTCCCAGCGGGATCATCCGGCTACCCACATCAAGAAGATGCCTTGAACCTCCTCAGAATGTTTCTGGCCATCGGCAATGGCTGGGCTACGGCTCCTGCAGTAAACCGGGTTGTCCGTGCCCGGCATTTGAGCAGAAGTACGGCACGGAACTTTGCGGAAACTGCGGCCATAAATACACCGATCACTGGTAACAGTTTGGCTTCAAGGGTGAACGTGGGCACCGACAGGCCGAGAAGGCCGAAAGCGTTTCATGACGGCTGCGGTTCTAATCGCAAGATCCTGGGGTTTAACAAGACAACAAGCCGTACATCTGGCCAATTTGTGCTCAGTTCTGCAACCTGCGGACACGATAAGCCTGGCCGTGCCGTCATGAAGATCGACTTCGCCGGTATTCGCTCGCGCACGCAATGCTTCGCTCGGATGACGAAGCCGTGGCGGGCGGGGCGGGTGCTGGTCGTGTTCTTCGAGATTCCGGCTACGCGGCCGAAATGAAAAGGGAGTAAGGGTTGTAGCTGCTGGCGGCGCTCGCCTGAATTTCGGCGCGACGCTCTGCCGAAACCGGATTTTGTGGGTCGGGGGGACGATCAGCCGTGACTTGCGCCCGCCTAATTTGTCGTTTATATTGACAGCGCTGACATTCAATTGCCCGCGGACTCGGTCCGGCCCACGGCTGGACCGGGGCGGTCCGCCACTTGCGACTCATTGCCCGTCCGGGGCTGTCGCCGTGATGGCCCGGGCCGGCAGTCATGCACGGTGTATACACACACAAGGACCGGGCAACCGCGGTCCAACAACCATACGTAGGGGTAGCAACCATGAAGCAATTGCAATTTTGCATACTGAAATCAGGCACGGGCCTTGTTGCATTGATCGCCCTGGGTCTGTTCGCGGGCGCCGCCGTGGCGCAGTCCTGCCAGAATCTCGTCTGGAGCGATGAATTCGACGGCACTCAGGTGGATCTGAACAACTGGGAGTTTCAGGTCGGCGACGGCTGCGCCGAAGGTATCTGCGGCTGGGGCAACAATGAACTTCAGTATTACCGGGCCGAAAATGCCACCGTTGATAACGGCGTGCTGAAGATTACGGCCAAACGCGAGCGGGTTCGGGCCAATGCTTATACGTCGGCGCGCATGCGTACCGCCAACATGCCCGGCAGCGGCGAATGGACCAACGGTCGTTTTGAAGCACGCATCAAGCTTCCGGAAGGCCAGGGACTGTGGCCCGCCTTCTGGATGTTGCCGACCGACCCGGATGTCGGTTGGCCGACCAGTGGTGAAATCGACATCGTGGAGTCCACCGGCAAAGCCTCGATGCTCGCCTTCGGCACCATTCATTTCGGCGATCCCTGGCCGGACAATTCGTTTACCGGAAATCACATCCTGACCCAGCCCGGCAAGTGGTCGGATGGCTTCCATATCTACGCGATCGAATGGACGCCGTTCGAGATTCGCTGGTACCTGGACGATATCCTCTATTCGGTCAAAACGCCCGCGGACATGGCCGATCCCGGTTTCTGGACGTTCGAGAACTACCAGTACCATTTTCTGCTCAACGTCGCCGTCGGCGGTACGCTGGGTGGAGCGGTGGACGACTCGATTTTTCCCGTGAATATGGAAGTCGATTACGTGCGCGTATACGACAGCGGTCAACCGTCTATGGACGGTCCGAATATCGTGGCGCCAACCGAAGTCGCCAGCTACACGGTGATTGACGAGAACGGCTCGAACAGCACCTATGCGTGGAGTCTGCCGCCGGGTGCGACGCTGCTATCGGGCCAGGGTACTTCCACTGCGCAGGTGGATTTTACCGGCGCAAGCTCGGGAATTGTCGCGGTCACGGTGGACAATAGCTGTGGCACGCATCCACTGGAAGTCGCCGTATTCGTCGAGCCGGATCACGGTGTGGAAACAGTACTGGACAACTTCGATGGCACCAGCAACATGTTCTATACGTTCTTTGACGGCACGGCCGACTTCTCCGGCGGTCAGTTGACGTATACGCGCAATAGCGCCTCCCTGTTTGACGTGATCGCGGCCGATACCGCGGCGATTCCGGATGCCGCCCCGTTTGTCATCGGCGACAAGGCGTTCGTGATGGATTTCAACAACACCGATCCCGCGCTGATCGGCAAGAAGGTGCTGGTGCAACTGGAAAACAGCACGGTCGCGACCCCGGACAATTTTCCTTCCGGCCGGCATAGCTCATACGAAGCCTTTATCGAGCACGCCAACGGCTGGCAGACCCTGCGGTTCCGGCTATCCGATCGCATTGACGGCGAAACCGGCGATGCGGATGTCAATTCCATCATTTTCCTGATCGACCCGAACGCGTTCACTGGCGACACCTATGTGATCGACAATATCGGGATTCTGGGTGCTGATGACAGCGGTGTCAGTCCGCTCGCCGCAAGTTTGGGATTCGCTTGCACCGATCTCGATTGCAGTTTTGACGGCAGCGGCAGCACCGGCAACATCGTCAGCTATGCCTGGGACTTCGGTGACGGCGCCGGCGCGACGGGCGCGACCGCCAACCACACATACGCCGCGGCGGGCGACTACACCGTAACCTTGACCGTGACCGACGACACCGGCGCCACGGCCGTTGATTCGGCGGCGGTATCGGTGACCAGCGGCGGTGGCGGCGAGGCGACCTCGGTGATCGTCAGCGAGGTCGTGACCGGGACGCAAAACGTCGGCCAGGGGGCCAAGCTCGGGACCGCAACCGTAACGCTGCTGAACAATCTTGGGGAGCCAGTTGCCAATGCGACCGTGACCGGGGAGTTTTCCGGAACATGGAATGAAACGCAGTCGGCAGCAACCGACGCCCAGGGCGTGGCCGTACTTACGACCAGCAGCACGGCCAAGGGCAGTGTCACGGTGAATTTCTGTGTAGGCAGCGTAACCGACACCCTCCTGACTCTCGACACTACCAGCAGCACGGGCCTCTGCCCGTAGGCCCCGCCTGTAAAGCTGGCCCGCCCGATCGCGCCTGCGGTCGGGCGTGGCATTCGACACAAGCAAACAGGCCTACTGTGCGGGGGTCAAGGAACAAATGTTCAAAAAACAGTTGACCTGATATTGCCAAGCATATAGGCTTTACCCAGGTGCTGGACTATTTGTTCTACGACGTTCTTTTGGCAGCGGCTCGTCATGGGGGCGGTATCCGGGTTCAGGGTCCAGTGTTTTCAACATAGTAGGGAGCACAAGTCATGAAAAATCTTACTGGTCTATTTCTTGCGGCGGTGGTGGTTTGCATTGCAGTGTGTCCGGCCACGGCCGATGCGCAGGGTGACGTCAAGCTGACGCTGGAGGGGGTCCCGGTTACCGGCTGGAATAAGGTATACGGCGATCCGGCCGCCGATTTGAGATTCGTCGGTTTCTTCAATATGGGGGTTGCCGGTGTGTTCAATCCGGACGGGCCGGCCTTGCCGGTTGACGGCACTACATCACCGGATGCTTTGCTGGCGTCGTATGCCGATCCCGTGGTTTATTCCGCGTTCTTCGGCATTCCCAACGCGGAGGATACGCCGTATCAGAACATTCCGTATGCGGACTACCCCCAGATTCGCACCCACGACGGACAAACGGACTCGTTGCCGCAATTGTCGGAGAACCCGGATTGGTTCGGAAAGAGCAACGGCGCCGAAACCCGTGGCTTGACCGTGGGCGATTGGTTGCAGATTTCGGGCTCGCTGAAGTTGATGTGTCTTCCGGATCAGCGTCCGTTCTATCACCTGCAGGTTCGCGATGCGATTCCCGGCGGTTTGTACACGCTGTGGGGCTTCTATTTCGACCAGGAAACCGGGCAGATTATGCCGGATTACGCTTTTGGTGGTACTTCCGCCAATGTCTATGTCGCAGACATGGATGGCAGCATTGATGCCACCCGGGCGCTTAATACCTGTCTACAGCAGATTTCCCCGAATGAGCGTTATATTCCGATCGCGAATTTCTTGACTTTCCATCCGGATGGTCGAGTCAATGCAGCCGTGGGACATACTGTCGGCGTACCGCCGTTCATCGGTCCGGGAATGACTGCGACACCACAAATCATGTTCCCGATGCCGCGCAATGAGTTTTAAACATCATCGTTGATCCGGCCGGGTGTTTCCGGACGACGGGTCAGCAGAAGTTGAGGCAGGCAAGTGCCCTGGTCAGGAGCGCCCCGGATCCGTGATCCGGGGCGCCAAACGGCGTTTTCCCCGAGCTCGCGGCTTAGCTGCTTTCGCGCGCGGTCCCGTGTGAGCACAGACTTTCAGCCATTACGTACTCGATTTCGCAGCAGGTGCAAATCCACGGATGCTTGGGGTGCTGCCGAACCCCGCCGTGTTCGCAGCCGAAGCAAGCCTCGCATCCGGCAGCGAGCACGGACGGGCCCGAACTGGATGCCGGCGTGCCGATTGCCGCCGAATTGAGCGGCAGGATGTCGACAAACGTCGCTGCGCCAGGCGTGAAAAATTCCCCGTCGGTGCGTGATTCGGCGCCTGCAAGTGCGCTGAATGCAAGCAGGATAGAAGTGATGCCGGCAATAAGCCATGATTTTTGAACGATGTGTCTCATATCTGCCTTCTCCTTAAATGTATGAAATTTAAGCCGCAATACAATATCCCCTTGTTACAAGCATAATCCGACATTACACCTGGAGTCAACTCCGCACTTGGACCACGAATATCCGAACGGTCTGATCCCCGGATTCTTGCCCGCCATCGGTTGAAGACAATTGGTCTCTGCTGCCTGCATTCGCAAGTTAACGAATAGGGTGTTTATAATTCCTATTCGCCAAAGGATATTGGATATGAAACTTCACAAAGGGTTTTCCGTATTAGCCGTTATTCTGACATCGTCGACCATTTCGGCAGGGGGTCAACAACCGAAGTGGATTGCTGAAGGGCCCAATGTGGAAGATAAGGAGCTCTTTTTGGAGCTTCCGATGAAGGTTTTCGGAAACCAGCTTCTTATTGAGGTTGAAGTGGGCGGGGTACCGAGGCAATTTCTGTTCGATACGGGATCGCCATCGATGATGAGCGCAGCCCTTGCCGCCGAACTAAAGCTTGAGGTGATTGATAGAATAAAAGGGAGGGATTCCCACGGCGCAGTTATTGATACTGAAATCGTGCAGTCGGATCTCACCCTGGGTGGCACGACTTTCTACAAAGTGCCGATCTTCGTGGCCGACTTTCCCAAGCCGCCGAAATGCCTGTTCGATGGTGTGCTCGGCTCCGAAATGTTGCCGCTGTGCGCGTGGCAGATTGACGTGCCTGAGTCCACCGTACGCTGTAGCACGATGCTGACGAAGCTTGAGCACATCAAGAAGGCCAAACAGCAGCGGCTGCACGATTTTGGATACCCGCACGCGCCCATCCTGGACGTCCGCTTCACCAGCAAGGCCAAGAGCAAAGTCCTGTTTGATACAGGCTCACCCGACTTTATGGCGATTTCGCCTCCCGACTTCGAGGGTGCAGAACGTAGTGGCGGCATCGCCCGCACCAGGGCCGGCACGGGTTCTATTGGAGGGTCTATAGGCGGGCTTGCACCCGAGAAGGACCAGTTGCGCGTGGAATTGGATATCATGAGGCTGGGCAATGTTGAATTGAAGAACGTTGGCGCCATTCTGAGGGATTCTCCACCCAGCCTGATTGGTGCGTCAGTCTTTGATCACTTCGTGGTCACCCTTGATTCAAGCAACGCAACCGCTTATTTCGACCAGTACCGCAACGGCCCCTTCGCCCGTCAGTCCTACGGATTCAGCTTGAGCTTCGAAGAGGAACAGCCGAAAGTCTCGCTGGTATGGGACGAATCGCCTGCCGAGTCTGCTGGTTTGAAAGTCGGGCAACGGGTAACGGCCATCAATGGCCAGCCGACGGATGCCTCCTGCGATGGCATTCGAAAGACCATGCGAGCAATGTCAGATGGAAACACTATTGCTGTGGAATGGGAAGGCGGCGAGGCTGAACTAACCAGGCAGCCCTGGGTTGATCAATAGTTTGTCTATGAGCGCCGGCATGATTGTTGAGGCACTGATGGAGAAACGGCTTGAAGAATAATGAGAGAACACAAGCTGCGACGCCAACACCGAGCAGGAAGGATTTGCGCCGGTGACCTATGACAACATCGGCATTTCCAGCGGTACTGCCACCGAAATCCGGATCACCATGACCCCGGTGTCGGAGAAAGGTCCGCCATAACGACTGTCCGGCTCAGGGTGTTTCGGCCGGGCCGCCGCTGAAGGCGCGGATCGCCGCGACGACATCGTGCCAGCGCTGCGATTCGGCGAACGGCAGCACCGTGTCGCCGCTGTCGTTCGGGATCGTCGGGTCGGCACCGGCGCCTATCAGCGTGAGCAGGACGTCCCGCTTGCCTTCGAACGCCCCCCACAAGAATGCGGTGCCGCCGTTGGTGCCCCGCGCATCAAGCGTTACGCCGGCTCGCAGCAGTGCTTCGACCGTTGCCACATCTCCGCCAATTGCCGCCAGGTGCAGTGGCGTCAGCCCCATGCCCGAAGGATCCGCCACATGGTTTAAGTCCGCGCCCGCTGCGATAAGCACGTTCACCATTTCCGCGCGGCCTTCCCGTGCGGCTTCGAAGAGTGCGGTAAATCCGATGGCATCGGTCCCGTTTACGTCCGCTCCTGCTTCGATGAGCGTGCTTGCGGCCGCGGCTTCACCCGCACGCGCGGCGGTATGCAACAGGGGGCGGCCGGACCAGTCCCTTGCATGGGCCACGCTCGTCAACGCTGCCAGCCCATGGATCACCTCTACGGCGCCGCTTGCGGTCGCTGATTCCAGTGCGCGCTCCAATGTCGATTGTTCTGTTTTCGATGCCGAAGCACTTACCAGCACGGCGAGAACATCCTGGTGGCCCATGCGCATTGCGATATCGGCGGCCTGGCCATGACCGAACAGCGTCGGGTCGGCGCCGGCGTCAAGCAGTGCCGCGACGACCCCTGCATGTCCGTAATATGTCGCCCAGTTGATTGCAGGATCGCCCATGGCGTCACGCGCATTGACCTGTGCACCGGCTTCGAGCAACATGCTCGCCATTTCCGGGCCGGGTCGGCTCGCTGCCCACATCAAAGGCGTTGCCTTGTAACCTTCAGCTTGCCGGACATTTGGATCGGCACCCGTATCGAGTGCGGCCCGGAGCGCCGGCACATCGCCTTCGCCGATTATCGAGAAAAGATCCGGGCCCTGTGCATGGGCTGGTGCCAGCAACAGCGCAAACAGCGCTGTAATCAATCGCGTCGTTTGGGTTTCCGCACGCCGCATTCGGACAGTGCCCGAATGGAATCGTAGCCAATTGTGGAGATTATGCAGCATCGGTATTCCTGATGATGTTGATGTCATGTGCGTGCACCGGGCCGCCACTACTGATCCGCGGTTGGAATTCGTCGAGAAGACGATGGCGCGGCCCTGCGGATCACTGATGCCCAAAACGCTTGCGTGACCGGCGATTCTGGACCACACCGATCAGCGGCCCGAAGACCGCCAGCAGGCCGTAGACGGACGGAGCCAGGGGCAGCAGTGCTTCCGGCAGAGTCCAGGCCAGCACGATGGACAGCAGCCCGAAGCTGGCGACGAACAGCCAGGCCAGGGATTCGGCGGCCGTGTCGAAGATTTCCTCCGGTTGCATCTCCAGTCGCGCGCGCTGGTGCCAGGCGTACCAGTACAGTGCCGCGATCAGGCCGCAAAGGGCGAAGAACCCGATACCGTAGAGTGTGACCAGAACTTTGAACTGGAACAGGGTCTCAAGCTCGAATTCGGATGGAAACCAGCCGTTGCTGAAAAAGGAAAAACCGCTCTGGAACATGATCTTCAGCGGGTAGACATAGATCATGACCACCATGATCAGAGCGAAGGTCAGCAGTACCGAGGGCAGGTCTTCGAGGCCATAACGATCGCTCCAGCGTTGGTGGGCATACCAGAACATCAGGATGATGCCAAGACTGGCCGCAAATGCGGGGGCGCCCTTGAGTGCCTCAATCAGGGCCGGATAGGTCGAGGGAACGTCATCGATGGAAATGGCCAGCAACGCGGCCGCAAAGGCAAACGCCGCGTCGGTAAATGTTTCCAGTCGGGTCATCGCCCGGCCGCGCCGGGGGAAGAATCGGGATCGTTTCATGGAAATCCTTCTGGCATGGGTCGGTAACATCCGGCCCGTGGCGGGCCGGATGGATCTTCCGGTCGGGCGGCGGCCCCCTTAGCCGTCCGCCCGATGCACCGGGTTGCACGGGATTTGCGTCAGGCGTTTGCCAGCGAGGCCTGCGGGTTGATATCCAGCGACTTGCGCACGACAACCATGGCCGCACCAATCAACAGGGTCAATAGCACCGCGAGGCCGCTGATGAAGCCCATGAACTGTGCGCTCCAGGCACCGTTGAAGTAGTCGATACCGGTACCCGATCCGGCGGCTTGGAACTCCATGCCCATCATCGCCGTGTAATGCATGCCGCACACGGCCAGCCCCATGATGAGCGGGCTTAGCAGCCGCAGACGGCCCTTCCAGTGGACCACGATGCGCAGTGCAACGGTGGCGGCGACGATCGCGATGCCGATGGCGATTGCGGTGATGGTCTGATCATGATGCATGTGCGCGTCGGCGCGCAGTGCGGCCATGCCCACATAGTGCATGGCGGCCACGCCGCCACCGAACACGACCCCGGCCCCCAACCATGCGGGCGTGCTGTCCGGCCAACGGTACACTACCTGGAAACCGATCGCCGAGAACGCGATCGGAATCGCCAGCGAAAGCAGCGTCATCGCGACGTCATAGGTCGCAACGAACTCCAGCCGGTAGGCGAGCATGCCGGTGAAATGCATGGCCCAGATGGCGCAGCTGCCGAACACCACCGCGGCCATCGTCATCCAGCCGTGGTTGAGTCCGCCCTCGCGGTTTGGGATGTAGTTGGCCATTTGCAGCGCAACAAAGGCACCGCATACCGAGATCAGATAAGAAAGGGCGACCAGGCCCATGTGATGCTGAGCAAAGTAACTCATTTGAATTTTCCCCTTTTTCGATTGAATGAAAACAACGACACCAAAACGGCGTCGAATGGAAGTGTAGTCCCCGGCAAGCTGATCGATCAATCCGGTTGAGCGCCGTCGAACCAGCGGTTATGAAAAGCCAAGTGAAATAGTGAAGGACGAAGTGAAGCGGAAGGGGAAGAGGAAAGATCAAGACGCATTTTGGCCCTGCGCGCAGGTGGCCCGAGCAGCGCACGTCGCCGCAACCACCTACAACCCCAATGGTGAATTTTCTTCTCAGGGTTTCTCGGGTGCGTGCCAGACGCCGTCGCGCGGCGCGCAGAAACCGCAGTGTTGACCCGGCGCGTCCGCGACCCGGTCTACTGCGAGGCCGTCAGAACCCGAATCTGCCGGACCTGGCTCGGTCGCGAATCCTCGACGTAGCTTTGGCTACGCCTGCGGCTCGCTCAGTCGCCATGCCCGGCATCTTCGCGCCCTGACGACCTCTCGCTACGACCGGGCCACGAACGCGCCGGGTACTTGGTACATGAGGATTTCGAGCAGCGAACGGCGCCTCACGGACCGTGCACGATGTTCCCAGTAGGAGAATGCTTTTTGAGGGTTTTCCGATGCGCGTCCGGGAAATTTCCGTTTCAGGGTTTCTCAGGTGCGTTCCGTGAGGTGACGCTCGCAGCGCAGAAACCGCAATGTACAAATTGGTACATGAGGATTTCGAGCAGCGAACGGCGCCTAACGGGACGTGCCTGAGGAAGCCTGAAACGGAAATTTGGTGGGCGATGCTGGGTTCGAACCAGCGACCCCTGCCGTGTGAAGGCAGTGCTCTCCCGCTGAGCTAATCGCCC
>JBBDSL010000038.1:0-49134 GCA_040904965.1 Wenzhouxiangellaceae bacterium
GCGAGCGAACGCGTCCGAAGCTCTGAATGTGGCAGGATTTATGAATGTATTAGTATGTCGCCTTGCCGCGCCCGCCGAATGTGGTACCTTTGGGGCTCCATACGGCACCGTATGGGTAGCATCCAACGCGAGACGACGCCATGCCAATCTACAAAGCACCGCTCGAAGACTTTCGTTTCCTCTACCACGACTTCCTGGACCTCGAAGAGTGCCGCACACTTGCGTCGATGGCTGAAGCCACGCCCGACGTCATCGACGCGGTACTCGAAGAGGCCGCGCGCATCAGCGAGCAAGTGCTGCTGCCGTTGAACGAAGTCGGCGACCGCGAGGGCTGCCGCTATGAAGACGGCCAGGTCTTTACCCCGACCGGCTTCAAGGCGGCCTACGGGCACTACACCGAAGGCGGCTGGCCGGCGCTGACCACCGATCCGGAATACGGCGGCCAGGGCCTGCCGAGCTTCGTCGGGCTGGGGCTTTCGGAAATGATCAACGCCGCCAATCCGTCGTTCGCCGCCTACCCGGGGCTGACCCACGGCGCGTACGAAGGCATCCACCACCACGGCACCGATGCCCAGAAGCGGACCTATCTACCGCCCATGGTCGAGGGCCGCTGGACCGGCACCATGAATCTGACCGAATCGCACTGCGGCACCGACCTGGGGCTGATCCGCACCCGCGCCGAAAAACGCGACGACGGGCGCTACAGCATTTCGGGCACCAAGATCTGGATTTCGGCCGGCGAGCACGACATGGCCGAGAACATCATCCACCTGGTGCTGGCACGCATCCCGGACGCGCCGGCCGGCACGCGCGGCATCAGCCTGTTCGTGGTGCCGAAGTATCTGGTCAATAGCGACGGAAGCCTCGGCGAGCGCAACGGCGTGCGTTGCAGCGGCATTGATCACAAGATGGGCATGCAGGCCTCGGCCACCTGCGAAATGATCTACGACAACGCCGTCGGCGAAATGATCGGAGAGGAAAATCGCGGGCTGGCGTGCATGTTCACCATGATGAACGCCGCCCGGCTGGTCACCGGTCTTCAGGGGCTGGGCATGGCCGCCGTGGCCCAACAGAATGCGGCGGCCTACGCGCTGGAACGCCTCCAGGGCCGGGCGCTGGACGGCCCGCGCTATCCCGACAAGCCGGCCGACCCCATCATCGTCCACCCCGATGTGCGCCGCATGCTGATGATCGGCAAGGCTTCGGTGGAAGGCGCCCGGGCGCTCGGGCTGTATACCGGCGTGCAACTGGAACTCGAACGCCAGCATCCCGACGAGGAAGTCCGCACGCGCGCCGGTCACTGGGTGGCGCTGATGACGCCCATTATCAAGGCCTACTTCACGGATCTGGGTTCAGAGGTTGCAAATCTCGGCATGCAGGTGCACGGCGGCGCCGGCTACATCGTAGACACCGGCGTGGAGCAGTTCGTGCGCGACGTGCGCATCACCCAGATCTACGAAGGTACCAACGGCGTGCAGGCGCTGGATCTGGTCGGGCGCAAACTCGTCGCCAATTCCGGCGAAACGCTGAAGTCGTTCTTCACTCACGCCGAAAAGCTGATCAATGAGACCACCGAGCCCGAGCTGGCCGAATTCGTCACGCCGCTGAAAGAAGCCTGCAACCGCCTGCAGCAGGTCACCGCCTGGATCTACCAGCAAATGGCCAGCGACCCGATGGAAGCCGGTGCCGCCTCCAGCGACTACCTCAGGATGTTCGCACTGACCGCCATGGCCTTCGTCTGGACCCGCCAGGCCGCCATGGCCCAGCGCAAGCTCGTCACCGGCGAAGGCCGTGAGAAGTTCTACCGGGGCAAGCTGGACACGGCGCGTTTCTTCATGACCCGAATGCTGCCCGAAACCCTGGGCCTGGACGCCAAGATCCGCGCCGGCGCCGCACCCATCATGGCGCCGGACGACGATATGGGGTAGACCGGTTGCGTCCGGGATCTGCCCCGACATATCGCCTGATAACGCGTAGTCCGGGTAAGCGAAGCGCGTCCGGGAATCGTCAATGACCCCGGTGCGCGCTTCCCGCTTACCCAGGTTCTGGGCCTGAAGTCAAAAGCGGTTTCGCCTCGCGCTTCGCGCTTGCAGGCGACCTACTTTTCACAAGCGCCTGAAAAGTAGGCAAAAGCGCTTTTTGCAGGCAGCAGGACGTCTGGCTGCGAGTTTGGTCGCCAAGTGGTTTGGTATTTGATCCCGTCTTCGATGATTCTTGACGACTGGCATTGTGCTCATTCGAGTGGATCCGTGGCACGGTAGGTTTCGTATCGGATGCCGGGGCGGGTGCGAGTGCGGAAAACCGCCGCCTCACGTACCGAAGGAAATGCCCACCTCATTTCCTGGCCAAGCCACACCGTCGGCGAGCCACCCATGTCGGCTGACAACGCGTAGCCCGACGTAAGCGAAGCGCACCCGGGGGTTTTTCCAAGCCGATCGGTGACCCCGCGTGCTCGATGCGCGCTTACCCGTAAAACGGTACCAACCAGCCAACCAGCCAACCAGCCAACCAGGATGGTTACTCGTGCCCCCACGGCGCCGGCGGCGGCTCCACCGGCTCGGCAAGATCAAACTCGGCGCGAAAGTGCCGGCCGGAGCGAACCAGCTCGTAGGCAACCGCGTCGCCGACATGCACTTCCATGCTCCAGAAATTGCCGGTGGAAACGTCCAGCCCGTTGGCCAGAAACAACGCCTTCGAATAATCATCGACCGGAAAAGTCTGGCGACTCGCCCGTCCCGGGTCGGTGGTCTGCCCGCCATACCACGTCACCGCATCCTCGCTGCCGTCTTCGTGGCGGTGATCGTGCTTGAGCCGGAACCCGCTTTCGGTACGCGTCACCACCCAGGTGCGCGAACGATTCTCGCCGACGTGCAGCGGAATCAGGATCTCCGTATCGCTGCACTCGCGCACGTGCATCACCACCGGCTGGCCCAGCCAGCCGTCGTCGGCCGGTCGCGAAAACCCCGTCATCTCACCGGCAAACGCCTTGCCGCACAGCGCCGACAGGCTCTCCCACCACGCATCGCGCGGATCTTGGTCCGTCGACTGGGCGATGCCCGGCAGCGGCGCCAGACACATCGCCAGTGCGATCAAATGTCTTTTCATTGTTTTCGGCTCCGGTTTGGAAATCAGATCTGGTGACCATGGTACGGGAAGAACATGTGCGGGTTCCTGTCCGCAACGTCATGAACGTTTCGCCACGCTCTTCCTGCTTCCACACCTTGCCGGTGCAAACGGCTTTTCCTGGTTGACCTCCATCAAAAGCATTTCGCCTGCAAGCGCGCAGCGCGAGGCGAAACCGCCTTTGACTCTGATTTCAGGAAGGCCGCGCCAAGCGAGCGCTGAAACAGAAAGATCCGTCGGCCACGTCGGGCCGACCTACGGCAAGAGGAAACACCGCGCCAACCGGCGGGCATGGGGTCCGGCCGCTGACCGGCGTCAGTCCTTCCGCAACGACTCCGAAATCGCAATTGGACTCGGCAGCTTCAACACGATCCAGTACGTCGACGCGATGAACGTCAGGATGGTGGTGGCCTGGACGATGTAGGAGGCCTTGTCGGTCATCAGCCCGCTTTGCAAACCGACGATGGCCACCAGCAGCGAGAATTCGCTGACCTGGGCCAGGCGGATGCCTATTTCCTTCGAAACGCCGGGCTTTTCGCCCTGACGCCGGAACAGCAGCGCGAAGGTGAGGGACTTGACCAGCATCAGCAGCGCGGCAAGCGTGAGCGCGGGCCAGAAGATCTGCGGCAGCAGCGACATGTCGAAGCCCGCCCCCAAAGCAAAGAAGAACACCACGAGAAAGAAATCGCGCAGTGGTTTCAGCGTCTCGGCGATGAAGCGCGAGATCGGGCTGGTTGCGATCGCGACCCCGGCGATGAAGGCACCGATTTCGTAGGACAGACCGATCTGGTGGGCCAACACGGCCACGGCCATGCACCAGCCGATGGCGATCAGGAAAATGTACTCCTGGATCTGGTCGAAGCGCTGCATCAGCGCCATCAGGCCGTAGCGACAAAAGCCCAGCGCGAACGCGAACAGCAGCGGCGCGGTCAGCAGCAGTACGGCCACGTCTAGCGCCGGGTTGGCGCTTCCGGCGAAACCCTGGATGAACAGGATGACGGCGATCGCAATGATGTCCTGAAGCAGCAGGATGGCAACAATAATTTCGCCCAGGCGCTGATGGTGCAGCGTGGAGGTCGGCAGCAGTTTGAGTCCGAGAATAGTGCTGGAAAACATCACCGCCGCCCCGATCAGCACCGCCTGCAGCGCGTCCAGCCCGAACACCAGCGCAACGCCGGCACCCGCGCTGAAGAACACGATGCAGGTCACCAGCGTCACAAGCACCGCCTCGCGCAGCATACGCAGCAGCTCGCGCGGTTCCAGGTTGAGGCCGAGCAGGAACAGCAGGAAGATGATGCCGAACTCGGCCATGCCCTGAAGGATTTCGACGTCGCCGACCAGGCCCAGGCCCCAGGGGCCCATCACCGCGCCCAGCACGATATAGGCCACCGGCAACGCCTGGCGCGCGTAAAGCGCCGCGGTGGCGATGACTGCCGCGCCGGTGAATATCAGGAAAATCAGCTGGATGAAGGCGTCTGAGTGCATTTCGCGTTCAGTTTACCGCGCGCTTCGCCGGACGACGCACTCGAGTTCCGAGATCCCGTCGGCCACGCCGGGCCGACCTACGTCAAGCCCTACAAAAGCACCACTGCCCGCGTAGGGTGCATGGAGCGGAAGGCGTAACGCACCATCCTGTTTGCTGCGCGACAGCGGGTCGTCCAATGACTCGGAGGCTCAGCGAGATATGTTTGTCCGCTTACTAATGCAACCAGAAGTATGCCTTTCTTCGGGTCTTGGCGGCTCCACGAGAGATTTTCCCGATTCTATTACCGTGGTTACTCGCCGGACGAACCGTCGGAAGCATCCCCGACGTCGTAACGCTCGAACCAGGCCAGGATGTTGTCGATCTTGGCAATCATGCGCGACGGCTTGCCGGCGATGCCGTGCGGACTTTCGGGCACGCGCACCATGACCGTATCGACGCGTCTGAGCTTGAGCGCCTGGTAGTACTGCTCGGTCTCGGAAATCGGCGTGCGGAAGTCCTCCTCGCCGGTGATCAGCAGCGTCGGCGTCGTGACGTTGCCGACCAGCGACAGCGGCGAGCGCTTCCAGTAGTGCTCGAATTCCTCCCAAGGCAGGCCCGGAAACTGGTGTTCGATCTGCGAGGTGTAGATGTCGCCGGTCAACGTCTTGGAGATCCAGTTGATCACCGGCTTGGCCACCGCGGCGGCGCGGAAGCGGTCGGTCAGCCCGATTGCATAGGCCGCGGCGATACCGCCGGCCGAACCGCCGGTGATGAACAAGCGGTCCGGGTCGATAAAGCCCTTTTCGATCATCGCGTCGATGCCGGACATGTGGTCGCCGAAGTCCTCCTCCGACGCGTATTTGTATTCGAGCTTCATGCCAAAGGCTTCACCGTACGACGACGAACCGCGATGGTTGTCGTAGAACACCACGTAGCCTTCGGCCGCGTAGCGTTGCATCTCGGCCGAGAAATGCGGGCCGTAGGCTAGGTGCGGTCCGCCGTGGATTTCCAGAATCAGCGGATAGGTCTTGTCCGGGTCGAAGCCCGGCGGGGTCAGATACCAGCCCTGGATTTCAGTGCCGTCGACCGACGATTCGTAGACGATCTCGTGGACCTCGGCCAGCTCGCGGTGACCCAGCAGGTTTTCGTTGAGCTCGGTCAAGCGGCGCGCTCGGCCATCAATTTCCTTGACGAACAGGTCCGCCGGGCGCTGCGCCGAGCCCGCCGTGTAAGCAATCGTGCCGTCGTCTGCGACCGAGAACTCGCCGCTGATATAGGGCCGGCCGATCGTCGTTCCGCCCAGCCCCTCGACGACCGTGCGCACGTCGCCGCCGGCGGTGACGAAGCCGACGTTACGCTTGCCGCGATCGTCGAAATGAAAGTAAACGCCCGAGCTGTCGGCGGCCCAGCGCGGCCCTTCGGCCGAGCGGTCCAGTTCGCCGGTCAGGATCTCCGGGTCCGATCCGTCGATATCCATCACCGCCACCGACGAGATCGAATACTGCTTGCCCTGATGGTCGTCGCGCTCGAATGCGATGCGCTTTCCGTTCGGCGATACGGCCGGGGCCTGTTCGACGCCGGGCAGGTCGGTGAGCCGGTCGAGTTCGCCGGATCCGACCGCGACGGCATACAGGTCGCGTTCGGTGCGCTCGTACTGCCAGTTTTCGTCGCGATTCGCCGAGAACACGATCCGCGCGCCGTCGGGCGTCCACGCCAGCGGGCCCGAATGGTCGTAGTCGCCGCTGGTCAACTGGCGCGCGCTGCCGCCGACGGCCGGCACGACGAAAACGTGCTCGAAACCCGGGTCGATATAACCGCGGCCGTCAAAGCGATAGACCACGCTGTCGATGATCGCGACTTCCGGAGCCCATTCGGCGCCTTCGGGTTTTTCCGGTGGTTTGGCCAGCGACGGCTTTTCGGCCGTCACGCGCATCGTGAATGCGATCTGTTTTCCATCGGGCGACCAGGCGATGGCCGACGGCGATTCGACCAGGTTGGTCACCAGCGCCGTCTCCCCGGTTTCCATCCAGCGCACAAACAACTGTGGCTTGTCGCCGGCCCCGGCGATATAGGCCAGGCGTTCGCCGTCGGGCGACCAACGCGGCGAGGAATAGCTCGACGTACTCGAAAGCAGGGGCCGGTGGTCGGTTCCGCCGGCCGCGGCAAGCCAGATATTGCCGCGGGTGTCGTCGATCATGATGTCGTTGATCGCGCGCACGTAGGCCACCCGCCTGCCGTCGGGTGCGATCCGCGGGTCGGTCACGTACTGCAGCTCGAACAGGTCTTCGGCCGTCAGGTGCCGGCTTTGCACATCGTTATCGGCGCCGGCGAAGGGCGCGGCAATTGTCGCGCACAGCACAAGCAGCACAGTCGTCGGGAAAATCGTTCGCATTGCAGTCTCCTTGCCGGAATCGTTCGAGTTCGGGAATCGACACCACACCGAGGATAGCCAACTTTTCCGGCGATTGGTCAGCTCGCGTGAAGCTCTGTCGGTGCCACTGTTGAATTCGGCCGCCGCGGCGACTGGTGACTTCCGGCCGATGAATCACGGCGGTGTCGGGGTGTAAGCTCGCCCCACATGATCGAGGAACACCTGAATGGCACACCGAATTTCGAGTCGGACGGCGGCCTTGCGCAATGCGTTGACCGCACGCTACCGTCGCTTGGCCCATTTCCTGTCCCGGGGCCGGGAACGCTTGCGCCGCCGCTTCGAGCCGGCGCCGGCGACGGCGCGATGGATGGCTCGCGCCGGCCGCGCCGGTGTGCTCGCACTGGGCGCCTGGATTGGTGCCGAAACCTTCAATTTTCCGCAAGGTATCGTGGTCAATGCGCTTGCCGGACTGGCCATGGTCTGGCTGCTGCTGGGCCTGTCCCGCCTGACAATGGCGCTGGCCCGCTGGCTGCCTGGATTTGCCGACCGGTACCTGACCCGCGCCGGCGCCGCCGCGATGCTCGGTTTGATCGGCTTGCTCGCGATATTCGACCTTCCGCCGGCGTTGGGGTTGCCGGTCGGCGTTTCCGTGGGTCTATTGCTGGTGCTTGCCGGCGTCGGCATCGGGCTGCTCGGTCGGCGCCGCCTGACCGCTCTGACTCTGCTGGTGCCGTCCGCTGGCATCCTCGCGCTGGGCGTGGCCTGGCTGGTGTTCGAGTCGCCACCCGATGATCCGGTCCGGATGTTGGTCGAAGCCCGCGACCATAGCGGCGACCAGGCCAGCAGCCAGGGCGGCAACGAGTTCGCCGAATTCGTCCAGCCCGGGCCGTATCGCGTGGAGACGCTGACCTACGGCAGCGGTAGCGAGCGCAGGCGCACGGAATACGCCGAACAAGTGGCCTGGGAATCACAATCGGTCGACGCCCGCGACATGCTCGGGCGCCCGTCCGGGCTGGGCATTAACCTTCGCCAGCGCTGGCTTGGCTATGGGCTCGACGAACTCCCCCTCAACGGCCGGGTCTGGTATCCGGCAGAGGTTGAGCAACCTCTGCCCCTGGTGCTCATCGTCCACGGCAACCACGACATGATGGAATACTCCGATCCCGGCTACGCATGGATCGGCGAACACCTGGCCAGCCGCGGCCACGTGGCGGTGTCGGTCGACCAGAATTTCCTCAACGGCAGCGCGTTCGGCGGACTGGATCGCGAAAACGCCACCCGCGCCTGGATTCTGCTCGAACACCTCGCGGCATGGCGGCAATGGCAACGGAATCCAGAACATCCGCTGCACCGACTGGTGGACCTCGGCAAGGTGATCCTGATCGGCCACTCGCGCGGCGGCGAGGCCGCAGCCCTGGCTGCCGCTTTCAACCGGCTCGACCACCACCCTGAAGACGCGGCGATTGAGTTCGACTACGGCTTCGGAATCCAGGGGGTCGGCGCAATCGCGCCGGTCGACGGACAGTTCCAACCCTCAGGCAAACCGACCGAGCTTGCGGACATCAGCTATTTTTTGATCCATGGCGGCATGGACGGCGACGTGTCCTACATGGTCGGCGACCGACAGTGGATGCGCACCTCGCCCGACATCGCGCAGGGACGCTTCAGCGCGTCGCTGTATGTGCATCACGCCAACCACGGCCAGTTCAACACCGCCTGGGGCGACAACGACAGCGGCATGTTTCTCGGCCGTCTGCTCAACCGGGCCGGCCTGATGGGCGGCGAGGAACAACGCCAAGTCGCCAGGCTTTATCTGACCGCATTTGTCGAAAACGCGCTGGCACGGCCCGATCGGGTACCGGCGCTGTTCTGCGATCCTGACGCGGTCGGCGAGCTGCTGCCTCCGACGCTTTATGTCGCACGCTGCAACGACGGGCGCCGCAAGGTCATCGCCGATTTCGAGGAAGACATCGACCTGACCACCGGCAGCCTCCCGGGCGTAAGCCTGACCGGACAGGGCCTGGACCTGTGGCAGGAAAAGGACGTCGGCTTTCGCGCATCGACCTCGCGGGGGCAAACCGGCGTGTTCCTGGGCTGGCATGCCCATGACCAGCAAGCCGACGGCACCGGCGACGGCCGGGACAATCCTCCGGCCTGGGAAATCGGTCTCGGCGACCCGACGCGTTCGAGCCTGGCGCTCGGCGCGGACGCCGTCCTGTGGCTGGACCTCGCCCACGTCGATCGCGACCCGCCCGAGCGCGACAAGAACACCGACGAGGAAGGCACAAGTAACGATAAGACCGGAAACCACGGCGACAGCGACGATGGTTCCGGGAACGGCGATCTCAGGCCGGCCGTCCAAATGCAGATCCGCCTGACCGACGATAACGGCCGCTCGGCCGAGCGGCCGCTGGCCGCGTTCGCGCGCCTGCTGCCGCCGCTACCGGCGCAACACACCCGGCTTGAATTTCTGGATAGCAAGTTCTACAAATCGCCGACCGAACCGGTGCTGCAATCGGTCGCGATCCCGCTCGAAGGCTTCGCCGCCCGCGGTGTCGATATCGCATCGCTTCGATCCATTCGATTTCGTTTCAATGACGACAACGCCGGCATGGTCGTCGTCGAGCGGGTCGCGCTCGCGCCCGGGCGGGGCTCGACGTACGATGTCGGGGATCAGCCAACACAGCCGGACAATTCCGCCGGGTCGAACGAACAGCCAAACGGCGTGACCGAAGACCCGTAATTACTGGTCGTGGAAGCATAATCTGTCCGGTACGAGGGAGCATATGCTGTCCGCGGGCTAGACTTACTCGCTTGGATGCCAGACTGGACAGATGGTATGCTGTAGATTACTGACAGTAATTGACAGGAACTGCGATGCGCGAAGCAGAACTGAGCAAAGAGGTGAAGGCTTTGGCTGAGAGGGCCGCGCGCCTCTACGTTGAGCGTGGTGCCAGTCCCGTTGTTCTGCCCGGGATCCCGCAAACGGAGGCACTTCCGGCCGAGGAAGCCTCAATTCTCGATGCGGCTGGGCTCTATATTTCCGAAGCCGTGGCGAGCGGGGAGTCCGATCCCGCGGCCGAGACTGTTGAGGAGTACATGGAGATCCTGGCTTCCTCGATGACTGTCCAGGATGCTGCGGAAATTCTCCGGGTTGATCCCAGCCGGATTCGCCAAATGATCCGGGGGCGGTCAATGGCCGCGATATCCGAGAGGGGGCGCTATCTGGTTCCCAAATTTCAGTTCTCCGGCGACAGGCTCATTCCATCGTTCGAGTCTGTCTACAGTGCCACTTCGCATGACGTTCCTTTGATCCTTTTCTATCGATGGTTCACGCAACCGTCGCCAGATCTGCCGGCAGGCGAAGACGAGCAAGACCGTGACCTTAGCCCGAGAGAGTGGCTACTTGCCGGGTTTGATCCTGCCCCAGTCCAGAGAATGGCCACTCTGCTTTAGGAGGTCAGGCGTTGGCGAAATTCCCCAATCCTCCGGACGTGTCTCGCTTGAGACAGATCGCGCCGGACCTGGCTCAACTGGATCAGTCGACGCAATTGTGGCGCGTTTATTTCGCTAGCGGACCTTTCCCGACCACCTGGTACTCGATGCGTTACGTGGGGCCTACGGACTCTCGTTTCGACCATCACCTGGATCCGCGCGGGCTGTCAGGCCCGCAAGTGCGAGGAATCACATACGTTGCCGGTGATCCGGTTACAGCGTTAGCGGAGACATTCCAGAGTGGTCGTATTATCGACCTTCGCCGGCACGACCCCTGGCTCGCTGCGTTCTCGCTCGATCTCCAGGAAGACCCCCTCACCGTTCTGGATCTCACCGGCCCCTTTGCCACCCGGATGGGGGCATCCATGGCGATCGGCAGCGGGCCTCGACCACGGGCGCGGGCCTGGGCAAGACGACTGTACGATGCCTATCCGGACGCCCACGGTATTAAATATTGTTCGGCAATGCACGCGAACAATCCTTGTTTCGCATTAAATGAACGGGCGCAATGGGCGATTACACCTCAGTCCAGGCTCGTATTCAATCGCGCGCTCGGAGACCCTTGTATCCTTCATCGAATCAAGACTGCGGCGTTGCGCCTGGGGTATGCCGTACTTTGATCCCGACTTATTCACCACCCTTCCTGCTGCGGGGCCGCCAGACCCGGATAAATGCAAAAACCTGGAAGGCCCTGTCGGGCCAGCTCGGGCGGCCTACGGCCGCGTGCTTTAATTTGCGCGTACACGCACGCGCAAGCGGGTCGCGCATCCTCAACGTACAGGCGAGTACGCCTGCGGTGCACTCGGTCGCAAAAACGCCACGGCCACTGGGCCTGACGACCCCTCGCGACGGAAGGGTGGTGAATAAGGCGGGATGATTGAGGGGCCGCACAGTGTCTCAATGCCAACTATGGCTAAGCATGGCCACCAATTAAGGGAATTGACAACGACATCAGATATCCGGAAGCTCGCTCCATAGATCGTCGAAACGGGCCTGGAATGCCTCCGCGGTATCGGGCTGCTCGGCAAAAACACTGATCTCGTGGGTCAGGTTGAACCCGGACCGCGTCCAGTTGTGACTTCCAACGATAACGGTCTTGCGGTCGATGACGACGACCTTGGAATGGAGGAGCACATCCTTGTCGTCGAACTTGATCGGAATACCGGCGGCCTTCAAGCGGTCGAACAACGGCCTGTTGATGATCGCGCTCAGATACGGCTCGCCGCCGTCGTCCTGGTCGAGGATCACCCGCACCTCAACGGTCTGAGCAACGGCTTCCAGCGCCGCGACGAGCGTCTCCGGGCCAACGCCACCGTCGATCGGCCTTGACGACGTGCCGAGGAACATCATCACGCATACGGAGCTCTGCGCGCTTTCGATGGCCGACCGCACGGAGGCAACGTATTCCGAATTGACAAGGAGTTCCCCTTTGCCCGGCATCGCGCCGGCCAGAAGATCGTCATAGAGGCGGTGCCTTTGCAGCCAGGCCTTTGCTTCGCTCGCCAGAACGCCCCCGGCCGGGAAGCTGGCCGCCTCGGCAACGGAGACGAGCGTGGCGAGCACATCCGCCAGTCGCTCTGCCGTGCTTGCCGCCGCGCCGGACTCCAGCCGTCGCGGTACGGTCAGGGCATCCCCGTAGTGGATCGTGGCGTCGGATGTCTCGAAAACCCGAATAAGTGTGACGATCCCCGGCGCGGCGGCAAACGCCGCCAGCGCCGGCGACGTCAGTCCAGGGCGTGGGCGGTCGATATAAGCCACCTCCCGCAGCGCACGCACGCCCGCCGGACCGATGCCGTTTACTTCTTGGAGATCGTCCAGCGTGGCGTCGGGTCTGCGAGCCAGAAACCGCGCAACGTCGCGCGCGAGCTTTTCGCCCAGCACCGGAAGAGCCACGAGCTCGGCATGCGTGGCGCTTCGAAGTCCCGTTGCCGGTTCGGATGTCGCCGACCCGTGCCACGCGGGCTCGGCATCGAAACTCCGCCTGAGGGGCGCTGCAGCCATTGCGAGCCAGTCTTCCGCGAATGCAACCGTGCGCGATGTAAAAAAGGCCTGGCGCTCGGCATCCGTGAGAGGAACATCCTCGGCGATATGGGGAACGATGGCGGCCGAAAGGCGTGCAAGGAGATCTGCCATCGACTGGGCCTCGGCTGCCGGGAACGCGGCAGCGGACTGGGCGGCCCAGCCGTCGACGATGGCCTTCGCGCTTGCGTCAGATAGCGGCACGAGGCACCCCTTTCCCCTGGTTCCAGAGAACGAGAAACTCTGCGCCGAGACGTTCCACCGGCTGGCCCGTCAGCAGGATGGCGTCCTCGATGTTCAGGCGGAAGCCATCGTCCGTCCAGTTCTGGCTGCCCACAAGCGCGGTGTCGTCGATCAGAGCGAATTTGGCATGCGAGCCCAGCCGCCCATCCTCAAGCGTCACAGAGCGTCGAACCGGCACGCCGGCGTTGTGAAGATAAAGGGCCGAGGCGAGGTTGGCCGTCACGATGTCGGCGGCGGTCGCATCGCCGGTGACCATGATTCGGACATCGACGCCCCATTGGCGGCGATCGATAACCGCCGCGAGAAGATCGAGAACCAGGCCCTCGATGTCGCGCTGCGGGCGGATGTCACAGATGAAGATCGAGGCCCAGATCCGGCGTCGAGCCCGCTCCACGGCAGCCCGGGTGAAATCATAGTAGGAGCGATCATCGAGACGCGCGGTCCGGCCCTGTTCGAAGGTCACGCTCATTCCGACCAATCCCTCAGCTCTGCGAGCCTTTGCTCAAGCTGTGCGATGCGCTCGGCATAGGCCAGGTCCAATTCCTGAGCGAGCGCCTTCCGGCGCGTCAACTGCTGCAGCCGTGCTCTCTTCTCGCTGTCCGGCATGTCCTCGTCGGTGGCAATCGAACCCTCGAGGCGGTGGATCATCATACCGATCGCCCGGTTCGTCGCACGGTACCCGTGGTAGAGCCGCTCGAGCTTCACGGCCGCTCTGTGGGTTCGGGTGGCATCGTCGCGATTCATTTCATCCCCAAGGCCAAGAGAAGTTGACTCCGGGACCGTCATTCCAGTCCGGCGTGGCTTCCCCGCCCCCTGGCAGTGGCGCGCTCGGTATATCGAAGTCGTCGAATAGTCCCCCGGGCTCCGGTTCGGGGGAATAGTCGCCGAGATCGAACGGATCGGGATCGTCCCAGGCCGGATCGTAATAGTCATCCGGGAGGTCGAGATCGATCTCATCTGACTCGCCAGTACAGATCTCGCATTTGAGTTCCTTCCACCAGTTGCCCAGATCGAAGGACATCGGCTATTCCTCCAGCCCAAGCTTGCTGAAGCTACGCGCGATCAAATCCCGAAGTTCCACCGAGCTGTAGACCTGGCGGTAGAGAAGTCTCAGCCGCTTTCGCTCCGACGGCGGGTCCGTGGGCGAAACGGCGAGCATTGCGTCCAACGCCTCGTCCTTGGCGCCCTCGAGCCCGAGTGCATTCGCACGCGCGCCCAGAGACGATGCCTGCCGCGCCGCAATGGCCGCCGAGGTTGGAAGTGGCTGGAGTTCAATCGGGGTCAGCATCACCGCTCTCCCCAATCAAGCGGACGGCACCAATTACGCCACGTGAACTTGTCCCAGACGTCCGTTTGCACAAGCCGACATTCCCTGATTGGAACGTTGCTTGGCAGATTAGCAGCCAATTTCGGTCGGCGCAAGAGCCCTCGTGACCTTCCTGGCCCAACCTGGACAGTTCAGCCGACGATTCCACCCACTCCGGTCAACCCGAGGCGCTCTTGTTGCTTGACTGATTCATTCCTAATCGCTATGATTAGGAATGAATCCTACCCCGTGCCGATTGAGTGAGGAGATTGACGATGGCAAAAGCAGAAACCCGAGTACTGACCGCACACGTACCTGTTTCGCTGGCCGAGAAGGTAGACCGGGCGGCCGACCGGCTCGAGCGATCGCGCGGCTGGATCGTGAAGCAAGCCCTCTCGTCCTGGATCGCGCAAGAGGAAGAGCGTGACCGACTCACGCATGAGGCCCTGACTGACGTCGATGCCGGCCGGGTCATTGACCACCAGGCCGTGCAGAAGTGGGCAGACAGCCTGAGCACCGACGAACCGCTCCCGCTGCCTCGTTGATGGAGTTGAAGTGGACCAGCAAGGCGCTTTCCGACTTGGCGCGCTTGCACGAATTCCTGGACCCGGTTAACAGACCGGCCGCCGCGCGGGCGGTGCAGACGCTGACCAAGGCCCCGACGATTCTGCTGACAAATCCGCGCATCGGCGAGCAACTGTTCCAGTTCGAGCCACGTGAGGTCCGGCGGATGCTGGCCGCGCAGTACGAGATACGCTACGAGATCGTGGACGAAACCATCTATGTACTGCGTCTCTGGCACGCGCGAGAGGATCGGTAGGGCGATGACCTTGGCGGATGATTATCCTGACCAGGGCATGCTTCCCCGGAGACCATAATCTGGCCATTTCGCGCAAACTATGGTTTCCGGACTACCCGGCCTCGGCAATGCCGCCTACATCGCGGCTCCACGGCATTTTGGAGAGCCGGCTACGACGGTGTCTAGCCGCAAGTTCGCCACCACGCAATTTCGAAGGTAGACCCTTTTTGGCTTTTTGGTTATGGTTCAAAGCCTTTGAATCAGCGCCGCGCCTGCCGCGCACGCCACTGAAGTGCGGGGTGCTCGACCAAACTGGTCACTTGTTCAGCATCAAGATCAAGAAGGTTCAGATGGATGTTTCCTTCGTCTCGTAGCTGTTTCAGGAACTCGTGCTCGGCGGACTTGAGCGGTAACAATTCACTCACGGCCTCTCGGGTTTCGGCGATCATCCGCTCAAGCAAGGTGTCCTGCTCTTTCGGGCGCGTGAGTTGCCATTGGACCAGTAGAGGGAAAAGCTGCCGGCGGGCGTCGCGCGGATCGACTTCGATGTCCTCAGGAGTGATCGTGCGCCAGTCTTTGTTGTTCATGGCGCCGTAAAGTACGAATGCCTGTCGCAACCGACTATCATCGGTATGCATGACCGTCAGCAGTTGATGGGCATCGAAGAGATCGCGCGCCGCTGTCCGGGAAAATAGCGCGGCCAGTTTGCCGCCGGCCAGCTCGTGGAGATCCAGCACGGCAATGCCTTGTGCATGAATCGGTCCGAGAGCATGAGAGTCCAGGCGCTCGACTGGCCACAGCGCCTGCCGGTACAGATAGTTCAAATCGACTTCCAGTGAACCGCTGCCGCCGAGACTGCTGGTATATCGAAAGGTCCATTTCGATCCAGCATGGCCTGTCGGTGCTCGAACCAGTGTGAGATTCTGGCGCCCGGCGATGGCGCGAATCCGTTGTTCGAGTTCTGGTCGCTCGGCCAGCATCGTGTCGCGGTCGAGCGCGCCGATGTAATTGAGGTCGATACCCACCGAGAGGCGTGGCAGCTCGAAATGGAAAAGGTTGAGAGCCGTTCCCCCTTTGAGCGCGAGACGCTCAGCCAGGAACGGATCGTTGAACAGAGCCTGCAGAAGTTCCAGCAGGCGATCGACCTTTTCCAGAAATTCCACACGAAACCCGGTCTCCTCGGCGAGTTGAGTGAGCGAAGCTGCTGATAGTCTCATGGCAGTTCTTCCCAACTTCGCTCGGCCACCGAAATTGGGACTACCAGATTCCATCGCGACAGGTAGCGCGTGGGTTCGTGGCTGCTGCGATCCAGATGGTGCGGGCTGGCCGGGGAGAGTGATTGAAGCTTTTCCAGTGTCCGGTCTTCGACCATCAGGGGGTTGCGGTTGACTTCCAGATACCAGCCGACCTTTGCCGCCGTGGTGGCGTTCTCGAGCGCCTCGGCATAACTGCAGACCGCCTGCAGGTCGAGGTACTCAATCATGTCGAGCGAGCGCCAGACCTCTTCCCAGCCGCCACAAAGTTCGGGACGATCGAGGGCATCTACCAGGGTGCGTTCCAATCCCGTGATTTTGAGTGGCGTTCCGGCGCGGTCCAGGGTTTCAAGGCCGAAATCCTGCCGGTGGGTCCGTAGTAGCGCCGGCGGTATTGTGACCGGCCGATACCGGATGCCTCGAAATTCGAAGGGCCGCATCTTCTGCCCCGCCAGAAACTGCACTTCATTGAAGCTGCTGTAGGCCTGTCCATGCAGCTCGAGGGCGCTGTGGTAGGCGACTATGGCATCGGGCGAAATGTGCCCGGCGATCAGAAAAGGGTCGACCGGACAGCTTTCCGGCTTGGAGCCCGGAGGCACAACCCAGTAAACGCCTCGGCGGATTGGAAGGATGTGGCCTCGTTTTCGATGGTAGTCAAGTGAGGCTTTGCGCCCCGCGCCGCCAAGCCCGGTCGCTGCCTCGAATTGTTCGATGCGAAAAACTTTGTGCCGCTTGAGAAAGCTGCCCGGCTCCATGACTTGATCATTAGGTTCGAAAGGCATAATTATTCTATGCTTATCACGCATAAACATCAAGTGACCCAGAAATGCTGTCGAGATGATCCGGCCACGCCCTAAATTGGCGCCATCCGCTCCTGCCCGGTTAGAATCCAGTTCAGTAGCCGAGGGCTTGCCGCGAGCAGTCGCTGCAGGAATGCCTGCTGTTTGAATGGGGATACTGGATGAATGAAGCCGAAACTCGCGCCGAGCTGATCGATCCGGCCCTGAAGGCGGAAGCCATCGTCCGTCCAGTTCCGGCTGCCCACAAGCGCGGTGTCGTCGATCAGAGCGAATTTGGCATGCGAGCCCAGCCGCCCATCCTCAAGCGTCACAGAGCGTCGAACCGGCACGCCGGCGTTGTGAAGATAAAGGGCCGAGGCGAGGTTGGCAGTCACGGCTACGACGGTGCCTGTCCGGGAGTTCGGCTGGGAGTTCGCGTGAGCGAACCCTTTGTAATGCCGACCTTTTGGGGTCGGCTTCATATAAATCAATAGGTTAGGCGTTGGCTGACCCCCAAATAGCGGAAGTCGGGCTAGCGTGGGGAAGCCCCGGTCGGAAAATGGTGGGCCCTGCAGGACTTGAACCTGCGACCTACCGATTATGAGTCGGCTGCTCTAACCAACTGAGCTAAGGGCCCGGATATTTCTCTTACTGCTCGTTGTCGCCGCCCTCCTCGGACTGGCGAATTTTTTCGGCGTGCGGGGTGGCGATCTGGCCATCCTTGTCGGTGCCCAGCGGCTTGGCCTCTATGCCCTTGGCCTTGAGTTCCTGCTGCTTGCGCTCCTGCACGTAGCCGAGGTTGTTCTTGTACATGTCGGCAATCTTGTCGACGCCACTGGGGGCAAGATAACCGTTGTTGCCGGCCGTGATAAAGGTCGCGTAGATGCCTGAGGCGGCCATCAATGCGGCCGAGACGATCTTGACGTCCTGGTCTTCTTCCTTGGCCAGCTTGTTGGCCAGGTCGATAAAGGCGGTTGTTGCCCGATTGTGCGCCGCCAGCTGTTTTTGCTGCTGTTCGTTCATGCGTTTTCCGTTTGCTGAAATTTCGATTGCACCGGGCGTGGTCGAACCATCGCCAGGCCCGGGATTATCCTTCGCCGTCTTGTTCGTCGCGCTCTTGGAGCGCTTCGCGCAGGTCCTCGTAGCCACCGGCATTGACCATTCCGTGGTAGCCGCGCTCGCGCAGGTTGTCGATGGCCCTGGCGGCGCGCCGGCCGGAGCCGCAGTACAGGATCACGGCGCGAGCAGTGTCGTCGCCGATGAAATCGACAAGCTCGTCGACTTCGGTGTGCGGAATATGCTCGGCGCCGGCGAGCGTGCCGGTTTCCTCGACTTCCTCGGCGGATCTGACATCAATGACCGGGACGCCCATTTCAATGAGGCTGACCGCAAGCGTGGGGTAGATCCACGGTCCGGAACTGTCCGAATCTTCGTCCTGCGCCTGCTCGCCTTCGTCCTGTTGTTGCGCCGGTTCACTGGCCTGGTCCTGGTCCTGCTCCTGGGCCGGCGCCTGCGCGGCCATTGCCAGCAGCAGCGCCAGCAAACCCAGCCAGATCGGAATTCGCTTGGTCATTTGAGTTCCTCGTTGCGGGATCATCGGTCTATCATAAAGCTCACGTCGGCGCCTGTGTCACGTTCTCCCGAGGTTGCGCGCAGGCCCCAGCGCTGCGAAAGTTCCCAGCGCGCGGCCAGCACGTTGCCGGTCTCGAACAGGCCGAGTCCATAGCTGACGAACACGTTGGGCAACACCCAGAACCCGACGCTGAACGCGCCCTGGCCGGCGGCATGGTCGAAGTTCGCGCCGGTCAGGATGTAGGCAAGTGCCTTTTCCCGGCTGGTCGGCGGTGAGGTAAACAGCGTGATCTCGGGGTCCCGGGCCGGCCCGCGAATCCGCACGCCGGCCTGCTGGACCTGGACATCGCCGAAGATTTCACGCACGGCCTCGACATTCAGCACCGGGTTGTCGATGGGGTTGCCGGTAAACCGCACATCACCCTGGGTGACTTCCATGTTCTGCCCGTATGCGCTGTACGAACCGTCGACCAGCCGCAGCGTTCCGCGCGCCGACGGCATGATCTTGTTCTTTTCCCATGCGACGTTCAGCTCGCCGGCCACATTGGTCTCCAGGCCACTCGCGTTCAACTTGACGTCGTCACCCAGACCAAGACGGACATTGCCGACGATATCGCGCCGGGGCAGCGCCTTGTGCTCGGCCTGCTGGCTCGACCGGCCTTCGACTATCACGTCGGAGGAGACTGCAACGCGCTGTTCACTGCCCGGCGGCAGCCCCAGGCGGGCACGATCGATATCGATTCCACCGTTGATTTCCAGCCGTTCGGGCTCGAAACCCAGCACCAGATCGGGCGAAGCGGTCAATTCCATCCAGCCAACATCGAACAACTGCAATTCGTTGCCGGCCAGCGAAAGATTGCCGCGCCAGCCCCCGGCGGCGGTCAGGTCCAGATCCCCGCTGAGTTCGGCGCGCCCTTGACCGGCGACGAAATTGCCGCTGATCCGCCCACCGCTCTCGTTAGCTTCCAGGCTCAGCGTCAACTGCTCGACCCGCATGCCCAGCGGAGCGTGCAGGAACCGGCCGTCGCTTATCGCCAGGCGGCCCTCGAAATCGGGCCCGCTCAACGGACCGTTGATCCGAAACTGCCCGTCCAGCCGCCCGCCCAGCCGGTCGAGCTGCGGCACCAGGCGGTTGAGGGCGCCGAGGTTGGGCAGGTTGAGGTTGGCGCTGGCATCCAGCGTCATATCCTCCGGCGTGTTCAGGTTGGGGATGCGGGCCAGGGCAACGAGCTCGCTTTGTGCCTCCAGCCGCAAGCTCAGCGCCGCTTCCAGTGCCCCGGGCTGCGGTGAGCGCAGGCCGAGTCGGGCGCCGCGGATCCGGACCAGGTCCTCTTCGCCGTCGATCATTCGCGCCACGCCCGGGCCGAGAATCAATTCGGCATTCACATCCTCGATACCGGCCGGGCTCCAGCGCACCCGGGTCACGCCGCGCAGCTCGTTGCTCAGCGTGAATACCGGATCGGTGGGCATGCGCAACAGGTCGACGGGCACCGAGTTGAGCGCCACCGCGGCCTGTCCGGACGCACCGCCTTCGAACTCGTTGAGACACAGGCGGCCGCTGCTCTCGGGCGTCCACAGGCAACCCGGTCCGGCGCTCACGACGCCGTCGCGTCGCCGGATCGGCATGTCTTCATCGAGTTGCCAGGTCCCCAGCGGCGTGTCGGAAATGACCATCCGGCGCACCTGGCCGGTCCAGTCGTTCGGCTGTTCCAGGCAGTTCGACAGCGCGCCGCCAAGCTCGAAATCCAGGGTCGCGCGGGTGCCGCTGAAAGAAACGCCAAGTGCGTGCGCCGCGCAGTTCCCGGCGAGCGTGACTTCGACCTGGTCGAGCCGCTCCCACGGGTTCAGGTCCACATCCACGGCGTTGAGCCGCGCATCGATATTTTCCTGTTCCCCCCAGCGAGCCTGTCCGCTGGATTCGAGGCTTGCAGTGCGATAATCCAGCCAGGCCGCGCCCGGGCTTTCGAGCTGCCAGTCCAGGCGCTGTTCGGCCGGATTGAAGCCGGCGTCCAGCGTGAATGCTCCGCTCACCTCCGGCCATAGCTGGTCCAGGCGCTCTGCGCGCACCTGCAGTTGCCAAGCCTGGCCGCCGTCGGTGGTCAACCCGGCCCGGTTGTCGCCGAGCGAGATCTCCAGATCGGCGCGCTCGATCGCGGTGTCGCGCAGCGCCAGCGCACCGGACCCGGCCAGCGGCTGATTGCGCAGCGTGCCGTCGAGCCGGTTGATGGCGATGCGGGCGACCGGCGGTTGCAGCTGCGTCACTTCCAGCGCCAGTTCGGCGTTGACTCTTCCCGGCATTTCGCGAACCCAACGGGCCGGATCGAAATCGGTCAGTGCCAGGTTCAGGCGGGCGCCGGGCGCCGGGGCAAATCCGATGCTTCCGGTGACCGCAATCCTGCCGGATTCTTCGAGATTGATGCTGCCGCTACGAATCTGCGCGGTTTCGGTATTGCCGTCGGCCTGCAGCTCGAGCCGGGCGCGCGGCTGCCCGGGCGCGCTTAGCCACGCCTCCAGTTCCGCGCGCCATTCGTCCAGCGTGCCGCTGGCCTTGAGTCGTCCCGATTCGCTGGAAAATATCGGCTCGCTGTCGTCGAGCACCGGCGGCCACACCAGCGATGCCCACTCCAGCGCCACATCCAGCGATTCGGTCTGACTATCCAGCACGCCGCTGCCGGTCAGCGTCAGCGGCGCCGGCGGGGCGCGCAGGTCGATATCGGCCACGCGCAAGACGCGACCGTCCCAGCTCGCATCCAGTCCGCCGGAAAGGCGGGCCTGGGCCGGCCAGTCCGGATACATTTCGCTGAAGTCCAGGTTTTGCAGTGCCAAGCGCGCGTCGGCCGTCAAGGCCTCGTCCAATTGAACCGTGCCGGTGATCTGGACCCGGCCGTCGAGCAGCATCAGGTCGCCGCGCGAGATATTGATCGTCTCGTCGCTGCCGTCGACGGCCAGTGCCACGTCAAGGTGCGGTTGATCCGGCCACTCGACCCGCCCGGTCAATTCGGCCTGCCAGTCGTCCAGCGAACCTTCGGCGTCGAGTTCCATGCCATCCAGGTGACCGGCCACGCCCGGCCAGCCGTCCAGTGCGCCGGAAAGCGACACGCTGGCGTTGAGTGCATCCGGCGACGGCAGGCCATTCAACGCAGCGCGTGCGCGCACCCCGGCCGGGCCGGTGCTTTCCAGGCGCAGGCGCAGCGAATCGAGCGGACCGTTGATTTCTGCGTTGAAACGCTGGGTGGTGGTCTCGTCGAGCACCCAGGCGGCGTCCAGATTCAGGTCCGCCGCCCACGGATCGGAAAGGCCGAGACGCCCGCTGGCCGACAGCGTGTAGGGCGCCATGTCGAGTGCCAGCGATTCGATGTCAAGCGCCTCGGCGTAGCGCCCGGAGAACGCCGCGCGCTGAATTTCCAGCGGCGGTGAATCTTCGCCCATCCCCACGATTGCGAGATCGACCAGTTCAAAGTCTTCGATCACGACTTCAACCGGCGCGCGGTAGTCGCCCGGTTCAAAAGGCGCGGCTTCCGGTTCGTCGGGTGCCGGCGGCAAGGTCAAGCGGACATCGGCCAGCGACAGGCGCTTGAGCGTGACCCGGGTCGGCAGCGGTCGGATGCCAACGGCCAGTTCCAGTCTCTCGACGGTGGCTTTCAGTCCGGCCTGCTCGAAATCCACCTCGTGCAGTACCAGCCCGCCGGAAAGACTGCCTTCGAGTCGGCCGTATTCGAGCTTTTCCAGCCGCGACTGGGCCTGACCCAGCAGGAACGATGCACCGCCCCGGGTGGCGGTCAGCCACCACCAGACCAGCGCGACCAGCACCAGCAGTGCCGCCAGCACGATCACGAAATAGAGCAACAGTCGTTTCACAGCAGCTTGGTCCCGATCGTGAAATGGATTCGAAAACTGTCATCGTCCAGTGCGCGCGCAAGGTCGAGTTGCACCGGTCCGATCAGCGTATACCAGCGCAGGCCGAGACCGGCGCCGCGCTTGAGCTCGGGCTCGGTAAAGTCGTTGAACGCATTGCCGATATCAAAGAAGGCCGCGGCCGAGAAATCCCCGACGAAGTTGTACTCGTATTCGATCGATCCGATCAAGGTGTGGTTGGCACCGTTGCGGTTGGTGCTCAATGTCTCGTAGCCGTAGCCGCGCACCGAGCGGTCACCGCCGGCCTTGAACCGGAACAGCTCGGGAAGTTCGGTAATGTCGAGCCTCAATTCGCGCGGATCACCCGGGATGCTCAGATCGAGGGTTTCGGTATTGGCCGCCGTGTAGCCCAGCTCGCCGCGCACAAGCAGCTTGTGGCGCGGCAGGAAGCGCCAGTGCCAACGGCTGTTCAAATACCCTTGGAGAAAACTGGTATCGGAACCCAGTTGTTCCACCGACCCGAGCACGCGCGCCCGGGCAAACAGGCCCTCGACACCGAACCCTTCCCCGGTCAGCTGCTGCAAGGTCCACTCTCCGCCGACCGCGACGGTGTTGGTATCGGTATCCAGTAACGGTCGCAAATCGGGATTGTTCTGCAACAGCAAATCCTGTTCCCCGCTCAGCGAATCGCGCGAAAAAGCATCGAACCGCTCATTGAGGAAAGTCACGAACAAACGCTCGCGCAACGGCTCGAACGGCCGCGCCAGCAGCAGGCGCTCGTGCAGTCTGCCCAGCGTCAACTGCGCCTGGTCGCGGTTTCCGTTGAACGGCTCGAACACCGGCTCGATCCGGTCGACGTCTTCGAACCGGAAGCGTTCGCGCTCGCGCCTGAGCAGCACCGCTGCAACCAGGAAGTCGCCCGGCTCGTCGCCAAACGGGTGCTGGTAGTCGCTTCGCAACAAGAACTCGTTATCTTTCTGCTGGCCACCGAGACGGGTGTCCAGCCGGTCGCCCCGATCGGACAGATAGTGGCGTGTCCAGCCCAGCTGCACCCGTGCGCCGGTATCGGTGCCGAACCCGGCCATTACGCGATAGGTGTTGGGCGCGCGCTTTTCCAGGTTGTAGGCCAGATCGACGGTGCCCGACTCGGGGTCGCGCTGTTGCTCGACGGCGATCTGCTCGAAATAACCGGTGCGCACCAGCACTTCGCGCTGGCGGTCCAGTTCGGAACTCAGGTAGGGCTGGCCCGGCTCGACCACGGTCAATACCCGCATCAGATCATCGTTGAAGCCGTGGTCGCCATAGTCGATGCGGCCGATGCTGTAGCGCGTGCCGGCATCGTAATCAACATTGATCGCCGCCTCATTACGCTCGGGCTGAACCCGGATCGTGCGGCGATTGAAGCTTGCATCGAAGAATCCGTGCGCCTCGGCGATCTGCTCGAGCGTCGACAGCGCCTCCTCGTAGGGACGATGCCGGAGCACCGCGCCTTCGCCCAGCGGCCAGTTTGCCAGCCATTCCTGGAAAGCTTCCAGTTCACTGGCCGGTTCGCTGATGGCAATCTCGGCAGATTGAATCATCACCGGCTGACCCGGATCGATACCGATCTGCGCGCGCCAGGGTTTGCCCTGCTCATCCGGTTCACTCAGTCGAACCGAAACACTGGCCGAATAAAACCCGAACGGTTCCATGGCCCGGCGCACCTCTTTGCGCGCGTCGTTTGCCATCTGGCGCAGCCGCCAGACCGAAATCTGCTCCAGCCGTTCGGCCTGCTTGAGCGACAGCGATGCCTGCACGTTGGCACGCATGTCGCCGGAGATACCCGAGATTTCGGTGATCACCGGCTGGGCCGACAGCGCCGCCGGGGCCAGCCCGAGGGCCAGCGCAAGTGCGCAACCAATTCTTGAAATAACCACCATTTACAGACTGTAACGCCCGGAGGATTCACATGAGATGAATGAGACCGCTTTTTGTGCCGGCCGTTGCAGCCGATGCCGGCTATTCAGGCCGCGTCGCGCTGCCGGCGGTCGAGCTGGCGGTAACCGATGGCCTCGCCCAGGTGGGCGGTGGTGATGCGTGCCGCGCCGTCCAGGTCGGCAATGGTACGCGCAACCTTGACGATGCGCTGGTGCGCGCGCGCCGAAAGATTGAGCCGCTCGCAGGCGGTCTCCAGCAGCTTTTCCCCGGCCGCATCCAGCCGGCAATGGTCGCGCACGCCGGCCACGTCCAGCCGTGCGTTCAACGCGCCTCGTTGGTGCTGCACCGCCCGGGTGCCGGCCACGCGCTTGCGCACGTCTTTGGACGGCTCGCCGGCCGGGAACTGGCCGAACTTCTGACGCGGGACTTCCACATGCAGGTCGATGCGATCCAGCAGCGGGCCGGAGATTTTCGACCGGTAGCGATGAATCTGGTCCGGCGAGCAGTGGCAACGGCCGGATTCGTCGCCGGCATAGCCGCACGGACACGGGTTCATTGCCGCGATTAATTGAAATCGGGCCGGGTACTCGGCCTGCAGCGCGGCCCTGGAAATTACAATCCGCCCGGATTCCAGCGGCTCCCTGAGCACCTCCAGCACCTTGCGGTCGAACTCCGGCAGTTCGTCCAGGAACAGCACGCCGTTGTGGGCCAGCGAGATTTCACCCGGACGCGGACGCGTGCCGCTGTCAATTCCTTTAATTGCTGCGACTAGCAGGTGACAGAATCAAGGACTTATGGTAACTTCAACACGTAATAACGCGACTATTTCACACGAATTGATGCGACTGGATTGTAAATTACATGAAATGCTGCGACTGGATTGCAGAGAGGGGTGCTCAGGTGAACAAACCGGCCCGTAAAATCGGGATTAGCACGCGAAGCTACACTGGACGCGTCTCCAGCGGCGGGACATCGACAGCCTTCGAGTCGGCTCTGGAGCGCGACTTTCTCGTGCTATTGGATTTCGAGCGGGATATCGAAACCCTCTGCGAGCAACCAGTGAAGATCAATTACACCCACCAAGGGCGGCGGCGCGTGTACACGCCCGATTTCCTCGTCGTCTACCGCTACGACGGGACGGTTCTTTACGAGATCAAATTCCGTGAGGATCTGAAGAAGAACTGGGTCGACCTCCGGCCGCGTTTCCGGGCGGCAGTGGCCTACTGCCGGCAGCGTGGCTGGCATTTCAAGATTTTGACCGAGGTCGAGATTCGCGGCGTTCGTCTCGAGAACGCCAGGTTTCTGCGCGGCTACGGCTCCCGGCCACCCCAAGATGCGCTTGAGGAGCATGTTGTTCGCACGCTCGCGATCCTCGGCCGGACCACCCCCGAAATCCTCATGAAGGCGGCCTTCAAGGAAAAATATCACCGCATGGCCGCCCTCTCGGCGCTGTGGCGACTCGTAGCCATCGGGCGGGTTCGAGCCCTCCTCGACGAGCCGATTTCGTTGCAAACCCCAGTATGGGTCGTGATCGGCGAGGGATTCGCGGCGAGTGGCCCCTGAACAAGCCCCCTGGACAAGGAGAACTTCATGAGCAGAACCGAACCCGCATTCGTACAACTGGCTCCCGGCAGCCTGGTCAAAGCCGGCGACGGAAGCTACCAGATTACCCATTGGCTGGGCGTCGACAGTCTCCTTGCCAGAAATCTGGACACGAACGCCGTTGAGCGTCTTTCCGTGGACGGTATCCGGCCGCTCAGGAAGGCCGAGCCCCGGCGGGAGGACTCGGTTGCCGGCGGCCAGGATCTGCTGTTGATCGACGACGAAAAGTGGAAAACAGCCCAGTACCGTTTAGCGGTAATTGGGCCGTATCTAAACGCTGACAATCCGACGCGGGAACTCGCGAACGAATTGGCCAGAGATGCAGGCGTCCATCCGGCGACGTTTTACCGCTGGGTCGAGCGCTACAGGCAGGCGGATCACCTGAGCGGACTGGTGCCGGACAATCCGGGCAGAAACAAGGGCCACACGCGGCTGGCGGCCGAACTGGAGGAAATCATCAATGACGCCATCGAGCGCATTTATCTGACCCGCGACCGCAAACCGCCGGGCGAGGTCATCCACGAGATCCGCAAGATGTGCCGACGGGCCGGGATCGATCCGCCGCATGACAACACCATCCGAAACCGTATCGGCCTGATCCCGGAAAGGGTGTGCCTGAAGAAACGAGGTTATCGGGAGCGCGCGGCGAACAAGTTCGAGCCGATCAAAGGCTCGACCAAGCCGGGCAGCTATCCGCTCGAGTTCACCCAGATCGACCATACCCCCTTCGACGCCATCGTGGTCGACGAAGAACACCGCCTGCCCCTGGGCCGGCCGTGGGTCACGATGCAGATCGACGTGCTGACCCGCGTGGTGACCGGCGCGGTTCTGACGCTGGAGGCTCCGAGCGCCGTATCGGTCGCGCTTTGCGTATCGCGAAGCATCCTGCCAAAGACCGAGTACCTCGACCAACTCGGGGTCGAGGGCGACTGGCCCGTATGGGGGCAGCCGGGCGTCATCCAGTCCGACAATGCCAAGGAGTTCTACAGCCAGGCGCTCACGAAGGCCTGCGAGGCCTACGCAATCGACCTGCAGTACCGCCCGCGCGGCCGCCCCCAGTACGGCGGGCATATCGAACGACTGCTGGGCGTGACCATGAAGGAATTCCAGAAGTTGCCGGGTACGACATTTTCGAACATTCGGGAACGGGAAGGCTACGACTCCGACAAGGAGGCGGTCTTCACACTACGCGAGCTCGAACGGCAGTTTATCGACTGGATCGTCAACGTCTATCTCAAGCGCCTCCACTCCAAGCTGGAAATGCCCCCGCTGAAGAAGTGGGAAATCGAGCTGATGGGCGAAGGCGAGGGCCGGCCGGCCGGACTGCCGGCCGTTCCCGCCGACCCGGAGCGGCTGTACATCGATTTCCTGCCCTACGGTGAACGAACGGTGCAACGCTACGGCATTCAGTGGGACAAGGTCAATTATTACAAAGAGTGCCTCAACCCGTGGATCAACGCCGCAGATCCCGACAACCCGAAGGCGAAGCGCAAGTTCATCGTCCGCCGCGACCCCCGGGACATCAGCGTGCTGTATTTCTTTGATCCGGAAGACCAGGTCTATTACAAGATCCCCTACCGGGATCCTGGCCACCCCGCCATCAGTCTGTGGGAGCTTAAGGAGGTCAAGACCAAGCTGCGCGAGGAAGGCTGCAGGGACATTGACGAGGGCGCGATTTTCGAAACAGTGGAGCGCATGAGGCGGCGCACCGAGGAAGCCACTGAGAAAACCAAAAAGGCGCGCCGATCGCGCCACCGGGCCAAGCGCGCGGAGAAAGTCGCCCAGGAGCGACGTGACGAGGAATCTGCATCCCGGCCGGAGAAAACTACGGAACAGCATCCGGCACCCGTGCCGCAGAGTGTTCCGGAGGGCTCCCCGGTCACGGACCTGGAGGCTATTTGCGCCGAGGGCGTGCAGCCCTTTGACATGGACCTCGACTGATGGGCGGCAATCTGGAACACCTGCACCCCTCTCGCCGGGAGGCCGTCTCCTGGCCGACCGAGGAAAGGGTAAAGCTGATCTGCAAGGATGTCTGGCTGGAGTATCCGCGCGCCCGGAAACTTTTGGAGACGCTGGAGGACCTGCTTCGAATGCCGCCATCGCATCGTCCGGCGAACGCCCTGATCGTCGGGCAGTCGGGCAACGGCAAGACAACGATCGTCCAGCGCTTCTATCACCTCCACAAGAAGCACCAGGTCGAATCCGGCGAGGCGCGGGCGCCGGTCGTCGTGATGGACATGCCGGTCAGACCCAACGAGAAGCGGTTCTGGAGCCGGCTGCTGACGACGCTGAACATCGGTCACCGCGAGACCGACCCCGTACCGCGGCTGGAGAACCAGGCGATCAGGATCCTGAGCGGCCTGGAGACCCGCATGCTGATCATCGACGAAATCCACAACATGCTGCACCGGGACCGCACGACGAACCCGCAGGAGTTCCTGACGGTGCTCAAGGATCTGAGCAACGCGCTCAGACTCCCCATCGTCTGTGCCGGAATCCGCGAATCGATTCGCGCACTGCACACCGACTCGCAGCTCTCAAGCCGCTTCGAGGCCCACCCGCTGCCGCGCTGGAAGCTCGACCGGGAGTTCGTGGCGCTGCTGGCCAGCTTCGAAAAAATCCTGCCCCTGGCCGAACCTTCCGGCCTGACGGAGACGGAGACGGCCACGCGCATCCATTCGATGAGCGGCAGGACGATCGACGGTGTCTGCCGCCTCCTGCGCAAGCTCGCGACCAATGCCGTGCGCAACGGCCGCGAGCGCATCACCGAACGCGACTTCGACGAGATCTCATGGATGCCGCTCGACGACTACCGGAGGCAGGCCGACGCGCTATGAACCTGGGCGGCTGGGCATTCCCCATCGCTCCCCGTCCGGACGAACTGCTGTCGTCCTGGCTGTCGCGAACCGCGTTCGCTCACGGCCAGGGCACGCACGTGTTCTGCAACTACTACCTCCCCGGGCGCGCGATCTGGACCCGGGACATTGACCGGCGACCCATGGACGAAGCGCTCTCGCGCCTGTCGGCGGCCGGCGGCATCCCGCTCCGGATGCTCCGAAGCTGCACGCTGGGCACCATGGCGGGATTCGCACGGATCGGGCCGGGCCGGGGAAGGTGGCCCTGGCTCCTTTCGGCAGGCGTTTTTCACCGTAAGCGCCGCTTGAACGGACTGCAGTACTGCCCGGCGTGCCTGGGTGCCGATCCGCCCTGCTTCAAACGCGAATGGCGCCTGGCGTTCATGACCGTCTGCCGCATCCATGCCTCGCCGTTGCTCGATGCCTGTCGCGCCTGCGGGGAGGCGCTGTGCCCGCACCGCTCGCTGCGCTACCGGGTCGAGTACTGCCATGCCTGCGAACGCGATCTCCGGGAATACCCCGGCGACGGGGCCGCCGAGGCGGAAATTTCGGATCTCCAACATGCGCTGCTGCGCGCCGTTTCCGGACAGACCGTACGATGGCGCGAATGCGAGTTTCCATACGCGGACTTTCTCGATACCTGTCGGATCCTCATGGGTAAGCTGTCGCGCACCACGATAGCGTCGTGCAGGGCCGCGTTCGGCCTCGCCGAGGCAAGCATCCGGCCGGACGGCCCTCGCGCGCGGCAATTCGAGGACACGCGTCTCGGCGAGCGCCGGCACCGGTTGGAGACCCTTCAAGTATGGATGAACGACTGGCCGGAAAGCGTCCTTTACGGCGCCAACGCCATGGGGCTGACTCGACAGTCGTTCGTGCGCACCGTCCTCCCCGATGCGCTGGCATCGGTGTTGACGCGCCTGCGTCCCGGACGGGGTCGACATCGCCGGCCGGCGGCGGCAAGGCTCGCGCAGATCGCAGGGCGGCGATTAAAGCGCCGTTCGCCGGCGCGCTACCGACGTGCCCGGGCACGCTATCTGCTGGCATCGGCCGGAATCTGCCGATGAGCCGTCCGGCCCGACGAACATGCGACGAGTGCGGCCGCGCGATGGACAAGGCCTGCCGAGTCGAGAACGGGTATGCCTACTGTCGCAGCTGTTATGCCAGGGTTTTCAAGCGGGCGGCCTGTAGTCGATGCGGGGAGCAGGCCCGTTTCCACAAGAACGACTCCCGACTCGTCTGCAGACGCTGCGCGCGGGCGGATAGAAATTGCCTGCGGTGCGGCTGCCCGGTGCCGCGCGCCCACAAGACGGTCGGCAGGCGCGTTCTGTGCCACCCCTGCGCCGGCGCCTTCAATGCGGTCATCGGGCGCGAAGGCGACCGGACCTCACAAGGAGCGGGGGACTCTCCTCCCAAAGAAAGCGACTCCCTCGGACCGCAGACCCGCCGGGAATGCGCCACATGCGCGGTCTGCCGCAGACACCGGCGCGTGGTTGCGACAAACGAGCGCGGCAGGCCGATCTGCCGCGACTGCGTTCCCGGCCGGGAAAAAGCGCATTCGTGCCCGGACTGCGGATGCCGAGTCCCCGGGGGCGGTCGGGCCCGGTGCCGGCGCTGCTCGACTGCGAACCGCCGCACGCGAATGATCCAGTTCAACCTGGAGCTACTGGAGCAGGACTGGTGCCGGGATCTCTTCCTAGCATTCTGCGAGTGGCACCGGCTGGACCAGAGCGCCAACGACATTACCTCGAGAATTAGCCGGTACGCAGTCTTTTTCGAGAGCTTGGACCGGAATTTCGAACGTCCCGACCGGATCGACCAGGAAGGGCTGTTGCGGGCCTTCGGCCCGGAGAATTTGCGCCGAGGGTTCCTGCCTGTACGGTTCCTGGTCGAACGGCTCCAGATCAACTGGGATTCGTCCGCGCCCCACCGTGCTTCCGAGGAACGAAGAATTAACCAGATCCTTGAGTCATGCCCGGACGAGGCTCGACGGAAGCTCATGGCCGACTATTGCAGATACCTTGACAACGCCCCGAACGGTCGCACATTGTCCCAACGTACGATCCGCGGCTATTTGCGCGCATGCTCACGACTTCTGGAGTCGACTGGTACCGTATCGCCTACAGATCTGCGGCAGCGCGGCATTGACCGGTTCGTTCGCCAGAACCCCGGATACCGTGCTTCGATTTTCCCGTTTCTTGCCTACGTCCGGGAAGAACACGCCAACGGGGTTCGCCTTGCCGGGAATCGAAAGCCCACGAGTCAATCGGTAACACGACTCCAGTCGGAGGTCCGGCTGATCACGGAGGGGTTGGCGGCCGAGCCCGACGAAGAGCGGGCGCGCGCCCTGATCGCCCGATTGCTGTCACTTCTCTATCAGATCCCCCTGGAGCAGATCGTTAATCTGCATCGGTCGGACCTGGTTCGCACGACCTCCGGCACGGGGCTCCGAACGGATGAGGGCGTAGTGCCCCTGGAGCCGTACGTGCGCACCCTGGTGGATCAATATCTGCTTTCGCGAAAGGGGGATCTCGTGTTTCCGGGACGCAGCGGCATACAGGGACTCTCTCCCTCGACCGTCTGGTACCACGTGAAGTCACTCCGGGACTCCGCCGCGTCGGAGGTCGGAAATGCCGGCGCCGACAGGGGCGGGTAAACGGATCGCAGGGCACGGCTGCCCGAAGCACATTTCGGCACCGATTCCGAATCGTGATTTCGCGACCGCCGGTCAGTCCTGGCGCTGGCTTCGGACACCGGGAGCCCTGCGCCGAGAGTCACCCTCGCCCTGCCGAATCACGGATCGGTCTTCGAGACCCAGATTAAGGCTTGAACAATTTCTGCAGGGCATTGATGGCAGCGAGCCCGTTCAGTCCGTCCTGAGTGTGACAATGCTGCCACCGAACGGCCTTGAGTGCCCCCGGAACCACCACTTCCTTCGATTGCTTGTCCTCGTACCATCGACCGAGCGTCCTGACGGATAGTGAGCGAACGTAGTGAATAATCCGGTTCAGACCGGGAGGCTCGGTACCAACTCGCAACAGCAGCGCGCAGTGGCCCCGGCTTTTCGGTTCAAGGTCGAACCATAGAAGGTTCTCCCTTTCCCAGTGGATTTCGACGACGATCAGGGTTCTGGACCGGGGCGACGGCTTCGGCACAACGGCCCAGGGGCGATAGGTCAATTTGTCAAGTTCGTCGTTGTACAGATAGTTGGGCAGCTTCCACAATGGAATAAAGTCCTGGTAGGCGGCGTATTTGGAGTCAGACTCCGAGGGTCCGATAGTTTGATAGCCTTCAATTTTCCCGTCCCTGAGTAACTGCTGCATCATCGCAAGCAGGTGCTCGAAACGCTCGACAAGGCGCTTGCTGTATTCGGGATCCGACTTGAACTGCCCGGGTGCCGAGGAAGAACGGCCCCATGATGCCTCCCCGGCGGAAGTACGGTTGAGTCTCGGCCCTTCGTCATCCTTGTGCGGGCGCTGATACACTTTGCTCACCGCTTTCTTGCACTTATTCTTGCGGACATCGTCGAGCCACCCGGAACCTTCGGCATCGTGATAAAGACTCAGGCTTTCGGCGCTCGGGTCTTCTTCGGATGTGTTGCTTATCGGTTCATCTTCTTCGACAATCCCGGCATAGACCTTCCCGAACGGCGGACTCCCTCCCGCCTTTATCTTATCGTCCCCCTGGCGAGCATCATTCTCCAGGACATATCGGATATCGATCCCCCGGAGCGGGTAAGAACAGCCCATGATTTCGGTGCAAAGCAGCTTGGTGAAATTGTCCTCCTCGCGAAGCACAAGCATCCTGCCTTGCAAGCGAAATTTCTTCATTTCGAACGGAAGGGGCGCCCTCAGATGCCACGACCGTGCCCCCATGGGGATGACGCCATGGATGTGGTTCGCGGCACGCGAGCCATCGGGATTCAGAACCAGGTTAGCCACGTATTCTGGAAATCTCTCGGACATTCCGCGTCTGAGAACGACCTGCCAAGTGGACCGGTCAACCGGCCCGGTAAGTTGCGAGTTGACTATTTTCTCGACTGCATCCCGCCAGGGAGCCGCGAGCATCTCTCGAATGACCTTCGACTCGCGGGCGTAAAGGGACCGAAACACTTCCGTGCACGGGATCACGACGTCAATCCTCCGTCCCTCGACATTCTGCGTGAGAATCAGGCAGTTGCTCCCCAAGTCCGGCACGCGGAATTCACCGCGGTTGATCAGTCGATAAGGAAGACCGTCTCTCCACCAAGGCGGCGATGGCTCGAACTCATCACCCACTGTCATGATGCGGGACGAATCCACTGAACGATCAAATTCAATTGTTGTGGCCGGGAACTTCAGGCTTCCGATCGGCCGGCCTTTGTTGAACACGCCGCCAATCCGAAGCGCCGGAATGGCCGCTGCCGAGATCTTGACGACCCGGCACTCCTCGGGTTCGGGCTGTTGGCTCTCTTTCAAATAGTCCCGGACGCGCACATGGTCGCTGACGTGCTCCGGGCTCATCCGTAGTCTCTCGAGGTAGACCTGGATCATCGGGGCGACGCTCCGGGTCGCGCTCTTATACAGCGACCCGAGCCAACGCACATACCACCCGGACTCGTCCTGAGGGAACTCCACGAACGCGTATTCCCGCTCTCGGTTCTTCAATTGGCTATTGCGAGGCATCATCCCCCTCTTGCGGCGTCAATCTCTCGTCAGCGGCCTCGGGAGTCGGCAACTCCGGTCAATGCGCTTCGTGGCCCTCAGTTTTCACGTTCCCGAAAACCCCAAACGATTGATGGCCCAAAGCGAGCGGTCATGATAGATCAGTTTGATAGGAGAATTCCCGAGCTGCCGACACCGCTCCCTCATTCAGAACTGCCCGTGCCAAGACACTCCTTCCACGAAGGGGAGCAAATAGGCTGCAATTCGGCCCTTCGACCGGTGAGATAGATCGTGAGGTCGCGATGTACGACCGACTTGATGGCTCGAACCCCGCGACGAACATATTGCTTGCGGCGTATCAAGCGATGCTGGCCGCTACAGATCGAACGGGATCCCCCGGCTGCTCGATCTCTCGCACAGGGACAGCGACGTGAGCACGGCATACCCCTACAGACCCGTTTCTTTCGCCACGGAGTCCGGCCCGGGCGACGTGTGCCGACCGGGCCGGGCCGCGCGGCAGTTACGTGCAGCGAGACTAACGGTGCTTGGTCTTATCGGCCAGCCTGAAACGCTGTCGGGGTTTCGGCGTCGGGGGGAGCGGCTCGCCTTTCGTGACGGTTCGCTCCACACCGGTTCGCTTGCCCCTGGGGCCTTCGATCTCGTACTGGCCGGAGTGTTCAGCCCGCTGTCCGGGTTTGAATCGCTTCATGATAGTAGCCTCCTGTCGGTCAGCAATCGGGCAGATTGTCCAGATTATTTTGCTTGTGCGGATCCGGGTCCGTCCGAAGGTGCTTGCGCCCCCCGATCACCACGACATGGATCTTCACTCGAGGAACGCCTGGAGCATCGGCGTAGTATTCGTGGGTTCCGTTCTCGATATCGGAGATCGCGTCTCGCTTCGAGCGGGGAGACCACCAACGCTCGTTAGGATTGCACAGCGCGGTGATGTCACCATCATCAGGGTCCTTGCGGCTTCGTGTCACAGTTCTTGTAGCCATTTTCATACCTCTTGTGTTCGGAGTGATCGTTGATACAATGTATACGCTTTCGTAGAGCCTGAGGGCAAAAAAAGAGCGCTCAGGCGGGTCTACGCAATCGTTGTTTCTAACCATACGGGTACGTAGAGCAAATGTCAACACCAAAGAGAGCGGAATTTTCTGAAAGGCTACGCCGCGCACGCGACCTGCGCGACCTTACACAGGCCGCGCTTGCTACGAAAGCGGGGCTTCCCATGGGGGCGATCTCACATTTCGAGGTCGGATCGAGGAAACCCTCGTTCGAGAACCTCCGCCGCCTGGCCGATGCCCTGAGCGTAACCACGGACTTCCTGCTCGGGCGCGTCGACGACCCGCATGCCGTCGGCAGCGATCTCGATCCACTTTACCGGCACTGGAGCAAGCTTTCGAACGACGACCAGGAAATCGCGTCTTCCCTGTTGGAGAGCCTGGCCAAACGGCGAAACGCCAAGCGCGGAGAGGCCGACGAGGACGACTGAATGCGCAAGGGACCCCGTTTCGATCTTGCCGCCGGTCATGCGCGGATGGTGCTCCGAGACCTTGGAGTCTCCCGGCTGCCCGTGGATCCCGAGTGGATCGCCCGGGAACACAGGGTCCTCGTACAGGCCAAACCCACCGGCTCTCGCGGAGTCTCCGGAATGTTGATCAAGAGCGGGGACGACTTCGCGATCGCGTACGCTACGCATATCGCGTCTCCCGGATTTCAGCGCTTCAGCATTGCCCACGAACTGGGACATTTCTTCATGCCGGACCACCCCGAGGCACTTTTCCGCACCGGACCCGTTCACGAGTCCCGCGCCGGATTTTCCAGCGGCGACAACATCGAGCTCGAAGCCGACCACTTTGCCGCAGCATTGCTGATGCCCAAGCTGCCGTTCCTGCAGGAGGTACGGGCACAAAATACCGAGAACCTCGAATTGATTCTCAAAATGGCAGATGTCTGTCGAACTTCACGTACCGCGACGGCCATCCGATACGTGAAATTGACGGACCACCCGATGGCGCTTGTTGTCAGTAGCGGATCCCGGATCGAGTACTGCTTCCTGTCTGTCAGCCTCAGAGCAGTCCCCGGCCTGGAGTGGTCCCGCAAGGGATCAATGCTACCCCTGGGGTCGGCAACCTCGGCGTTCAACCGCCACTGTGGAAACGTGCTGAACGGTGCGCGAAAGGACGACGTCACTTCGCTTTCAGACTGGTTCGGCGGCCGGTGGGACATCGAGTGCCTGGAAGAGGTGCAGGGGCTGGGTGCATACCAGAAAACGCTGACTATCATTACGCCGGTCAAGGATCTGGATATCGAAGAGCTGCTTGAGGAAGAGGAACTTGTCGATTCATGGACACCGACGTTCCGCCGCTAGGAGCGCCGCTGGTGCTCGAAGCGCCGATTCCGCCAGCGTTGCTCAGAAATACCAGTCGACAGGAGGATTGCCGGTCGAACGAACCTGACGTTCGCCTTATTGGGGAGCGAAACCCCCTGTCGTGTCGACGTGTCATATGATGCGGAGAAAGCTGCTCGGGCGTCTGTGTGCAGCTCGTGGTTGCCAGGTTGTGGGGGCGGTTCCCGCCCTGATCTGGTCGACAAACAGTAGCCGCCCCTTAACGTTCAGAAGAATCTGGACTTGAGAGGCGTCTCAGCGCCCTAATTGCGAACGAAAGTGCCGTGGCATGTTCGGGCGTCCCATCCCAAGTGTATCGCAACGCGTCCATTAGGTCAGCGTTCTTTTCAGGTACGCACCGACGCTCAGCAGAATTAGAATCCCTAAATGCATACTTGCATAGTCTTTCAAACTGGTCTGAGGTGCGCCGCCGGCGGCCATTCTTTGCGCGCGATACCGTTGATTGATGCACCCCTGCCTCAAGCGCTATTTGCTGTTCTGTAGCACTTTCTTCGGACAATCTATCCCGGAGCCAGTGGCCTAGATCGGCGGCTCTAGCTTCAATCTTGGCGCTTGCATTTCTATGCATCAGGGATTATTATCTGCATATCTGCATAGATGTCAAGAATTCGAATAGAATTACTCGCCCTGCAGGAGACAGTATGAGTTCCGTCAAGATCTACCAACAAGGCGTCCCTTCCCGGCGAGCAGGCCCTATCTACAACGCGGTCCCGTACCCTACGAAGATTGATCCTGAAGCAATCGCAGTATTCATCGCGGCCCATACGAAACCTGGCGATCGAGTGCTCGACGTTTTTGGCGGCAGTTGCACCACGGGAATGGCGGTCTGCTTATGTGACACGCCAACGGAAAGAATGAAAGCCCTGAGCAAGGAACTGGGCATCGATGCCGAGTGGGGGAGCAGGGAGGCTGTTGTATATGAGCTGAGCCCTGTGGGATGTCTAACTGGTTCAGTCATGTGTTCCCCGCCCGATCCACTGGAATTTCAAGCGGCAACAGATAGAATACTGACTCGGGCAAACGAGGCGCTCGGATGGATGTATCAAGCGCATTCACCATCTGGCGCGCCAGGTGAAATTCGCCATGTTATTTGGTCAGATGTGCTACAAACTCCGTGCTGTTCCCATGAAATTTCGCTTTGGGACGCCGTTGCACGTCGCGCGCCTGCCCGAATTCATAAGAAATTTGCGTGTCCGGTATGCGGAACAGACGTCAAGGTAAAGGATTGCGCTCGGGTGACAGTACGTCGCATGGACCGGAAAGCTGGAAAATCGATCCGTGTTCGAAAGCGACTGCCCGTTCAACTCTACGGCATTTCAAATGGGAGGACATGGAAACGCTCAGTAACCGACAAGGATCGCTCGATTATTAGGAACTGTGGTCGAAGAAAGCTAGACTGGGTGCCCGACGGGCTGATCCAATGGGGGGACTTGTATCGACGTGGTTACCACACAGGCATCAATAAATTTTCTGACCTATATACGCCTAGAAATCTCAGAGTAATAGCTAGATTATGGGCCGAAATCGATAAGGAACCGGAGCATCTTAAGAATGCCCTCAAGCTTCTGGTGCTATCATACAACGCGGCTCACTCCACCCTCCTGACTCGGATTGTCGCTAAGAAAGAGCAACCTGACTTTGTTGTTTCTGGCGCGCAAAGCGGCGTACTATATGTCAGCGGATTACCGGTAGAAAAGAATATTGTTCGCGGCTTGAAAAGGAAGGCCAAAGTATTTTCTGACGCCTTTAGCATGTTGCGCCCGAGCGCTAGCAAAGTGAATATTATTTGCGGATCCAGCACTGATATGCGCTTGGAGCGTAGCAGTATTGACTATGTATTTACCGATCCTCCGTTTGGTGATTATATACCCTATGCCGAGATCAACCAGCTAAATGAGGCTTGGCTTGGCTCCTTCACGGACAAATCAGAAGAGGCAATTGTGAGCAGGGCTCAGGGAAAAGGTGTTTCTGAGTACGAGGATTTGCTTAATAGGGTTTTTTCCGAAGTTAGGCGCGTGCTTAAGCCATCAGCATGTGCGACTGTCATCTTTCATTCATCAAAAGCGGAAATTTGGCGGGCAGTTGGTAGGGCATTTAGCACAAACGATCTACGTGTTAAAGCGACGAGCATACTTGATAAACTCCAGGTCTCCTTCAAACAAGTAGTTGCCGAAGCGGGTACTCGGCATGATGCTGTGTTTCTTCTCATCAACGACAAGGAAGCCCCAGCCAGTATAGATCATCTAACCGAATTCACGGCTATTCCGCCAGTAGAGGTCAGCGCACTATCCGCTAATGCATTGGCCGAAATGGATAAAAAGATGGCATACTCACATTATGTTTCAACGCAGATCCAACATGGTCTGGATGTGGAATCTGACGCAAAGGCGTTCTATAGCCTGCTACATTCTGCCAAATGCGCTGGCGAGGTTTAGCGCCAGTATTGCTCAACGTCTCATACCACGGAGTTGAACTTCGTAGTGCCCAGCGTAAAAGAAACAGAATCCAGTTTCATTGAAAGTACCAAGTCAGTAGCTTCTTGGACGCAGAAGCGACTTGGGCAGTATTTCACTGATCCCCGCCTGGCCAAGCTTCTGGCGCATTTTGGACGAATTGAGTCGTGCAATAATGTCATCGACCCGATGGCTGGTTCGGCCAACATGCTTACAGCATGTCATGACCTGATTGGCGCCCCTATAGACCTAGTCGGTATTGAGATAGATCAAAGGGTTTCAACTCTTGCCTCTACACACTTGGCGGGGAAGGGACGCGTAATCAATGGTAATGCATTCGATAGTGAAGTATGGTCAACACTAGCTCCTATGTGGGACTTGGTAATAACTAATCCACCGTACGTGCGCTATCAGAGTTTGCCAACTTCCGCTATTGCCGGAAGTGAATCTTTTGACATGGAGTCAGTCCGTCAATATTTGGCTGCTCAAGTTCAAGGCATTACTGATCTCAGACACAATGAGAAGTCGCTTATATTGCGGGCGATCTCGGGCTATTCGGGTCTCGCTGACCTTTCGATCCCATCCTGGCTGCTTTGCGCCTCACGTGTTTCGATTGGCGGCCGCATGGCCATTGTATTCCCTACTGTTTGGCTTTCTCGGAAGTACGCTGCGCCTGCGCTCGCAGTTTTATGTCGGTTGTTTAACCTTGAATACATCATAGAGGACAGTTCCCGTTCCTGGTTTCCGAATGCGGATGTCAGGACGGCGCTCCTGATTGCACAGCGAGTAAAGGACAAGGGACCAGGTGTATGTAAGCTGCCTTATAAGCATGTACTTATCAGCAGTGCTGCGAGTACCAAAAATAGTGTAGTAGGCGCAGTCTTCCCACGCTCGACGAGCCCTGAATATGACTTTGTTAAATGGCTTGATTCGACTGATGATGATGACGAAATTGGATCAGGTTCAGTGCAAGTTGCTTGTTCGAAGGGCACTGACATACTTCGGACAGCGAGATGTGCGACTCAGGTGCTGGAAGACGAATCTAGACCTATTATCTCTTCCAGCATAGAAGACCTAGTTCCAGAGCTTATGGTGCATATGATCGGTAAAAGCCGGAACGAATTTTCCGCTCTGGAGCAATTGGGATGGGGTGTCGGGCAAGGGCTCCGCACGGGTGCGAACGATTTCTTTTATGTTCACAGGGCTAAGGGTGGGAGATGGGTTTCAAAGCTAGCACCGCAACACGCCCTCAAATTGCCAAATGGAGCAGTCCTCCCAGCCCTTATACGACAAGGCGAACTGAATGCAAACCAGCGCACTGTCGGGAATCACACCGACACCGGACTTCTTTATCTAAACAGGTATGCGCGAGAAAAAGATGCAAAACGCAGCGGCGACCCGCATAACTGGATTCCAACGCCGGGTGATCTCGATTGGCTAATCTCGGCAGCGGAAATTCAGAGTTACGAAAGAAATGGTCGCAGGGTTTACCTTCCGGAGCTATCGGCGGTTAAGACTAATAGCAGAACCTACACTAAGGGTAATTCTCGTAAACCTACCCGATTTTGGTATCAACTTCCACCGCTCCAGCAACGACATCGGCCTGAACTTTTTATCCCGCGAGTCAACCACAAAGTTACCCGCATCCTCCTTAATGAGGATCGCAAATTGGTTATTGATGCGAATTTCTCGGCTTTATGGCGCCGCAACGATTCCGCTCTTGATCAAATGGCGCTATACGCTATTCTAGGCTCGGCGTGGACGGCGTGCTACTTTGAGTTGAGGGCAACAGTTCTAGGTGCAGGCGCTTTGAAAGTAGAAGCAGCCCACATCAAGAGCTTGCCCATTCCGAAACTTAATGAGAATGAAATTGGCCAGCTGTCAAATCTAGGTAGACGGATTGTGTCAGTGCCTGGGCAAAAGCGGGAAGAGAAGCGTATTCGGCACCGAATCGACAAAATCATGGTCGGCGCTCTTGGGGTCGATGATGCCGCATCCGTAGTAGCTTCATTAACCCAATTCATAGACAGAGCAATCAATATCCGAACACACAAGGGCTAGAACTCTAGCCATTTCTCGTTGCCCGCATCAGGCTGATGGCAGCAGTCCCTCTATGTTCGGCAACAGTCCACAAAGTCTATCAGTTTTGTTTTTTGCGACATGAAAGAGTTTCTTATGAATTTCGGTAGCTGCACATATGGCACGTGCAATGTCGGACTCCCATGGAAGCACCGAGAGTTCGTAAGTCATTCCGTCGATTCGGCGCAAAAGAATCATTGAGTTTTCGAGGTGAATTCCCGTTCTATTATGGGATGGGAGGTTAAGTCTTTCCATCCCATTATTAGGGTGCCAAGTGACTCTTTTGTCGCTATAAATATGGCCATTTAACCGTATTTCAATTTCCTTTAAGACTTGAACTTGATTGTTAGTGGTGTTGTGATCGGGATCAACTCCAGCGAAGAATCGATAGGCTCCCCGTGGCATCTCTGCTTGCGATGCGGCTCCGCCCGACATATTTCGTGTTTGTACCCAAAGCACTTCATAATCTAGAGGATCGATCCCAGATTCAGCAAATAGCCCATCGGCATCAGATGACCTTGGCTCGTTGACAGGTTCATTTTCAGCTTCAGTTGGCGACCTATAACGATTCGTATGTAGCTTAGAATATGTTTCTAGTATATTCGTTGAAAGCGGTACTACGGAGCTCATCACTCCCGCCCAACAATCATTGACTTCCGATGTGACGCTACTTTTAGATTGCCAAGCAATCTCTGAGTTCACCGTTAAACCTCGTGTTGTAAGATTTGCTGAACCTACCAGCGTACAAACACTCGTTTCATCATTATTCCCTCTTTCGAAAATGTACATTTTGGGGTGAAACGCCGAGCTTTCAGGGATCAGATTATTGTTTTTGAGTAATTCTTCACCTCTAATATACACATCCGAAAATGCGTATTTGTGCCAGCATTTCAAAGCTGCCGGTTCTGTTATTCCATAATCCAGTGAAGTGATCAATGAGATCGGAATATGGTCGTCCTTGGATTTGTTTATTCTCGTGTTGACCTGATTCATAAAAAGATTGGATCCACCCAAGGAGGTGTAAGCGGCACAGACTTTGATAGCTGTAACGTCAGGCCCCATAAGATCAGAGAGCGCGCTTAGAATCCGATTTGGAAATTGCGGGGATTGATATACCAGCATTTGTGCGTCTCCTACGATGACGTTGTTGCTTGCCCTGTAAGGCGATGCTCTACTAACTCAGTTCCAGACGCAGCGCCTGCTAGCCGACATCTTTCATGCGTGCGGCGCATCGAAAGATCCAGGCCCAAAGACAACACTCATAGTTCGCTTCATCAGTGTTGAAGCTCAGCACATGCGAATATTAAGCTTCTTAGCAACCTGCTCACGGACTTGTCAATCAATCTGCTTTCTATTGATTCTGGCGCTCCATCAGTACACCCAAGACTTCCGGAGGGCTTCGGAACGAATCGCGGCGACCTGCTCTTCGGTAAGGCTCCAGCGCTCCATGATCTCAGTTTCGTAACGGACTCTGAGATCCTGCTCAAGATCGATCTGTTCGTTAATACGCGAGTCAGGCACGCGACGCATAGCCTCGGTCATAGCACGTTCTTGAGCATCGGCGAGGTCGGTCAAGAACTGTTTGCGCTCTGACTCGGTAAGACCGAAGCGTTCCTCCGGTTTTTCACCAAGCACATCGAGTCGATCCTGGTTGACAGTGAAATCAGGCGGGCTCTGTGATGTACGTACCCAGCTCACCATTCCAAGCCACAATCCCCGTCCCGCACGAGCCTGTACTTCGCTGCCGTAGATATAGATATAGACGTTGGTTGTTTGGCCGTGGTGACGCCAACCGCCGCGTTCACGCGCAATCTGATAACGACGTCGCAGTTCGGCGTCGACGTCAGCGGCGGTGGGTTTACCTGTGACAACGACATGCTGCTCGACCTGAGCTTTGATCGGCGTGTCGTTGAAGGATTGATCAACCAATTCGAAGCCAAAATCAGGCTCCGGCTGCGGCGAAACTGCGGTTGGTGTTTCGGCTTTTGGAGGTTGGTGATCGGGTTGAATTTCGTCTCGTGGGCTATCGCCTAACCACCAGAACAGGGCTAGCAAAAGGACCCCCGTCAGGATGTAAGCCACCTTCATGGTCGTACCTCCCTTAACTCAGCCACCAGAATCTGACCGATCATTGTCTAATCCCTAGACGCCCACTGCTACCTAGGCTGGATTTCCTTGACGCACTGCCAGCGGCCCTGGCGATGCAATAGTGAAAACTGGCATTTCTCTCGCGGCTTTGGTGTCGGGCCTGATTCCTCTTGATGTAGATGTAAGTACACCTGATGATTCAGATATTGCGGCAATTTGCAAATACATAAATAGCGTAGGAGTGGAAACCAAAAATACGCCTACCCACATCGCACTTCGATATACGGCCCGATTGGAACCCAAGAAAGATGGGCTTGATTGCCAGCAGAGAGAGAGCAATTCCAAAGAGATTTGTAAAGCGCTTACTCCGGATTTTCAAAGCGGCCAACACATTGGTAAATTGAAGACGCATCTTGGAGGACGACCTCTTGATTTTTTTGACGATGTGAAATTAGTGGTGCCTAAAAATGGTGGCCGTGATGACCCAGTCGAATGGGATAGTGACGCACCTGAGAATGCCAAAAGCTCTAGCAAGTATACGGCCTTAACTGCAAGGCAAGCCGCGTACGGACAACTGAGTCTGGCGTATGGCGATGGCAATACTATTATTGTCGGACAAATCTCGGATGAGACCGAAAATACTAATCATCGCTCCTTTGGTCAGGTCTTCAGCGAACAAGTGGCTATTGCCCAGTGGGGAAGGGATTATAAAATTCCGGTACCCTATCCAAGACTTTTTGGAACGTCAACTTTCTCCGCGGGATTTAGCGAAAGTGGTTCGTTGAGAACCATTGGCTACTCGCGAGAAGGGGGAGCTGATGCTTTGGCGGCAGGGCTAACTTCGATCAGAGACGAGTTTGCGGGACCAACGACTGCTGAACAAGCCGCTCAAGTCAAGGCGGAAGCCGATCTGATTGCGCAGCAGCAGCGACTTCTGCGCTGCCAGCTGGCTCCGGATGACTGTCAGTAGGGCTCTCTTTGGACTTCCCATCAAAGCACATCAAAGCCTCTTCCGAAGGCGAATAAAGTGGTTCGCGAATAGACTCGCGCAGGGCATCGCCGGGCGGCTGGCGCGTTTCTTATGCATGTCGCAGGGGTGTCGGGAAATTGTGAACACGTTCGGGGACAATGAGCCGTCCGGTTCCGTCTAAACGCCGCCTTTAGCGGCTCGGAGTTTAAAGCCCCCGGCTTTGCCGGGGGATACTTACTTGGCTATTCCTTGTCCTCTTTCCGCCGGATATAAATGCCATAACATATTTCGTTTGCTACGCTGTAAATGCCAATGCATGTGCCGCCAGAAGCTAACATCACGATACTACTCGAGTTTGCAAACTCCCGATCAATACCGGCGCTTACTAAAATATCTCGTACTTGCCGCTCATTCTTCGTATCAATCGCTCTTGCTAGTTTCTGCCCCAACTCCGGACTCCGCCGCAGCTCGCTGCTCAGCTTTTTCGCTTCATGCTGGATTCCCCGAGTGCTCACACTAAAGGGTGCACGAGACCTGTCGTGCGCATCAACTGACGACCTCGCTTTACCCAATCTTTCTTGTGCGTGCACGGCGGACATTGTAAGCACTGCCATCAGCACTGGAACGGTTATATATGCTATTGCCTTTTTCATAGTCTTAATCTCCTAATAGTTGATGTTTCGCTAATACTATGTTGCCCTCGTACGCCGTCCAAATTAATTGAATCGACTAATCACAAGGCACAACATAGAAACAGTGGAATATTGCATAGATACTTTGCTTTCAGTTTGTCGTTTGTCGAGTTCGCATGCTTCTTTATTGAACGAGCATGCGTGTCAAGAATAAAGCGTCAGCATTGCTATGCAATCTGCCCTACTGCATCCCATATTAGTAACGCCCCAGAAGGCAATCTTCCTCACCCATCTGAATCGATGTGAACTTTGTGGTTCCATCGCGTCATCATTTTCCGAAGGAAGTTAACGCAATTTCAACTAGTTATAGTTAGATTCGCTGAGCACAGGTTGGCGGATACTTCGAAGGCAACTTGTCGGTCGTGGGCAATCGAATTCCTGTCCCGGGCATTCTTGTGTCCGTGCCCCCGACCATCACCGCCGGACAGCTATAGTTAATTGAAAACCTGACGTATGTGGAGTTCATTTGAAGCAGCCGTGTTGCGCAACGCAGAACGTCTGGCCTGGCGTGTAGGTACCCCTTCAACGCCTGGGACAGCATCTTCCCGAACAACATGATTGCTGTGGCTGCCGTTGACCGGCTTGCCCGCCATGCAGACATTATCGAGCTGACTGGAGGGAGTTACCGAAATCGGGCACAAACGGAAAATAAATAGCAATAGCAACTAAAATCAGAAGGATAAAAACCTCACCGACCGGCCATTTCAATTTACGCCGAGCGGACAAAGCAATTAAAGCTGGGCAGATTGTGATTGCCAATAATCCCGGCTACCGGAGGGAGTACTTGAACTCGTAGCTATCCCACCCGGCAAATCGCCGTCCGGCCGTTTGGGTTGTCGGGACGCGGCCGGGCGACTCGCGGGAGGGAAAGCCCGCTGAATGGGATTCTACCCAAAGTAAAGGCCCGTGAATTCGAGAAATGGCGGCCTGGCAGTGCGCACACGCCGTTTGAGCGGCCAGTCCCGGTCTTTCCCGGAATCCAGCGATTCACCCGCGCGCGTGGAGTGCCGACCCTGCCTGGCCACAAACAAACGTTCCGAGCAATCCGCCCGCTTGCCTATCGGTTCGGCGAGGTCGCAGCCAACCGAGTGCGGACTCGCAATCGATCACCCTGCAGAGCGCGCCACCGCTCCAGCATGACCTGTTCGGCCCTTTCGCGCGCAAGATCGAGCCGAACTACCGCGTCATGCAGATCGTCATTGTTCAGGCTGGCGAAATCTTCGGCCGTGAGTCGTTCGAGCGTTTCCAGTGTGCTGCTGATCGTGTCGTGCATACCTGATCCCGTGGTGAGCTTGCCGACAGTCTGCCCGGCGATGCCTGGCCCGGCAATCGGTAAACTTCCCGCGAATCCGTAGGAAATTCGGAAGTTCGGCCTAGGATTTTTCTGACTGGCTGTGGGTAAATTGCAACAAATAGCTCACAACGGCATTTGTTGCGCCGCGTGTTTCACTCGTAAAATCTCCACGGTGTTCGCTTGCTCAAGCACGCGGTAAAAAATGATGTAGTTCCGGTGTACGACCAGCTCGCGCACGAACGCCGGCATCCCCGGGCGACCGGTATGGCCCATCTTCGGATGCTTCACAAGCGGCAGGGTCTTCTCGCGCAGTTCCCGGCCGAACTCCCTGGCCCGGGTAGGATTGTCCCGGGCGATGTAGTCAATGATGCTGCCCAAATCGGCTTCGGCCATCGGACGCCAAACAATCCGATAGCCTGCCGTCATTCATCTGCCGTCTTGTGGCGAGCGATGCGCGCATCCATCCGGGCCATGACTTCATCGTGCGGAATGCTCGGCCCGGGGTCGTCGATGGCGGCCTGAATCTCGACGGCCAGCCACTCGTTGTAGGCGGCAGCTTTGTGCGCCTTGCGCAACGCCTCGGCCCTACCGTTCGTGCCGGAAACCGGCTCACGCTCCGCCGGGTCCCATTCGCTGGCGTCGAACCGGCCAATGGTGATCCCAATGTCGCGCAGCACGTTCAAGGCGGCCGCAGGATTGACAAAAAGGCGCGGCTCGCTGCTGCGGGCCTTTGCCAGCACGGCGCCGGCACCGCTGCGGGTAGTGATCTGGACGAAGAACGCGCCGCCGCGCCCTTTCAGAGTCACGCCGGCCACACCGCCGGTTTCGTTGGCTGTCCGAAGCTGTTCAAGGGTCATGCTTTGCACGGTTTACTCGTTGTGTATTACATCAATCAATAAAGAGTGTGCATGAATTATTGAAAGCGTGCAAGCACTTGCGTCAGCAAATCTCCCTGCCTCTGGTTCCCGTTCGGAAACCAGTCGCGCTATTTGTTGTAATTTTGGCCCGCTCGGAGAGGCCATTTAGTGACGGCTTTCGGCTTTTTCCGGCGTCAATCCTCAACAGTTGTAAATAGATTAACTAAAACAATATGTTAGAGCCGCGCCCCAAAAGGGGATCCATTCGGCTCCAGTCGCATTAATTCATGTTGAGTCGCATTAATAGTTGTAATTGACAGCCGCCACCGACCAACGCCACGCCGCTGGCGGTGTGGTGCGGGGCTCGAAAGGGGCGTTCGCGCCAGCGTTCGGGCTCCAGCGGCTTGCCGCATACCGAGCCGATCGCCGCGGTTTCCAGCGCCTCGTCTTCGGCCAGCATCGGCAGAATGCCGGGCAGGCGCGAAGCCAGCAGGGTTTTTCCGGTCCCGGGTGGACCGATCATCAGCAGGTTGTGGCCGCCAGCCGCGGCAATCTCCAGCGCGCGCCGGGCGCGTGCCTGGCCGCGGACATCTTCCATATCCGGCATTTCGGTCACGCCGCGCGCCTGTACCGGTGCGGGCACGTCGAGCTCGGCGCGCCCGGCCAGTGCGGCGCACACCCCGGCCAGATCATCGGCCAACCGGCAGTCGGTGTTGCTGACCAGCCCGGCCTCGGGTGCGTTGGCGCGCGGCAACACCAGACAGCGACCGGCTTCACGCGCGTGCAGAATGGCCGGCAGACAGCCGGAGACTCCCTGCACCTCGCCGGCCAGCGACAGCTCGCCCAGGAATTCGTAATCGTCGAGAACCCCGGTCTTGAGCTGTTTGGCGGCGACGAGGATGCCCAGCGCGATCGGCAGGTCGAAGCGACCGCCGTCCTTGGGCAGGTCGGCCGGTGCCAGCGACACCGTGATCCGCCGACGCGGCTGGTTGAAGCCGGAGTTGGTGATGGCCGCGCGCACCCGGTCGCGCGACTCGCGCACCGCCGAGTCAGGCAGGCCGACGATATTGAAGCTCGGCAGACCGCCGGCCAGATGGACTTCGACCCGCACCGGCGGCGCGGCCACGCCGAGTTGGGCGCGGGTATGGACGATGGCCAGGTTCATGGCTGCTCCCGTGATTGAATCGAAGAAGTCAGTCTGGCGTGAAGCAGGAAAAACCGCGTCGGGAAAGCGGACCGAATCCGGGTAGGAAAAACGCACCATTCGGGGTAGGTAAATTGCCTACGCGTGACAGTCGACAAAAAGCGAACAGCGGATTGGATGCCCGGTCTGTTCGCGGTCGGATACCGCGCCCACAGGGATGGTGTGTGCACTGGTTTCGTAGCCCGGATAAGCGCGCACCCGGGGCTGCAGACCGGCCCGGGCGCTGTTGCTCGTGTCAACCCTCGGCGCGGATGGCCGGGCGGCTGCGGATGCGCTCGTACCATTCGGCGAGGTGCTCGTGGGCACCCAGCTCGGCCTTGGTCACCCGGCTGCCGAAATCGACCATGATCAGCGCGTCGATGTCGGCGACGGTGAACGCGTCGCCGGCCAGGTACTCGCGTTCGGCCACGAACCCGTTCAGGTCGTCAAGGAAATAGCCGAACCGGCGTGTGCCGCGCTCGACCAGCGCCTCGATCTGCGGCACCGGCCGGCGTCCGGGCAGGGCGTGGTCGGCCATGCCCTTTGCCGCGTTGCGAAACGCCTCGGCCGCCGCCATCATGCCGTTGTGCTCGATCCACAGCAGGTATTGCGTCACCCGGGCGCGCTCCAGATCGTCAACACCCAGAAGCGGCGGCTCCGGGTACAGGCCTTCCAGGTATTGGCGAATGGCAATGCTGTTCCACAGGCAGGTCCCGTCGTCGAGTTCCAACACGGGCACGGTGCACTCGGGGCTCTTGGCCTGGAATTCGTCGCACAGATGCTCGCCGGACTTCAGGTCGACCTCGACGGTGTCGAGTTCGATGCCCTTCTCGGCCAGGTACAGCGTCACGCGCCGGGGGCTGGGCGCGCCGGTGCAGGTATACAGTCGCATTGGCGTCTCCTCTGTGATGATGACGGGCAGTATCAATCGAGTTCGGAAAGCTTCTTTTCCAGCCGCTCCAGCTTCTCGCGCGAGCGCTCGAGCACGCGCTTCTGGATCTCGAATTCCTCGCGCGTGACAAGATCCAGCTTCGCCAGTTGCGCTTCCAGCACTTGGCGGAAGCGCGCCTCGATATCCTCGCCGGCCTTCTTCCACTCGCGCGGCAACGATTCGGCCAGCTTGCGCGTGATTTCATCCAACGTCGTGAAGTCGGGCCTGGCCATAGGGAATTCCTTGTTGTGCGTGAACGCTGATAGTGTATCCGAGCCGGGGCAAACCGGCGGTCACGTGCGGCGCGAGCCGGAGTCGCCGGCAGCAACGACCGACAACGGATGCATTACTGTAGTCAGATCGCGCGGGATTGGTTACGCTGACGGCTGTCAATTCACCGGAGTCGATTGCCATGAAGCTGATCACCGCCATCATCAAACCGTTCAAGCTCGACGACGTGCGCGACGCGCTGGGCGATGCCGGCATCACCGGCATGACGGTCAGCGAGGTCAAGGGGTTCGGCCGGCAGAAGGGGCACACCGAGCTCTACCGCGGCGCCGAGTACGTGGTCGACTTTCTGCCCAAGCTCAAGCTCGAAATCGCCGTGCCCGAGGAACGTGCCGAGCGCGTGGTCGAAATCATCCGCGAAACCGCCGCCTCCGGCCGGATCGGCGACGGGAAGATTTTCGTCACCTCGATCGAGCGGGCAATACGGATACGGACAGGAGAGGAAGGCGACCAAGCCCTTTAGGCGATCCTGATTACGTAGATGATTCAGCCACGCCGAGACAGGAAAAACCCGGGAACCGCAGATTACGCAGATTCACGCAGATTGTTGCTTTACCTGGAATGATTTTCTTCGCAGCGATCCGCAACGTTG
>JBBDSL010000039.1:0-21234 GCA_040904965.1 Wenzhouxiangellaceae bacterium
ACCGAAAAAAGTCACTCGCATCAGCCAGCGCAGCTGGCGGCGAAACCGCTTTTGAATTTGAAGTTGAAGTTGAAGTTGAAGCCGAATTCGGCTTCAAAGAAGCTGCCCGCACCCGGCCAGGACGCGTACCGCCCACGTACGGCGTGCCGCCCCAAAGCCGGATCCGAAACCCGCAACCGACTCCCGGGCCGGAAAACGCCATTGAGAAAGACTGTGCAAGTGTTCAGTCATCCTGATTTCGACACGTCAAAACAGCTGTTCGCCCCTGAATTTGCTTGTAATTTTCCCTTGACAGGTCTCCGGGCAAGGACTATTGTGGCGGCAAGTGGGAAATTGTGGGAAATTGTGGAGTAAACCGTCAAAACCATGTTCTTCGGTGAAACAGCAATCAACCTGGACGCGAAAGGCCGCATGGCGCTGCCGACGCGTTATCGCGAATCGGTCGAGGAGGCTTCGGGCAATCGCTTGGTGCTGACGTACTCGGCGTTCGATTCCGGTTGTCTCTGGCTGTACCCGGAGCCGGAATGGGAACGGGTGCGCGATCAGGTGATGGCGCTTTCCACATTCAATCCCAGTCACCGGGGGTTGCAGCGGCGCCTGGTCGGCTCGGCGACGCAACTGGAGCTGGACGGTAGCGCACGACTGCTGCTGCCGCAAACGCTCAGACAGGTCGCCGGTCTGGAAAAAAGAGTCGTGTTGATGGGCATGGGTGCGCGTTTCGAGATCTGGAACGATAACGTGCTCAACCAGCGGCGCGCCGAGGAGGAACGGTCGATACAGGAGCAGGCTTCTGCCGAGATGGCCGAACTGGTGCTGTGATGAATCATGTTCCGGTATTGGAGGAGGCGGCAGTGAACGCCCTGGACGTGCGTGTGGATGGCACTTACCTGGATGCGACTTTCGGTCGCGGCGGGCATGCGCGGCTCATCCTCGACCGTCTGGGCCCGCGCGGCTTGCTGATTGCGCTGGACGCCGATCCCGAGGCGATTGCATTCGGCGAGCGCGAGTTCGGCGACGAGCTGCGTGTGAAACTGGTGCGCTGCAATTTCCGTGAGCTGGCCGATGTGGTGCGCGAGTTCGCCCCGCAAGCCGGTGTCGACGGCATTCTGATGGACCTCGGCGTTTCCTCGCCGCAACTGGATTCCCCGGAGCGCGGTTTCAGCTTCCGTCATGACGGCCCGCTGGATATGCGACTGGACCCCGATACCGGTGTGTCGGCGGCCGACTGGCTGGCCCGGGTCGACGAGGCCGAGCTGGTCGATGTGCTCTACACCCTGGGCGAAGAGCGTTTCTCCCGCCGGATTGCGCGCGCGGTGGTCGAGGCGCGCGACCAGCAGCCGATTCGAACCACGGCCGGGCTGGCGGCGATTGTCGAGAAGGCCTTACCCGCACACGCGGCGCATGCCAGCCGCATCCATCCGGCCACGCGCACGTTCCAGGCGATCCGGATTGCCGTCAACGCCGAACTCGAAGCACTGGACGAAGCGCTACAGGCGGCCATCGAGGCGCTGGCGCCGGGCGGTCGGCTGGTGGTGATCAGTTTCCATTCGCTGGAGGACCGCCGGGTCAAGCACGCCATACGTGCGGCCGCATCCGCGCCGCCGGCCAGTCGTCGGATGCCCGGGCCGCCGTCGTTCCAGCCGCGGCTGAAGGCGATCGGCAAGCTGGTGCGCCCGGCGGATGCCGAACAGGCGGCCAATCCGCGCGCGCGTTCGGCGCGCATGCGGGTGGCCGAACGCCTGCCGACCGGCGCTCCCGGGGGGGCGTCATGAAATCCTGGGCCATGCTCATCATCCTGCTGGCGGCCGCGGTTGCCAGCGCGGTGTCGCTGATCGGGCTCAAGCACCAGGGCCGGCAGCTGTTCATCGAGCTCGAGCGCGAGAGTCGGCGACACGACCAGCACCAGGTTGAATGGTCGCGCCTGCAGATCGAGCTGGCCTGGCTGGGCGAGACCGGGCGGATCGAGAAGCAGGCACAGGAGCGCCTGGAAATGAAGTCACCCGAGCAGGTTCGGGTGCTGGTGGCCAGCGATGACTGAGCGCAATCATCTGGGCATTTGTCGCCTGCGGGTGGCGCTGCTGGTCGTGCTGATGGGCCTGGCCGCGGTCGCGCTGGTCGCGCGTGCGATCAAGCTACAGGTCATGGATACCGAATTCCTGCAGGACGAGGGCGAGGCCCGGTTTCTGCGCCAGGTCGAGATCCCGACCATGCGCGGGCGCATTGTCGATCGCAACGGTCAGCCGCTGGCCGTGTCCACGCCGGTCGAATCGGTGTGGGCCCACCCGGGTGAATTGCTGCAGGCCGCCGACCGCATTCCGCTGCTGGCCGGCGTGCTCGGCGAGGACGCCGATGACATCCAGCGCCGCCTCAGCCAGCGCGCTGAGCGCCAGTTCGTCTGGATTATTCGCCGTATTCATCCGGAGCTGGCCGAGCGCGTCCGGCAACTCGATATACCCGGGGTGTTCCTGCAGCGCGAATACAAGCGCTTCTACCCGGCCGCCGAAGTCAGCGCCCAGGTGGTGGGCATGACCAATGTCGACGAGGTGGGGCAGGAAGGACTGGAACTGGCCTACGACAGCTGGCTGACCGGCCGCACCGGCATGAAGCGCGTGATCCAGGACCGGTTGGGTCGCGTGGTCGAAGACATCGAGCTGGTCCGCGAGGCCGAACCGGGGCGCGAGTTGCAGTTGACCCTGGACCGGCGGCTGCAATACCTGGCCTATCGCGAGCTGGCCGCGACAATCTCCGAACACCAGGCACGTTCGGGCTCGGTGGTGGTGCTGGACGTCAGGACCGGCGATATCCTGGCGATGGTCAATTACCCGTCGTTCAATCCGAACTCGCGCGACCGCGAAACCCCGGACGGGGTGCGCAACCGGGCGCTTACCGACGTACTGGAGCCCGGCTCCGTCGTCAAGCCGTTCGTCGTCGCGGCGGCCATGGAGGCCGGACTGGCGCGTCCCGAAATGCTGATCGATACCGCGCCCGGCTACATGAACGTATCGGGCCACAGGATCGAGGATTTTCGCAACTACGGCGAACTCACGGTCACCGGGGTGCTGACCAAGTCTTCCAATGTCGGCGTCGTGCAACTGGCCATGGCCATGGATCCGCAACACATGTGGAGCATGTACTCGCGGCTGGGCTTCGGTCGCGTCACCGGCACCGGTTTTCCCGGGGAGTCGGCCGGCGTGCTTCGCGATCACCAGCGCTGGCGCAAGCTGGAGCAGGCCACGCTGGCCTACGGCTACGGCCTTTCGGTCACCCCGTTGCAATTGGCACGCGCGATGGCCGCGGTCGCCGACGATGGCCGGCTGCGCCAGCCCAGCTTCATTCTCGATTCGGACAACCCGGTCCAAAGCGTCATGGACCCGGCGCTGGCCGGACAGCTGGCCGGCATGCTGGAGACGGTCACCGGACCGGAAGGCACTGCCAGCCGGGCCGCGATCGATGGCTACCGGATTGCGGCCAAGACAGGTACCTCGCGCAAAGTCGGAGTGGCGGGCTACAACGACCGCTACGTATCCAGCATCGCCGGATTTGCACCGGTCACGCGGCCGCGAATCGCCGTCGTGGCCGTGATCCAGGATCCGGGCGGCGAAGCCTATTACGGCGGCCTGGTCGCCGCGCCGCTGTTCGGTCGCGTGATGGCCGATGCACTGCGCTTGATGAACGTGCCGCCGGACGATGTCTCGTCGCTGATGACGATGACCGGAGATCAGCCATGAAGCGGCTCGACGAGATCCTCTCCGGCCTGGTCGACGACCGGCGCATTCCGTCGGTAACCATCGGCGGCCTGACGATGGACTCGCGCCGGGTGATGCCGGGTGATGCCTTCGTGGCCGTGCAGGGCACTCGCGCCCACGGTATGCAGCACGCCGCGGCGGCCCTGGATGCCGGGGCCGCGGTGGTGTTGCACGACGGCCGCGTCGAGGCTCCGGCCGAAATCCATACCCGCTGCGTCGAGGTGCCCGCGCTTGCATCGGTGCTGCAGACCGTGTGCCGGCGCTACTGGGACGACCCTGTATCTTCGCTGGATCTGGTGGCGGTGACCGGCACCAACGGCAAGTCGTCGGTGGCCTGGTTGCTGGCCCAGGCGCTGGACGGGGCCATGATCGGCACACTGGGCATCGGCCGGCCCGGCGAACTGGCCACGGCCAGTCACACCACGCCCGATGTGCCTTCGCTGTACAAGGCACTGGCCGGGCTGCGCGACGCCGGTCTTGCCCGCGTCGTGATCGAGGCCTCGTCGCATGCGCTGGATCAGAATCGTCTCGCCGGCCTGCGTTTCAGCAGCGTGATCCTGACCAACCTTGCGCGCGATCACCTCGATTACCACGGCACGCGCGAGGCGTACGCTCAAGCCAAGGCCAGACTGTTCACCGATTACTCCAGTCGCCATCAGCTGATCAACGTCGACGATGAATTCGGTCGTCGGCTGGCCGCCGAACTGACTGAATCAACGGGCCTGGTCCGTTATGGCCTGGAAACGTCCAACCGTCCGGATGTGCTGGGCACCATTCGGCGTTCGTCGCTGGACGGGCTTGAGCTGGACGTCGATACGCCCGCAGGCCCGATGAGCTGCCGCAGCCGGCTGGTCGGGCGGATCAACGCCGGCAACATCCTGGTCGTGATCGCCGAACTGGGCGTGCGCGGCTACAAGCCGCGCGAGATCGCCGATATCGTGACCCGGCTCGAAGCGGTGCCCGGGCGCATGAATCGCATCGAAGGGCCTGCCGGGCAGTGCGTGGTGATCGATTACGCGCATAGCCCGGACGCGCTAGAGAACGCACTGGCCGCGCTGCGCGAAGTCACCGGGGATCGGCTGATCTGCGTATTCGGTTGTGGCGGCGAGCGCGATCGCGGCAAAAGACCTTTGATGGGCCGGATCGCCGAATCCATGGCCGACGAAGTGATTTTGACCGACGACAACCCCAGGGGCGAGGACCACATCAAGATCCTGCGCGAGATTCAGGCCGGCATGGCCCGGCCGGATCGCGCGCGCGTCATTCCCGACCGGCGTGAGGCGATTGCCTGCGCGGTTGTCGGCGCCGGCGCTTCCGATTGCGTGCTGGTGGCGGGCAAGGGCCACGAGCAAACCCAGGACCTGGGCGATCGGGTGGTCGCGTTCAGTGATTTCGAAGCGGTGCGAAGTGCACTGGGGGTGGCTGCATGATTCGCTTCGAATTGAACAAGGCAGCCTCGATTACCGGCGGTCGGCTGCACCGCTGTCCCGCCGGAAGCGGTCCCGAAGCGTTCGACGGAATGACCCAGGACACGCGCGTGCTCAAGCGCGGCAACCTGTATGCCGCACTGCAGGGCGAACGGGTCGACGGTCACCGTTTCATAGACGATGCAGCCGGGAAGGGTGCGGCCGCCGCGCTGGTCTCGCGCCAGGTGGACGCGGCCATCGCCCAGATCGTGGTCGACGACGTGGTGCAGGCCATGGGCGCGTTGGCGCGCGCCTGGCGCCAGGCCCTCCAGGTGCAGGTGGCTGCGATTACCGGCAGCAACGGCAAGACGACGGTCAAGACCATGCTGGCGGCCATCCTCCGGCGCAGCGCGCCGACCCTGGCCACCCGCGGAAACTACAACAACGAAATCGGCGTGCCGTTGACATTGGCCGCGCTCGGCGAGCAGCACCGTTTCGGCGTTATCGAAATGGGCTGCGGCAAGCCGGGAGATATCGAATATCTGACGACCCTGGCCGGCCCCGACGTCGGCATTGTCACCAATGCCGGCCCGGCCCACCTGGAACGTCTCGGCAGCATTGACGGCGTTGCGCGCACCAAGGGCGAGCTGTTTGCCGCGTTGGGTGCCGGGCAGGTCGCCGTGATCAACCGCGACGATGACTTTTTCCAGTACTGGCGCGGCCTGTGCACCGACAGTCGTCAGATTTCCTTCGGTCGCTCGGACAAAGCCGATGTCAGGCTGGAACAGGACGGCGGTGCGGAAGTCGTCGTCACGCCTTCGGGCAGGTTTGAATTGAAACTCGCGCTGCCGGGCGAACACAATCGGATGAATGCACTGGCCGCGAGCGCCGGCGCGCTGGCGCTGGGCGTCGAAGTCGAAATGATCGCCGCCGGACTGGCCGAGGTCGACAGCCTGCCGGGACGCCTGGCCGAGCGCGAAATGAGCGGCGGCTGGCGTTTGATCGACGACAGCTACAACGCCAACCCGGCTTCGTTGTACGCCGGTCTCCAGGTGCTCGCCGCGCGACCCGGCAACCGCTGGCTGGCGCTTGGCGAGATGGCCGAACTGGGCGATTACAGCACCCGGCTGCATCGCGAAATCGGCTGCGCCGCGCGCGACCTGGGCATCGCCCGCCTTTTCGTGATCGGTGCACACGCCGAAGCTGCGGCCCATGCGTTCGGCCCGGGCGGCGAAGCGTTCGCGGATCTTGAGTCGATGTCCGCACGCATGCAAGCGTTGCTGGAGTCCGACGTGGTCTGCCTGGTCAAGGGTTCGCGCTCCAGTCACATGGAACGACTCATCGATCGGCTTCAGGCCGCGGGGGTGACGTCGTGCTGATGTGGCTGTTCGAAGATCTGCTGGCGCTGGATGTTGCGCTGTTCGGGTTCATTACTTTCCGCACCATCGTGGCGGCGCTGACCGCGCTGGTGGTTTCGCTTGCCATCGGCCCGGTATTCATCCGCTACCTGACCGCGCGCAAGCTCGGCCAGCCGATTCGCGAGGTCGGGCCGCGCAGCCATTTCGACAAGGCCGGCACCCCGACCATGGGCGGGGCGCTGATCCTGATTTCGGTACTGGTCTCGACCGTGCTGTGGGCCGACATGGCCAACCGCTACGTCTGGACCGTGCTGTTCGTGACCGCCGCCTTCGGCATGATTGGTTTTGTCGACGATTTCCGCAAGCTCAAATACAACGACTCGCGCGGACTCAGTGCCGGCACCAAGTACGGGCTGCAGTCGGCGGCCGCGCTGGTCGCCGCGCTGTTTCTGTACATGACCGCCGACGTGCCCGGCGCGACCACGCTGCTGATGCCGTTCTTCAAAGACGTGATGCTGCCGCTGGGACCGGCGTTCATCGTTCTGACCTATTTCGTCATCGTCGGCTCGTCCAACGCGGTCAACCTGACCGACGGGCTGGACGGGCTGGCCATTGTGCCGGCGGTGATGGTGGCGATCGGTCTGGGCATTTTCGCCTATGCCGCCGGCAATGCGATCTTTGCCGACTATCTCGGATTTCCCTTCATTCCGGGCGCCGGCGAGGTTGCCATCATCTGTTCCGCGCTGGCCGGTGCCGGGCTTGGTTTCCTGTGGTTCAACACCTATCCGGCACAGGTCTTCATGGGTGACGTGGGTGCGCTTTCGGTGGGTGCCGCGCTGGGTGTGATTGCCGTCATCGTGCGCCAGGAACTGGTGTTCATGCTGATGGCCGGCATCTTCGTGCTGGAAACCGTATCGGTGATCCTGCAGGTGGCATCGTTCAAGCTAACCGGCAAGCGCATCTTCCGGATGGCGCCCATCCATCATCACTTCGAACTCAAGGGCTGGCCCGAGCCCAAGGTCATCGTCCGGTTCTGGATCGTCGCGGTGATGCTGGTACTGATCGGTCTCGCGACCCTGAAGGTGCGCTGATGACCGCCGCGCGCAGACAGGCACGTCGCTATTCCGACCGGGTCCGCGGGGTCACCATCGACCAGGCGCTGGTGCTATCCACCCTGGCGTTGCTGGCCATAGGCATGGTGATGGTCGCGTCCACCTCGGTGGCGGTGGCCGAGAAGTATTCGGTCGGCCAATGGCACTTCTTCATCCGCCACTTGATGTTCGTGCTGCTGGGCCTGCTGCTGGCGTTCGCCGTCCAGTGGGTGAATACCTCGCTGCTCGAAAAAGCCGGTCGGCTGTTTTTACTGCTTTCCCTGCTGCTGCTGGCCGCGGTGTTGATCCCGGGCCTGGGCGTGACGGTCAACGGTGCGACCCGCTGGCTGAATCTGGGACTGTTCCGGTTCCAGGTGGTCGAGGCGGTCAAGCTGCTGATGATTCTCTACACCGCCGGCTATCTGGCCCGGCGCCCGGGCCTGGGCGAGGCCGGGTTGATGGATACGGTCAAACCCCTGCTGATCGGCGGCATGGTCGCGGCCATCATCCTCAAGCAGCCTGACATGGGTTCGGCACTTGTATTGATCGCCATTCTTGGCGGCATGGTGTGGCTGGCCGGGGCGGCCTGGAAGTCGCTTTCGCTGTTGGGGCTGGCGGCCCTGCCGCTGGTAACTTTTGCCGCGCTGGAACCCTACCGGCTGCAGCGCCTGACCAGTTTTGGCGATCCGTTCTCCGACCCGTACAACGGCGGCTTCCAGCTGGTGCAGGCGCTAATCGCGGTCGGTCGCGGCGAAATTTCCGGGGTCGGCATCGGGGGCAGCGTTCAGAAGCTGTTCTACCTGCCCGAAGCGCATACCGACTTCATCTTTGCGATTCTGGCCGAGGAGCTCGGGCTGCTGGGCATCGTGGCGGTGCTGACGCTTTTCGCCGTGATCGTGGTGCGCATTCTGCGCATCGGCATTCGCGCGCACGCCGCCGGCGCGCTTTTCGCCGCATACACCACATTCGGTATCGGCCTGTGGATCGGTCTGCAGGCACTGATCAGCATGGGCGTCAATCTCGGCGTGCTACCGACCAAGGGGCTGACCCTGCCGCTGGTCTCGTCGGGCGGCAGCAGCATGCTGGTCGTGCTGCTCGCGCTGGGCCTGGTGGTGCGGATCGCACGCGAACTCGATCAGCAGGAACTGGCCCGTCCCAGGCGCCAGCGGGAGTGGGCGGCATGACTGCGACGATCAGTGCCATGGCGCCGCTCAGCCTGCCCGAGGGTGCACGAGTCACCATTCTGGCCGGCGGTACCGGCGGCCATATCTTTCCCGGACTGGCCGTGGCGCGGGTACTGCGCGAGGGCGGCGCCACGGTCGCCTGGCTGGGCACGCCGTACGGGCTGGAGAATCGACTGGTACCGGCGGCCGGGTTCGAATTGAAGCGGATCAGCATTCAGGGCCTGCGCGGACGCGGCCTCGCAGGATGGCTGGCCGCGCCGGTACGCATCGTGCGGGCCATTTTCCAGGCGCGCGCCATTCTCAAGGTCGAGCGGCCCGGTTGCGTGCTGAGCATGGGCGGCTATGCCGCGGGCCCGGCCGGCATCGCGGCCCGCATGATGGGCATCGGTCTGGTCATTCACGAGCAGAACGCGGTGGCCGGCTGGACCAATCGACTGCTCAGGCCCTGGGCGCAGGCGGTGTGTACCGGTTTCCCGCATGTATTCGATCATGCGACGGTGACCGGCAACCCGGTTCGCCGCGAAATCAGTCAATTGCCCGACCCGGCTGTACGCTACCGGAATCGAACCGGCCCGCTGAGACTGCTGGTTATTGGTGGCAGTCAGGGCGCAAATGTTTTCAACCAGGTGGTGCCCGAGGCCCTGGCCCGGCTTTCCGCCGAGAATCGTCCCGAAGTCCGGCATCAGGCCGGACGACAACTGCAACCGGCTGAAGAAAATTACAACAAAGCCGGGGTCGAGGCGCAAGTCGCCGAATTCGTGGACGATATGGCGGAAGCCTGGGCCTGGGCCGATTTTGCGATCTGCCGGGCCGGCGCCCTGACGGTGGCCGAACTGGCCGCAGCCGGCGTGCCGGCCGTGCTGGTGCCGTTGCCGTCGGCGGTGGATGACCACCAGACCGCCAACGCGCGCTTTCTGGTCGATGCCGGCGGCGGCTGGCTGTTACCGCAGGCCGGTTTCACGCCGGAACGGCTGGCCGGACTGATCGAAGATCTGGACCGCCCGGGGCTGGCGCGCGTGGCCTCGATTGCGCGCGGCCGGGCCGAACCCGACGCCGCATTGAAAGTGGCGCGGGCGTGCGCGGAGGTGCTGGCATGAATCCGGCCGAGCGTCCCGCACCCAGCCTGATGCACCGTGTCCGTCGGATTCATTTCGTCGGTGTCGGCGGCGCCGGCATGAGCGGCATTGCCGAAGTCATGGCCAACCTCGGCTTCGAGGTCAGCGGCTCGGACGTCAAGGAGTCGTCGGTGCTTGAACACCTTCGCGGCGCCGGCATTCGGGTCGCCATCGGCCACGATCCGGCGCTGGTCGATCGTGTTGATGTGGTTGTGACCTCCAGCGCCATTGCCGCGGACAATCCCGAACTGCTGGCGGCGCGTGCCGCGCGTATCCCGGTGGTGCCGCGCGCCGAGATGCTCGGCGAACTGATGCGCTTCCGTGCCGGAATTGCGGTGGCCGGCACCCACGGCAAGACCACGACCACGTCGCTGATTGCAAGCCTGTTGGCCGGCGCGGGTATGGATCCGACCTTTGTCATCGGCGGTCTGGTCAACGCCTTCGGCACCAACGCACGGCTCGGTCAGGGCCGCTATCTGGTGGCCGAAGCAGATGAATCCGACGCGTCGTTTCTGCTGTTGCAGCCGGTCATCTCGCTGGTCACGAATATAGATCGAGATCATCTGGATGCCTATCAGGGCAGTTTCGATCGTCTCCAGCAGTCGTTTCTGGAGTTTCTTCATCACCTGCCGTTCTTCGGCGTGGCGGTGATGTGCATCGACGACCCGCACGTGGCCGAACTGGTGCCTTCGGTGGGGCGCACCGTGGTGACCTACGGCCTGGCCGATTCGGCTGATGTGCGGGCCGAGAAAATCAACCAGCGTGGCCGCACGATGTGCTTCGACCTGCGCCTGCCCGGCCATGGACACGCACTGGAGATAAAACTGGCACAGCCGGGCCGGCACAACGTGCTCAACGCACTGGGTGCGGCCGCGGTGAGCTGGGAACTCGGCCTGGATGCGGCGCAGATCCAGTCCGGCCTGAATGCATTCGCCGGTATCGGGCGGCGTTTTGCCGAAATCGGCAGGTTGAAATTCCCGGCCGGCACCGCGCTGGCATTCGAGGATTACGGCCACCACCCGACCGAACTGGATGCGGTCATCCAGGCCGCGCGCGGCGGCTGGCCCGAGCGGCGACTGGTGCTGGTGTTCCAGCCGCATCGCTTTACCCGTACCCGCGACCAGTTCGATGCCTTCGCGAGAGTGCTGGCGGGCGTGGACCTGGTGGTGCTGGCAGACATTTACCCGGCCGGCGAAGCGCCGATCGCCGGAATCGGCGCCGATGCGCTGGCTGCGGCCGTGGAGCAGCGCGGCGGGGCCCGGGTGGCGCGTATCGCGGCGCCGGAAGATGCGGTCGAAGCCCTCGACGGAATCGTCGAAGACGGCGATCTGCTGCTCATCATGGGGGCCGGAGACATCGGTAGCCTGGCCGGCATGCTGAAGGATGCGCGCGCATGAGCCCGACGACCGCAACCAACTTCGGCCGGCTGGCGCTGGTCTACGGCGGCGACAGCGCCGAGCGCGTGATTTCGCTCAGAAGCGGGCGTGCGGTAGGTGCGGCGCTGAACCGCCTGGGCATTGACCACGAAGTGTTCGACGGCCCGCGCGAAGTCGTCGAGGCGGTGTGCGCAGGGCGTATAGATACGGTGTTCAACATGCTGCACGGAGGTGGCGGCGAGGACGGTTGCCTGCAGGGCGCGCTGGCGCTGTTCGGCGTGCCGGTCACCGGATCCGGCGTGCTGGCTTCGGCGCTGACCATGGACAAGCTCCAGACCAAGCGGGTGTGGCGCGCAGTCGATCTGCCCACGCCGGACTGGCGCGTGGCCACCGATCCCGCCGAGGCCGACGCGATCGTCATGGCGCTGGACCTGCCGGTGTTCGTCAAGCCGGCCCGCGAGGGCTCCAGCTTCGGCACCACCCCGGTGCGGCAAGCCGCCGAGCTTGGTCCGGCCATTGCAAGTGCGGTGGCGCACGGCGGCACTGCACTGGTCGAGCGCATGATTCAGGGACCGGAATTTACCGCGGCGATCCTGCACGATAAGGCGCTGCCGCTGATCCGCATCGCTACGCCGCGGGATTTCTACGACTTCGATGCCAAGTACGAAACCGACGATACCGAATACCACTGCCCGTGCGGTCTGCCGGACGGGCGCGAAGCCGAACTGCAGGCGATGGCGCTGGAGGCCTTCGACAGGCTTGGCTGCAGCGGCTGGGGCCGGGTTGATTTCCTGCTCGACGGCGACGGCAAGCCCTGGTTTCTGGAGGTCAACACCGTACCCGGAATGACCGATCACTCGCTGGTACCGATGGCCGCGGCGGCAGCCGGACTGGATTTCGACCAACTGGTAGCGCGGATTCTGCAAACCGCAGGGAGGCCGGCATGCGACGCATAGTCTGGTGGTCGCTGGTGCCGGTCGGCGCGCTTGCCGTGGCCGCGTCGGTCTGGTGGCTGGGCGGCTGGCACGACGCCAGGCACTGGCCGATCCGCTGGCTGGAAGTCTCCGGCGAACTCGAACGCCTGACCGCCGCCCAGGTACGCGCGGCCGTGGCCGAGCAGGCACGTCGCGGGTTCTTTGCCGTCGACGTGGATGAGGCGCGCGCCGCGATCGAGGCGCTGCCTTGGGTCGAGCAGGCGGCGGTCTCGCGTCACTGGCCCGATGCGCTGCAGATTTCGGTGCTCGAGCAAAGCGCCGTGGCGCGCTGGAAGGAGCACGCACTGGTCGGTCGTAATGGTGAGCTTTTCGAGGTTGCCGGTACCTCCGGCATGCAGGGTCTGACCCGGCTGGACGGACCGGAGGGCCTTCATCTGGAGGTGTTTCAGCGCTGGCAGCAGATGCGCCCGCGCCTGGCCGCCGAAGGACTGGAGATCCGGCGCGTAGCGCTGGACCCGCGCGGCGCCTGGCGCCTGGAGTTGAGCAGCGGACTGGAACTACTGCTGGGCCGGATCGAGGTTGCACAACGCTTGGAGCGTTTCCTGAGCGTGCGTTCCGATCTGCGCGGGATGGCATCGATCGCAAGCATCGATTTGCGCTATCCCAACGGGCTGGCATTGACGCGTCGCATTCCGGAAATTCGCCAACTGACCGGCCCCGGCGATGCGCAGAACAATCAAGCAGGAGCACAACCGAATCATGGCTAGAAAGCCGGACAAGTCACTCGTTGTCGGACTCGATATCGGCACCAGCAAGATCGTGGCCATCGTCGGCGAGATCCAGGACGACGGCCGGGTCGAGGTGATCGGGCTGGGCTCGCACGCCTCGCGCGGCCTCAAGCGCGGGATGGTCGTGGATATCGAATCCACCGAGCAATCCATCCAGCGCGCGGTCGAGGAGGCCGAGCTGATGGCCGACTGCGAGATTCATTCGGTGTTCGCCGGGATTGCCGGCACCCACGTCAGCTCGCGGCATTCGAACGGCGCGGTTGCGATCCGCGACTCCGAGGTCGACGAATCCGACGTCGAACGGGTACTGGAATCGGCGCGCGCCGTGGCCATCCCGGCCGACCAGCGCATCCTGCATGTGCTGCCGCGGGGCTACGTGATCGATTCCACCGACGATATCCGCCAGCCCATTGGCATGTCCGGGGTGCGGCTGGAAGTCCAGGTTCACCTGGTCACCGCCGCGGTCAGCGCGGTGCAGAACGTAACCAAGTGCGTGGCGCGCTGCGGGCTTCAGGTCGACGACCTGATTCTGCATCAGTTGGCCTCCAGCGAATCGGTGCTGTCCGACGACGAGAAGGAGCTGGGGATTGCGCTGGTCGACATCGGTGCCGGCACCACCGATATCGCAGTGTTTGCCGACGGCGCGATTCAGCACACCGCCTGTATTCCGATCGCCGGCGACCTGGTCACCAGCGATATTGCAGTCGCGCTTCGCACGCCGACGCTGCACGCCGAGGAAATCAAGATCAAGTACGCCTGCGCGCTGGAGCAACTGGCTTCCAGCGACGAGACCATCCAGGTGCCCAGCGTCGGCGACCGGCCGCCGCGGCGGCTGGAGCGCCAGACCCTGGCGCAGGTGGTCGAGGCGCGTTATCGCGAATTGTTCAACCATGTCCACAAGCAGTTGCGCCAGTCCGGCTGCGAGAACCTGATACCGGCCGGCCTGGTGCTGACCGGCGGCGGCGCGCGCATGGAAGGCGTGGTCGAACTGGCCGAGGAAATCATGCACATGCCGGTGCGCCTGGGCGCGCCGCAGCATGTCAGCGGCCTGTCGGAAGTGGTCAACAACCCGATCCACGCCACCGGCGTGGGACTTTTGCTGCGCGGCAGCAAGCGCGAACGGCCGGGGCTCGGTCGCGGCCGTTCGCGCGGCGCGGTCGGCAGCATGATCGAACGTTTCAAGCAATGGTTTCAGGGCGAGTTCTAATGTTCTTGGGGAATTACTAAGACATGCATAAGTATTGCCACATTCAGCTTGTCTCTCGGCGTGCGTGGCAAGGCGTCGGCGCGAAGTCTGTAGCCGGGCCTACATCGAGCGCCGACAACGCAGTCCACGCGCGCCGAGAGGCAAGCCCGAAGGGAGCTCCGGACGCGCCCGCTCGCCGCGTTCCGCTGGCTCGACGTAGGGCAACTATGCCTTCGCCAGCGCGCCTTGCGAGCGAACGCGTCCGAAGCTCTGAATGAGGCAACACTTATGCATGTCTTAGTACACATCAATCATCCAATCAAGGTTGCGGGCAAGGCAGTACGCGACACCAAGCGAACGGCAAGATTCGCGTGTCGCGTGCTTTCCGACCCCCGTGTTCAAAACGGCGAGAGCAAGGAGATTCATCATGGCATTTGAAGTGGTAGAAAACTACACACCCCGCGCTACCATCAAGGTGCTCGGCATCGGTGGCGGCGGCGGCAATGCGGTCAACCAGATGGTCGAGGCCCTGATCGAGGGCGTCGAGTTCATCTCGGTCAATACCGATGCCCAGGCGCTCAAGAGCTTTTCGGGCAAGAGTACGCTGCAGATCGGCTCAAGCGTCACCAAGGGCTTAGGAGCCGGGGCCAACCCGGAAGTCGGCCGTCAGGCCGCACTGGAAGACCGCGACCGGATCTGCGAGTTGCTGGAAGGCTGCGACATGGTCTTCATCACCGCCGGCATGGGCGGTGGAACCGGCACCGGAGCCGCACCGGTGATCGCCCAGACCGCCAAGGAAATGGGCATCCTCACAGTGGCCGTTGTCACCAAGCCGTTTCCGTTCGAAGGTCAGCGACGGCTGGCGGTTGCGCAACAGGGCATCGACGAACTGACCCACCATGTCGATTCGCTGATCACCATCCCGAACGCCAAGCTGTTGAGCGTGCTGGGACCTGACATCACGCTGCTCAACGCGTTCAAGGCCGCCAATCAGGTGCTGTCCGGCGCGGTTCAGGGCATCGCCGAGCTGATCACCCGTCCGGGACTGATCAACGTCGACTTCGCCGACGTGCGCACGGTGATGTCGGAAATGGGGATGGCGATGATGGGCTCGGGCAGTGCGACCGGCCAGGACCGGGCATTGATGGCCGCCCAGTCGGCAATCGGCTCGCCGCTGCTCGAGGATGTCAACCTGTCCGGTGCCTGCGGCATCCTGGTCAACGTCACGGCCGGCATGAACCTGTCGATGCGCGAGTTCGAGGAAGTCGGCACGACCATCGCCGACCTGGCAAGCGAAGACGCCTCGGTGGTCATGGGTACCGTCATCGATCCGGACATGAACGACGAAATCCGGGTTACGGTAGTGGCCACCGGCCTGGGTCGCAAACGTGCCCAGGCCAAGGAAAAGCCGATGCAGATCGTGCGCACCGGCACCGACGACCTGCCGATATTCAGCGACGAAGAGGAGCCGGAACGCAAAAGCGGCAATCGGCACCGCAGTCACGACTCGCAACAGCGCAAGGAAGCCGAGCAGAAGGAATTCGAATACCTGGATATACCGGCGTTTCTGCGTAATCAGGCCGACTGAGCCCGGCCGCCGCGCTTGCTGACTCCGGGCGGCCACTCGCCGGGCCGCCCGGAAGTTCGACGACGGTTGCGCGTTTGCGCGACCCGCGGCAAATGTTAAACAGCTCACGTTTTGCGGCATCCAGATGCCATTTAACCGCAATATTCGCGGGGAATTAGCGGCCCCTATGCTACTATCGCGCGGATTTGTCAAGGAGCGGCCCAGTCCAGTGATCAAGCAAAGAACCCTGAAAAACGTCATTCGGGCGACGGGCGTTGGCATGCACAACGGGGAAAAGGTGGTGATGACGCTGCGGCCGGCTCCGGTTAATACCGGCATCGTGTTTCGCCGGGTCGACCTGAACCCGGTATTCGAAATCCGGGCCGCACCCGACCGCGTCGGGGATACTGCGCTTTCGACCACGCTGGTCGGAGACGACGGTACGCGCGTGGCGACCATCGAACACCTGATGTCGGCCCTGGCTGGGCTGGGCATCGACAATCTGTACGTTGACCTCAGCGCCTCGGAAGTGCCGATCATGGACGGCAGCGCGGGGCCTTTCGTGTTTCTCATTCAATCGGCCGGCATTGCCGAGCAGGCCGCGCCCAAGCGCTTCATCCGGATCAAGAAGACGCTTGAGCTATCCGACGGCGACAAGTGGGTGCGGTTCGAACCCTACGACGGTTTTCGCGTGGCGTTCGAAATCGAATTCGACCACCCGGTGTTCCGCAGCCGCAACTGCAAGGTGGATCTCGATTTCTCGACCACCTCGTACCTCAAGGAAGTCGCACGCGCGCGCACCTTCGGCTTCATGCGCGATATCGAGTTTCTGCGCCAGCGCAACCTGGTGCTGGGCGGCAGCCTGGACAACGCCGTGGTGGTGGACGACTATCGCGTGCTCAATGCCGATGGCCTGCGCTACGAAGACGAGTTCGTCAAGCACAAGGTGCTCGATGCCATCGGCGACCTGTACATGCTCGGTGCCAGCCTGATCGGCCGGTTCGTCGGCCACAAGTCCGGCCACGAACTGAACAATGCCCTGCTGCGCGAACTCCTGGCCCACCAGGAAATCTGGGAGGAAGTGACTTTCCCCGACGACGAAGGCGCGCCAATCTCCTACCTGCAGCCCGCCCAGGCGTTCTGAACCGCGTGAAGGCAAAACCGTGTTTGTCCACGGATGAACACGGATAAAACCAGCGTGAATTCTTTACCGGTTGGCCCAATTCAGATCCCGCATCCCGCCATCGCCGAGGGGAGGCAGCGTTTGGGCCGGATTGCTCAAAGGTTTCTTGTGCAGTAGAGAATCATCTCCTTATACAGGCCGCTGGCTACTAACCCCGTCGTTAATCCTGCCTCATTCAGCTTGCCTCTCGGCGCCCGTGGACTGCGATTGTCATGACAAGCGCGATGCTCGATGTAGTCCCGGCTACAGACTTCGCAACGACGCCTTGCCACGATTGTCATGACAATCGCCGAGAGACAAGCTGAATGAGGCAGGATTAACGACGGGGTTAGTATAATCGGTACGAAGAGAGAGCCTTTTCCTCATGTCCAGCGATGCAGAACCCCTGACCGAGCTTCTGGAGAAATGGCGGCTCGGTGACCGCGAAATGGAACAGCGCCTGTTCACCCAGGTCTACCCAATCATGTGCGCCCAGGCGCAGGCCCAGCTCGGTCGCCTGGCCGGCGGCGTGACGTTGTGCGCGACGGAACTGGCCAATGAAGCCTATGAGCGGCTTCGGCGCCAGCAGAGCGTGGACTGGCGCAACCGCAATCACTTTCTGGCCATTGCCGCCCGGGTGATCCGGCGCGTGCTGGTAGACCATCTGCGCCAGCGCGGAGCCGAAAAGCGCGGCGGTCCCGAATCTCCGCTGCCGTTGAACGAACTCGGCGCATGTCAGATTCCAGGCACCGATGATATGGTGGATCTGCTGATCCTCGACGACATTCTCAATCATTTGGGCGAATCGGATCCCGAAGCGCTCCGGGTGGTGGAATTGCGGATGTTCTCGGGCTTGAACGTGGCGCAGATCGCCGAGGTATGCGGTGTATCCACCGCCACTGTGGGGCGCCGCTGGCGCTTTGCCCGTGCATGGCTGTCGTGCCAGATCGGCGAGACACGATGAGCGTGTCCAATCCCCGGAGCTTGCGCGAACTGTTCGAGGCCTGCCTCGAATATCCCCCCGATGAGCAGCGCGACGCGGCCCGCGCATTGTGCGCCGACGCGCCCGAACTGCTGGAACCATTGCTGGATCTGCTCCAGCGCGACCTGGCATTTGGCGGCCGGGATGCCCCGCCGGAGCCGACGGCGGAAAATTCCGCCCGGCTGGCGCGGCTGGGCCAGTTCGCCATGGCCGACCAGGCGTTGCGCGGTCTGCGCATCGGCCCGTTCAGGGTCGCCGAATGCATCGGCGTGGGCGGCATGGGCAGCGTGCATCGCATGCACCGCGTCGACGGCCAGGTGCAGCAATCGGTGGCGCTGAAAGTGCTCAAGACCGATTTCGTCAACCCGGCGCTGCTCGGGCGCTTTACCAACGAGCAGCGCGTGCTGGCCTCGCTGACACATCCAGGCATCTGTCGATTTCTGGATGCGGGCGCGTTGCCGGACGGCCGCCCCTACGTGGTCATGGAACTGATCGAGGGCACACCGATCCTGCGATGGTGCGACCAGCACCGGCTGGGTCTGCGCCAACGCCTGGAGTTGTTCCTGGAAGTGCTTGCTGCGGTCGGTCATGCCCATCGCATGCTGGTGGTGCACCGCGACATCAAATCCAGCAACGTGCTGGTGAGCACCGATGGCCAGGTCAAGCTGCTGGATTTCGGAATTGCCAAGTCGCTTCAGGCTCGTATTGACGATGCCACCGGGACTTCGGAACGCTTTCTCACCACCTGCTCCACGGCGCCCGAACACTATCTCGGCGAACCCGTGGGCGTGGGTTGCGACATTTATGCGCTCGGCCAGCTGCTTTACGAGTTGCTGTGCGGACGACCGCCATTTGACTACCGCCAGATGAGTGCGGCCGAGTTTGAGCGCACGCTGTTGCACCAGCCGGCGCCACCGATGACCCGGCGCTGTCTCGAACTTGCCCCGGACTCGGCTGCGGCACGTGGTGCGGCCAGCCTCCCGGACCTGCGGCGCCAATTGCGCGGTGATCTGGAGCTTGTGGTACTGAAGTGTCTGCGCAAAAAGCCGAATGAGCGCCATGCAAGTGTCGAACAACTCGAGGCCGAACTTCGCCGAATTCTGGAGCGGCGTCCCATCCAGGCGCGCCAGGGCGAGCGCTGGTATCGATTGCGCAAATTCGTCACCCGAAATCGTGTGGCGGTGAGCTTGACCGCGGCGCTGGCCGCCGTGGTGCTGGCCGCGGCGCTGGTGGCCACCTGGCAGGCCGTGCAGATGGGGCAGGAGCGGGCGCGTGCCGTGCTGGAACGTGATCGGGCACAGTACGCGGTGAACCTGCTTCGGGATGCGTTTGTTTCGGCCGACCCTGCGCGCCTTCTGGGCGGCGAAGTCACCGCGCGCGAGATACTGGGCTCGGCACGTGAGCCGCTGGCGACGCTGAGCACGGAACAACCTGAACTGTTCGCGTCGCTGGCACTGGTTCTGGGTGATGTCGAATTGTCGCTAATGATGAGTGAATCGGCGGCCGAGATCATCGAGCAGGGCATTGAGGCGGGCGAACGCGCCGACGCGCCGGCTTCGTTGCAGCGAGAACTCTGGATGAAACTGGCCGAAGCGCTGGTGGATTCCAGCCACGGCAAGCGGTTGGAAACGGCGCTCGAGCGGGTCCGAACACTGGATGCTGGCGTGCGAGCGGACCGGCTGCGGGTGGAGGGCCGGCGCGTTTTGTTCCGCCAGCAGCCCGAGCAAGCCGTTCCGCTGCTGGAACAAGCACTGCGAATGGTGCGTACCGACGCCAACACCGAGGGCCATGACGACAAGCGCGTGGAACTGAGCATCCGCAACGACCTGGCCACCGCGTACGACAACATTGGCGAGCATGATCAGAGCCTGGAGCTATACGCCGAAACACTGCGCTGGCTTGAGCAGCACCATCCTGCTGGCCATCCACAGGAAGTCCTGACCCGCATGCGGCGCATTGACGTCCAGCGCCGCGCCGGCAAGCTGGATGATGCCGAGGCCGAGGCCGAAAGCATCCATCAAAAGGTGATCGACAGCTATGGCGAGCGCAGCGCGATGACCGGGCGCTGGTACGTCACCCGGGCAATGCTTGCAACGGCGCTGGGCCGCCCAAGTCAGGCGATCGATTATTACAGTCGCGCAACCGCGGCCTGGGAAGATACGCTGGGGCCCGACCACCCCAACCATTTGCGCGTGGCAATCAACCTGGCGGCAGTGCTTGCCGCCACCGAGGGCCGTGCCGGCGATGCGGAGAAGACCTTCAGGCATGCGCTGGATCTGGCTGAGCGCCAGTACGGATCCGGCAGCCGGACCGGAGCGATGATCCGGGCGCACCTGGCCGCGCTGGTGCGTGACCGCCGCGGCGATCGGGAGGCGCTGGCGGTGTTGTTGGGCGATCCGGCGCTGGCGGCGGATCGCGCGCTGGGTGTGGGTCCATGGCGACAGCAGTTCGCCGATCTGACGGGCGCCGGCAAGTGCGAGGACACAGCCCTGTCGCGGCCTGTTCGAAACGTTTGTATGGAGGCGCGCGCCGCGCTGACGCGATGATCGATTTTCGCTCCCGCAGATTCGCCGTAACGGTACGGTCGTTGTATCGAAGCGGTGATGGTGATCGATTTGTGCTCTGTTTTCCGAGTTTAGTAAATGAGAAAGAAAAAGCGCGCCGAACCTCGTCCGCGGTATCGTGCTGAATCCGGGGTTACAACCGGAACGAAGAGGTACACAGTACGGACCAGACGGACGCCAAAACAACAACGACACAATCCACCACACGGGAGCCCCCATGAAATTGTCCAGCCCAACGCTGCTGACCCTTGCCATTTTCGCGGCATGCAGCATGCCACATTCAATAGTCCATGCACAACAATCAGATGAATTGGGAGAGCCGATCTGCGAGTTTCCGCCGCCAAACGACATCTGTCCCATCGATCGATTTGAAATGTCCTACCCCAACGGCAGCGGACCGCCCGACTACTGCCTCGACCAAGTGGGTCGCAAATGCATCAAGCGCGGACTGATGATTGCGCCGGTACCTTCCTGGATTCACTGCCGGTCGCTGAGCACCACCTCGGTGTCGTGCACCGTATGGCCACGCGGCGATCTGCACTATGACTGGGCGGTGTCGTCCGGACTGCAAACCGCCAACCCGCCGAGTTGGTCCGGTTCTTCCCAGCAGGTATTCTGCAATAGCCCGCTGGGCAGCGGCATGGTGTCGGTTACCGTCACCACCCCGGACAATGTCTCGGATACGGTGTTTACCAGCGTAAGCTGCGGCACCATCGAGTACTGATCGCGGCCGGCAGGCTGTCACCCCGGGCGACCCGGCCATTGTGCCGGGTC
>JBBDSL010000039.1:21244-48341 GCA_040904965.1 Wenzhouxiangellaceae bacterium
CCCCCCCCCTCGCCCGGTACTCCCCTCCCGTCGGACGCCGTGCCCCGTCTTCCGACGCCGCGCGCCCCGCGTGGCAAACGTCTATCCGTTCGAATGAAACCGCTGTGATCGATTCGGCACCCGAACTCCGAGTTTAGCTCTGAGCCGGCGCCAGATCGCGCCGGGCGATACCAATTCGATCGGAGTCGCAATGCGTCTGTTTCGTCCCGAAGTCAGTGAGTTTCGCCGCCAGGACTGGATGGGTACGATCCATCTGGTAACGCCGCGCGCGGGCTGGTTGCTGGCGCTGCTGGCCTGCAGTTTCATGCTGGTCCTGGTGGTATTCCTGTGGACTGGCAAATACACCCGGTCCGAGCATGTCGAAGGGCAGCTCATGCCGGCCGACGGCCTGGTATTGGTGGCTGCACCCGTCGCAGGCACTGTCGAGGCGTTGGCGGTTGAAGAAGGGGAGTGGGTTGAGGCCGATCAGGTGCTTGCCGAACTTTCGCTGGAGCAGGATGCCGGCACAATCGGCGAGGTTGGCGAAGCGGTGGCGCATGAACTGCACCAGCAACGCGATCGTCTTAACGCGGCACTGGACGAACTCGCGCCGCGCTTTCAGCGCCTGGAAGCCGCGCTGCAGCGGCGCATGAGCGAAGGCACCGAACGCCTGGCCTTGTTGCAGGCTCAGATCGAAACCCGCCGAGCCCAGCACGATAACGCGCGTGAATTGCTCAGGCGTATCGAACCGGTGCGCGACCAGGGGCAGTTGACCGCGCTTCAGATTCATCAGTACGAGACCACTGCGCTGGACGCCGAGGCTCAGCTTCAGCAGGCCCGGGTACAGCTTGCACTCACGCGTCAGGAATTGACCGGGATTGCCGCAGAGCTGGACGAACTGCCGCATCAGCGTCGTGCCGAACGCGATGATCTGGAGCGCGCGCGAGCCGATATCTCGCAGCAATTGGCGCGCAACGCGGCTCAGCGTTCGGTCAGGTTGCGCGCCAGTCGCGCCGGACGCGTATCGGGTCTGAACATCACGCTGGGCCAGGCGGTGGCGCAGCACCAGCCATTGATGATGCTTGCCAGCGATGCCGAATTGCGTGCCGAACTGTGGGTGCCGCCCAGTGCGGTCGGACGGATCCGCATCGGCGGCCGGGTGGCGATGCGCTATCACGCCTTTCCCTATCAGCAGTACGGCCAGCAATTCGGCACCATTCGCCACATCGCCGAACGCGCCGCCACGCCTGAAGAAATCCGTGCGCGCTCGGGGCGAACCGTTGCCGAGCCCGCCTACCGGGTGCTGGTGGAATTGGAGCGTCAACAGATTTCCGGCCCGCAGGGCGATTTACCGCTGCGCACCAGCATGACGCTGGATGCGGCGCTGATGCTCGACCGCCGAAGCTTCGTCGAGCTGCTGGGCGTGATGCGCCCGCACAAAGAGACAGCGAACGTGGCCGGAGCCGGCACATGAACGCGCGCGAGGTCGGCCGGGCAGTGCTGCACCCGCGACAACGCAGGCTGCCTGTGTTCCAGCAAAGTCAGGTCAGCGAATGCGGGCTGGCCTGCGTGGCCATGATGGCGCGATACCACGGGCACGATGTGGATCTTGCCGGGTTGCGGCGCCGCTTCGTGCTTTCGATCAGCGGGGCGTCGCTGAGCCGCGTGATCGACATCTTCGACGAATTGGGATTCGAGGCCAGACCGCTGCGCGTGGAGCTGGAGAGTCTCAAAACCCTGCGTGCGCCGTGTCTGCTGCACTGGAATCTCAACCACTTCGTGGTACTGCGGCGCGCGACCGGAAAATGGATCGAGATTCACGACCCGGCGCGCGGTCGGGTCCGGCTGACGATGGAGCAGGCCAGTCGCATGTTCACCGGCGTGGCGCTGGAAGTCGTCCCGCGTGCCAACTTCACGCCCATCCAGGCACGCCGGCGGATTTCGCTGCGCGCGCTGACGGGCCAGGTTCACGGTTTGCTGGGTGCGGCCGGGATGGTGCTGGTGCTGGCACTGGCGCTGGAGGTTTTCACGCTGGTACTGCCGCTTGCCATGAAGCTGGTCATCGACCACGTGCTCGTGGCCGCCGATGTGGATCTGCTGACGCTGCTGGGCATCGGCTTTCTGGCCATCGTGCTGATGCAGGCCGGCATCACGGCGATGCGCGGCTGGGTGGTGGCAAGTCTTGGCGCGTCGATCAACGCCCAGTGGCTCACCAACCTGTTCAGTCATCTTTTGCGCCTGCCCATGAAGTATTTCGAGGCGCGTGCCATCGGCTCGATCATGTCGCGCTTTCAATCGCTGGCCGCCATCCAGCAGACGCTGACCGGCAGCTTCATCGAAACCCTTCTCAACGGCGTGACCGTGGTGCTGGTGCTTGGGCTGCTGCTGTTTTTCAGCGCCAAACTGACCCTGCTGGTGCTGGGCGCATTCGTGCTGTACCTGGGCTTGCGCTGGCTGGCGTTTCGCCATCAGCGCCAGCTCAGTGAAGAGCAGCTCGTCCATCTCGCGCGCCAGCAGTCGCGAATCATTGAAACGGTGCGCGGCATGCAGCCGTTGAAACTGGCGGGCAAACAGGCCGAGACCCGGGCGCGCGTCAGCAACTCCACTATCGAGGTGGCCAATCGCCAGATCCGGATTCAACGGCTCGCATCCACATTCCGCGCGCTGAACGTGTTCATCTTCGGCACCCAGCGGGTGCTGCTGATCTGGATCGGTGCGTCGCTGGTGTTGGCCGGGAGCTGGACCGTCGGTGTGCTGGTGGTGTTCCTGGCCTATGCCGAAATGTTTTCCAGTCGCGCCGCGACCCTCGTCGACCGGTTGATCGACTTCCGGCTGCTGGGACTGCATGCCGAGCGCATCGCCGACATCGCGCTGGAGGAGCCCGAGGAGCATGAAGCCGCGCCGTGGTCGGGGCCGGCGCCGGAGCCGACCATCAATGTCGAGCGTGTCGGCTTTCGCTACAGCGACGAACAGCCCTGGATCCTGCGCGACTGCTCGCTCACTGTACGCGTCGGCGAGTCGCTGGCCATCGTCGGCCCGTCCGGTTGCGGCAAGACCACCCTGGCCAAGCTGTTGCTGGGCCTGCTGCAGCCTTCCGAGGGCTGCATCCGCCTGGGTGGGATCGACCTGCGCGCGCTCGGACTGGAACGCTACCGCACGCGCTTCGGTGCGGTGATGCAGGACGATGAACTGTTTGCCGGCACGTTGGCCGACAACATCGGCTTTTTCGACGCCGAAGCGCGCTTTGAAGAAATCGAGGCGGCCGCGCGCTCGGCCTGCATTCACGCCGACATCATGGCAATGCCGATGGGCTACGAGTCGCCCGTGGGCGATATGGGTTCGGCGCTGTCCGGAGGGCAAAAGCAGCGCGTGCTGCTGGCCCGGGCGCTGTACCGCAAGCCCGACATCCTGCTGCTGGACGAAGCCAGCAGTCACTTGGACCTGGAACGCGAGCGCGAAATCAACCGACGCATTGCGGCAATGAATATCACCCGGATTGTCATCGCCCATCGCCCCGACACCATCGCCTCGGCCGATCGCGTGCTGAGTTTCGAGCACGGCCGACTGGTGTCGCCGAATCACGCAGCCGGCCCGTTGTGTCATGCGCGGTGAACGGCCTCACCGTACGTGCGCCGGCGTGTGCCCCCAATGGTGCGGCAGTCGCCGTCCATGCCCTGTCCGGGCGGGCTTTTGCCCGGATTCTCCAACTTGAAGAGGAAATATCAATGAGCAAGAAAATCACCCTATCGAAGGAAACCGTCCGCAGCCTGACCGCTCGTCCCATGAGCCATGAAGAAGTGACCATGGTGGGCGGCGGCAGTGATACCAGCGGTCTGGATTGCGGCCTCAGCTCGCCGTGCGGCGGCGCCACCATCTGGGCCACCTGTGGCTGTAACAGCGCAGAGTGCGCAGGCAGCACCGGCTGCGACACCAGCGGGTGTCCGGAGCGTTAATCATCCACGCGACCCGCCTCGCCCCGGTACATCCGGGGCGGGGATTCCCGCTCATCTCTACCCGGAGCCCGCAACCATGCCCATTTCAGCAGCCGCCAAGCGGTGCGAAGTCAACGCCGCCGAATCTCCAGCGGCGCCGCGCACGCAAGTGAATCGACGCTGTGCCGAGCTTGCCGATGCGGCCAGCGCAAGTTTCAATTCACCCGCCCCCGGTACCGGCGCCACAGCCGGACTGGTGGAGTTTCTGTACGCCTGGAGCCGGCATGCCGGCGATGCCGACGCCGAGCGAGCCGCCGATCGGTGGCTTGATGTCGCGCTGGAGCAACTGGCTACGGGCCATCACCAGCCCTGGTGGATCGGCGGGCTGACCGGTGTGGCGTGGTCGCTGCGCCGCGCACTGGTGTTGCGCGGCGAAGACACCGGCGAATTCAGCCAGCCGGTGGATGAACTACTGGACACGCTGCTCGCGGCGCCCGAACCGCGGCACGAATTCGATCTGATTCTCGGTTCGGCCGGCTTCGGCCTGTATGCCGCAGAGCATCCGGACGCCGGCTGGCGCCATCGGCTGGGCGAAGCGGTGGTAGGCCACCTCGAACATCTGGCCAAGGATGACCCGGCCGGCCGTTACTGGTATACGCCGGTGGCCCTGGTCCCGCACCACCAGCAGTCGGAATTCCCGAACGGATACCGCAATCTAAGCCTTGCCCATGGCACCGCCGGCGTGATCGGCGCGCTTGCGCGTCTTCATTTGGCCGGTGTGGCGGGGGAGCGCACCGGAATGCTGTTGCGCGATGCCACTGCATGGCTGATGTCGCAACGCACGCGTGCGCCCGGCGACGGCAACGAAACGGCGTTTGTGTTCGCCAATATCGCCGATATGCCGGACGTGTCCCGGCCGCTGTCCTGGTGCTACGGCGATCTGGGCGTGAGCCTGGCGCTGGTCGCGGCCGGACTGGCGCTGGGCGATCCGGCGGTTCGGCAGTTCGGCACCGAGCTGGCGCTGGAATGCACCGCTCGCACCGGTGAGTCGTCCTGCGTCTTCGATCCGGGCTTGTGTCACGGGGCGGCCGGCGCGGCGCTGATTTTCCATCGCTTCTGGCAGTTCAGCGGACAGGCGACATTCGCCGAAGCCAGCGAACACTGGCTGCAGATCGCCCTGGAAATGCGAGATGACCGCTTCCCTGAAAGCGCGGGGGTGTTCTGCGTGCGCGGCGGTGCCGGTCAGCGCCATGCCGATCTGAGCCCATTGACCGGGCTTGCCGGCGTCGGCCTGGCCGCGCTTGGCTGCGTCGGCGGGGATCAGCCGGGTTGGGACGCACCCTACCTGATCAATATCCACAGTCTGATTCATTCAACGGACAAGGACACGGAATGAATGCCGTCATCAAAGCCGCAAGACAGGGCCACCGGACACCGGCGCCGACCCCACCGGCCCGCATCAATCTCAAGCAGTTTCGGATGTTCGAGGCCGAAGACTATTTTGTGCTGCGCACGCCGCTGTACCCGGTCACGCGCTGGCATGCAACGCTGCAGACTCGTGGCGCCGGCGACGAAGACATGCCGGATTCACTGCGCGGCCTGTGGTGTCAATGGCGCGACCCGGCGGTGCGCGAAGCCGTGTATCTGGCATCGCCGTCGCTGCACGCGCGGGTGGGGGACTGGAACTGGCGCCTGGACGGCAACAAGGACCTGAAGCTGGCGTTGGCGTTGTACAACTACATGGCGCGAATGGCAACGCGGTCTACACCGTTCGGACTGTTCGCATCGGTCAGCCAGGGTCGGATTTTGAACCATACCGCCCTGCACCCGGCCGGAACATCGGATGAACTGAAACGACATACCCGGCTCGACAGTTCGGTCGTGGCCTCGCTATGCGAACGGTTGCTTGGTACTCCGGAAATCCGGCACCGGGTACCGTTGCGGGTCAACGAGACCGGCCACCGGGTCGGGCCGCGTTGGCATTACGTGGACTGGACGCTGAACGACGGTGGCCGGAGCTATTCGCTGAGCTCGGTCGAAATCGACGCCTATCTGGAGCAAGTGCTGGCGTTTTGCGCGTCGCCCCGGGCAGCCTCCGGGATTGCGGCCGAACTGTGTCGCGAAGATCCGGAAATCGGAATCGACGATGCGCTGGAATTCATCGACTGCCTGATCGACAATCATGTATTGGTGCCGGAACTGCAACCGTGTCTGACCGGAAGCGAAAGTCTGCCGGCGTTGATCGATGATCTGGACGTCGTGGCGCCGGAAAGCGAATCGCGTGCCGCGCTGGCGCGGATTGCCAACCGGCTGGAGGCACTGGATGCTGCGGGCATCGGGCAATCGTCCGAGGTCTATGGTGCGGTTGCAGGGATGCTTGAGGAACTGGGCATCCAGCGGCCGGCCAACCGCCTGTTTCAGGTCGATCTTTATCGCGCGGGCGGCGAACTCGAACTGGATGCCACGGTAGCCGGCGAAATCGCGGCCGCGGCTGAATTGAGCATGCGCCTGGGTGCGCGCCGCGATGGTCGACTGGACGAATTCTGCCAGCGCTTCAGCCGGCGCTACGAGGGTCGCCGGGTGCCCCTGCTCGAGGCGCTTGACGAGGAATCCGGTGTCGGTCAGGTGTTTGCCCCCGGGCCCGCCAGTGCGCTTCTGGACGGGGTCGCCTGGCAACCCGGAATCGCTTCGCATGGCGACGGCGAAGTACGCGAATTACTGGCGCGCAAATGGCTTGGCGGCAATACGGAACCGGGCGGCGAGCTGGAGTTGTCGCCGGCCGACGTGCCGGCATGGGATCCGGAAGTCCACGGTCATGCCGCCTGGTCGTCGCATGCGATGGCAACCCTGTTGGCGGATTCGCACGGTGCGCTGGCCAGCGGCGACTACCGGATCCACCTGCGCGGCGTGCTCGGGCCCAGTGCGGCCAACATGATGGGTCGTTTCTGTCACGGCCTTCCGGCGCTGGGGGCGGCGATGCGTGCCGGTCTGGCGGGCGAGGCGAGCGCCGATCCCGACGCGGTGTACGCCGAAATCGTGCATCTGCCGCGCGAGCGGCTGGGCAACCTGGTCTGCCGACCGCTGCTTCGCGACTACGAAATTCCACTGCTGGGGCGCAGCGGGGCGGCGCCCGGACGGCAGATCGAGCTTTCGGATCTGGAGGTTGAAGTCCGCGGCCAGACCGTGCTGCTGTGGTCGCGCCGACTCGGCCGGCGGGTGGTGCCCCGCATGGCTACGGCACACAACTACGCCGGCGATACCCTGGGGTTGTACAAGTTCCTGTGCCTGGTCCAGTTTCAGGGCCATGCCAGGGGCGCTTTTCATCCCGGTCTGTTCCCGCCCGGGCTCCGGTATTTGCCACGCGTGCGTTGCGGCCACGTGATTCTGTCGCCTGCAGTCTGGCGGCTGGATCGGGGTGAATTCGATGAACTTCGGCGCGCTCCGGCCGACCAGCGGCTGGCCGCCGCACGCCGGCTGCGCGAACGGCATTGCCTGCCGCGCCATGCCGGACTGCGCCAGGGCGATCACCTGCTGCCGATCGATTTTCAGCACGAACTGGCCATCGAGAGCCTGTGCCGCGCCGTGCGCAAGCACGGCCAGTGGCTGGAACTGGTTGAAGTCCCGGGGCTGGTCGACAATGTCTGTGCCGGGGAGGGCGACCAGGTATTCGCGCACGAGCTGATTGTTCCGCTGCGGGTCGCCGCCCCGGATCAAGCCGGTAAAACCAGCGAATCGGGCGCGCGCGCCGCGGCGCTGCACCGGCAGTTTCATATCGTCAAACCTGCCATGGACGTTCCCACCGATGATGAATTCCGGCATCGCCTGCCCGGATCGGACTGGTTGTATCTGCGCATCCACGGCGGTCCCAATGTGCTCGATCGGATGCTGGGCGACACCCTCATGCCGCTGGCCGAACGGCAGCGCCGTGCTGGAAGTTGCGTCAACTGGTTCTACATTCGCTATGGCGATCCCGACTGGCACCTGCGGTTGCGCTTTCACGGCCGACCGTCACGCCTGACCGGCGAACTGCTGCCTGAATGGCAGTCGCTATTGGCGCGACTGCGTGCCCAGGGCCAGGTGGCGCGGGTGGAAATCGGCACCTACGAGCGCGAAGTGGAGCGCTACGGTGGACCGCGTGCGATGCTGCTGTGCGAACACTGGTTCGATCAGGAAAGCCGGCGCATCGCCGGGCTGCTGCATGCGCTGCGCGGCGGCAATCTGCACTGGCGTTGGCAGGTGGCGGCGGCCTGTCTGGTGCTCGACCTGAGCGACCTCGGGCTGGACCGTGCCACGCTTTCGGATCTCTTTACCTGCCTGGCCAATGGCTACCGGGCCGAATTCCGGATGGAAAAACAGCGCATGGCCACACTGGGCGCGCAGTACCGGACGCATACCAATGCCATCCTGCGCGCCTGCGACGGCCGGATGCCGGCCGATCATCGCGATGAAGAAACTCTGCTGGCCATCGTCGATCAGGACCGCGACAGGCGCCGGGCCATCGGACAGTCGCTGCGCGCGCTGGAGGGTGAACCCGGCGCATTGCACGGCGATATCAAGACCCTGGCGCCAAGTCTGGTCCACATGAGCTGCAACCGCTGGTTCAGTGAAGCGCCGCGTCCCAATGAAATGGTGCTCTACGACATGCTGCGTCGCGGCCTGACCGCGCTGCAGCGCGGCGCCAGCGTAGCCGACAGCGGCGGCACGGACGCTACCTAATTCAGGTTCAGTCCGGGCGTGACGATGACCCGGGTTCGGGCCAGCTCTTCCGGCCAGTGATTGCGCACCGCTTCCAGCAACGAGTCTGCCAGCAGTCGCGCCTGGGCCGCGCGTGCCGACGACGCCGCGGCAATGACCAGGCAGTCGCGCTCGACGCAGGCGATCGTGATCTCGCCGCGGGCGCCTTCCGGGATCAGCGCGCGCACTCTTTCGTTCAGTGCAAGATAGGCTTCGGCCCGGCGCAGCCCCGGGCCGATTCCGCCTTGCGCGCGCGCGATCGTGTCCACCCGGCGTGCCCCGGCGTGCTCGCCGGAGCCTGGGGACCCGCGGTGGTTGGTGCGTTTTCCGGATGGCATTGCGCGAGTGTAGCTTGACGCCCGCGGCCGCGCGCGTTTGTGGCGCCGTGCGGCGGGGGGTATCATGCACGCCTGCACGCAGTTTGGGTAATTGGCTAAAATGCCCGATTGTCCGCTTGTGGGGCGCCGGGTTCAACCCCATTTCTTTTGGTCACGCCGCGGATTTCCGCGCGATATTCGCGATAACAGGCAGCAAATTCTTATGCTCAAACGCTTGATAACAAAGATGGTCGGTAGTCGCAACGAGCGCCTGCTCAAGCAGCTTGGCAAGAACATCTACCAGATCAACGACCTGGAAGCGCAGACCCAGCAGCTCAGCGACGACCAGCTCAAGGCCAAAACGGCCGAGTTCCGGCAGCGCCTGGAGGCGGGAGAGAACCTGGACGACCTGCTGCCCGAAGCGTTTGCGGTGGTGCGCGAAGCCTCGGTACGCACGCTGGGCATGCGTCACTTCGATGCCCAGTTGATCGGCGGCATGGTGCTGCACCAGGGCAAGATCGCCGAAATGAAGACCGGCGAGGGCAAGACCCTGGTTGCCACACTTGCCGTGTATCTCAACGCGCTGCCGGCGCGCGGCGTGCACGTGGTCACGGTCAACGATTACCTCGCCCGGCGCGATGCCGAATGGATGAGTCCCATTTACAAGGCGCTGGACATGAACGTCGGCGTCTCGGTGCCAGGCATGAATCCTGCCGCCAAGCGCGCGGCCTACGCCTGCGACATCACCTACGGCACCAACAACGAATTCGGTTTCGACTACCTGCGCGACAACATGGCGTTCTCGCTGGAGCAGAAAGTGCAGCGCGAGCAGTATTTTGCAATCGTCGATGAGGTCGATTCGATTCTGATCGACGAGGCCCGGACGCCGCTGATCATTTCGGGCCCGGCCGACGAGGGCCCCGAACTGTACGTCAAGATCAACCGCATCGTGCCGAAGCTCGATGTGCAGCAGGAAGAGGACGGCCCGGGCGACTTCTCGCTGGACGAGAAATCGCGCCAGGTGCACCTGACCGAAGACGGCATGGCCAAGGTCGAGGGCCTGCTCGCCCAGGCCGGCCTGCTCAATGAACACGAGAGTCTGTACGACGCCAACAACCTGGCGCTGATGCATACGCTGAGCGCGTGCCTGCGCGCCCACCATTTGTTCAACAAGGATGTCGACTACATCGTCAAGGACGGTGAAGTAATCATTGTCGACGAGTTCACCGGCCGCACCATGCCGGGGCGGCGCTGGTCCGACGGTCTGCACCAGGCGATTGAGGCCAAGGAAGGCGTGCCGATCCAGCGCGAGAACCAGACGCTGGCCTCGATCACGTTCCAGAACTACTTCCGTCTCTACGAAAAGCTTTCGGGCATGACCGGCACCGCCGACACCGAGGCCTACGAATTCCAGAGCATCTACGGACTGGAAGTGGTCGTGATCCCGACCCACAAGCCGATGATTCGCAAGGACAACCCCGACTTGGTGTTCCTGACCAAGACGGAAAAATATGCCGCGATCATCGAGGACATCAAGGAACGTATCGCAATTGGCCAGCCGGTGCTTGTGGGCACCACATCAATTGAAACCTCGGAACTGCTTTCGCGCGAATTGCACAAGGCGAAGATCGACCACGAAGTGCTCAACGCCAAGCACCACGAGCGCGAAGCCCAGATCATCGCCCAGGCCGGGCAACCCGGTGCGGTGACGATTGCCACCAACATGGCAGGCCGCGGTACCGATATCGTGCTCGGCGGCAGCCTGGACGCGGAGCTCGCAGAGCTGGGTGAAGACGCGCCGGAGAAGAAAATCCGCGAGATCAGGGAACAATGGCAGCGCCGGCACAACAAGGTCATTGAGGCCGGCGGCCTGCATATCATTGGCACCGAGCGGCACGAATCGCGCCGCATCGACAACCAGTTGCGCGGGCGTTCAGGGCGCCAGGGCGATCCGGGATCCAGCCGTTTCTACCTGTCGCTGGAAGACAGCCTGATGCGGATCTTCGCCTCCGAGCGTCTCGGCGGAATGATGCAGAAGCTCGGCATGGAGCACGGCGAGGCCATCGAGCATCCGTGGGTGACGCGCGCCATCGAAAACGCCCAGCGCAAGGTTGAGGCCCACAACTTCGACATCCGCAAGAACCTGCTCGATTTCGACGACGTGGCCAACGACCAGCGGCGCGTGATCTACGCGCAGCGCAACGAGTTGATGGAAGCCGAGAATGTCCACGACTACATCGAGGACATGCGCGAGGAAGTGTTCCACGACCTGATCAGCCGCTATGTTCCGCCGCAATCGATCGAGGACATGTGGGACGCCGAGGGCCTGGAGAAGTCGCTGGAAGGCGAATTCGGCATCGATGCGCCCATCCGCGACTGGTTGCATGCCGACGAAGACCTGACTGAGGAGGGCATCCGCGAGCGGGTCATGGAGCGCGTCGAAGCGCATTTCGCGGCCAAGGAAGCTGAAACCGGCAGCGACGTGATGCGTCAATTCGAGAAAGCCGTGATGCTCAACGTGCTCGACCAGCAGTGGAAGGAACACCTGGCGAGCATGGACTACCTGCGCCGCGGCATCCATCTGCGCGGATTTGCCCAGAAGAAGCCGCAGCAGGAATACAAGCGCGAAGGCTTCGAAATGTTCACCGACATGCTGGCCCGGATGCGGTTCGAGGTGATCAGGATTCTGGCCCGGGTGCAGGTGCGGTCCGAGCAGGACGTGGCCGCCGTCGACGAGCAGCGCCGGCGCGAGCGACCGATGGAATTCCAGCACCGCGATGCATCGGCGCCGGAAAGCCAGGCGGCCAGACGCGGCGGTCCGGATGACCAGGCCCAGCCGCAACCGTTCGTGCGCGAAGGCCGCAAGGTCGGTCGCAACGAGCCTTGCCCGTGCGGGTCGGGCAAGAAGTACAAGCAATGCCACGGCAGGCTTGATTAGGGTCGGTTTGCTGGTTGGCTGGTTTGCTGGTTTGCTGGTTTGCTGGTTTGCTGGTTGGCTGGTTTGCTGGTTTGCTGGTTGGCTGGTTGGCTGGTTGGCTGGTTGGCTGGTTGGCTGGTTGGCTTGTTTCTGGTTTCAACCAGCCAACCAGCGAACGAGCAAACCAGCCAACTCGACCCAACCCTTGTACAGGACATGCGCCGCCCCGATGTGGGATAATCAAGAGTTGATGTCATTTCTACGCGCAGTGTGTCGGCACTGTTGACTGTTTTCGAAAAGGGTTGTTGACCATGCTTGAATTTTTGTCCGAACTGCTGATCCCTTCCGCAATGGCCCAGGCGGCCGGTGAGCAGCCCAGCGTGCTGGCTTCCATTCTGCCGCTGGTGTTCATCGTGGTGATCTTCTGGCTGCTGATCATCCGCCCGCAAATGAAGCGCACCAAGCAGCACCGGGAACTGGTATCCAACCTGGCGGTCGGCGACGAAGTCGTTTCGGCCGGCGGACTGCTCGGCAAGGTGACCGAGGTTGGCGACAACTTCATCCAGGTGCACCTGGCCGATGGCGTGCTGGTCAAGATGCAGAAGAGTTCGGTCGCCCAGGTCGTGCCCAAGGGCACCTTCGACTCGGCCGCCTGACCGGTCATGCCCCTTCTCCCGGAAACGAACAAGAACAACAAATCGGTCAACCCATGAATCGTTATCCCGCCTGGAAGTACATTCTGCTGATCGCCGTACTGGTGGTCGGAATCATCTATGCGCTGCCCAATCTGTTCGGCGACGATCCCGCCGTCCAGGTCTCCTCGTCGCGCGGCTTCGAACTCGATCCGGCGCTGCAGGACGTGGTCGAGAATGTCGTCGCGTCGGAGGAAATCCAGGCCATATCCACGGATTTCACGCCGGAACGCTTGATGGTGCGCGTCAACAATTTCCCGGAGCAGCTTGCGCTTGCCGATGCGCTGCGCGAGGAGCTTGGCGACACCTACGTGGTGGCGCTCAACCTGGCGCCCGCCACGCCGCCGTGGCTGCGCGCGGTCAACGCCTCGCCCATGGTGCTTGGTCTGGATCTGCAGGGCGGGGTGCACTTCCTGATGCAGGTCGATATGGAAACCGCCGAGACCCAGCAACTGGAGCGGTTCGTCGACGACATCCGCAACCTGCTGCGCGATGAGCGCATCCGCTACCGTTCGGTGCGCGCCGAGCGCGACGAACTGATCGCGGAGTTGCGCTCGGTCGAAGACCGGCAGACCGCGATGACCGAGATCGCCCGCGAGCTGCCGGAACTGGAAATCGAAACGTTCGACGGTGGCGAGACGTTCAATATTCGAGGCAGCGTGCGCCCCGAGGTCATGACCGAGCTGCAGCAGACCGCGTTGCAGCAGAACATCACGACCTTGCGCAACCGGGTCAACGAGCTTGGCGTGGCCGAGCCGATCATTCAGCAGCAGGGCGCCGACCGTATCGTGGTGCAGTTGCCGGGCGTGCAGGACACGGCCGCAGCCAAGCGCATTCTGGGTGCCACCGCCACGCTGGAATACCGCGCCGTGGACGAGCAGAACGACCCGTTCGAGGCCGAGCGCACCGGCCGGGTGCCAGCGCAGTCGCGGCTCTACACCTATGAAGGGAACCCCATTCTGTTGTCGCGCCGCCTGATTGCCTCGGGGGACCAGTTGATTAACGCTGCGGCCGGGTTCGCCCAGGATACCGGTCAGCCCATGGCGCGCGTGACACTGGACGCCACCGGGGCGCGGCGGATGTTCGATTTCACGCGCGAGAACGTCGGCAACCGCATGGCGGTGGTATTCATCGAGCAGCGGCCGGAGACGCGCATCGTCGACGGCGAGGAAGTGCGCGAGACCCGCCGGGTCGAGGAAGTCATCTCGGTGGCCACGGTGCAAGAGCCGTTCGGTCGGGAATTCCGCACCACCGGCCTGGGTTCGGCGCGCGAGGCCAGCCAGCTCGCGCTGCTACTGCGTGCCGGCGCCCTGGCCGCGCCGGTAGAAATCATCGAGGAACGCACCGTCGGACCCAGCCTGGGCGCCGACAACATCGAGCAGGGTTTCAACTCGGTCATCATCGGTTTCTGCCTGGTGCTGGTGGTCATGGCGATCTATTACAGGGTCTTCGGGCTGGTCGCCAACGTGGCGCTGACCACCAACCTGGTGCTCGTCGTGGCGCTGCTTTCCATGATCGGCGCCACGCTGACGCTGCCCGGCATTGCCGGTATCGTGCTGACCGTGGGCATGGCGGTGGACGCCAACGTGCTGATTTTCGAGCGCATCCGCGAGGAACTCAGGCTGGGCAACACGCCGCAGGCCGCGATCCGGGCGGGCTACGGCAAGGCCTTCTCGACGATTGCCGACGCCAACGTCACCACGCTGATTGCCGCGCTGGTGCTGTTCATGTTCGGCACCGGGCCGGTCAAGGGTTTCGCCGTGACGCTGTCGCTGGGGATCGTGACCTCGATGTTCACCGCCATTTTCGGCACCCGAGGCGTGGTGAACCTGATCTACGGCGGACGCAAGCGCGTCAAGTCGTTGGCAATTTAAGAGCCCGGCTACCAAGGACGCTTACAGCATGGACATCATTCGCAACGACACCCACATCGACTTCATGGGCCGGCGCAAGATCGCGCTGATCTTTTCGGCGATCCTGATCCTGGCCAGCATCGGTTCGCTGGCAACCCGCGGGCTGAATTTCGGTCTGGACTTCACCGGCGGCACGCTGATCGAGATCTCATATCCCCAGGCCCCCGAACTGACCGAAGTCCGCGGCGCGCTGGACGCGGCCGGCTACGACAACTTCACGGTGCAGACCTTCGGTACCGCGAGCGACATCGTGGTCCGGTTGCCGCCCGAGGTTGCCGCCGAGGAGGGGGCCGACGTCAGCACGGCAGCGCTGGAGGCGTTGTCTTCGGTGGACGCCGGGGTGGAAGTCCGGCGGGTGGAATTCGTCGGCCCGCAGATCGGCGAGGAACTGGCCAACCAGGGCGGGCTGGCGCTGCTGTACGCGCTGGCCGGTATTCTGCTTTATGTGTCGTTCCGGTTCCAGTGGCGGTTTGCCGTCGGTGCGGTCGCCGCCCTGGTGCACGATGTGGTGATCGTCGCCGGAATGATCTCGCTGTTCAGGGTGAGCTTCGATCTGACCGTGGTCGCCGCACTGCTGGCCGTGATCGGCTACTCGCTCAACGACACCATCGTCGTCTACGACCGGCTGCGCGAGAATTTCCGGGTCAAGCGCAAGGGCACGGCGAAGGAACTGACCAACCTGTCGATCAACCAGATGCTGTCGCGTACGGTGATGACCTCATTGACTACGCTGCTGGTGCTGATCGCGCTGTTCTATTTCGGCGGCGAAATCATCCATGCATTCGCCTATACGCTTATCGTCGGCGTGATCATCGGTACCTATTCGTCGATCTTCGTCGCCAGTACCGCAGCGCTGGTGCTCGGGGTGTCCAAGCAAGACCTGATGCCGGTGGTCAAGGAAGGCGCCGACCAGCCCGACCAGGAAGACCTGCCGGCCCGCTTCAGGAATTCGTGAGGTTGATATGAGATTCATGGTCATGATGATGTTGCTCGCCACCCCGCTGCTGGCGGCCGCGCAGGCCGATCCCGTGGAAGGCGGGAAAGTCGCTCCAACCTATGTGATCGACTCGGCGGTCTGGTGTTCCGGTGAGTTGCGTGGAGAACCCGAGCTGACGCTGGCCGCCGGAATTCCCGGCACCTTCGAGATTCACAGCCCGGAATCCTCGTGGCGTCTGAGCGTGGAGGTCGAGGCGCCCGGTGAGACCGAAGGTGCTGCGCCGGAATCGCTCTGGTTCAAGGTCGGCATCGAGCAGCGCGTCGACGGTGAGTGGGAATTTCTCACCGATACCATGCTGGGCACGCCGCTGGGCAAGCCCGGCATCATTACCGTGGTCGACGACGGCGAGCAGGATTCAAGTCCGAAGACCGCTCCGTTGTACGTCGAACTCACCGCGCGCCGCGTCGACGGCGAATAAGAGCAAAAACCGCGGAACCACAGATTACGCAGATTCACGCAGATTGTTATTTTTACGACAAGTCTCCGATAGATAATCAGGCCAGCTCGCCCAGCTCCTGCTCCACGGCCCTGACCAGGCGCTGTTCGCGCAACAGGCGGGCACAGTTCTCGATATCGGCCCCCACTTCATAGTCCTGCTCGGCGTGCGCGACCGTGTCGCGAACAACGCGGTGCGCCAGAGCGACGCCGGTTCCGGGCTTGAGCGGGGCGCGAAAATCCAGCGCCTGGGCGGCGGTGAGCATTTCGACGGCCAGCACCTGCTCGGTATTGCGCAGCACCGAAAGCAGTTTCAGCGCGCTGATCGATCCCATGGAGACGTGATCCTCCTGGCCCAGGCTGGTCGGGATTGAATCGACGCTGGCCGGATGGCACAGCACCTTGTTCTCGCTGACCAGCGCGGCGGCCGTGTACTGGGGAATCATGAAGCCGGAATTGATGCCGGTGTCGGCCATCAACAGCGTCGGCAAACCGTCGTGACCGGCCAGCAGCAGGTAGGTGCGGCGTTCGGAGATGCTGCCGAGTTCGGCCAGCGCAATCGCGGCGTAATCCAGCGCCAGCGCCAGCGGCTGGCCGTGGAAGTTGCCGCCGGAAACGATATCGCCGTTATCGAACACCAGCGGGTTGTCGGTCACCGAATTGAGTTCGCGCTCCACGATTTCCGATGCATGGGCCAGCGCATCGCGGCTGGCACCGTGCACCTGGGGGATGCAGCGCAGCGAGTACGGGTCCTGCACCTTGCCGCAGTGCCGGTGCGATTCCAGGATTTCGCTGTCTTCCAGCAGTCGGCGCACGTTGGCGGCTGCCTGCAGCGCCCCGGGGTGCGGTCGGAGCTGGTGGATGCGCTCGTCGAACGGTCTGGCCGAGCCCTGCAGCGCTTCCAGACTCATCGCGCCCAGCACGTCGGCCGCGGCCACCAGCTTGATGCAGCGGTTGAGCACGAACGCGCCGCAGGCAGCCATCATCTGGGTGCCGTTGATCAGTGCGAGCCCGTCCTTGGCCGCCGGCGTCACCGGCGCCAGCCCGATCCGGGACAGCGCTTTTGCCGACGGCTCGGATCCGCTGAAATCGGGCTTCCAGCACTGTCCGGCGCCGATCAGCGGCAGGCTCATGTGCGCCAGCGGCGCCAGGTCGCCCGAAGCGCCGACGCTGCCGCGTGACGGAATCCAGGGTACGATGGCGTGCCGGTCCAGCGCGACCAGCTGGTCGAAAACCGCATCCGAAATGCCAGAGTACCCCAGCGCCAGGGCGTGAATCTTCAGCCGCAGCATCAACCGGCTGATTTCCGGGCTCAACGGATCGCCGGTGCCGCAGGCGTGCGAAAGCAGCAAGTTGCGCTGCAGCTCCGCCAGCCGGTCGGGATCAATCCGCTTGTCGGCAAGTGCGCCGAACCCTGTATTGATGCCGTAGATCGGTTCGTCCCTGGAAAGCGCCGCCTCCACGCGCCGGCGCGATCGCGATACGGTCTCGGAGCCGCCTTGCAATTCGCGCATGCGGCGCTCGAGGTCGTCATCCAGGTTTTTCAATGAAATGCAATTGAGCATATATTTCCACTTGGGTTGCATCGTTCGCGCGATTTCATGGCGCCGGACGGCAAGCGCCGGTTGACAACATGGCAGAATACACCCATGAATATCAACCTGTATCCGAGACTCGGTTTTGCGCTGGTGCTGGGTCTGAGCCTGGCGCTTTTGGGTTACGCCTACTATTCGCAGTATGGCCTCGGCTTCGAGCCGTGCCCGCTGTGCATTTTGCAGCGCGTGGCATTCATGATAATCGCTTTGGGTGCGCTGGCCGGGGCGCTGCACGGTAGTCGCGGCAGGCTGCGCTGGATCTATGCCGGGGTCGCGTTCGCCGGCGGCCTGTGGGGCCTCGCCACCGCCGGTCGCCACCTGTGGCTGCAGAGCCTGCCGCCTGACCAGGTGCCCGAGTGCGGTCCGGGTTTCGCCTTTATGGTCGAATACTTTTCGCTGGGCGAGGCGATCACTTCCGCGTTTACGGGCTCCGGGGAATGCGCCGAGGTCGACTGGACGTTCCTCGGCCTGGCAATGCCGGCCTGGACGCTGATCTGGTATGTTGTGCTCATGACAATTATCGCGCTGAGCGTGCGCAGGACATGACCCCATGAGCGAAACCCTCAAATCGATTACGCCAGCCAAGGGCTGGGCCGTGGATTCGTGGAAGCAAAAGGAAGCGCTGCAACAGGCACGGTACGACGATCAGGATGCGTTGCAGCACTCACTGGAGCATCTCTCGCAACTGCCGCCGCTGGTCACGTCCTGGGAAATCCTCAACCTGCGTAAGCAGTTGGCCGAGGCCCAGGCGGGCAATCGCTTCCTGTTGCAGGGCGGCGATTGCGCCGAGATCTTTGACGAATGCCGGCCCGAGATCATCGCCAACCGGCTCAAGGTACTGCTGCAGATGTCGCTGGTGCTGGTCCACGGCATGGAAATGCCGGTGGTGCGCATCGGCCGTTTCGCCGGGCAGTATGCCAAGCCGCGCTCCGACGACTTTGAAACCCGCGACGGTGTCAAGCTGCCAAGCTACCGGGGCGACCTGGTCAATGCACCTGAATTCACCGCCGAATCGCGACAACCCGACCCCGAGCGGATGATCCGGGCTTATGCACGCTCGGCGATGACCATGAATTTCGTCCGCGCACTGGTCGACGGCGGTTTTGCCGACCTGCACCATCCCGAATACTGGGATCTGGGCTGGGTGGAGCACTCGCCGCTGGCCGAGCAGTTCCATCGCATTGCCGATTCCATCGGCCACTCGGTGCGGTTCATGGAAACCGTCACCGGGCAGATGCCCGGCAGCATCCGGCGGGTGGATTTCTTCACCTCGCACGAGGCGCTGCACTTGCACTACGAGCAGGCATTGACGCGCGAAGTCCCGCGCCAGTGGGGCTGGTTCAATCTGTCGACGCATTTCCCGTGGATCGGCATGCGCACCGCCGGCATGGAAGGGGCACACCTGGAAATGTTCCGCGGCATCCGCAATCCGATCGGCGTCAAGGTCGGTCCGGGCATGTCGCCCGATTGGCTCAAGGGTCTGATCCGCACGCTGAACCCGGACGGGGAACCCGGGCGGCTGGTGCTGATTCACCGGATGGGCGCAGAGGGCATCGGTGACAAGTTGCCGGAACTGATCCGCGCGGCCAAATCGACCGGTGCGCCGCTGCTGTGGATCTGCGACCCCATGCACGGCAACACCGAAAAGACCTCCACCGGCGTCAAGACCCGCCGTTTCTCGAACATCCAGGCCGAACTGGAGCAGGCATTCGATATCCACGCAGCCTGCGGCTCGCGCCTGGGCGGGGTACACCTGGAACTGACCGGCGAGAACGTCACCGAGTGCATCGGCGGCGCCCGCGAACTGGTCGAGGACGACCTGTCGCGCGCCTATAAGACCACCGTGGATCCGCGCCTGAACTACGAGCAGGCGCTGGAACTGTCGATGCTGATCGTCGGCAAGCACCAGAGCCTTCAGGGCTGATCAAGGACAAAAGCTGAAAACAGCTCTCGCGAAGGCGCAAAGGCGCTAAGGAAAAGCTATACCTGATTAGGATTGGGCATGGTGGATACGCTACCCTTATCCAACCTACACAAACTTCCTTGTTTTTGCCTTTCTTCGCGCCTTGGCGCCTTCGCGAGAGCTGGTTTGATTTTGACCTTCCTTTCGCTTTGCAAGGGAATCGAAGCCACGCCGGTCTGGCTGGGTTGGTCCACAACAACGAGTCAAACCAATGCGAGCAATTCTTCTCACGGCGGCGCTGCTGCTTCCGACGCTTTCGGTTGCCGAAATCTTCAACGAACCGGACCAGGTACGCCCAGTGCTGCCGGGCATGCAGGCGCCGGAGTTTCGCGCGCTTGACGTCAACGGCGAGGCGGTCGAGGTTGATCCTGCCGCGCTGGAACGGCCTGTCGTACTGACCTTTTACCGCGGTGGCTGGTGTCCGTACTGCAACATGCACCTGGCCGAACTGCGCACCACGGAGGCGGAATTGACCGAGATGGGCTTCGACGTCTGGTTCATCAGCCCGGACAAGCCGGAGTTGCTGGCCGAGGGGGATGATTCCGAATTCGGCTACCGGCTGCTGTCGGATCCCGGAATGAACGCCGCCCAGGCCTTCGGTATCGCATTTCGCCTGGACGACGAAACCTTCGAACGCTACGTCGGCTTCGGCAACGATCTCAATGAGCGCTCGGGCGACGACCACCAGGCGCTGCCGGCGCCGGCAACCTTCATCATTGGTACCGACGGCAAGATCCAGTTCGGCTACGTCAACCCCGACTACAGCGTGCGCCTGGCCCCGGAAGTTCTGTTGGCAGCCGCGCGTGCCTACAGCGACAACAAGCACGCGCGATTCCAGCGCTGATAACGCTCATGAATATCGCCAACCTGATTGATGTCGCACTTCTGATTTCCGGTCTGATCGTCCTGGTGATCGGTTATCGAAGCAATAACCGCAATCTGCTATTGCTGGCAGCAATCCTGCTGCTGTTCAGTTGTGCCCTGACGGAGTTTGCGACCGGCTTTGCCGAGGGTCTCACCCAGACCGGAAATTGACGAATGCCGTGATCAGTCCCGGCTTTCGTTTCGCGCCTCCGGCACGACGACTATTCGACGGTGATGGTAATGCGTTCCGACATCACCGGCGGGTCGTGCGGGATGTGCAGGTGGTCGCCCAGCACCAGTTGCAGGGTGTGTTCGCCGGGTTCGAGTTCGATGACGGTTTCGGTCTGCCCGCCGCCGAAGTGCACGACCTGGTCGGTGGCCGGCAAAGGCCTGTCCATGGGCGGCATCGCAGCGTCGGCCACGTTGATCAGCAGGTGGTGGTGGCCGGTATTGCTTTGCTCGACGCCGGCCGGGGCCACGCCCATGCCGGACAAGCCGAACCGGATCTCGACCGGGCTTGAGACGGTTTGACCGTCATCGGGCGTGATGAAGTAGACCCTGGCCTCGTCCGGAGCCGGGGAACGTTCCAGGTCCTGGGCCGGGCATGCCAGCGGCAATACGATCAGGACCAGCATCGGGAAAATCTTCATGGTGTTCCTCCGTAGGTTTTCAGTGATCATGAATGATCCGGGGTTGGGGTTGTGGCGCCATCCGCGCCCGGGATCGGCGGGCGCGGCGCGGATTGCCGGCTACAACAGGTTCTTGACCGCCTCGCGTTCGTCGCGCAATTCCGCGTCGGTGGCGTCCATGCGCTGGCGGCTGAACTCGTTGATTTCCAGATCCGGGACGATCTTCCAGCGTCCATCTTCACAGGTGCAGGGGAACGAATAGATCACGCCGGGCGCTATGCCGTAACTGCCGTCGGACGGGACTGCCATGGAGACCCAGTCGCCGCCGGTACCCAGCGCCCAGTCGCGGATGTGATCAATGGCGCTGGAGGCCGCCGAGGCCGCGCTGGAAGCGCCGCGCGCCTTGATGATGGCTGCGCCGCGCTGTTGCACGGTGGGAATGAACTCGCTCTCGTACCATTCGCGGTCCACTTTGGAAATGGCTGCTTCGCCGTCGATCAACGCGTGGTGAATATCCGGATACTGGCTGGCCGAATGGTTGCCCCAGATCACCATCCGGCGGATCTGCGTGTGATGAGCCCCGGTCTTGAGTGCAAGCTGCGCCAGCGCGCGGTTGTGGTCCAGCCGGGTCATTGCGGTGAAGTTGTCCGGTTTCAGATCGGGCGCATTGGCCTGGGCGATCAGGCAGTTGGTGTTGGCCGGGTTGCCGACCACCAGCACCTTGACCTCGCGCGATGCATGGTCGTTCAGCGCCTTGCCCTGGGGCCCGAAAATCTTGCCGTTTTCGGCCAGCAGGTCGCTGCGCTCCATGCCCTTGCCGCGCGGCCTGGCGCCGACCAGCAGCGCATAATCGGCATCCTTGAAGCCCTCGTTGATATCGGTGGTGGTCACAACCCCGGCTAGCATCGGAAATGCGGCGTCGTCGAGTTCCATGGCCACGCCCTTGAGCGCATCGATCGCCGGCGGAATCTCGATCAGTTGCAGGATGACCGGCTGGTTCGCTCCCAGCATGTCGCCGGCGGCGATCCGGAAGCAGAGCTGATAGCCGATCTGGCCGGCGGCGCCGGTAATGGCGATGCGTACGGGCTTGTTCATGGAGTTCTCCGATACAGTGGATTGGGCAAAGGTCTATTTTAGCGGTCTTGGCCGGTCGCTTGCCGATTTCGATCCAACCAGCAAGAAATACCGACCCGCTCACGGAAACTTCCCGGGCCGGGTTATACTATACGGCTACGTACAGTAATTCATGGCGGGACTTGCCTGGGCTCGGCAAACCGGCATCGATTTGATGATCGGCGGGATACCAAAAGGATTTCAGAACCCATGAAGAAAACCAATGTGGCGCGAATGATCAGCGTCATCGTTTTGCTGGCGGTGGTGCTCGGAGCACTGTTTGCATGGCGCTTTTTCCAGATTCGTCAGCAGGCGGAGATGATGTCGCAGCCTCCGCCGCCGGCCGAAATTGAAGTCGTCGAGGTCGCCACACGTCGCTGGGCGCAGTCGATCAGTGCCATCGGCAGTTTGCGCGCCGTCAACGGTGTGCAGGTTGCCAATGAAATCGCCGGCGTGGTCGAAGCGCTGGAGTTCGAATCCGGCCAGGCCGTGGAGGCCGGCGACGTGTTGCTGAGAATCGAGGCCGAAACCGACGAGGCGGCGCTGGAGACGCGCGAGGCCGAAGCACGCCTGGCGCAGCAGCAGTTCGAGCGTGTCTCCAACCTAATCGAGCAGCGTGCGGTTTCGCAGTCGGAGTTCGACGAGGCACGTGCCAACTCCGAAGCGGCCGAGGCGCGCGTGCACGAACAGCGCGCACTGTTGAACAAGAAGACCATACGTGCACCGTTCTCCGGGGTGCTGGGCCTGCGTCAGGTGGATCGGGGCGAGTACATCGGGGTCGGAACGCCGATCGTCGGCATCAACATGCTGGATCCGATCCAGGTCGATTTCACGATCTCCGAACGCGAGCTTCCGAATGTCAAGGTGGGTGACCGGGTCGAAGTACGGGTAGCCGCCTACGCCGACGAGCAGTTCACCGGCGAAATACAGGCGATAGACGCTTCCGTGCTGCCCGAAAGCCGGACGGTACGCGTTCGGGCCCAACTGTCCAACCCGACCCTGCGGCTGCGGCCCGGCATGTTCGCCAACGTTCGAACCGTCAGAGACCAGGTGCGGGAAGTGGTAACCGTGCCGCGCACCGCGATCTCGTACAACACCTACGGCGATTTCGTGTTCGAGGTGGTCGAAGGCCAGGGCGGGCAGAAAACCGTCGAGCGCGTCAGCGTGACTACCGGCGAGGTGCGCGACAGCGAGGTCGAGATCGTTGACGGCATCGAAGCAGGCGCCACGGTGGTCGGTGCCGGACTGCTGCGCCTGCGCAACAATCAGCCGGTCAATATTGTGGACGAAGCGGCGGCCGAAACGTCTGCCGACAGTGAATCGGAGCCGCGCTGATGCGTTTTACCGATATCTTCGTGCGCCGTCCGGTACTGGCCACGGTGGTCAGTCTGCTGATTCTGCTGATGGGTGCGCGCGCGGCCATGCAGCTGGAATTGCGCGAATTTCCGGAACTGGAAAGCACCACGGTAACTGTTTCCACCGCCTACCCGGGTGCCGACTCCGAATTGGTCAAGGGTTTCGTGACCACGCCGCTGCAGCAGGCGATCGCAGAGGCCGATGGCATTGACTTTCTGTCTTCGACCAGCACGCTGGGGCAATCGACCATCGAAGCGCGCATGGTGCTCAACTACGATGCCAACGATGCGCTGGCCGAGATCCAGTCCAAGGTTGCCAGCCAGCGTGACGTGCTGCCGGAGGCCGTGCGCGACCCGGTCATCACCTCGACTACCGGCGAGAGCACCGCACTGATGTATATCGCGTTCTTCAGCGACACCATGGCCGTGCCCGGGATCACCGATTATTTGATCCGCGAAGTGCAGCCGCGGCTGCAGGCGATTGCCGGTGTAGGCAAGGCCGAGCTGCTGGGGCGCACTTTCGCCCAGCGGGTCTGGATCGACCCGACGCGGCTGGCGGCCATCGACATGACGCCCAGCGAACTGGTCGCCATCCTGCTGGAAAATAACTTCCTGGCCGGCGTCGGCCGCACCCGGGACGACATGGTGCGCATCGATCTGAAATCGACCACCGACGTTTCCAGCCCGGAGGCGTTTGCGGAACTGGTCGTCAAGCAGGTCGAAGGCAGCATTATTCGACTGGGCGATATCGCGCGACCCGAACTGGGCGCGCAGACCTATTCGCAGACCAACAAGTTCAAGGGCCAGCCTTCGACCTACGTGGCCATCGAGCTGGCGCCCGGTGCCAACCCGCTGGACGTGGCTGCGCTGGTGCGCGACGAACTTCCCGATATTCGCGAGCAGTTGCCGTCCGGGCTGGAGGTGGAACTGGCCTACGACGCCTCGGAATTCATCGAAAGCTCGATCAACGAGGTCATCATGACGCTGCTTGAGGCCGTAATGATCGTGCTGGTTGTGGTCTTTCTGACCCTGGGGTCGATGCGCGCGGCCGTAGTGCCGTCGGTGGCCGTGCCTTTGTCGCTGATCGGCGGTGCAATGGTGATGCTGGTGCTCGGCTTCTCGCTCAATCTGCTCACCTTGCTGGCCATGGTGTTGGCCATCGGACTGGTCGTGGACGATGCCATCATCATCGTCGAAAACGTTCACCGCCATATCGAGAAAGGCGAAACGGGGTTCGAAGCCGCGTTGAACGGCGCACGCGAAATGGCCACGCCGGTCATCGCGATGACCACAACGCTGATCGCGGTGTACGCGCCTATCGGCTTCATGGGCGGCCTGGTTGGTTCGCTGTTCTCGGAGTTTGCGTTCACGCTGGCCGGCGCTGTGCTGGTATCCGGCGTGATCGCGCTGACGCTGTCGCCGATGCTGTCGGGCCGGATCCTGAAGCCGCACGGCAATGCCTCCAGGTTCGAGGGCGCTGTGGAGCGCAATTTCAACCGTTTGTCCGAGCGCTACAAGTCGGCGCTGGACTGGACGCTTGAATCGATTCCCGCGGTACTGGTGTTTGCGGTGGTGGTGCTGGTGTCCATCGTCTTCATGCTGCAACTGAGCCAGAACGAACTCGCGCCCACCGAGGACCAGGGCATCCTCCTGTATCAGGGCCAGGCGCCGCAGACCGCGACGCTGGAGTACATGGAGAAATACGGCGATCAACTGCAGGACCGCTTCGAGGACCTGCCCGGATACCATCAGAGCTTCATGCTGCTGGGCTCGTTCGGACCCAACACGGTCTTCGGCGGCTTCAAGCTCAAGCCATGGGAAGAGCGCGACGTATCGCAGTTCGAGGTCCAGCCGATGTTGCAGCAGGCGGTTTCCGACGTCACCGGCTTGCGCACATCCATCTTTACCCGGCCGTCGATCCCCGGTTCGGGCCAGGGGCTGCCGCTGCAATTCGTGATTACCACCGCGCAATCGTATGAGCAGCTCAACGAGGTTGCCGACGACATTATCGAGCGCGCTATGCAAAGCGGGATGTTTGGATTCCTGCAGAAATCGATCGAATTCGACCGCCCGATGACGCGAATCGTAATCGATCGCGAGCGTGTGGCCGACCTGGGACTTTCCATGGCTGATGTCGGCCGCGAAATGTCGTCGCTGCTCGGCGGTGGCTTCATCAACCGCTTCAACATGCAGGGCCGATCCTACGAGGTGATTCCCCAGGTCGAGCGCGAACTGCGCGCCGCACGCGAACAACTGGCCGACTATTACATCCGCGCCGACAACGGTGAACTGGTGCCGCTGGGCAGCGTCATTTCATTCGAGCAGTCCGTGGAGCCCTCGCAGCGCACCCAGCACAACCAGCTCAACTCGATGGCGCTGGAAGGCGTCATCGCCGGCGGTGCGGCAATGGGCGCGGCGATTGAATTGCTTGAACAGGCCGCCGGGGAATCGTTTCCCCAGGGGTTTACTTACGACTACAAGGGTGAATCCAGGCAATTTAAACAACAGGGCAGCGCGTTGCTGGTCACGTTCTTTCTCTCGCTGCTGGTCATCTACCTGGTACTGGCCGCGCAGTTCGAAAGCTGGCGCGATCCGTTCATCATTCTGATCTCCGTGCCACTGTCGATTGCCGGGGCCATGTCGTTCATCATGCTCGGTGCGGCCAGTATGAACATCTACACCCAGGTGGGTCTGATCACGCTGATCGGCGTGGTCTCCAAGAACGGCATCCTGATCGTCGAATTCGCCAATCAGCTTCAGGTCAGCAAGGGTCTCGACCGTCACCAGGCGGTGCTTGAAGCCGCTGCCATCCGCCTGCGCCCGATCCTGATGACCTCGGCAGCCCTGATCGTCGCCATGATCCCGCTGCTGACCGCAAGCGGGCCGGGTGCGGAAAGCCGCTTCGCCATCGGGCTGACCATCGCCACCGGACTCGGCATCGGTACCGTGCTTACGATTTTCGTGCTGCCGGCGTTCTATTGCCTGCTGGCGCGGGATCACGCTTCGCAGCGCCGGTCGCAAGCCGAGGGCGAGGCCACGGCCTGAGACGGCTGCGCCAATGCGCGCCGTTGCGGGTCGAAGACACGCGCCGGTCTTTGGCACCCAAGCTGGGTGCGGACGGCTTTTTATTTTCAACTTCAACTTCAACTTCTAAAACCATTTCGCCTCGCGCTGCGCGCTTGCAGGCGACCTACTTTTCACAGGCGCCTGAAAAGTAGGCAAAAGCGCTTTTTACAGGCGGCAGAAAGTTGCGGTGCGGGTCGATGGGCCCGGTGGTTAGGTGTAAGATCGCGGCGCTGATCCGGGATCTTTTTGTCCGTTCGGCGTGTTCTTCTTTGGCTCAGTGGCGATGACGAGATTCCGGCTTCGATGGTTATCGGCGGTGGGGCGTTTCGATCGTGGCAAATCCCTGGTTTCCGTTTGCTGAAAAGGGTTCCAGCGCCGTGGGGGTGGATGCCGCCGTGGCCTGGTCGGTCACGGCGTGCGTAGATGCACAATGCCCCGCCATCGGCGCCCGAGCCCACTCATTGCCCGGATCCGGAACCCTCTTCAGAGAACGGACGGGTAGCAATGACCACAATCGAAACGACCCACCTCCGATAACGACCGAAGCCCCGATCCATTCGTCGCCCGTAAGCCAAAGAAGAACACGCGAAACGTAC
>JBBDSL010000040.1:0-9103 GCA_040904965.1 Wenzhouxiangellaceae bacterium
AATCGGAGCCAATACTTGACAGGTCAATCCATATCAGGGTGTGTGTAGCGCAGCGAAACGCACCGGCGGGTCTGTGCGATTTTCCGCTCTTGACGTTCTCTGCGTCTCGGCGTCTCTGCGAGAAAAAAGCCTTTCAGCTTTTCGCCGTTCTTCGCGCCCTCGCGAGAACTGTATCCGGTATTTTTTCATTCGGGAAGTCGATCTTTAATCGCCCGTCGCGAACAGCATGTATCAAGCGCTCCCCAGCCGCTGCTGCTCCGAGAGCAGGCTGAGCCAGGCTTCGTAGCGCGATTCGGGGATCTCGCCTTCGGCCACCGCGGCGCGCACGCGGCAGCCGGGCTCGTGGTCGTGGGTGCAGTTGCGGAACCGGCAACTGCCGGCCACCGCGGCGAATTCCGGAAGCCCGCGCTCGAGTTCCGTCACCGGCATCTGCCACAGGCCGTATTCCCACACACCCGGCGTGTCGACCAGCCAGCCGCCGCCGGGCAGGTGCAGGAGTCGCGCACTGGTAGTGGTATGCCGGCCCTTGCCGGTGGACCGGGAAAGTTTGTCGGTTTGCAGCGAAAGATCGGGCAGCAGGGCATTGGCCAGCGAGGATTTGCCGACACCAGACTGGCCGGCCAGCAAATGGATGCCGCGGCTGAGCAGCGGTTCCAGTCCGTCCAGAAAGATCGCGCCATCGCAACGGGTCCTGAATACCTGCACGTCCATTTCGGCCAGGTGGGTGAATGGCGGTGCGTCCGGCACCGGCAGGTCGGACTTGTTGACGATCACCACCGGCCGGACACCGTGGATATGGGCGGCGGCAACGTAGCGATGCAGCAGGTCGACGCTGGGGGCGGGTTCCGGCGCGATCACGATCAGCAGGGTTTCCAGGTTGGCCGCGATCGGCTGAAAGCGGCCCCGGTTGGTGCCGCGACCGAATACGTTGTCACGTTCCAGGATGGAAGAGACCAGGCCGTCTTCGTCGACGGTGACCAGGTCGCCCGGCAGTGGCCGTCCGACGTTGCGCCGGAACCGGATCTCGAACGGTTCGGGGGGCTGCTGCCCGGAATCTTCGTCGGCCGCGAGGCCGTGATTGCCCAGCGCGATCAATACCCGTAGTGGTTTGGTCATGCGGCTGTCATGCTCGGTTATCGCATCAGTATACGACTGGTATAGTTCAGGTTAATGCACGCGGATGACTGAGGATGGATGAAACACGGCTGATCTGGATCGATCTGGAAATGACCGGACTCGACGTCCGGCGCGACCGGATTATTGAAATCGCGACCATTGTTACCGATTCGAACCTGGTTGAGGTCGCGACCGGCCCGAACCTCGCAATCCGGGCAACCGACGACGAGCTTGCCGATATGGACGAGTGGAACACACGCACGCACACGGCCTCGGGCCTGATCCAGCGATGCCTTGAAAGCCATATCGACACCCGCTCTGCCGAGCGCCGGACGCTGGAGTTCCTGGCCGACCTGGTGCCGCCCGGCGTATCTCCGATGTGCGGCAACTCGATCTGCCAGGACCGGCGCTTCATGGCCCGGTTGATGCCCGAGCTGGAATCGTATTTCCACTACCGCAACCTCGATGTCAGCACGCTCAAGGAGCTTGCCCGCCGCTGGGCCCCCGGCATTGCCGAAGGCATGGAGAAGGATTCGGGCCATGAAGCCCTGGCCGACATCCGCGATTCGATCGCGGAACTGAAGTATTACCGGCAGTTCATGGGCCGTCTCGGTGGCCAGGCGGGCTGAGTCAGCCCGCGTAGGAGCTTGCCTTGCAAGCGATCCAGGTTCCTGGCTGTTGCCGAGGCTGATCGCCGGCAAGGCCGGCGCCTACCCAAATAACTGGTTTCCTTTTTGTTGATCCGTGTTCATCCGCGTAAATCCGTGGCAAGCCTTTTACGAAGACTCGCCCGCCAGCCGCCGCCAGGTGTCGACGATCGTGTCCTGCTTTTCAGTTCACACGAAAGCTTGCGACCCGATAAAAGCCACCGAAGATGTCGACTTGCTCCTCGACTTCGATGCTCTTGCCGACGGTCGCGGCGCACTCGCCGATGACCCCCACGAGGTTTTCGTTCCAGAAGCCACCGAGAAACGGTTCGGCCGTGGTCAGAATCCAGCGCATCGGGGCGAATCGGTGCAGGAAGTGCCGCTTGTGCACTTCGCCATATTCGGAAATCACCAGTCGTCCCCCCGGCCGGGTGACCCGCAATGCTTCGGCGAGACTGGCACGACGCGACTCGGGTGGCAATTCGTGCAGTAGCAGGAACATCAGCGAGGTGTCGAAGCTGTCGATGGCGTAGTCCAGGTTTTCGGCATGCATGCGGCCCAGATGCGCCGACCTGCCAATTGCTTGCAGCTTGCGTGCCGCGGCGCGCAGCTGTACGCCGGCCGCGTCCATCAGGTAAAGCTGGTCGACCATTTCGGCAATCTTGGGTGTGAGTTCACCATATACAGCCGCGATCTGCAGCGTTTTGCCGGCGTCTTCCAGCCGCATCATGCGCAGCGTATGGTCCATGATCCTGCGGTAGTTGCCGAACAGAATGGCATTGATGATCGGCTGGTGGTCGAAGAACCAGACCGAGAATGGCCAGACATAAGCCCAGTTGTAATGGCGAACGAGGTAGTCAGGCAGGACCTCGGTGGATGTGAAATCGGGCTGTGAGCATGTGTCCTGGGCGAGCCTTTGCATGTCCATGTTGCGGTCTCCTTGTTCGAGCCGGAAAGTGCGGGGAGCGGAGCGCCGCCAATGGCGGCGAAGGGAATTCAGGGCGGGGCAGGCGCGGGACGCAGCAAAGAAAAGAGGGCGGGGGTCGCTCGGTTCGGGTCATCGCTTGCGGCATCCTGCCGGTATCGGCCGGAAACCACTATGCGACAAACGGCAGGGTCGCAAACTGATCAGGATCAATTCCAGGAGACTGGACCCATCTGTTGCATGAATTTGCGGCGCGAGATCGTTGCACTCGAAAATTTATGCAACTGATGGGTGGATTCTCGTGAGCCCGAGATTTCCCGCGTAGGAGCTTGCCTTGCAAGCGATCCAGGTTCCCGGCTGTTACCGAGGCTGATCGCCGGCAAGGCCGGCGCCTACCCAAATGCCTGGTTTCCTTTTTCTTGATCCGTGTTCATCCGCGTAAATCCGCAGCGAGCCTTTTACGACGACGCGTCCGCCAGCCGCCGCCAGGTATCGACCACGGTATCCGGGTTCAGCGACATGCTTTCGATGCCCTGGTCAAGCAGCCACTGGGCGAGCTCGGGATAATCGGACGGGCCCTGGCCGCAGATGCCGATGTATTTCTTTTGCTTCAGACAGGCCTTGATGGCCATGGAAAGCAGCGCCTTGACCGCGCCGTTGCGTTCGTCGAAGCGGTGGGCGACCAGCCCGGAGTCGCGGTCCAGACCCAGGGTCAGCTGGGTCATGTCGTTGGAGCCGATCGAGAAGCCGTCGAAATGCTCCAGGAATTCGTCGGCCAGCAGCGCGTTGGACGGCAGCTCGCACATCATGATGATCTTCAGCCCGTTTTCGCCGCGCTTGAGGCCGAATTGCTCCATGACCTCGACGACTTCGCGCGCCTCGCCGACGGTGCGCACGAACGGCACCATGGCCCAGACGTGATCCAGGCCGAGTTCGTCGCGCACCTTGCGCAGCGCGCGGCATTCGAGTTCGAACGCCGGCTTGAAGTCGTCGTCGACGTAGCGCGAGGCGCCGCGCCAGCCGATCATCGGATTTTCCTCGTCCGGCTCGTAGGCTTCGCCGCCTATTAAATTAGCGTATTCGTTGGATTTGAAGTCCGACAGCCTCACGATCACCGGGTTGGGTCCGAACGGTGCAGCAATCGTTGCAATGCCTTCGACCAGACGGTCGACGTAGAAGTCCACCGGTGAATCGTAGCCGGCGATGCGCTTGTCGATCTCGGCCTTGAGTTCGGGCGACTGACTGTCGTACTCGAGCAGCGCGCGCGGGTGGATGCCGATCATCCGGTTGATGATGAATTCCAGCCGGGCCAGGCCGATGCCGTGGTTGGGGATCTGGGCGAAATCGAACGCCCGGTCGGGGTTGGCGACGTTCATCATCAGCTTGACCGGGGCGGCGGGCATGTCTTCCAGACTGTCCTCGGAGACGCTGAATTTCAGCTCGCCGGCGTATACCCGGCCGGTGTCGCCCTCGGCGCAGGAGACCGTGACCGGGTCGCCGTGGCGGACCTTTTCAGTGGCATCGCCGCAGCCCACGACGGCCGGAATGCCCAGCTCGCGGGCGATGATGGCTGCATGGCAGGTGCGCCCGCCGCGGTTGGTGACGATGGCCGATGCCTTCTTCATCACCGGTTCCCAGTCCGGATCGGTCATGTCGGTGACCAGCACGTCGCCGGATTCGACCTCGTGCATGTCGGCGATGTCGCCGACCACCCGGGCATTGCCCTGGCCGATCCGCTGGCCGATGGCGCGGCCTTCGACCAGAACGTCGCCGCGTGATTCGAGCTTGAAGCGCTCCATGACCTGGCCGGAACGGCTTTTGACCGTCTCGGGGCGGGCCTGGAGGATGTAGATTTCGCCGGTGTTGCCGTCCTTGCCCCACTCGATGTCCATCGGCCGGCCGTAGTGCTTTTCGATGGTCAGCGCCATCTGGCCGAGTTTCTCGGCATCGGCGTCGCTGATCGAAAACCTGTTCTTGAGGTCCTCGGGCGTATCCTCGGTGGCCACCCCGCCGGATTCGCCGTAGACCATGCGCGTGGCCTTGGTGCCGATGCTGCGCCGCAGCACCGATGGACGCCCGGCTTCCAGGTTGGCCTTGAACAGGTAGAACTCGTCGGGATTGACCGCACCCTGGACGACACTTTCGCCCAGGCCGTAGCTGGAGGTGATGAACACCACGCCGCGATAGCCGGATTCGGTATCCAGCGTGAACAGTACGCCGGCCGCACCCACATCGGAGCGCACCATCAGCTGGATGCCGGCCGATAGCGCGACGTCGGCGTGCTCGAAGCCGTGGTGCACCCGATAAGCGATCGCCCGGTCGTTGTACAGGCTGGCGAATACCTCGTGGATTCTGCGCGCGACATCTTCCAGGCCGCGCACGTTCAGGAAGGTCTCCTGCTGACCGGCGAACGAGGCATCGGGCAGGTCCTCGGCGGTGGCCGAAGAGCGCACCGCGACCTCGATATCCTTGCCGAAGCGCTTTTCCATCTCGGCCCAGGCCGAGCGGATTTCCTCGCTGAGGCGGTCGGGCAGGGGCGTTTCGACAATCCAGGCGCGGATTTCCTTGCCGGCTGCGGCCAGTTCGCGCACGTCTTCGGTGTCCAGCGACTCCAGCCGGGCGCGGATTTTCTCATCCAGTCCGGTTTCTGCGAGAAAATCGCGAAATGCATCGGCCGTGGTGGCGAATCCGCCGGGGACGTTCACGCCGACCGATGCCAAATTTGCGATCATCTCGCCGAGGGATGCATTCTTGCCGCCGACCTGTTCCAGATCGCCCATGCCTAGCTGGTCCAGCCAGCGGATATACTCAGTCACCATTGTCGCCACGCTTGTCATCACAATCGGTCGAATCCCTTGTCAATTCTCAAACCCATATTGTAACCGCCTGCCTATGCGCCGCACCGTTTTGTTCATTTCCGATGGCACCGCGATCACGGCCGAAACTTTCGGCCACAGCCTGCTCACGCAGTTCGCCGGCACCGATTTCCGCCAGGTGCGCCTGCCGTTCGTCGACACGGTCGAAAAGGCCCGCGAGACCGTGGACCTGATCAACCGCGCGGCTGAAACCGATGGCTTGCGTTCGCTGGTGTTCAGCACCATTGTCGATTCCGAAATCGGCGCTGAATTGGGGCGCGCGAATGCACATGTATTCGACATGTTTGCCACCTTCCAGCCGCAGCTGGAGGAAATCCTGGGCACGGTCGGGTCGCACTCGGTGGGCAAGGCCCACGGCATCAGCGATACCCATCGCTACGAAGACCGCATGGAGGCCACGAACTATGCGCTGACCCACGACGACGGCATCTCGAAGCGCCTGGAAAACGCCGATGTGATCCTGGTCGGGGTCTCCAGATCGGGAAAAACGCCCACTTGTCTCTATATGGCCTTGCATTTTGGCCTGAAAGCCGCAAACTATCCGCTTACGGAAGAGGATCTCGAAAAACCACGCCTGCCGGACTTTCTCCGCCAGCACAAGCAAAAGCTGTACGGCCTCACGATTGATGCCGAACGGCTGGCGGAAATTCGTCAGACCCGGCGACCTGACAGTCGCTATGCGTCACTCAAGCAGTGTCGCTACGAGGTGGATGCGGCCGAATCGCTGCTTAGAAGCGAGGGTGTGCCGGCGCTCAGCTCGACGCGAGCGTCGGTTGAGGAACTTGCCAGCCGCATTCTGCTCGAACTGGGGCTGGATCGGGATCATTTTTGAACCACGAAATTTCCGATTTGTCAAGAATCGGAAATTCCACAACGCTGTGCTATTCTTCTGACATGTTGACACAATTGCGCAATCCAAATTCGTTGTCCCGGGTCATCGCACGACGCCTGCCGTCGCTGCATTCCGGGGTTTTTCATGCGCTCAGCGTGCTGATGCCCGAAGATCTGGCGCGTAGCGACGTACTGGTGTCGAAAATTGACGACGCACCGGAACTCTATATGAGGGTGCTGGAGCGTCACAACTACACCACGTTCCTGCAGTTGACCTATCTGCTTGGGCCGGAACGTGAGCAGCATCCCAATGCGCACATCCGCGTCTACCACGACGCACGCATGGCAGAGGCCACGTCGTTTTCACCGGAGCAGGGCATAGAACGCCTGGCCGGTCCGGACTTGCCGGTGCGTGGTCTGGTCGAGCGCAGCTGGCGCATGAACCGGGCATTGCTGAAATGGCTGGAATACCTGCTGGCCGAAGGCCACAGCGCCTCCACCATGCGCGCGACCGAGGAAACGCCGGCCGCTCTGCCCGATCCGGAACCCATGCCGGCCGAAGCGACTGACGAAAGCGTGCGCGCCGAGTAGACCCCGACGTTGCATAAATCTTCGGAGCTGGAAGCCCGGAGAGTAGTATTTCCGCGGGCTGCACGGAGTGTTGGCAACCGGAGCGTAGCCTCATCCTACGTGAGGATTGGCAACGCGAGTACAGACCGCGCCATGTGAATCACGACGGCTGCTATACCGGGCAGCGTAGCGATTCCGGCCCGAAAATTTATGCAACGTCGGGGTTAACCCCGACGCGCGGTCCGGCCGCGCGACCGTGCAGTTCCCATGACTTGCTAAAGTATCTGCGCCCGGCGATGTTCGGGGCGTTCAGCCGTTGCTGATCCATTCCCTGCGTTCAATGGTATGCGCCCGGTTGCTTGCGTCCAGCGCTTCCAGGCGCATTTCCACTCGAAAGCCCTCCGATACGCGTTGCACATCGAAGACTCGCGCCGCGGCCGCGCCCTGGCGCCCGCACGCCGATGCCGACGCGGTACAGAACACGGCCGCCCCGTTGCCATCGGAACAATCCAGGCGATACTCCCGATTGTGATGCAGATGGCCGTGCAGCACTACGGCCGCGCCGTGATCCGCCAGCAATTCACTCAGTTCATGCTCATCGGCCAGCGCCTTGCGCGGCGCGCAACTGCCGGGAAGGGGCGGGTGATGGATCAGCACGAAGCGGCAACTGCCACGATGGGCCGACAGCGCTTCGCCGAGGCGCTCGCGCATTTCGCGCCCCAGCCGGCCGCCGGCCTTGAATACCGGCGTCACCACAGCCGAATTCACGCCGATCAGGGTTACATCGCCGTAGCGGCGGACCGCCGGCCATTGCGGCGCTGCCGGATCCACGTGCAGATAGTCGGCCCAGTGCCGGGCAACCCAGGCAGCGGAATCGGGCGCGAAGATGTCGTGGTTGCCCGGCACCAGCAGGGTTTTTTCCGCAGGCGCCAGGTCGGCAAGCCAGACGGCGGCTTCCCTGGTCTCCTGCTCCAGGCCGATCTGGCACAGGTCTCCGGTAATGGCCCAGGCGTCCGGATCGGTGGTCTTGAGATGATTCGCCAGCGCGGTCAGCCGGGTACGCCGGTGGCGGGCGCGGCGCCGGGTCTGCCAGGCCAGCCAGGACAGCCATCTTTTCCCGGCTTTCAGCCCCGGGTGCCAGGTGTCCAGCGAAGTCAGGTGAGGATCGGTCAGGTGAATCAGGCGCATGCGGGGCCAGTTGCTTGGGAGCCGAGAGTGTAACCGGCGAGCGGGAGTCGCTGACGTTCCATCTGGCCCGCACTGTGTCGCGGTTGCAAGCGCAATGCGATAATGGGCGCTGAAATTCCAGACTCGACGCGCTGATGTTTCTCGACCCTGAAAGACTCGCTGCAATGGACGGCGAGCAGTTCCGTTCCACGCAACCGTTTCCCTGGACCAATCCGGTCGGGCTGCTGACCGAACAGGGGTTCCGAACCCTGGTCGAGCAGGCGCCCGAGGTCAGCGGTCTCAAACCGGTATTCGGTCGCTCGCGCAAGCACGGTCAGCAAAGTCACGACCGGTACGCGCTGGAATGGCAGGATGACCTGCCGGTGGCGGATGCCTGGAAGGCTTTCGTCGATGAACTGCGCGGTCCCGATTACATCGACTTTCTCACCCGGATGATCGGCCACGATCGCTTCAGCCTGAAGTTCCACTTTCACTACACCCCCAACGGCTGCTCGGTCTCGCCGCACTGTGACGCGGTATGGAAGCTCGGATCGCACATCTTCTACCTCAACACCGAGGCCGACTGGAAACCCGAATGGGGCGGCGAAACCCAGGTGCTCGACGACAAGGGCCTTTTCCCCGCCAGCTCGGCCCCGGCTTTCGAAGACTTTGACGAAGCCATGAGTTCCGAATCGCTGGGCAACCGAAGTCTGCTGTTTGTCCGTCAGGGCAATTCCTGGCATGGTGTCAAGCCGATCAATTGTCCGGAGGGTTATCTCAGGAAGGTGTTTATCGTGGTGATCAATCGCGATACTGCGTGGTATCGGCTTCGGAGTCGATTGAAGTTGTAATCTTTGTTGTTTGAGGGTGTGCATGCTGGCGGGGTGCCGGCAGCTTTTTTTCTAGACTCAACTTCAAAGGCGTTTCGCCGCCAGCTGCGCTGGCTGATGCGAGTGACTTTTTTCGATTGC
>JBBDSL010000041.1:0-47667 GCA_040904965.1 Wenzhouxiangellaceae bacterium
GGCGCGCCGAGGCGGCGGCCACGGCGCTGGGCCTGGAGGATTGAGCGCAGCGTTGTTGTCGCCCGGGACGGAAACAGCGGACCGAATGCAGCAGGCGCAAAGCGTGCTGCGCGACGTGTTCGGCTTCCCCGGGTTCCGCGGTTGTCAGGAGGCGATCGTCGAGAGCACGATCGCGGGCCGCAACGCCCTGGTGCTGATGCCCACCGGCGGCGGCAAGTCGCTGTGTTACCAGGTTCCGGCGCTGGTGCGTTCCGGTACCTGCGTGGTGGTTTCGCCGCTGATTGCACTGATGCGCGACCAGGTCGAGGCGCTCAAGGTCTTCGGCGTGCGTGCCGAGGTGCTCAACTCCAGCCTGCCGCCGGCCGAGCAGCAGCGCGTGGAGCGGACGCTGAACGCCGGCGGCCTCGATCTGCTTTATGTCGCGCCCGAACGCCTGATGCAGACGCGCATGCTCAATCGGCTCAAGCAGGTCGAAATCGCGCTGCTGGCGATCGACGAAGCGCACTGTGTTTCCCAATGGGGTCATGACTTCCGCCCCGAGTACCTGCAACTGGGCGCGTTGGCCGAGCACTTCCCTGGCGTGCCCCGGATCGCGCTGACGGCCACGGCCGACATCCGCACCCGTGATGAAATTGCCAGCTCGCTGTTTCCCGACGGCTGCGAGAAATTCATCGACAGCTTCGACCGGCCGAACATCCGGTACAAGGTGCAGCCGCGCCACAATGCCAGGAGCCAGCTGGTCGATTTCATCCGCACCGAGCATGCCGGCGATTCCGGCATTGTCTACTGCCTGTCGCGCAAGCGCTCCGAGCAGGTCGCCGGCTGGCTGAACGCCGAGGGGTTCACGGCCCTGCCGTATCACGCCGGGCTGGAAGGCGACGAGCGCCGGGCTCATCAGGACCGCTTTATCCGCGAAGAAGGGCTGATCGTGGTGGCCACTGTCGCCTTCGGCATGGGCATAGACAAGCCGGACGTGCGCTTTGTCGCACACATGGATCTGCCGCGGTCGATCGAGGCCTACTACCAGGAAACCGGCCGTGCCGGCCGCGACGGCCTGCCGGCCGACGCATGGATGGTCTACGGCATGGAAGACGTCTATCGCCTGCGCCAGATGCTTGCCGACTCGGGGCTGTCCGACGAACGTCGGCGCATCGAGCGTCAGCGACTGGAAGCCCTGCTGGGCTATTGCGAGCAGTCCGGCTGCCGCCGCCCGGCGCTGCTGGGCTATTTCGGCGAGACCCACGATGGCGACTGCGGCAACTGCGACAATTGCATCGTCCCGCCCAGGCGGGTAGACGCAACCGAACCCGCGCGCATGGCGCTGTCATGCGTCTACCGCACCGGACAGCGGTTCGGCGCCGGGCACCTGGTCGACGTGCTGCGCGGCAAGGACAGCGAGCGGATTTCCAGTCTGGGCCATGCGCGCCTTTCCACCTTCGGCATCGGCGCCGAACAGCCGGCTTCGTTCTGGCACTCGCTGATCCGGCAATTGCTGGCCGCAGGCATGCTGGCGGCCGACCCCGCCGGGCACGGCGGCTTGAGACTCGATCCTTCCGCCCGCGACCTGCTGCGCGGCAACGATACGTTCCGGATGCGTCAGGATCCGGCGCGCAAGCCGGCCGGAGAGCGTCGCGCCGGAAAGAAGACGACTGACAAGACAATCGAGCTGAGCCCATCCCAGCAGCAGGGCTTCGACAGCCTGCGCGCACTCAGGCTGGAACTGGCGCGAGCCGAAGGTGTGCCGCCGTACGTGATCTTCCACGACGCCACGCTGCAGGCGATGCTGGCCGAAAAACCCGATTCGCTGGACGCGCTGGCCGGCGTCCAGGGGGTAGGACGCCACAAGCTGGAAAAGTATGGCCAGGTCTTTCTCGAACGGCTGCGCGAGCTCGACGGCCCCTGAACCTGTCGACGGATGCCGCACCGGCCGCCACGGCTTGGGTTACAGCCAGAGCTGCAATACCGGCCAGAACATCAACAGCAACACCAGCACGGCGGCAGCCGCGTAGCCGGCAACGCGGCCGGGGTTGCGGCGCAGGTAGACGATGAACGATACGGGTACGTGGTCGGCGCGCGCCTGTTGTGCGTGCCTTTCCTGAAAGGCATCGAACACGATCCTGGCGCGCTTGAAATCGTGATTGTGGCGAACCCAGATGCTGCCGGCGCTGATGCCGAATGCGGTCGGCGGAAGCTCGTAATACGCGACCTCAGCCGCATCCAGCGCTTCGCGCAGGCCCTGGGCCTCTTCGGCCGGCACGCCGCGCAGACTGAGCAATCTTCTGGACATGCCTTGGGGCACCTTTGTAATCTGCTGGTATTTCATAATGGTAACCCGTCGCCACGAAGTACAATAGCTATCGATATCTTTTATCGATAACAAGGGCATTTGGCATGTATTCATCTGTTGTTCTTCTCTATTCCTCGCTGCTGGCACTGTTGCTGATTGCGCTGTCCTACAACGTCGTGCGTTTGCGCCAGCAACATCAGGTCGGCATCGGCTCCGGTTCAATCCAGGCTCTGGAGCGGGCCGTGCGGGCACACGCGAATTTCTGCGAATACGTGCCGATGGTGCTGTTGTTGCTGGCGCTGATTGAATTCGGCGGCAATGTGCCCGCCTGGGCGTTGCACGTGCTGGGGCTTTTGCTGCTGGCCGGCCGGGTCGCGCACGCGTTCGGGTTGAGCCGTTCGGCCGGCACCAGCCGGGCGCGGGTGATCGGCACGGTGCTGACCTGGATGGTGCTGCTGATCGCCGCCGGCATGGGCGTGGCGGCCGGGCTGGTGGCGGCCTTCGGGTAACCCGCCAACCGCGTAATCGGGGCGGCGAAATCACGCCGGGTCGGGAATGCCCCAGTACAGCGCGGTATAGATCTTGGGGTCCACAGCCTTGCCGCTAGCGTATTGCTCGCGCAGCCAGGCGTCGATGCGATCGTGCGCTATGGCGTGCACGATGATGTCCTCGCTGGCGTCGCCGCCGCCCGGACCAATCTTTTCCAACTCGGTGGCGGCCAGGAATACCGCGGTTTCGTCGCTCATGCCGGCCGAGGTCGGGCAGCGCATGATTTCGGTGAGTGTGCCGGCAGCGAATCCGGTTTCCTCGACCAGTTCGCGGTGTGCGGCATCAATGACCGACTCATCGGCCTGGCCGTGCTGATCGCCGACCAGCCCGGCCGGAAGCTCGATGACCGAATTTTCCACCGGCTTGCGATACTGCTCGACCAGCAACAGCCGCCGGTCGGGCAGCCAGGCGACCAGCACCGCCACCATCGGGCTGGTGCGGGTGGCGTACTCCCAGCCGTCGCGTTCCACAAGGCTGAGATAGCGGCCCTTATAATGCGTCTTCGTCTGCATGTGACTCCTCTAAAGCTGATCGTAGGTGATTCGGTAATTTGTCGCACTTGCCGATGCCGGTACATCCGGCCGGTGAACATTCCGGCATCAAAAGGGTCGCATCCATGTCCGATCGCGTCCGCCGGCCCTTCCGGAGATTGTCCGGGACGCATTCCGGTTTACTCACCCAAATTTGAAGCCAGGCAGCCAATGAACCCGAAGCAACTCAATATTCTCGCGCTCGCGACCACAACTGTGACCACCATCGTGACTACTATCGTGACCACGATTGCCACCATGATCTTGTTGTCGTCGGCAGCGGTAGCGCAATCGCCGTCGGCAGCCGAAAACGATGCCGCTGAAGCGCCCCGGTCGGCCGCGTCGCCGCAACAGATTACACCGGCCATGCAGCTGGCCGCCTGGTATCAGCGCGCGGCCCGGGCATATGCCGCCGAGGACCACCAGGCCTGGGTCAAGGCACTGGAAAACCTGCACCGGCTGCGGCCGTTCAATTACGATTTCATGCGCCAGCTGGTCATGGGTTATGCGCTGATCGGCAAAACGTCCGAAGCCTTCAACATGATGCTCAAGATGCAGCAGCAGGGGCTGGCGGTCGACTGGGACGCGGTTGAGGAAGTCGAATCAATGCGCCGCCATTCCCTCTACAAGCACTTGCGCGACCTGATGAAAAGTGCCGCAGAGCCCGGCGGCCAGGCATCCGAGGTTTTTGCAATCGATGCCGAATACCCGATGCCCGAGGCGCTGGCCCACGATGCCGGGACCGGCCGCATCTTCGTCGGCACGGTACGCGATGGACTGGTGCTGGTGCGAGACAAGGACGGCAGTGAATTCAGGCAGTTCGCTGCACCCGATGACACACCGGGCCTGAGGGCCGTGTTCGATCTGCTGGTCGACTCGCAGCGCGGTCACTTGTGGGTTGCGACCGGCACCACCGGCCAGTTCCGCGGCGCCCGGCCCTCCGATTACGGGCGTAGCGCGCTGATCAAGCTGGATCTGGAAACCGGGGAAAAGCTCGGCGAGTACCGTGTTCTTGCCGACGGAAAGCAGCACATGCTCGGCGCCATGACCCAGGCCGCCGACGGCACGATTTACGCCGCCGACAGTTCGACGCCGCAGATCTATCGGCTGGCGCCGGGTGACGAACGACCGGAACCGTTCGCCGGCAATCCGGTGTTGACCGGCCTGCGCGGCATTGCGCTGTCGTCCGACGAGCAGCGCGTGTACGTGGCCGACTACGACCTGGGGTTGTTCTTCTTCGAACTCGATGATTCCCGCAGGGGCTACGCCCTGGGTATTCCGGAAACGCTCAACCTGGGCGGCATCGATGGGTTGTATCAGTGGGAGGGACACCTGGTGGCGATCCAGAACGGCGTGACCCCGCAGCGCGTACTGCGCCTGGAGCTCGACGAATCCGGTACTCGCGTGGCCAGTATCGCGACCCCGGTCAAGGCGTTGCCGGCGTTCGACAACCCCACATTCGGCACTCTCGCAGGCGACGACCTGCTGTTTCTGGCTGCCAGTCACTGGCACCGGGTGGGGCCGAATGGACGCGTCGTCGACCCGCCGCTGCCGGATGTGCCGGTGCTGCGCACCTCGATCAGAGAGGCCAGGGAAGTCATCGTCGGCGAGGAAATGCTCGAAAAACTCAAGCGCCAGGGAAGGCCAGCGCCACAGGGCCGATGAATCTCCGTCGGGGATGAACCCGCGGGAGCCGGGTCCGCAGGCGGTTGCTTCGGCTTGATTCGCGGTCGGATAGCGCTTCTACGCGCCCAGCCGGTGCAGCCGCTGACGCAGGGTCTGGCCGAATCCCAGCGTGTCCAGCAGTACGTCCAGGCCATCCGGGTTGGCCGGGCCGCGGGTTTCGTGCGCCGTGTCCTCGATTTCGGCAATCGGCGTTTCCAGCCCGGTCAGGCGGCGGGCCAGTCGTACCGTGGGCTCGTGCTGGCGCAGCCGTGAACCCATCGCCTTCGCACCGCGAATCTTGAGGAAGGCCAACTCGTCGATGCGCCCGAACAGCGCATCGATGCTGCCGAAGTGGGCCAGCAGCGATGCGGCGGTTTTCGGTCCCACGCCCGGCACCCCAGGGATGTTGTCGATCGGGTCGCCGGTGAGCGCCAGAAAGTCGGCGATCTGGTCGGGCCGCACGCCGAACTTGCTTTCGACGCCGGCGTGATCCAGGCGGTTGCGCCGCGCAAAGTCCCACCAGCTGTCGTCCGGGCCGGCAAGCAGTTGCGCCAGATCCTTGTCGCCGGTCACCACCGCGACCGCGTGACCGCGAGCGCGCCAGTAGCGTGAAAGCGCCGCGATCAGGTCATCGGCCTCGTAGCGATGGTGAAAATACAACGGCAGTCCCAGGCATCCGGCCAGGTCCCTGCACCACTTGAACTGGCGCGCCAGATCCTCCGGCGCGGGTTCGCGGTTGGCCTTGTACTCGGGGTAGATTTCGTTGCGAAACGACTTCGACAGCGATTCGTCAAACGCGACCGCCACGTGCCGGCTTTCGGTGTGTTCCAGGAACTCGCACAGGAAACGGGCAAAACCATATACGGCGTTGGTCGGTCGACCGTGCGGGTCGGCAAAATCCTCCGGCATCGAATACCAGGCGCGAAAAATGTAAATGCTCGCGTCGATCAGGTGGACCGGGGGTTTTTCTGCAACTGGCATGGGCGAAGTGTACCCCCTTGGTGACGGGTATTCAGTTTCCTGATTACGTATATTCCTCAGCTATCGCCCAAACCACAGTGCGCGGGCGAACCGAGAACCCGTTTGGCCGCGGATTTACGCGGAAAACGCGGATTAAAACCTAAAGAGTGAACACAAGGTAGCGCAGGCTGGCGCCACGTCGCCGACAGATGGTTGAAAGCGCCTGGCCGAAACATTTCCCTTTACGATCAATCATCTGCCTTTATCCGTGTGCATCCGCGTGTATCCGCGGCCAGAAAAGCTTTTCCGAACAAGTGGCTGAGTCAGCTACGTAATCAGGTTCAGTTTTGGTTTATCCGCTTGTGGTAGGTTGGTTGCATCAATCGGGAGACCAATGCCATGAACCGGAGATTCGGAACAATGCATACGGCTGTCCGGGTTGCGGTGCTGGTGGTTGTGGTCGCCGCGCTCGGCGGATGCGCGACCTATCACCGGCCCCATTATCCGGATTCGGGCGTCTATTACGGCGCTGCAGGCGGCTACGGATACTCGGGTGGCTATTCGCGTGCCGGATACGGTTCGGTGAACCCGGTCCACTATCCGTACTGGTCGCTGGACCATTTCTATTTCAGTCACTTCTACCACCCGTACTCGGTATTCGTCGGTTATAGCGCGCCGCTGTATTACCCCTACCCGGGCTGGGCGCTGGCACATCACCGACCGCTGCATTCGCGTCATTTCGCGGGTTTCGGCTACCCATGGCATGGTTTCGGGCATCGTTATCCAGCCTATACGTTCGGTTTCTTCGCCAGCCACAGATTCGTCCATCGCGGCGGCTTTCACCACCGTGACGGGCATCGCAACCACGACCATCCGATTCGCCATATCGACCGGCGTCTGGAAGCGTTGCAACATGGCAATGACCGGGTGATTGCGCGACGCGAATTGATGGTACGCGACCGCGTCGGTCGCGGCGCCACCGGGTATTCGGGCGACAGACACGGCTCGGCGCCACGCGTACAGTCGCGCGCCGCAGTGCTGCAAGGCCGCGATTCGCGCCTGGACCGCACTCGCCAGCCCAACCGGGCAAGGCAGATTGATCGCCGCGAAGCCGACCGCAATGAAATTCGTCGCAGCGCGGAGCGCCGGCGGTCCGACGCCCAAGCCCGGCGCGGCATTCCGATCGAGCACCTGCGCGGCCGCGTGATTGTGAATTCGCGCAATTCCGACATCGCCGACCGAAGCGACCAGGGCGCCCGGTCGCTTAGGGGCGCCGGCGGGGCTGCGATTCGCCGCGCCCCGGCGCCCCATCAGTCGCGGTCGCGCAGCGAAAGCGCTTCCCGGGCTGCAGCGCCGTCCCCGGATACCCGCGCCAGGGTGCTAAATCGCTCCGATCGCGGTGACAGTAGTGACAGCAATCGTTCATCGCGTCGGAGTCAGCGTCAGACATCGCCTCCACGATCGCGAGCGGACGAACCGTCGTCGCGTCCGATCCGAAGTTCATCGCCACGTTCGCAACGATCGCAGCGGTCGAGCCGCGGATCCGGCGCCGGACAGAGCCGGCGCAGTGTGCTGCGCGGCCGCTCGGGCGACAACCATCGCCTGTACTGATGAATCAGCATCCGTCCCGCCCGTTTGGCCGGGTTGCTGGGAACAGCGTAAAATAACAGGTTGATTTCAGTGCCTTGGGCCTTGATGCCCGGCAGGTTGCCATGCGTTACCCGGAAAACTTCGATGTCATCGTGATCGGCGGCGGACACGCCGGCACCGAGGCGGCGCTCGCGTCGGCCCGGTGCGGGGCCGATACGCTGCTGGTCACCCATAACATCGAGACCATCGGCCAGATGAGCTGCAATCCGGCCATCGGCGGGATCGGCAAGGGCCACCTGGTGCGCGAAATCGATGCGCTGGGCGGGGCCATGGCGATTGCCGCCGACGCTGCCGGCATTCAGTGGCGCCGCCTCAACGCCAGCAAGGGACCGGCGGTGCGCGCCACCCGCGCCCAGTGCGATCGCAACCTGTACCGCGCCGCAATCCGGCGCATCGTCGAGCAGCAGCCGGGGCTGACCGTGTTCCAGGCCGGCGTCGACGACCTGATCGTCGAGCATGACCGCGTCGTCGGCTGCCGCACCGGGCTGGGCTTGGATTTCCACGCCGCCGCGGTGGTGCTGACCACCGGCACGTTTCTGGGCGGGATCATCCACATGGGCCAGGCGCGCTCTTCGGGCGGGCGCGCCGGCGACGCGCCGGCCAACGCACTGGCCGAGCGGCTGCGGGCACTGCCGCTTAACATTGCCCGGCTCAAGACCGGCACGCCGCCGCGCCTGGACGGGCGCAGCATCGATTTTTCGCAGCTCACCGAGCAGCCCGGCGACGACCCGCGCCCGGTGTTTTCATTCATCGGCTCTGGCGCCGACCACCCGGCCCAGCGCGCCTGTTTCATCACCCGCACGCGGTCGGCCACCCACGACATCATCCGCGGCGCGCTGGATCGCTCGCCAATGTATTCCGGTGCCATTGAAGGCACTGGCCCGCGTTACTGCCCGTCGATCGAGGACAAGGTGGTGCGCTTTGCCGACAAGGATTCGCATCAGATCTTCCTCGAGCCCGAGGGGCTGGAACTCAACGAGTGGTATCCCAACGGCATCTCGACCAGCCTGCCGTTCGACGTGCAACTGGAATTCGTGCGCACCATTCCCGGCTTGGAGCGCGCGCGCATCACGCGTCCGGGGTATGCGATCGAGTACGACTTCCTGGACCCGCGCGATCTCAAGCCCGGACTGCAATCCAAGGTGCTTGAGCGGTTGTTCCTGGCCGGGCAGATCAACGGCACCACCGGCTACGAGGAAGCGGGCGCGCAGGGGCTGATCGCCGGCCTCAACGCTGCGCGCGCGGTCGCCGGTCAGCCGGCCTGGCAGCCGGAACGTTCCGAGGCCTACATCGGCGTGATGATCGACGATCTGATCACCCGCGGCACCGCCGAGCCCTACCGCATGTTCACCAGCCGGGCCGAGTACCGCCTGATGCTGCGCGAGGACAACGCCGACCTGCGCCTGACTGAAACCGGCCGCAAATTCGGGCTGGTCGACGATGCGCGCTTTGCCGCGTTCGAAACACGCCGCGATGCGATCGCCGGCGAGGTCCGGCGGCTGGAGAAACTGCGCATCGGCTGCGACAGCGTACTGGCGCGCGAGCTCGAAACGCGTCTGGACACGCCGATGAAAAAGGATGTCACTGCCGCCGATCTGCTCAAGCGTCCCGGGATCGGCTACCGCGCGCTGACGGCCATCGATGCGCTCGGGCCGGGCGTGGGGGCCGGTGATGTCGCCGAGCAGGTCGAGACCACGATTCGCTATGCCGGCTACCTCGACCGGCAGCGCGTCGAGATCGAGCGCGCAAGCAGCGCCGAGCAGATGCCCATCCCCGAGGACTTCGATTTCGCCCGGGTGCGTGGCCTGTCGGCCGAGGTGCTGGAGAAACTTCAGCGCCAGCGTCCGACCACGGTGGGCCAGGCCAGCCGCATCCCCGGCGTGACGCCGGCGGCGATCTCGCAGTTGCTGGTCTGGCTCAAGCGCGCCCGCTCGGCAGTTCCGGACAGGCGAAAGTCCTTGGCCGCGGATGAACGCGGATAAACCTGGATGAACCTGGATATTTGTTTGTCTGCTCAGGTGGCTTTTGGCCCCTTGGAAGCAGCAGGGCAGGTCGGGGCGACGTACCCGACGCATCGGCGATCGGAGCCCTGGACTTCGAAACCCGTCGGCGACGCCGCGCCGACCTGCGCCAGGCCGATCATCCCGCACCGGAGTTGCCTGCCGGATCAGCATCCAGTGCGCAGCGGGGCGTGTACGTAGCGTTGCCGACCCGGCGGTATAGTGAGGTGACTCGAAACCCCGCGGAGAAAGCAATGGTCGACCAACGGCAGAGAATCGCGCGCATCCTGGGCTGGGCCGGTATCGTTCCGTTTGCCGTGCTGGCCGTGATCAGCTACGTCGGCGCGCCCCACTCGGTGCAGCAACTGCTGATCGGCTACGCGCTGGTGATGCTTGCGTTCCTCAGCGGCGGCCTCTGGGTCGGTGCGCTGGAGCGGTCCGCCGATTCGCCCGCGCCGCTGATTGCCAGCACCCTGCTGCTGCTGGCCGGCCTGCCGGCGCTGCTGATGCCGTTGAGTGCGGCCGCCGGGTGGCTGGCGCTGTTGTTCGTGCTGCAGCTGGCCGCCGAGTGGCGCTGGGTGCTGACCGGCCATCCGGGCTGGTACCGGCGCCTGAGGCTGATGCTCGGTTCCAGCGTGGTCGTGCTGCTTTTGATCGCGGCCATGGCCGGCGCCGGCCATGGCTGACGACCGGCAACCGGTGCTGCGCCTGCGCGGCGTCGGCCGCACTTATCACGACGGCAACGAGGACGTGCGCGTGCTTGACGGCGTGGACCTCGACGTGCATTCCGGCGAGCGGCTGGCGATCACCGGCCAATCCGGTTCGGGCAAATCCACGCTGCTGCACCTGGCCGCCGGCATGGACCTGCCGGATTCGGGCACGGTGGAATTGCTGGGCAGGCACGTCAATCGGCTGGCCGAGCCTGAACGCACACGTTTTCGCGCCCGCCACATCGGCCTGGTGTTTCAGGACTACAACCTGGTCGAGTCGCTGAGCGCGGCGGAGAACATTGAACTGGTCGGCTGGTTGACCGGCACGCCTGTCACCGCCGACGACATCCGGCAGCTCGCACGCGAGCTGGGAATTGCCGACTTGCTTGAGCGGCGCCCGGACCAGCTTTCCGGCGGGCAGCAGCAGCGCGTTGCGATCGCCCGGGCTTTGATTCACCGGCCCTCGCTGGTGCTGGCCGACGAACCCACCGGCAGCCTCGATCAGGCCAGCGCCGAGCAGGTCATGCAGGTGCTTTCCGAAAGCATCCGCGCGCATGGCTGCACGCTGGTGCTGGCCACCCACAGTGATACCGCGGCAGCGCGCTGCGATCGCCGCGTTCGGATTGCGGCCGGGAAACTTGAGGCCGGTTGATGTTGGCCCGGCTGTCGCGCGCTTTCGTCTACCGCCACCCGCTACAGGTACTGCTGGCGCTGGTCGGGATTGCCGCCGGCGTGGCCGTGGTCACCGGCGTGGCGTTGCTGCGCGGGGCTCTGGTCGAATCCCTGGACGCCGTCTCGGCCGAGCTGGTCGGCGCGCGTGCGCTGGTGGTCCGGCATCCGTCCGGCCGGCTGGACGTGGACGAATACGCCCGCCTTGCACGGCGCGCCGGGGCGCCGGACCTGGTGCCGGTCTTGCGCGTACCGGTGCGCGTTGGCGGCCAGCGACTCGAACTGGTCGGGGTGGACCCGTTCAGCGGTATACGCGCGCTGACCGGCACCGACGGTGCCGGGCTCGCCGCCGCGCTGTACGACACATCCGGCGATGCGCCGCCGGTGGTGCTGAGTCGTTCCACGCTGGATCTGCTGGATACCGAAATCGGTGCCGTCATCGAAATCGACGCGCCTGATACGCGGTTGCGCGTGGTCGCCGCCATCCAGGGACGCCCCGGGCTGGACCGGCGCCTGCTGATGGATATATCCCGGGCCCAGGCGATGCTTTCCGAGCGTGGGTGGGTGAGCGAACTGCTGGCGCCGCCGGAAGCCGAGGCGTGGCTGCGCGCCAATCTGGACGATCGGCTCCTGTTGACCACCGCTTCCAGCCAGCGCGCCTCGGCGCGTCAGTTGACCGCCGGCATGCGCGCGAATCTCACGGCGATGAGCCTGCTGGCGCTGGCGACCGGCCTGTTCGTCGTCTACAGCGTGTTGAGTTTCCTGATGGTGCAGCGTCGGCGAACCTTCGGCCTGTTGCGTGCGCTGGGCATGACGCATGCAACGCTGGCCCGGATGCTGCTTGGCGAAGTCGTGTTGATCGCCGTTTTCGGGGCACTGGCCGGACTGGTTGCCGGCAGCCTGCTTTCCGACCTGTTGCTGCGCCTGATCGCCGCCCCGGTGGCCGAGGTCTACGGGCAGCTGCCGCCGGCGACCACCCGACCGAGCCTTTGGGGCTATGCGGCAATCTGGTTTGCCGCGCTGGCCGCAGCGATTGCGGTGACGGTGCCGGTGCTGCGCGAGGCGCTGCAGATTCCGCCGGGCCGGATGGTCCGGTCGTTCGTGGTGCAGGTGTTGCCGCTGCGCAAGCTGCTGCCGCTGGCGGCCGCACTGGTGGCCGCCGGCATGCTGTGGCTGGTGCTGGACGCTCGATTGGTGGCCGCGCTGGGCGGCCTTTTCCTGAGCCTGGCCGGCATCATGGTGATGATTCCGATGATCGGGTTTGGTCTGGTGCGCGCGCTCGCGCAGCGTACCCCGACGACACTGCCCGGCCGGGCGCTGCGACTGCTGGAGACCGCGCGCGGGCGCCTGTCGCCGGCACTGGCCGCGCTTTCGCTGGCACTGGCGCTTGCCATCGGCATGGGCATGATGATTCTGGGCTTCCGCGCCGCGGTCGGCGACTGGGTGACCCGATTGCTGCAGGCCGACATGTACGTTTCGCTGGAAAGTCGTGAGCTGGGTCCGGCGCAAGTCGAACGGCTGGCGGCACTGGACGGCGTCGAGGTGCTCTCATCGGTGCGCCGGACGCGCCTGGCCGACGGCACCGAGTTGACCGCCTACGACCTGCCGGCCCGCGCCTGGGCCGGGTTCGAGCTGCTCGAAGGCGATTCCGGGCGGGCCCGGGCGATGTTCGATGCCGGCACCGGCGTGCTGGTTTCCGAGCCACTGGCGCGACGGCGGCAGCTGCGAGCCGGCGATACGATCGAGTTGCTTGCGCCCGACGGTCCGGCGCGCCTGCCGGTGGTCGCGGTGTTTCGCGACTACAGTTCCGAGCAGGGGTTCGTCGCCGTCTCGAGTGCGCTCTACCGGCGCTGGTTCGGGGACCCGGCGGTCGACAGCGTCGGCCTGTATCTGGCACCCGGTGTTCCGCCCGACCAGATCGGTCGGCGGCTGGACGGCATGCAACTGGGCGGTCACGCGCAATGGTTCACCCCCGGGGGCATCCGGCGCGAGAGCCTTGCGGTGTTCGACCGGACTTTTCGCATCTCGTGGGCACTGGCGTTTCTGGTCGGAATGATCGCCCTGGTTGCATTGACCAGCGCGTTGCTCGCCCAGGGCCTGGAGCGTTCGCGCGAACACGCCACGTTACGCGCGCTGGGGCTTTCCCCGGCGCGCCTGTTCGGGTTGCTGACGGTGCAGGCGGCCGGTCTGACCGGGGCGGCGCTGGTCACCGCGCTGCCGCTGGCGGTGCTGATCCATTACGCGCTGTCGTTTCTCGTCCAGCCGCGCGCCTTCGGCTGGAGCCTTCCGGCCGGGCTGCCCCCGATAGAGCCCGTCATATGGGTAGTGCCAGTGGCGCTGGTCCTGGGCACCTTGACCGGTCTCTATCCGGCCTGGCGTATCGGGCGCCGGCCGATAATCGAGCACTTGAGGGCAGGACGATGATCCGGGATATCGTCATCGCGGGTCTGGTGGCGCTGATGGCCCTGGTCTGGCTTGTGCAACGCACCGAGCAATCTGGGCCGGATGTTGTCGGCGTCAGCGCCACCGCGCTGCTCAACGCCGCGCCGGATGTGTTCAGGCGCGTTACCGGACCCGAGCCGCTGTCGTTTCCGGCCGATCACGGCCTGCATCCGGGTTATCGCAATGAGTGGTGGTACTTCACCGGCAACCTGGCAGACGACGCCGGGCATCGCTACGGCTTCCAGTTCACGCTTTTCCGCTTCGCCGTCGAACCGGGCGAGCGCCCCGACTCGGATTTCGCCGCCGACGCGGTGTGGATGGCCCATCTGGCGGTCAGCGATATCGAAGCCGGGCGCTTCCTCAGCCGCGAGCGCTTCGCGCGCGGGGCGCTGGGCCTGGCGGGTGCGACCGCCGACCAATGGTGGCTGCGCGACTGGACGGTCGAGCGCACCGGGGACGGCTGGCGTCTGCGCGCGCAAACCGCGCAGGTGGCACTGGATCTGAAGCTGGAACCGGAAAAACCAGTCGTGTTGCAGGGCGATTCGGGGTACAGCCGGAAAGGGCCGGAGCCGGGCAATGCGTCGCGCTACTACTCGATCACGCGCCTGCGTACCGACGGGCGGATCGAGTTGGATGGCCGGACAACAGAGGTTTCCGGCTTGGCCTGGCTGGACCGCGAATGGGGCTCCAGTCAGCTCGGTGAGGGGATTGCCGGTTGGGACTGGTTCGCCTTGCAGTTCGACGACGGGCGCGACCTGATGCTTTACCGCCTGCGCACGGAAGAAGGCACCGCTTCGCGGTTCTCGGCCGGCGTACTGGTGCAGCCGGACGGCAGCTATCGCGTACTTGGCCGGGATGATTTCCGTTTCGATGCGCTCAGGCGCTGGCGCGACCGGCTTGGCGTCGAGTGGCCGGTGGCGTGGCGCGTGCGCCTTGATTCCGAAGAGCAGGATTCCGAAGTGCTGGATGTCGAAGTGCGCCCGGCATTCGATGCCCAGCGCTGGTATGCCACGGTGGACTACTGGGAAGGTGCCGTCGAGGTGATCGACAGCGCTTCGCGGCAGTCACTGGGACGCGGCTACCTGGAGCTGAGCGGGTACGCCGGTGCGCAGACCGAAGCCCGCCGCGGGATCCGCGTTCAGTGAGCGGCACCGCGGGCGGTGGCGACGCCGGCGGGGACGGGCAGGCTGCGCGCCCGGGCTTCGTCATCGGCCTTGGACGCCCGCGTGCCGAGGATGCGTTCGATCTGCTGCACCGACAGGCCTTGCCTGATCATCTGCAGCGCGAAGCTGTTGCGTAGAACGTGTCCGGTCACCCGGCGGTAGATGCCGGCCTCCAGCGCGGCGCGCTCGAATTTGCGGTGCAAGGTCTGTGGGTCGATGTGGTGGATCAACTTTGCCGGGGCGTGATCCGGGGCGCCGGTGCGCTCGTGCTCCAGGCGCTGCGGGAACAGATATTGCCAGCCCCAGTTCCTGGCCACGCCGGGTGAACGCGACGCAACCGCCGGCGGCAGCGTGGCCGACCCGGTGCCGTTGACGATGTCGCGAATGTGGGCGAGCCTTAAATCCTCGAGATGGTCGTGCAGTCGGGTCTGAATATTCTCCGGCAGCGGCAGGCGGCGGTTGATCTCGTCGGCGCTGTTGCGCACCGTCAGACGATTGTGCTGCAGGTCGATATCGCGAACGCGCAGCCGCACGCATTCCAGCAGCCGGATGCCGGTGCCGTAGATCAGGGCCGCGGCCAGCCAGCTGGTGCCGGTCAGGTGCGCCAGAAGACGGCGGACCTCGTCCGGACTGAGGGTGTTCGGCGTGTTGCCCTGCCGGCGCTCTTCAATCAGGATCTTCAGCCAGGACGGCACCTCGCCGGGCGTCGAGCGGAACATCCAGACGATCGCCTCCAGCACGCGATCGCGCGCGGGCCGGCCGGCAAACCGCTCTTCAGCGACATGGGTCAGAAACGACTCGACATCGTTGCGGTCCAGCCGGTCGGGGTCGTCGTTGTTGCAGAAGGTCAGAAACGAGCGCGCCCAGAACAGCAGGCTGGTGGCGCGATCCTTGTCAATCCCGTCGGCGCGCAGTGCAATCCGCATCCGGGTCAGCACGTCCGACATCTTTCCACTCCAGGCGAAATCGCGAGTTCCAGTGACCTTCACTATATGCCACCGGAATCGCGAATTCAAGCACTTAAATAAATGCTTAATGTGCTGTAATTAACATTCCCTGATTCAATAATCCGGGTTTAACGGCCGCTTGTGGACCTTGCCGGCTTTCATCACGAACGCAACCTGGCCCAGCGTCGATACGTCTTCGAGCGGATTGCCGGAAACCGCGATGATGTCGGCCCAGTTGCCAGCCTCCAGCGCGCCGGCGCGGTCTTCCACGCCCAGCAGTTCAGCAGCATTGATGGTTGCTGCCCGGATCGCGTCTGCCGGTGACATGCCGGTCTCGACCATGAAGATGAATTCCTCGGCATTGTCGCCGTGCAGGCTGACGCCGGAATCGGTGCCGAAGGCGATCTTCACGCCGGCCTTCCAGGCGCGCCCGAAGGTTTCCTGGATCATCGGCCCGATTTCGCGCGCCTTGGGTCGCACCAGCGCCGGGTAGTAGCCGTCGACCTCGGCCTTTTCGGCGACGAACTTGCCGGCCATGATCGTGGGTACGTACCAAGTGCCGTGTTCCTTCATCAGCGCGAAGACTTCGTCGTCCATCATCGTGCCGTGCTCTATCGAGTGGATGCCGGCGGTGATCGCGCGGATCATGCCTTCCTTGCCGTGCGCGTGGGCGGCCACGTGCATGCCGTAGTCGCGCGCGGTTTCGATGACGGCCTCGACCTCGTCGGGCCGGAACTGCGGCGCCAGTCCGCTCTTGGCCACGCTCAGCACCCCGCCGGTGACGGTGATCTTGATCAGGTCTGCGCCGTCCTTATAGCGCTGGCGCACGGCTTCGCGCGCTTCCGCCACGCCGTTGAGCACGCCGTCACGCGGCCCGGGCGTGCCCATCAGATCGTCGCGCCAGCCGTTGGTCGGGTCGGCATGGCCGCCGGTGGTTGCCAGCGACTTTCCGGAGGTGAAGATGCGTGGCCCCGGCACGTGACCGGCCTCAATCGCATCGCGTAGCGCGATGCTGGTATTGAACGAATCGCCCACGTCGCGCACGGTGGTAAATCCGGCATCCAGCGTGCGGCGCGCGTAGACGGTGGAACGCAGTGCGATGTCGGCTTCGTTGAGCGTGAAGGCTTCGGTGTAGCGGGTCGGGCTGGACTGCGACGTCAGGTGGGTGTGCATGTCCATCAGTCCCGGCAGACAGGTCATCTCCGAGACGTCGACGATCTCGGCATCGTTCCCGGCCCCGGGGTGACCGTCGAGCACGCGATCGATGGCGTCATCGACGACGACCAGCGTAAGGGCTCCGGTCAGCCGGCCCTCGGCGACGTCCACGGAGGCGCCGCAGCGCACCCAGGTTTCGGCAGCGCCGGCGGTGGTCGCCAGGGCGCACAGAATGATCAGGCAAATGCTTCGCATGGGCAGTCCTTTTGTCAACGGGATTTGATTCGGATTTCTAATCGGGGCTTGTTCAGGAAAGCAGCCCGGCCAGCAGCAGCAGACTGAGCACGGCAAACCAGATGCCCAGCGCGCGCCAGGCCAGGCGGCGGCCGTCGGCCAGTCCTTCGGCCAGGTCGTCTGCCGGGTCGCACAGCGTGTGCGCCACATCGTCGAGCAGCGCCACCGGCAGTTGCCAGCGGTCCTCGCGCGCGTCGAACGCGGCCTTGACCCGGTCATAATCGGTCATCAGCGCGATCGCGGCGGTCATCAGCGCCACCACCGGCCAGTTCATCCAGCCCAGCACCCGGCCCATCCAGGTACGTTCGCCGGCTTCGAACCCGCTGGCACGGTGGGCTTCGCGCAGGCTTCGATAGAGCAGGCAGCCGGGCACTCCGAGCAGCACGAACCAGAACACGATGCCGAACCAGCGCGCCAGCGCCGCATGCAGCGAAGCCGCAGCGGCCTCGGGGCCGGTGGAGTCGGGCGTCAACAACAAACGCTCCAGCGCAACCTGCTGTTTGTCGGGCTCGCCCGGGTTGGACGCCATTCGAATATCGCGGTCCAGATGATGCGGGCCCAGCGTGTAAAGCACCGAAGCGATGCCGAGCAGCAGCAGGCCGAACAATCCGGCCAGCCAGAATGCGAGCAGCATGGCCAGAGCGCCGACAACCAGGGTAACGGCGGCCAGGGTCGCGACCGGCAGCCATCGGGCGCCCTGGCCGCTGACGCCGGCGGGACCGGCCAGCAACCAGTCGTAGCGGCGCAACTGCGATGCGCCCGGCCAGTGATGGCTGGCCAGAAAGGCGAGCAATAACGAGAGAATCTTCAAATCGGTTCGTGGTCCGCCGGGTTCAGGAAACCCAGTTGTAGCCGTATGCCGGTGGTGGTGTCAACCGTGTTGGCCTCATGCGACGCCGAACGATGAGCCACAGCCGCAGGTGGTCGAGGCGTTCGGGTTGCGGATGACGAAGCGCGCGCCCTGCAGCGATTCGCTGTAATCGACTTCCGCGCCTTCGAGATACTGAAAGCTGAGCGGGTCGATCACAAGCTCGACACCGTCGCGCTCGACCCGGATATCGTCTTCGTCGGCCTTCTCGTCGAAGGTAAACCCGTACTGGAATCCGGAGCAGCCGCCGCCGGTGATGTAGACGCGCAGTTTGAGATCCGGGTTGCCGTCGGCAAGCGTCAACTCGCGCACCTTGCGTGCTGCGGAATCGGTGAACTCGATTGACTCGTCGTGATCCATGGGCGTCCATCCGGCGGCTGATATAACAGGATTATGGGGCCGGAACCGAGGCAGGTCAACAACAACCCGCCCCGTCGGCGCGCCCAGCGCGAAGCGGAGCCGATTGCCGCGGCGGTCGCGGACATGCGCCGCGATTGTCAATTGGAAATGGCGAGTGCAGCCGCGGCCACGCTTGCGGGTGCGTGTACCCGCGAATCAATCAGGCGGCCGGACGGCTGAAAGCGCCTGCCCCGGACTTCCCACATGAGGGGAAAACGGCACCCGTCGGCGCGTCCAGCGCCAGCGCGAAGCGGAGCCGTTTGCGGACATGCGCCGCAAAACGGCGAGTGCAGCCGCGGCCCCGCTTGCGGGTGCGTGTACCCGCGAATTGAGTGAGCGGCCCGAAGGGCGCGCCGAATGGACTTTCTGCACCAATAAAAAAGAAAAAAGCGGTCCGAAGACCGCTTTATGCCCCAAACCGGATGATGCTCTTTCCAGCTGATGGAATTGTGCTTTGTTGTTAAATTTATGTATGCACAGTTGGTTTATACCCCAACCGGCACCGCCCAGTCAAGTGTCGATCCGTTGAAAAAGCAGATCGAAGATTCCGTGACCCTTGCGCGCGCCGCGCTTTTCGAAGTGCGTTTCGGGGCGCCAGGAAGGGCGCTCGACGAACGGATTGCCGAGGTTCTCGAAAGCACTGTTCAGGCCAAGCTGCTCCAGCATCCATTCAGCGTAGGGCTGCCAGTCCGTGGCCAGGTGCAGCAGCCCGCCGGGGCCGATCCGGTCGGCGGCCAGCTCCAGGAACGCGGGCTGCACCAGTCGGCGCTTGTGGTGGCGCTTCTTGGGCCACGGGTCGGGAAAATAGATGCGCAATGCGTCGATTGAACCGCTGCGGGCCTGATCGCGCAGCACGTCGACCGCGTCGCGCATGGCCACCCGCACATTGTCCAGGCTTTCCGATTCCAGACTTCTGAGCAGGCGGCCGACGCCCGGTTCGTGCACTTCGATGCCGACAAAATTGCGGTCCGGCTCGTTGGCCGCCATCCAGGCCAGCGCCTCGCCATTGCCGAAACCGATTTCGACCACCAGCGGCAGCACTCGATCGAAGGCTGCGGATAGATGGTCCAGGTCCGGCGGCAATTGGTAGCGTGGCAGCAGTTCGTCCAGCGCGCGCTGCTGCGCCGGGGTCAGGCGCCCCGGACGGCGGACGAAGCTGCGGATTCGCCGGTGAAAGCCGGCCTTGGCGGCGTCGGCCATCAGAAGAACGTGCCCTCGATCGGCGACGACGCCGAGGCGTAGCGCTTGCGTGGAATTCTTCCGGCGCGAAAAGCCAGCCGGCCGGCCTCGACGGCAAGCCGCATGGCGCGCGCCATCGCGACCGGGTCGCGCGCGCCGGCGATCGCAGTATTCATCAGCACGCCGTCGCAACCCAGTTCCATCGCGATCGCGGCATCCGAGGCGGTGCCCACGCCGGCGTCGACCAGAATGGGCACGCTGGCCTCCTCGACGATAGACAGGATGTTCCAGCGGTTCTGGATGCCCAGCCCCGATCCGATCGGGGCGGCCAACGGCATGACCGCGCAACAGCCCATCTCGCCGAAGCGGCGCGCCAGGATGGGATCGTCATTGGTGTAGACCATCACGTCGAAGCCCTCGGCCAACAGGGTCTCGGCCGCCTTCAGCGTTTCAGTCACGTCGGGGAATAAAGTCTTTTCATCGCCCAGCACTTCGAGTTTGACCAGCTTGTGACCGTCCAGCAATTCACGCGCCAGCCGGCAGGTGCGCACCGCGTCTTCGGCTGTGAAGCAACCGGCGGTATTGGGCAGGATGGTGTAGCGGTCCGGCGGCAGCACGTCGAGCAGATTAGGCTCGTCCGGGTTCTGGCCGAGGTTGCTGCGGCGAATGGCCACAGTGACGATTTCGGCACCGGCGGCTTCGGTGGCCAGCCGGGTCTGTTCCGCGTCGCGGTACTTGCCGGTGCCGGTGAGCAGACGCGAGCTGTAGCTTCGCCCGGCGATGACCAGCGGCGAATCGGTGTTTTCGGAGGGTGCTGCCGTTTGTTCCTGCAAGGGTTTCAGCCTCCGCCTATGGCGTGTACGATTTCAATCCGGTCGTGCGCGCTGAGCTGCTGCGCTGCGTGTAGGCTGCGCGGCACGATTTCGCCGTTGCGCTCCACGGCCACGCGCTTGTCGGCGTGACCCAGCCGGTCCAGCAGCGCTTCGACCGACAGGCCTTCGGGCAGCGATTGCGGTTTGCCGTTGACGGTAACTTCGATCATGATACGGAATTTCCTGAATGTGAATTCAGATACCTGATGAGGTATGAAGTTTAACTGGAAAAGGCGTAACCGCAGATTACGCAGATTTTCGCAGATTATTGTTTATCTGCACATTTTCATTTATCTGCGTACATCTGCGCAATCTGCGGTTTAATGCTTTTCCGTCCGTAATTGGTGTTTATTGGCGTTCATTTGCGGTTTAAAACGGCTCTTTCGAGCGCGTTATTCCAATAGTTGGGTTCAGCTGGCGTCGATCAACCATTCGAACAGTGCGGTGCGCAGATGCACGCCGTTGCGCACCTGTTCGAGAATCAGTGCGCGCGGCGAGTCGACCAGTGCGTCGGCGATTTCCACGTCGCGGTTGACCGGGCCCGGGTGCAGGATGCGCGCGTGGGCCGGCATCGCGTCCAGGCGCCCGGCCGTCAGACCCCAGCGCCGGTGGAATGCCGCGCCATCGGGATAGCCGCTGGCGGCGATGCGTTCGCGCTGAATCCTCAGGCAGATGACCGCATCGACGCCGTCGATGGCCGCGTCGATGTCGGCCGCGCGCAGGGCCTGGGGCAATTCGCCGGCATCCGGCATGAATTCCTCGGGACCGGCGATGCGGATCTCGGCCGCGCCCAGGCGTGCAAACAGTGCAATGTCCGACCGGGCCACGCGTGAATGCCGGATGTCGCCGATCACGGCCAGGCGCAATCCCGATAATTCGAACCCGGCGTGCCTGAGGGTGACCGCATCCAGCAGCGCCTGGCTGGGATGGGCGCGCTGGCCGTCGCCGGCATTGACGATATCGATGTCGATTCCGCTTGCAGCCAGCGCCGCGGCCAGTTCGGCAGACGCGAAATCATCCGGGTGGCGCATCACCATGGCATCCACGCCCATGGCCGCCAGGGTGCGGGCGGTATCGGCCAGGCTTTCGCCCTTGCTTGCCGACGAGTCCTGCTGCTCGATGTTGACCACGTCCAGTCCCAGCCGGCGCGCGGCGATCTGGAACGAGACCCGGGTGCGCGTGCTGGGCTCGAAGAACAAATTGGCAATGGTGCCCTGCCGGGGCTGGACGGGTGCGCCGGCGGCGAGGTCGCCGGCGCGCGCCAGCAATGCCTTGATTTCGTCCTGGTCAAGGCTTTCGATATCGAGCAGGTGGCGGTTCATGCCGGTTCGCCGGGCCGGTGCTCGGCCAGCCACGATTCGACGATGATGGCCGCGGCCACACTGTCGAGATTGCGCGCGTCGCGGCGCCGCGCGTGTCCGTCACGGCGGGCTTGGGCAAAGTGCGATCCGGCCAGCCGGCTGCTGTAGCGCTCGTCCTGGAAAGCGACGGGAATCTCGCCGTGGCGTGCCTGAAGATCGGCGGCAAAGCTTCGGGCCGCGCGACTCATGGCGGTTTCGCTGCCGTCGGCAGCCAACGGCAGACCTATGATGATGCGACCGGGCTTCCACTCGCCGATGACGCGATCGATATCGTCCAGCGGCTTTTCGTCGTGCCGGCCGTCGTGCCGGATGGTGTTCAGCGGACGGGCGGTTCCGGTAACGGCGTTGCCGGTCGCCAGACCGATGCGTCTGGCCCCGTAGTCGATGCCAAGAACTAAAACCATGGAACCACCGCGGTGGCGCGTTCAGGCATGGCCGCCGACCGGCTGCAGTGTATTCGCGTCTATGCCCAGCGAGGCCACGGCGCGCGCCCAGCGGTCGTCTATGGGAGAGTCGAACACGATCGCAGAATCAGCAGTGGTGTTGAGCCATGCGTTGTTTTTGAGTTCGTCTTCGAGCTGCCCGGCCGACCACCCGGCGTAGCCCAGCGCGACGATGTACTTGGCCGGTCCGCGGTGCTCGGCAATGGCCTCGAGGATATCCCTTGAGGTGGTGACCATGATGCCCGGGGCGACCCGGGTGGTGGCTTCCCACTGGCCGTCGTCCGGGCCGTCATCGGAGTGCAGTACAAAGCCGCGCTCCTGCTGTACCGGGCCGCCCTGCAGCACCGGCTGGTTGGCGATACGCTCGTCGCTGCAGGTGATCTCGAGCTGGGCCAGCACATCAATCAGGGTGAGCTCGGAATGGCGATTGATCGTGATGCCCAGCGCACCTTCTTCGTTGTGCTGGCACATCAGCGTCACGCCGTGATCGAAGTTCGGATCTTCCATCCCCGGCATTGCAATCAGCAGTTGTTGGTCGAAGTAGCTCACGGTGTCCATCATATATCAGTAACTGGAAGCAATATCGGGTTAGGCTGGCGTGAATGCAAGTTGTTTGCCTCGCCAGCCGGCGACCCGTCTGCGTCGCCGTACCAAACGGCCCGGAGGGCCTTCTTGCACATTAGTTCAAACCCGTACGGGCCGAAAATTGCCATGTCCGGGTAATCGTGAGAATGTCGGTCTCCTCGCGCACGTCCGCGGGCAGCTCGGCGTACGGGGCGGCCAGGCGTACGATGCGCACGGCGGCCTCGTCGAGCAGATCATAACCGGATGAGCGCAGCACCTGGACCCGTTCGATGGAGCCGTCGGCGAGCACGTCGACGCTGAGCACCAGGCTGCCTTCCAGGTTGCGTCGTCGGGCCTGCTCCGGATAGTTCATGTTGCCCACGCGTTCGACCTTGGCGACCCAGGCGCGCATGTAGCTGGCGTACAGGTGCTCGCGGGTATTGGCGGTGATGAACTTGCGCCGCGGCCGTTTCGGTACGACGCGCTCGAATGCCAGCGGATCCGGCGCGGTTTGCGCCACCGTCCTGGCCTGCCGCAGTAATTGACTGGCGTCGGGCAGTGCCTTTTCCTGGGCCGGCGGTTGTTCGGTTTGAGTCAGGTCCGGAGTCTCGCTGCGACTGGCAAGCAACGTCTGCTCGGCCGGTTCGACCTCCGGTTGCGGCTGGGTGGCCGGTTCGGGCTGCGGTTGCGGGTTGCCTGCCGCCTCGGCCGGCGGCGGCGCCGATGGACGTTCCAGTTCGGGGTTGTCGCCGCCGCCGGTCTGGTTGGCCTGGGCCAGGAAGTCGGCCTTTTCCGGCGCCTGGTCGCTGGCCCAGTCGACCAGGATCACATCCAGGTCGGGCGCGCGCGATTCGGTCACGGCATTGATCCAGTCGAAATGCAGTTGCGTGATGACCAGGACGTGCAGTACCAGTGCCAGCACCAGCGCCAGCACCAGCGATTCGGTTTCGGTTTTTGCCACAGCGGCTGCCTGGCGGGTCATTGCTGACTCCCGATTACAGACCGGATCCTGATCACGTACATTTCTGAGCCATAGTTACCGCGAAACCGTGTTCATCTGTGGACTGATTCCGAGGGCGTCGAAAAGCATGGCGCTGATATTGATGTTGAATTGGGCGTCGAGTTCGCGCACGCAGGTGGGGCTGGTGACGTTGATTTCGGTGAGTTTTCCCGAAATCACGTCCAGGCCGGCAAATTCGATGCCGTTTTCGACCAGTACCGGACCCACCGTTTGGGCGATTCGAAGTTCGTCATCGTCGATTGGCCGGCCCTCGCCCCTGCCGCCGCGCGCCAGATTGCCGCGAAAGTCCGAACCGCCGGGGATACGTGCAAGCACATAGGGAACCGGTTCGCCGTGGATCATCAGGATGCGCTTGTCGCCGTCGGCAATGCCCGGCAGGAACTCCTGGGCCATCGCCGGGCGCGTGCCCTCGCGGGTCAGGGTTTCAATAATCACGTTGAGGTTCGGTTCGTCGGCGCCGGCCAGAAAGATCCCGCGCCCGCCCATGCCATCGAGCGGCTTGAGTACGGCCCGGCCCTGCTCGGCGACGAACTCGCGCAGGATTGCCGGGCTGGCGGCGACGCGGGTTGCCGGAATCAGCTCCGGGAAACGCATGATCGAGAGTTTTTCGTTGAAGTTGCGCAAGGCCTCCGGGCGGTTGACCACCCGCGCGCCATGGGCGGCGGCCCGATCGAGCATCATCGTGGCGTAGATGTACCCGTCGTCTACCGGCGGGTCGCTGCGCATCAGCACCATATCGCCGCTGCCCAGCGCCCGGGTGGTCTCGGACTCGATCTCGAACCAGTGCTCCGGGTCATCGAACAGGCGCAGCTTGCGCAGCCGCGCGATGCACTCGCCGTCGGCCAGCGCAAGATCGGTCTCGTTGGCGTACCAAAGGGGGAGGTCACGTCGCTGAACTTCGAGCATCAGCGCGAATGTAGTGTCCTTGACCGGCTTGATGAGTTCAATGTCATCCATCACGCATACGACTGCGCTAGTCATCACAATTTCCCGTTCGCGGAAGCGTCAGGGCCCCAGTTTATCAGCGTGCCGGCCGGGTGCCTTGGGCAAAAAAGATTGGACGATACTGGATTCAATTGTTTCAAGCGTTTAGACTTGGTATAAAAGAAGGTACTATAACCACGAGACACTCCAGGAAATGCCCAGTTTCAATGAGCGACGAATATTATGAATAATGTGAACGGTGGCGCGCCTTCGGACCTCAAGGGCCTCAAGGTCATGGTCATTGATGACAGCCGGACCATACGCAAGTCTGCCGAAACAATGCTCGGGCGCGAGGGATGCGAAGTGCTGACCGCCGATGATGGATTCGAGGCGCTGTCCTTGATCCACGAGCATCACCCGGACCTGATTTTCGTCGATATCATGATGCCGCGGCTGGACGGGTACCAGACCTGCGCAATCATCAAGAACAATAACGATTTCCGGTCCACGCCGGTCATCATGCTGACCAGCAAGGACGGGCTGTTTGACAAGGCGCGCGGGAGAATCGTCGGGTCGGACCACTATTTGACCAAGCCGTTCACCAAGGACGAACTGCTGGAGGCGGTTCGCGAAAAAGCGCCGGGCAAGAGCGCGGCATGATGGCCGACGGGGATCGTTCGGGTCGCTGAGTGGCGCCGAATGCGGGGAAATAATCGGGTGAACCCTGGCCACGAACTACTCAAAGGGAGGATCGACGGACCCATATGGTAAGTAGAGCAGCCAAATCCCTGTTCGAGCTGCTGGCGGATTTCGAGCGCAGAAGCATAGCGCACGACTCCAGCAGTTCGTCGCAGCGCGATCGGGACAACACCTGGGACGGGGTGGTGTTCCGATTGGGCCCGCATCGCCTGACGGTGGGCATTACCGAAGTCGATGAAATCCTCCCCTTGCCCCAGGCCACCCCGGTTCCGGGCTCGCAAGACTGGTTGCTCGGCATGGCTAACGTGCGCGGCAACCTGGTCACCATCGTTGATCTCGGCTGGTTTCTGTACGGATCGCGCACGCCGATCACGGCGCGCACCCGCCTGATTCTGACACGCCTGCAAGGCCGTTATCTGGGACTGATCGTCGATGAAGTCTTCGGTCAGCGCCACTTCAGCATCAAGGAAATGGTCGAGGACACGCCCGACGACGAAGCGCTGAACGGGCTGGTCGACCAGGTGTTTCCCCAGGGCGATGAGCGCTGGGGCAGGTTCCGGGTGAACCACTTGATGACCGATCCGACGTTTCTCGACGGGTCGGCGGCATAACTAATGATGCAGTCGGCCGCGGCCGGCGAGCGAGACAAACAAAATTGAACGAGCCAATGAATCGAGAGGCCAAGGCATGAGCAGCAAAGCAACCCCAATCACCGAGCGCCGGCTATCACCGTTACAGGTGCTGTTGTTCCTGGTCCTGGTCGGCCTGGTGGGCGCCGTATCACTGAACTTCTTCCTGCTGAACCAGCGCAACGTGCAGGAAACCCAGTATCTGGCTCTGACGACGGAAATTCAGGTGCGTGCGCAACAGCTTGCCAAGGCCGCCGGCGAAGCCGCAGTGGGCAACTTCGACGCCTTCGACGAACTTGAGACCACGCGCGCTGTCATCGCCGAGTCGATCGACCAGTTGCGCAACGGCAATCCCGAAACCAACCTGCCGCCGTCGCCGGCCTCGGTCAACGACGGCCTGTCCACGCTGGAGGAGATCTGGGGGAGCATCGACACCGAAGCGGAGCGAATCCTCAGCCGCTCGCAGCTGGTTCTCGATCTGGCCGATGCCGCGGCAGCGTTTGCAACCAACATCCCGCGCCTGCAGGGCTTGTCCGACGAAGCGGTGCGCACGATGATCCAGACCGGCACGCCCACCGGCCAGATTTACCTGGCCAGCCGCCAGTTGGTTCTGGCCGACCGTATGCTCAGGCGCGTCGGCGAGATTCTCGGCGGCGGTGGCGCGGCAATTACCGCGGCCGACGCGTTCAGCCGTGAGGCCGAGTTGTTTGATCAGGTGCTTCAGGGGCTGCTGCTGGGCAACGAGGAGCTCAACATCCCGGCGGTTCGAAATCAGGAGGTGCTTTCGCAACTGGCCGAAATCCAGCCGGTCTTCGAAGAAGTCAAGATTGACGTCGATACCATCCTGGGCGGTTCCTCAGACCTGTTCGAGGTGCGTGAGGCCGCCGATGAAATCTTCCTCGATTCCCAGGAACTGACGACCCAGGCCAGCACGCTGGCCGACGACTACGCCACGCTCGGCGAAGGCCGGCTGTGGCCGTCACTGATTGCCGGGATTGCGCTGGCCCTGGCCGCCCTGCTGGTACTGTTCCTGGTCGGCCTCAACCTGTATGTGGTTCAGCGCCGGCGTGCGCTGGAAACGGCCAAGGTCAACCAGCGCAACCAGGAAGCCATTCTCCGCCTGCTTGACGAAATGAGTTCGCTGGCCGATGGTGACCTGACCGTGGAAGCGACCGTGACCGAAGATGTCACGGGCGCCATCGCCGACTCGGTCAACTTCGCCGTGGAAGCGCTGCGCGATCTTGTATCCGGGGTCAACTCCACGGCCCGCCAGGTGGCGGCGCAGGCGCAGGAAACCGAGGCCACGACCACCCAGCTGGCCGAGGCCAGCGAACACCAGGCCCAGGAGATTCGCGTCGCCTCCGACACCGTCAACGAGATGGCCAAGTCGTTCGACGAGATGGCCAAGCGTTCCAGCGAATCGGCCGAAGTCGCACAGAACTCGGTACAGATCGCCAACCGCGGTGCCGACATGGTGCGCCAGACGATTTCGGGCATGGATCAGATCCGCGACCAGATCCAGGACACATCGAAGCGAATCAAGCGGCTGGGTGAATCGTCGCAGGAAATCGGCGACATCGTGGAACTGATTAACGGCATTTCCGAGCAGACCAACGTGCTCGCGCTCAACGCCGCCATCCAGGCCGCATCGGCCGGTGGGGCGGGCCGCGGTTTCGCGGTGGTTGCCGACGAAGTGCAGCGCCTCGCCGAGCGCGCCACAAACGCAACCCGACGGATCGAGACGCTGGTGCAGACGATTCAGTCCGACACCTCCGAGGCGGTCACATCGATGGAAACCACGACCTCCCAGGTGGTCAGCGGCGCGCGTACGGCCGAGGACGCCGGCGAGGCGCTGGAGTCCATCGAAAAGGTCTCCAACGACCTGGCGCGACTGATTCAGGACATCTCGGAGCAGGCCCAGCAACAGTCGCAAAACGCCGGCAAGATTGCGCGCCTGATGAACTCGATTCGCGAAGTTTCGGTGCAGACCTCCGAAGGTACGAGCCGCACCGCCAAATCGGTGGTCAGTCTGGCCGACCTGGTACGCGATCTGCGCGACTCGGTATCCGACTTCACGCTTCCCGAAGACCAGGATTGATCCGTAGTGACGGACATCTTCGGCAATCGCAAGTGAGGGCGGCATGTTGAACAGTTCTTCGGCAGCTCGCGCCCAGGGGATTCAGTGGACCCGTCCATACCTGGTTGCGCTGTGCGACGAGATCCGCCAGGCACTGGAAGCCTGGGCCGGTGAGCCCGACGCCGATGCGCCGGATCTTTCCCGTGCCCGAGCGGCCGCCGGCCAGCTTGCCGCATCGCTGGCGACGCTGGGTGTTGCCGGTGCGGCCGGTCTGGCCGACTCGCTTGGCCGGGCATTGGATGCAATCGACAAGCCCGACCCCGAAACGGCCACTGTATTGCTCGAAAGCGTGGCCGTACTGCCCGACTATCTGGAACGGCTGGAAACCGGCGCGCCGGATATCCCCGAGGTGCTGGCCGGATTCATCAACCGCACCTGTGCCGCGGCAGGGCTGGAACCGCTCGCCGCGGTTGCCGCGCCCACCGGCATCGATGCACTGAACGACGATGACAGCGGTGATTTCCGGCCCCTGGACGCCGACGGCCTGCGTCGCGGCTACCAGCGCGCCTTGCGCGACTGGCTCAAGGATTCCAGCGATATCCGCGGCCTTGGTGAATTCACCAAGGCCCTACAGGCCGCACCGCAGCTGCAGTTGCGACGCCTGGGCAAGGTGGCCGAAGCCGCGTTCAAGGGATTGGCCGGCGGCCAGCTCAAGCCGGGATCGCAAGTCCAGGCCCACCTTGCTTCGCTGGACCAGATGTTGCGCCGGCTCAGTGAAGAAGGCGCGGATGCTCCGGTGCTGGCACAGGCCGACGAGGTTGCACTGGCCCTGCTCGACGATGTGCAGGGTGCTGCGCCGGGCTGTCCAGAGATCGATCGCATCTGTGCCGCGACCGCAGGCGCCGAAACGGTGGATGCGGTCGACGTCGAGCGTGCGCGCAGCGTGCTTTCCGGGCGCAACCGCGAACTGTTCACGGCAATTGCCGAGGCCGCTCGCGGCGAGTTGAACCAGGCCAAGGATGCGCTGAATGCGTTCCTGTTGGGGCGCAAGTCCGAAGGATCGGGCATCGGCGAACAGGCCGGCTTGCTGCGTTCGGTGGCCGAAAGCTTCGGCATGCTCGGCCTGGAACGGCTCAAGCAGCGCGTTCGTCAGCAGGCCGACCGGCTCGGCGAGTTGACGGCAGACCCGGAGAACCCGGTGCTGCTGGACGTCGCCCGCGAACTGCTGCTGGTCGAGTCGGAACTCGACGAGGCGGTTCTGTATCTGGGCGAGGCGCCGGAATCCGATTTGCTGGAGGGCGATGGTCAACACCTGCCCAAGGCCGAGCATCGACGCGTCATGCGCCAGTTGCTCAACGAATCGCTGGACGATCTCGGTCAGGCCAAGCACCTGCTTGATCAGGTTCACCGGGGCCAGGCCGATGCCGATGGCGTCGAACAGTCGATCCGGATTCTCAGACGCGTCAGCGGCGTGCTGCACATGTCCGGCCAGCCCGTGGCCGCCGACATGCTGGAAGCCAGCGCCGCCTGTGTCGCCGACGAAATGACCGGGGACGCAACCAATGACGCCGATCGCGAGCGCCTTGATGCGCTGGCCGAAGCACTGGTTGTGGTCGAGTTCTATCTCGACAGTCTGACCCGCCTGGATGACCGCGGTGCGGAGTACCTGCACGACGCGCGCAGTCGCCTGATCGACCTGGGCTATCTTGGCGAGCCGGCATCCACCCCGGCCGAAGAAGCCGATCGGCAAGCGGCGCCGACCGATGTCGAGTTCGAATCCGATGTCGCGGCGGAGCCGGAAGAAGAGGCCGGGCCGGAAGTAGAAGCAGAACCTGAAGCGGAAGCGGAAGCGGAACAGGCACCCGAACCTGAAGCCGAATCCGAATCCGGGTCGGAAGCCGAAGACGAATCGGCAGCCGCGGAAGCCGAGACTGCCGATGATGAGCCGCTGTCGATCGACTTCGATGCCCTGATGCAGGCCGACGAAGAGGCATTGGAGGCCGCCGAGCCGTCCGATGAAGCCGAATCGGCCGATGAGCAGCCGCTTTCAATCGATTTCGAACCGTCCGCGGGCCCGGCCCGGCCGGAATCCGAGGACGTCGAGGCGGTTGAGCCCGCTGACGAATCCGAAGCCGCCGAGGCCGCTGAGGGCCTCGATTTCGATGAACGCTCCGACGAGCGTAAGCATCCCGAGGCGGCGGAACCGACCCAGGCGTCTGAGCATCCCGAAGAGGTCGAACCGACAGACACGCGCGAGCGTCCCGAAGAGGCCGAGCTCGCCGACACGCTGGACGCAGCCGACGAGCTTGAGTCTGCACCGCAGCCGCAGGACACCGGATTTGCCGGTGGTTCGGCCCTGGATGGCGATGATTTCGACCTGATGTCGATCTTCCTCGAAGAATTCGACGAAGAACTGGAAGCGCTGCGCCAGCGCTTCCCGGAATGGCAGGACAGGCCGACCAATCAGTCGTTGCTGACCGACATTCGACGATCTTTTCATACGCTCAAGGGTTCCGGGCGCATGGCCGGGGCGGAGCGCATCGGTGCCTTCGCATGGGAAATCGAGCAGTTACTCAACCAGACGCTGGACGGGCAGTACACCGCCGAGCAGGTCGTCGGGATCGTCGGCGAGGCCATCGAAGCGCTGCCCAGCCTGCGCGCGCAGCTGGTCGGGGAGCCGGCCGAACTTGATGACGAAGCCATTGATGCGCTGCTCTCGCGTGTGGCCGGTATCGGCAGGGAAACCGACCTGCCCGAACTCGAAGGCATGGACCCGACGCTGGTTCAGCTTATGGTCAAGGAGATCAACGATCATCTGGAAACCATAGACCGATGGATTGAAACCAGCCATCGCCAGGGTTGGCCTGCCGACGTGGATCGCGACCTGATTCGCTCGGTGCACACGATCAAGGGCACCTTGCGGCTAGCGCCCATCGGCGACGAAGCCGACAGCATGCAGCTGATCGAGGAATACCTGCAGGAAGTGCTGGATACTGACAGTGATGTCGCCGAGCCGGCCGTGGATCTGATGGAGGACCTGCGGGCACTTCTGGGCAAGCGTCTCGACCGGCTCCAGCGGCGTGCGGTGTCTACCGATCATTTCAACACCGCGTATCTGGCCAGTCAGGCGCGCACCATGCTTTCTGCGATGCACCATGAGGCGCAGCACGACAAATCGGCGCAGGAAAGCACCGACCCGGAAGCCGGCATGGATTTCGCGGAACTCGATGGCGAGCCCCAATCCGAAGTTTCCGACGAGCAAACCCTCGAACAGGAGGTTCCTGAAGAGGAAGCGCCCGAAGCGGAGGCGCCCGAAGAGGAAACTCCAGAAGAGGAGGCTCCCGAAGCGGAGGCTCCCGAAGAGGAAACTCCCGAAGAGGAAACTCCCGAAGCGGAAGCGCCCAAAGCGGAAGCTCCCGAAGAGGAAACTCCCGAAGAGGAAACTCCCGAAGAGGAAACTCCCGAAGCGGAGGCTCCCGAAGCGGAGGCTCCCGAAGCGGAGGCTCCCGAAGCGGAGGCTCCCGAAGAGGAGGCGCCCGAAGAGGAGGCGCCCGAAGAGGAGGCTCCCGAAGAGGAGGCTCCCGAAGAGGAGGCTCCCGAAGAGGAGGCGCCCGAAGAGGAGGCTCCAGAAGCGGAAACGCCCGAACAGGCGCTTGGTGAAGAGGAAGTTCTCGAAGCCGATGCGCCCGAGACAGAAGCGCTCGATACGCAAGGCCTGGAAGACGAAACTGGCGAGGCGGAAGCTGCCGAAGGTGAAATCGCCGATGCCGCGTCACCCGAAGCCGATGCGCCTGAAGATGCAATCTCCGGGCAAGTCGATGAGGTCGAGACTGCCGCCGGCGGCGACGTACGATTCGAAGATTGGCCCGGCAGCCAGGACTACGACCGCGGCGAGCCGCGGCCGGATGCCGAACCGGTGGAAGAATCAGCGGCCGAAGCATCCGCTGGCGCCAATACAGTTCAGGTCGATTACGACGCACTCGACGAAGAGCTGCTCGGGTTGTTCCTCGAGGAAGGCCAGGAACTGTTGGAGCATTCCGACGGGATCTTGCAGCAATGGCGCGAAAGTCCGGAGGATCGACAACTGGTCACCGCGCTGCAGCGAGACATTCATACGATCAAGGGTAGCGCGCGCATGGCGGGCCTGAACGCGGTCGGCGAAGTCGCGCATGTGCTCGAGGATCTGCTGGAGCGTATCGCTGGCGGCCAGCAGGAGGCCACCGCAGCCAGTATCGATACCCTGGAAGCCGGTTGCGATCACCTGCATGCGATGCTGGACGCGGTCGAGAAACGCCAGCCGCTGCCGGCCCGCGCTGCGCTGGAAGAGCTTGCGGCCGAAGAACAGGAACTGGTCGAGGAAGCGCCGGCGGCCACCCGGGCGGATCTTGAGGAAGCTGGCGAGGAGCGGACCGGGCGCAGCAGCACCATCCGCCTGGCCTCGGAGCAGGTCGAGGAACTGCTGAATTTCGCCGGCGAGGTGAGTATCTTCCGCTCGCGAATCGAACAGGAAATCGGTTCGTTCCGCTCGAATATCGGCGAAGCCGAGCAGACCGTATCGCGCCTTCGCGAGCAGTTGCGCAAGCTCGAACAGGAAACCGAGGCGCAGATTCTGTCGCGCTACGAACGCGAGCACGGCGCGGCCGATTCGACCTTCGATCCGCTGGAGCTGGATCGCTACTCGACCATACAGCAGCTTTCGCGCGCACTGGCCGAGAGTGTCAGCGACTTGAACAGCCTAACCGAGTTGATGGACGACGCCGGTCGGCAGTCCGAAACGCTGTTGATGCAGCAGGCGCGCGTCAATACCGAACTGCAGGAAGGGCTGATGCAGGCGCGCATGGTGTCGTTCAACAGCCTGGCACCGCGCCTGCGCCGCGTGGTTCGCAACGCCGCGCGCGATACCGGGCGCAAGGCCAATCTCGAAATTCTGCTCGAAGGCGAGGGTGAGCTGGATCGCAACGTGCTCGATCGGATCACCGCGCCGATCGAACATATTCTGCGCAACGCCATTGCCCACGGCATCGAACAGCCTTCGGCGCGGCGCGCTGCCGGCAAGCCCGAAACCGGAACCATCGCCATCACAATCGATCGCGAGGCCACCGAGCTGCTGATTCGCGTCTCCGACGACGGCTCCGGGTTGAATCTCGAGCGGATTCGCGAGCGTGCGCTGGAAATGGAATTGTTGACGCCCGAGCAGGCTCAGGACCCGGACCAGCTTTCCCAGGTCATCTTCCATACCGGGTTTTCGACCGCGCACGAAGTCAGTGAACTGTCAGGTCGCGGTGTCGGCATGGACGTGGTTTCCAGCGAAGTGCGCCAGATCGGTGGCCGTATCTCGGTCAATTCCGAGCCCGGCAAGGGCACCCGCTTCAGCATGCGAATTCCACTCAGTCTCGCGGTCATGCAGGCAATCTTCGTGCATGCCGGAGAGCGCTTGTTCGCGATTCCGCTGCAGGCGGTCCGCGGCGTGGCCCGTGTTCGCCCGGTCGAGTGGCGCGAGGCGCTGGATGCCGACGGCACCTACCGCTACGGCGGCGAGGACTATCCGTTGATTGAGCTCGATCCGCAGCTTGGGTTCGAATCCGTGGAGGTGGGCGACGAGAGCATGTCGCTGTTGATGATCGCGACCGGCGACCAGCATGCCGCGATCCGCGTGGCCGATATCCAGGGTCACCGCGAAGTCGTGCTCAAGCCGGTCGGACCCCAGATCAGCTCCATCCCCGGCATTCTCGGTGGCAGCATCATGGGCGACGGTCAGGTGGTGGTGTTGCTGGACATGGCGCCGTTGATCGAACGTGCGCTGGCCGAGCACCGGCTGCCGGGCATGGTCGAGGTCGAGACTGTCGAGACCGTGGAGGAAGAGATCAAGCGCACGCCACTGGTCATGGTGGTCGACGACTCGATCACCATGCGCCGGGTGACCGCCAGAATTCTGGAGCACTATGGCCTGGAAGTCATCGCCGCGCGCGACGGCGTCGAAGCCGTCGACATGCTTTTCGAGCGCGTTCCGGACCTGATGCTGCTGGATATCGAGATGCCGCGCATGGACGGGTTCGAACTTGCCGCCTATGTGCGCGACGACACCCGCCTGGCCCACGTGCCGATCATGATGATCACCTCGCGCTCCGGCGACAAGCATCGCCAGCATGCAAGCGAACTCGGCGTCAACCGCTACCTGATCAAGCCGTATCAGGAAGCCAACATGGTGCGCAACGTGTTTGAAATGCTCGAAATGCCGGTGCCCGGCGAAGAGGGATAGCGATGTCAGAGACTGAAATCCGCAGCGTCCTGGTGCCGGTGGTCGACGCCGAGCTGTTGTTGCCGAACGCCTCGATTGCAGAGATCGTTGGCTATACCGCGCCGGACCCGATCGAACAGGCGCCCACATGGTTGCTGGGCAATATCCTGTGGCACGGCTGGCAGGTGCCGGTGGTGGCCTTTGGCATGCTCACTGAGCTCCAGGACCGGGAACCGGTCGAGGGCGCCAAGATCTGCATTTCCAAGAGCCTGATCGACAATGAACGCATGCCCTACATCGGCATCCTGGCGCAGGGGTTCCCGCGCTTGGTGACGGTGACCGAAAGCGCGCTGACCGAAGTGCCGGATTCGAGCGCGCATATCGCGATCGCCGGCAAGGTCATCGTCGGCGACCGCGAGGCCTGGGTGCCCGACCTGGACCGCATCGGCCAGCTGGTCGCGCACGCCGCGTTCGGCGCACTGCCGCTGTCGCACTGATGCGCGGATGGGTCAGGAGCCTTGATTACGTAGCTGACTCAGCCACTTTTTCGGAAAAGCTTTTTTGGCCGCGGATGCACGCGGATGCACACGGATAAAGGCACGTGATTGGTTGTAAAGGGAAATGTCTTGGAGAGGCGTTTTCAGCCATCTGCCGGCGACGCGGCCCTGGCCTGCGCTACTTTGTGTTCACTCTTTGGTTTTCATCCGCGTTTTCCGCGTGAATCCGCGGCAAACGGGTTCTCGGTTCGCCCGCGCACTGTGGTTTGGGAGATCGCTGAAGAATATACGTAATCAAAAAGCTTTTCAGTTCGGGCCGCCCAGGTCTCCGTACAACACCTGCAGCGCGGTGACCGCGGCGATGCCGGCGGTCTCGGTGCGCAATACCCGGGGACCGAAGCGCACGCGCCGAAATCCCCGGTCGGTCAGCAGCGCAAGGTCCTGATCGCAGAATCCGCCTTCCGGACCGACCGCAATCGCGATGCTATCGCCGGCCGGCCGACAATCGGCAAGCCCGGTAGTCGCCTCCGGATCCAGCGCGAGCCGTGTCGATGCTTGCGTTTCAAGCTGTTCCAGTGGCACCGGAGGATGGATTTCGGCCAGTCGCGTGCGTCCGGACTGCTCGCAGGCGCCGATCATGATTTCGTGCCAGCGCGCCACGCGCCGGGCGGTGTCCGGTCCCGGGCGTACCTCGCTTCGCGCGGTGATGACCGGACGTATGGACGAAACCCCGAGCTCGACCGATTTCTGAATCACCCAGTCCATCTTCTCGCCGCGGCTCAGGCCCGGCAGCAGTTCGATGGCAAGCTTCGATTCGTGCGAGACTTCGGCGGCCTCGATGACACGAACCCGGCATCCGTGCCGTCGATGAGCCGCGGTAATCTCCGCCGCGGCCTCCACGCCGGTGCCGTCGAACAGCGTCACGCGGTCGCCGACGCGGTGGCGCAGCACACGGACCAGATGATTGGCCGCGCGCTCGGACAATTCCAGCTCGTCGCCGGCGCGCAGCCTGGATTCGACGAAAATCCGGTAAATGCGCATCCTGGCCCCTCAACGGGTCGCCACGGCGTGCGCGATGCCTTCGATCGCGACTTTTGCCAGGTGGTCGATTTCGTCGTCGGAGATCACGTACGGCGGCATGAAGTAGACCACGTTGCCCAGTGGCCGCAGCAGCGCTTGGTTGGCCAGCGCGTGACGGTAGACGTGCAGGCCGCGCCGTTGTTGCCAGGGATACGGACGGCCCCGCTCGTCGACCAGTTCGATCGCCAGAATCATCCCGGTCTGGCGGATCTCGCCGACGTTGGCGTGGTCGTCCAGTTCCGCGACGCGCTCTCGCATGCGCTCACTACGCCTGCGGTTGTCGCCAAGCACGTCGGATTGTTCGAACAGATCCAGCACCGCCAGCGCGGCGGCGCAGCACAGCGCATTGCCGGTATAGCTGTGCGAGTGCAGGAACGCCTTCATCGTGGCGTAATCGTCGTAAAAGGCTTGGTAGACGTGCTCGCGCGTAAGCACCGCAGACAGCGGCAGATAACCGCCGGTCAGCCCCTTGGAAAGGCATAGCATGTCCGGGGAGATGCCGGCCTGCTCGCAGGCGAACAGCGTGCCAGTGCGGCCGAATCCGACTGCGATCTCGTCGGCGATCAGGTGTACCTCGTAGCGGTCGCAGGCCTCGCGCAGACGTTTCAGGTAGACCGGGTCGTACATCCGCATGCCGCCGGCACACTGGACCAGCGGTTCGACGATGACCGCGCAGATCTCCCGATGGTGCGCGGCCAGCGTGCGCTCCATCTCGGCGAAGCGCGCCTCGGCGTGCTCGGCCCAGCTCATGCCGGGCTCGCGCGAAAACGACTCCGGCGAGGGCACCACGATAGGCTCAAGCAATAATGGCGCGTAGGTTTCCTTGTACAGTCCGACGTCGCTTACGGCCAGTGCGCCCAGGGTCTCGCCGTGATAGCTGCCCGACAGGCAAACGAAGCGGGTGCGATTCTGCTGGCCGACATTGCGCCAGTAATGAAACGACATCTTCAACGCCACTTCCACCGCTGCCGAGCCCGAATCGGCGTAGAAGACCCGGTCCAGCCCGGGCGGGGTGACCTGGACCAGTCTTTCGGCCAGCTCGGTCGCGGCCGGATGGGTCAGGCCGGCCAGGATGACGTGCTCCAGCGTTCCGGCCTGCTCGGCCAGGCGCTGATTGATGTAGGGATTGCAGTGGCCGAACAGGTTCACCCACCACGAACTGATCGCATCGATATAGCGGTTGCCGTCGAAGTCCTCCAGCCACACGCCCTTGCCGGAACGGATCGGGATCATGGGCAGCTCTTCGTGATCCTTCATCTGCGTGCACGGGTGCCACAGCACATTCAGGTCTCTAGCTTGCCATTGTTCGTTGTTCATGTTTTTCGCTGTCCGGGCCGTTGAGCCGCCGATGGTAATGTATTCGGGTACGGTCTGGCGCCATTGAATCCCGGCCAATTTGCTATGATCATCGGTCTGTCTATCCTGCAGTACACTCGATGAAGTTCAGGTTCCCTAGTTCCATGACTCCGCGTGTTTCCGCGAATGCCGGTTTTACGTTGATTGAGGTGCTGGTCGTGGTCGTGATCATCGGCATTCTGGCCGCCGTGGTGGTGCCGCGTTTCATGGACGAGCCGGACAAGGCGCGTGCGGTCAAGGCGCGCCAGGACATCCAGGCGCTGGAGACCGCGCTGAACATGTACCGCCTCGACAACCAGGCCTATCCTTCCACCAACCAGGGACTGGAAGCGCTGGTGGAAAGCCCTTCGGGTCGGCCGGAACCGACCAGCTGGAAGGAAGGCGGCTACATCGAGCGTCTGCCGAAGGATCCCTGGGGGCGTGACTACCTGTACCTGAATCCCGGCGTCCACGGCGATATCGATGTCTGGACAAACGGGGCCGACGGCCAGCCCGGCGGCGAGGGCATCAATGCTGAAATTGGCAACTGGAGCGAATAGCGACCGTTCCCGATGTGCTGCGGCCCGGCGTATGCCCACGATCGGTCGCCGCGGCGGGTTCACACTGGTCGAGATTCTCGTCGTCGTCGTCATCGCCGGGATTTTGACCGGCACGGTGCTGCTCGGCATGGTCCGATCCGGTCCGGGGCAGGCCCATCAGCGCGAACTGTCGCGGCTTTCGGCCTCACTGGAAGTCCTGTGCGATCAGGCGCTGCTCAGCGGCACGGCGGGCGGGCTCCGGTTCCACGCCGAGGGCTACGACTTCTGGATGCATACCCCGAACGGATGGCAGCAACTTCCGGCCGAAGGCAGACCGTCGGCGGTGCGCTGGCCGGAAGGTCTGCGCCCGCGCGTGCAGGTCGAAAACCTCGCGCTTGGTCCGGTGCGCAATGCGCGTGCCCCCCAGGTCATCTGCACCGGCATCGAGCCGCCGACCGGTTTCGTGATCGAGCTCGGTACCGGTGATAATCGCCGCAACATGAGCTGGCCGCGATGATCCGGATTCGGGCCGCCGCCGGGTTTACCCTGATCGAGGTGCTGGTCGCGCTGTTCGTGGTCGCCACGGCGCTAGCCGCCCTTGGATTTGCCGGCGCCCGCGCGCTGGACAACCAGGCCGGGCTCGAGGCGCGCACCTTCGCACTCTGGGCGGCCGACAACCGCCTGGCCGAAACCCGTCTCGATCGTTCATTGCGGGCCGGGAGCACAAGCGGCAACGTTCGCATCGGCAAGCGCGACTGGCGCTGGCGTCAGCAGGTCGAACCGGCGCCCGGCGGCCAGCTTTGGCGGGTTGATGTAACCATTGTCGATGCCGAAGACCGGCCGGTATTCACACACACCGGCTTCGTGCAGCGATGACCGCTTCGATACAGGGGCGCGAATCGGGATTCACGCTGGTGGAACTGCTGGTCGCCGTGCTGGTGTTCGGGCTGCTGGCGGCATCTGCTTACGGCGGACTCAATGCGCTTTCGGCGGCGGCCGGCGCCCAGCGCGAGCGATCGCTGGCATTTGCCGATCTGCAGCGCGCCGTTGCGACGTTCGACAGCGACCTGCGCCAACTGGTCAGCCGTCGCGGCCGCGACCGCGACGGCCGCTTGTTGCCGGTGCTCAGCGGGGCACCGCAGACCTTGCTCGGCCGCCGCGCCGGACGGCTCAATCCGGCCGGGCTGCCCAGAAGCCAGCTGCAGCAGTTCGACTGGCGCATCGAGCAGGGGATGCTGGTGCGCCGGGTCTGGGCCGAGGTCGATAGTGCCCCGGACAGTGCGCCGGTCGGCCGCACCGGCTTCGATTCGGTCTCGAGTCTTGAATTGCGATTTCGCGATGCCACCGGCGGCTGGCACCGTCAGTGGCCGGCGTCCGGCCCGCCGCAGATGCTGCCGTCGGCGATCGAGTACGTGCTCGAGACCCGAATGTTCGGCACCGTTCGCCGGGTGGTGGCGTTATGATCGCGCGGGTGCCGCAGCCCATTGCGCGCCAGCGCGGCGCAGCGCTGTTAATCGCGTTGCTGGCCGTGGCGCTGGCGGCGCTGCTGGCGGTGGAGCTGCTCGAGCGCAGCCAGCGCGATATCGCGCGAACCACCGGCGTGGTCGACGCCGAGCGCGCCTGGCAACTGGCCGCGGGCGTCGAAGGCCTGGCCCGCGACTGGATCCGGCGCCAGCGCGAAGCCGGCGCGTCGCTGCCCGACGGCCAGTGGTCGGAACCGTTCGTGGTCCCGGGAGGCTCGGTGCGCGGACGCATGTTCGCCCGCGACGGCCGCCTCAACCTCAATGCGCTGGCCAGCCGCGACCCGGCGATTGCCGCCGATGCGAGCCGCGCGCTGGTTCGCCTGCTGGCACTGCTTGATGCCGATCCGGCCCTGGGCGACAGTATCGTGGCAATGTACCGGTCCGGCGCGCCGGTTGCGCTGGTCCACGCCAGTGAACTCAACCGGGTGGAGCGCTATACCCCGGTAATGCGCGAGCGATTGTTGCCGCACCTGACGGTGCTGCCCGACCCGCAGGCGCGGATTAATATCAATCGCGCCACGCCGCAAGTGCTGGCCGCGGCCATCGAAGGACTGTCGGTCGAGTCGGCCCGGGCGCTGGTCGCACGTGCACCGTTCGAAACTCTGGACGAGGCGACGGCCCAGCCGGAGTTCGCGAGCCTGAACCAGGTCGCCGCCCGGCGCCGGCTGACCGTTCAAAGCGAATGGTTTCTGGTTCAGGCCCAAGTGGTGCTGGACGGCGTTCGTCGCGACTATTTCCGGCTCGTGGGCGCGTCCGGCAACAGGTATGATTTCCGCTATCTCAGCCAGGGGATTCCCTGACCGGCATGGCCAGAACCGAGCGCTATCGATTGATCGATGTTGCCACCGGCGCCGCAGCCACGTTCGCGGTCGCCGACGGCGCCGTGGTGCCGGCCGGTGACGCAGGGGGCGGTGCCGCGGAGCTGGTGGCCCTGGTGCCGGCCGACCGCTGCAGCCTGGTGCGGGTGGACCTGCCGGACATGAGTGCCGCGCGCATGGCGCGTGCGCTGCGCTGGGCGGTGGAGGATTCGATCGCCGGCGACCCGGAACAACAACACGTGGTGCCAGTGCGCCGCGCGGCCGACGGCAAACTGCTGTGCCTGGTGGTCGCACGCGCCGACATGGATCAATGGCTGGGCGCACTTGGGCAGCGACCGCTGCGTATGCTGCCGGACGCCGCCTGCCTGCCGCACGCTGCCGGTGAAGTCGTATTGATGCCGTCCGGCGATCACGTACTGGCGCGCACGGCACCGGATGTGTTCGACCGCATCGAGCCCGACCTGCTCGACAGCCTGGTGCCCGAACTGATCGATAGCGCCGGCGAGCAGGCCCGTGTGGTCTGGCTGGGCGACGCGCCGCCGGACGAGATCCGCCGCTTCGGCCCCGAAACGCGCCCCGATACTGCGACGGCCCTGGAGGTTCTGGCGCCCGAGGCGCTCGGCCGGTTCGGCGCCGGCGCCAACTTGTTGGCGGGCGACTACGCCGCGCACGACGAGGTCTCCACTGGCCGCCAATGGCGCCTGGCCGGGTGGTTCGCCGGGCTGGCGCTGTTCCTGCTGTTGGCCGGCGTGCTGGTCGACTACACCCTGCTCAAGCGCGAGCAACTGCGGCTGGAGCAGGCCGTTGAAGCGCGCTTTGCCGAATTGTTCCCGGATATTTCGACCATTGTGCGCCCCCGGGCGCAGGCCGAGCGGGCGCTGGCCGCCCTGCGCGGCGGCAGTCGCGACCGTTTCGTGCAATTGATGGGCGCGGTCAGCCCGCTGTTCAGTGGTGCCGCCGGCGTCCAGGTCGATTCGTTGCGCTACGCCGACGGCGTTCTGGAACTGGAGCTCGAGACGTCGTCGCTGGAAGACCTGGAGGCGCTGGAGCGCCAGCTCACCACGCAGGGGATTGCTGCGGCGCTGCGCGATGTGGAGGTCATGACCGACGCCACGCGCGGGCGCATCCGGATTTCGGAGGTCGATTCATGATCGAGTACTGGCGCCAATTGCAGGCCCGCGAGCGGCGCCTTCTTGGACTTGCCGTTGTGGTCGTGGCGATGGTGCTGGCCTGGACGCTGGTCTGGGAGCCGCTGCGCGATGCGCGCAGTGCATTGACCGAGCAGCTCGCCGGTCAGCGCGCGCTGCTGGATTGGCTGGACCGTGTCGCGCCCGAAGTCGAGCGCCTGCGCGGCAACCGCCAGCCCGAGCGCACCCTGGAGGGGCGCTCGATGCTTGCGGTCGTCGACCAGGGCGCACGTGCGGCAGGACTGGCCGGTGCGCTCAAGCGGATCGAACCCGGGACCGGCGACGAGGTACGTGTGGTGTTCGAACAGGCCGCGTTCCCCAACCTCATGCGCTGGCTGGCGACCGCCGTGGCCGAACGCCCGCTTGCAGTCACGCGCCTGACCGCCGACCGCGCCGGCCCCGGCCGGGTCGACAGCGTCGTCGTGCTGCGCCGTACCGATGTCGGCAGCGACTAAGCCCCTTTGATAGAGTTGCCGCCTCCGGCCCGTTCGCGACCGCATATCGGCGCGGCGCAATTCCACCGAATCGAGGATGTAAATGAGTTCTGAACCTGTTGACCTGGACCGCGCACTGGAGACCGCCCGCGAAGCCGCGCGCAGGGCCTCCGCGATTGCGTTGAAGTACTTCAAGCGCCCGCTGGAAATCGAACGCAAGGCCGATGCCAGCCCGGTGACCGTCGCCGACCGCGAATGCGAAGTGGAGATCCGGCGCATTATCGAAGCCGCATTTCCCGACCATGCGATTTTCGGCGAAGAGTATGGGCAGTCCGGAGATCACCGCTGCTTGTGGTTGATCGACCCCATCGACGGCACGCGCAGCTTCATCCGCGGTCTTGAGTTCTGGTCGGTGCAGATCGCATTGATGGTCGACGGCGAACTGGTGCTGGGAGTTTCGGCGGCACCGCCGTTCGACGAAACCGCCTGGGCCGTGACCGGGCGCGGCGCCTGGCTGGACGGCACGCCGTTGCAGGTCGCTGCCACCGATTCGCTGGATCAGATGGACCTGTCGCTGGGCAACGTGCGCACGCTGGCACGCTCTGCAGACTGGCAGCGCATCGGCAAGCTGGTCGAAAGCGCCGCGCGCACCCGGGGCTACGGCGACTTCTATCCCTACCACCGCATGGCCGCCGGCGGGCTGGATGCGGTGATCGAAAGCGACATCAACATTCTTGATATTGCCGCGCTGACAGTAATCGTGCGCGAGGCCGGCGGCACGGTCACCGAGCTTGGTGGCACACCAATCGACCTGGACAGCACCACGATTCTTGCCGCAACCCCGGCGCTGCACCAGCGGCTGGTATCCTTTTTGAATGATTGACGACATTCCCAAGCTTCCCGTCATCCACAAGCGCGAAGAGCGGCCGGAGAAAAGCCTGTTTCGGGTCGAGTCGCTGGATCTGGAATTCTCCAATGGCGAGCGGCGTGTCTACGAGCGGTTGATCAGTCGCGGAGTCGGCGCGGTGATCATTGTGGCCATGCCCGACCCGGAGACCGTGCTGCTGGTTCGCGAATACGCCTGTGGCGTTCACCGCTACGAGGTCGGCCTGCCCAAGGGGCGCCTGGAGCCCGGCGAGAGCCACATCGAAGGCGCCAATCGCGAATTGCAGGAAGAAGTCGGCTTCGCCGCGCGCGACCTGAAGGTATTGGGCCAGCTGACTCTGGCGCCGGGTTACATGACCCACGCCACCCAGGTGGTGCTGGCGCGCGATCTTTATCCTTCGCGCCTGCCGGGCGATGAGCCCGAGGAACTGCAGGTGATTCGCTGGCCGCTGGACAACCTGGTCGAACTCATCCAGCGCGAGGATTGCACCGAGGGCCGATCGATCGCGGCGCTCTACATGGCCCGAGACTTGAAGGAAAAAATGTGACTAGTGATGAACACCGCCTGTTGTTGGCCGTGCTGCAGGCTTGCAGCGATGCGAGCGACGCCATCCTGGATATCTACCAGAACGAGGATTTCGAGGTCGAGACCAAGCAGGACAAGAGCCCGCTGACCGAGGCCGACATGGCCAGCCACCACATCCTGGTCGCCGCGCTGAAGGAGCTGACCCCGGATATTCCGATCCTGAGCGAGGAATCGGCCGATATCGACTTCGAGCAGCGCCGCGAATGGAGCCGTCTCTGGGTGGTCGATCCGCTGGACGGCACGCGTGAGTTCATCAAGCGCAACGGCGAGTTCACCATCAACGTCGCACTGGTCGTCGATCATGTCCCGGTACTGGGCGTGATCGCGGTGCCGGTATCCAGAACCGCCTACACGGGCATCGTCGGTGAAGGTGCGCAACGCTGGCGGGATTACCGGACACCGGAGCCGATCCGCACGCGTCGTCCGTGTGCCCGGCCGCCGGTGGTCCTGGGCAGCCGCTCGCATGCCAATCCGCGCACGCAGGCGTATTTCGACATGCTGGGCGAACACGAGCGGGCCAGCCGCGGCAGCGCCCTGAAATTCTGTGCCGTCGCCGAAGGCGCGGCGGACTTTTACCCGCGTCTGGGCCCGACCAGCGAATGGGACACGGCGGCCGGCGAAGCCATCGTCACCGCCGCCGGCGGCCGTGTGTGGCTGCCCGACGGCCGCCAGATGCGCTACAACGCACGCGAAACCACGCTTAACGGCGACTTTCTCGTGGCCGGTGATCCCAAGGCCCAATGGCCGACGCCGCCCCCTGCCGAATAGAACCCAACGTTGGGGTAGACGCCAGCCATCCCCGACGATTGCCCGGCGATCGTCAGGCGATCGTCAGGCGATCGTCAGCGCGTCCGGCACCGGCAAAAAGCGACCTGATGACCCATGAATCTGCGTCGATCTGCGTAATCTGCGGTTGCGCTTTTGAAAGCCTAAGGAATCTCTGAACAAGTCTGCGCGGTCAGGATTCAGGCACCACCTCCGACTCCAATATCGCGAGATAGCCATCCCTGAATTCGAGATAGTCCGACGCCGGCGGCTCCCTGAATATGCGTGCCGACCATACGACTATCCTGCGCCCGGAAGCATCGTAATACCAGGCGCCCGGGTAGGGATGGGTTACCGCCCTGACCAGGCGCTCGGCTTCAACCACTGAGCCGGACATGTCGATGCGGCCGTCGTCCGGCCGTCGCTGCGGCCACACGGTTGCCCGGGTTTCGTCCTGCTCGATAAACCGCACCGTATCGGCAGCCAGCCCGGGCAACACCCCCTTGATCAAGTCCACGTGCGCACGATTGACCTCCCGATAGAGTTCCGTTGCCGTTGTTCGATCGTCCAGGGGTATTTCCTTTTGTGCAACGATCGGGCCGGCATCTACCCCATCATCGAGCTTGAATAGCGTGACACCGGTCTTGTCGAGATTCTTCAGAATTGCCCAGGGAATCGCCGCCCGCCCCCGGCCGACCGGCAATAGTGTCGGGTGAATGCCCAGCACGCCCCGTCGTGGTGCCCGGATTACCTCCGGGCCGGCAATCTGCGACCACCCTACGATGAACAGCCAGTCCAGTTCAGCGTACTTCTCCAGTGCACTGGTTTGGTCGACATGGCCGACCTTGTGGACGGGGATTCCGTGCTGCCTGGCAAACGGATCGACAGAAACCCTGCCGGACTTTCCCGTTGCCAGATCGTCGTGCAAGGTAAAAATGGTTTCGAGCTCGTATCCCGCCTCGTAAATGGCTTCAATGCCCGACAAGCCAAGCTGCACGCATGTAACGAACCCGAGTTTCATCGCGGTATTTTTCCTGGGCCCGGTCAATCCGGGCTAATAGACCGGTGGTTTCTTTGCAAGATATGCAAATGTCCTGGTGATAATGGCCAGGTCTCCCGCGAGCGTGATATTGCGTGCATACTCGCCGTCAAACCTTGCCTTGTCCTCGTCAGACATGCCGTCGAACGAATTGATTTGCGCAAGTCCCGTCATCCCCGGTTTGCATCGCAATGCGCCGTTTTTTCGCCTCATTTCTATCAAGCTCTCTTGACTCGGAATAGGAGGCCGTGGCCCGACCAGGCTCATGTCCCCTGCCAGGACGTTGAATACCTGCGGCAGCTCATCGAAATTCGTACGGCGCACAAATCTGCCAACCCATGACATCGGGATTTCGCCGACCTCGCTGGAGGGCAGATCACCGGTATCGACCGGCATGCTGCGGAACTTGTATAGTCGAAACTGCCGGCCGTCTCTTCCAACACGGCTTTGGATAAAAAACACCGGGCCCGGGTCTGTGGCTTTGATCAACGCAATGATCACGACCATGGGCGGCAGCAGCAACAATGTTGCTGCCGATGCAAGAACGAGATCAAGAATTCGCTTGCCAATATGCCGGTACATCATCCCCGCCTTATCCGGCACCCGCTTGTCGGGGGGGCTCATCGGATGGTGTTGATCGGGCCGACGGCGTCGCGGTACGGCGGGTGGTGAATAAGGCCGGCTCAGGCAAGTTCACGTTGAAAGACCGTCTCGAAAGCCTCCGAATACCGCTGTCCGCTTTGTGCGCCCCTATAAACGGCAAGAGCCCGTATTGCTTCCTCGCTCCGGGCATGCGGATACTCGCGCACGACGCCACGGTAGCACTTCAAAGCCCGGATTTTGGTGTCGAGCTCGGTTGTGACCTCCACGTACAGGTTCGCGCGAAATCCGGACAGGGAGGAATCAAGCGCCCAATCGGTGGCCGATTGGATCTCCATGAAATGCAGCGATGCAGGAGGTGTGATATCGCTTCGACGCTGGAACAACCTGAACGCGGCGAGACAGGAACGCGCCACTTGATGATGGTCGTCATTCAGATCTGCCGGATGATGCGTGAAGACTCTGTACGGCTGATACTTCGCAATGCTCTCTTCAATGAACTCCACGAGCTCGATATGAGGAATGCTGTTCATGCGGATGTTGGGAAACGCGCCCAACACGGGGGCGGCGAAACCGGCGGTCCTGTTGGCCGATGCGATATCGCCGGCAAGCTCCTCGTCTTGCGGCCGCGATTCCCGCGCGTCGGCATTTCCGCAGAGTATGACCGGCTGGACGGTCTCCCCCATGGCGGCCAGCTTTGCGCCGGTGGCCCCGAAACCCAATATCTCATCATCCGGGTGCGCGACAACGACCAGATTCACTCTATTTACCACCAGATCCTCCAGTTGTTTCAGCGCTCCGGATTATGGCATAACGGCTCTCAGGGCCGCGCGCTTCATCGTGGAGGCGAAACTCAAAACGGTTTGAGGACCGCCAGCAGCACGATCGCAATCAGAAGCAGCGCCGGGGCCTCGTTGAACCAACGGTACCAGACATGGCTGCGCCGGTTGCGGCCCGCACGGAACGTCAGCACGATCCGCCAGCACCACAGGTGGTAGCCGATCAGCAATATGACCAGCGCCAGCTTGGCGTGCAGCCAACCCAGGCTCATGTAGTAGCCGGGCTGGGCCACGATCATCGCCACTCCGAAGGCCGCCGCCAGCCCGCCGCCGATATGGGTAATGCCCAGCAGCTTGCGCTGCATCACATTGAACACCGACTGAATCCCGGGCTCGGGGTGGGTGGCGGCGTACACGAACAGCCGTGGCAGGTAGAACAGCCCGGCGAACCAGGTCACGACGAAAATGATGTGAAAAGCGACAAGCCAGTTCATGGGGTCCCCGACCGGCGTATCCGGCCCGTGTGATCAGGCTTCATTGTCGCAGCAATCTGCCCGCCGGCTCAACCGCGGCGTTCCTGCCGCCGCCATGGCTAAAAAAGTCGGAGATCCCTATTGACAGAATCGAAAACGTCTCTATAATTCGGCGGCTCGTCACAGTTGAACGTGACCCGGCCGAAAAAATATTTCACGGAAAGCTTGACAGGTCCAGAAATTTCCGTATAATTCCTCGGCTCGGCAACACAAAATCCGCTCTCGGCGAAAAGCAAAATTTTTTCGAGAACAAGTGTTGACGGAAACAATTTCCGAGTTACAATACTCGGCCTGCTTCGGCGAAATGCCTTGAAGCCTGAAAGCACCACAGTTCATTAACAATTGATGCAGATAACTTGTGTGGGCGTCCCGGTTGGGCCATTTTTTGGTGCCAATTGGAACGTCCCGCCCTGAAAGAAATTTCAGAGCGGGGTCAGTTCTGTAGTTCGAAAGCTTTAGCTTTTAAACTGAAGAGTTTGATCCTGGCTCAGATTGAACGCTGGCGGCATGCTTAACACATGCAAGTCGAACGGTAACAGGCCCTTCGGGGTGCTGACGAGTGGCGGACGGGTGAGTAATGCGTAGGAATCTGCCCTGCAGCGGGGGATAGCCCGGGGAAACCCGGATTAATACCGCATACGCTCTACGGAGGAAAGTGGGCCTCTTCTTGAAAGCTCACACTGCAGGATGAGCCTACGTCCGATTAGCTAGTTGGTAGGGTAAAAGCCTACCAAGGCGACGATCGGTAGCTGGTCTGAGAGGATGATCAGCC
>JBBDSL010000042.1:0-8814 GCA_040904965.1 Wenzhouxiangellaceae bacterium
TGAACGCTGACAGACCAACTGAATCCTAATTTATCAGGTTGAAGGACCACTAGTAACTTCAATCGCCATGAACGAATCGGAACGAGTACTTGTCCATGTTCCGGCGGCACCGGCCCACGGGCATTGACTGCCATCAGCGACGCCGGAACCGATGCTCAGATATTCAAAAATCTGCGAGAATCTGCGTAATCTGCGGTTACACTTCTTTTCAGCAGAGCTTGATACCGAACCAGGTAATGACAAACAAAAAAATCCGTGTCAATCTGTGTAATCTGTGGACAGACTTTCCCGATTCGTGGTTTTTGAACAACAATGAATGTACTGATCACCGGTAACTCGAGCGGCCTGGGACTGGGCCTGACCAAAACCCTGCTGGAACGCGATGCGATTGTCTGGGGCATGAGTCGCAGCGGCTGCCCGATCCACGACAACGACGGCCTGCGCGACCGGCGCTTCGACCTGTCCAACCTCAACACCCTGCCCGAGGCGCTGGAGCGGCTGCTTTCGGACTGCCTGCGGCTGGACCTGGTGGTGCTCAACGCCGGCACCCTGGGCAAGATCCACGAAATCTCCGAGACCGACGTGCACGATCTCGAGCACATGATGCGCATCAACGTGTGGTCGAACAAGGTCATTCTCGACTGGATCATCGAGCGCCAGCTGCCGGTCGAGCAGATCGTGGCGATCTCCTCGGGGGCCGCGGTCAACATGAATTACGGCTGGGGCGGCTACTCGCTTTCCAAGGCCTGCCTGAACAACCTGATCGGGCTCTACGCCCACGAAATGCCCGACACCCACCTGACCGCGCTGGCCCCCGGGCTGGTCGACACGGCCATGCAGGACTATCTGTGCGGCGAGGTCGACAGCGAGGAGTTCCCATCGGTGCAGAAGCTCAAGGATGCCCGCGGCACCGATGCAATGCCAGGCCCGGACCAGGCCGCCGGGACGATCCTGGGCCTGCTCGACGACCTGCGCAAGGGCGAAAGCGGCCAGTTCGTCGACGTGCGCAAACTGGATCAGTAAATCGGAAGGCTTTCTTCGTGACCTTCGTGCCTTCTTCGTGCTCTTCGTGTCCTGCTTTTCCGCTTTTCGCCTGATCGCACAGCATCGATCTGCCGCAGTGTTGCCGGGGCGCTGCAATTCCGCTAGAGTTGGCGTGTTTCGATGCCGGATTTCGTATGGATTGCATGACGCCACACCACAAGGGAGCATACACAAAATGATGGATTTCAAGCTCGGCGAGATCATCTCGCTCATGGCGCGGACCCTGCCATTCCTGGTATTCCGGTTTCTGATCTATTTCGGCATCACGCTGGCCTATGTGCTGATTACCGGCATCGGCGCCGGCATCGGCTACGGCATCGGCACCATAGGGGGCGAGGCCGAGGCCGGGGGTCTTTGGGGTGGCATTGCCGGGTTCACCATCGCCGGCGCAATCATGTATTTTATCCGCGAATACCTGCTCTACCTGGTCAAGGCCGGGCATATCGCGGTGCTGGTAGAACTCATGGAGGGCAGGGAACTGCCGGGCGGCAAGGGCCAGATCGATTACGCACAGGGCCTGGTGCGCGAACGCTTCGCCCAGTCTTCGGTGCTGTTCGGCGTCGACCAGCTCATCAAGGGCGTGCTCAAGGCCTTCAACCGGGCATTTTTCACCATCGCCAACTTCCTGCCGATCCCCGGCATCCAGGGCCTGGTGAAATTCATCAACACCATCGTCAACCTGTCGCTGACCTATCTCGACGAGGTCATCCTGGCCTACAACATGAAAATTCGGGCCGAAAACCCCTGGGAAGCCAGCCGCACCGCGCTGGTGCTGTATGCGCAGAACTACAAGGCGTTCCTGAAAAACGCATTCTGGCTGGCCTTTATCATCTGGGGGCTGACCTTCCTGGTGTTCCTGCTGATCCTGGCGCCGGTGGCCGGTCTGGTCTCGCTGTTCCCGGGTGCGGCCGGCCCGCTGGCACTGATCATCGCGGTGGTATTCGCCTGGGGCATCAAGCAGGCGGTGATCGAACCGATCGGCATGACCGCGCTGATGCAGGTGTTCTTCAAGGTCACCGAAGGCCAGCAGCCGAACCCCGAGTGGGAAGGCAAGCTGGACAAGGTATCGAAGAAGTTCTCGAAGCTCAAGCAAAAGGCGACCGACTGGGGCAACGACTCAGATTCGCCTGCAGCACCGGAGCAGCCGGCCGGTTGATTATTCGACCACACAACGCAACCGCAGATTACGCAGATCTACGCAGATTAATGAATTCCTGACTGGCGCCGTGTCTCAGTAGACCTCACGGATTGCATCGCAATCCACGAAGTCTACAAAAGCCCTAACTCAAGCAGAAGTGGCGCAGTTTCAGGTCGGATCTCGCCCGGCACTGCCGGGCGAAATGCTTCCGGTTGAATGGGCTCAGGCCAGGACGCCGCGCGCGTGCATCCGTCGGGCGTAGACCAGCAGCAGCACGCCGATCACGAATATCACTGCACTGAAGATCGTGCCGCCGGTGCCCATGATCTCCAGGCCGCTGCTCAGGAATACCGTGTAGACCGTCGATACAATCATGCCAAGCAATGACACCGCGAACAGGCCGACCGCCCAGCGGCTGCGAAACAGCAACGCCAGCGATCCCAGCAGCGCACCCCACACGCCCAGCGCCCAGAACACGCTCATCCAGGCCGGGAACGAATAAAAGTATTCCAGCTGCGCCTCGGTGAACTGGCTCATGTAGAAGTCAAGCTGCAGCTTGGTCGCCAGGTAATCGAAACAGCCCATGGCGTTCCACAACAGACTGACAATCCCGACGATCCACAAATGCATTGGTACTTGATGCGATTCACGATTCATGCCTCACTCCCTGGTTGGATTCACGAACTGAACAGTTTATGGTAGATGGGAACCGGGGCGCTACATGACTAACGGCTCAGGCGCGCCCGCTCCCGCCGGTATAGGCTTGGACGTTTGCGCAGGCTCGACTGAATGATGAATCTGTCCGGATCCACAGCAATAGCGCTGACGCTGGTGCTGACATCGATACTCTGCGGCACGTCGCTGCTCGCCCAGCCAGTGCCCCAGCCAGACAGTCCCGAATCGGACGACACGGTTGTATATCCGGCATCGTTCTTCGGCGCCTACAATCCCGTCAGCGCGCGCGACATGGTCGAACAGGTTCCCGGTTTCCAGATCGACGACGGCGATTCAAGCCGCGGCTTCGGCGGGGCCGGCGGCAACGTGCTGATCGACGGCGAGCGTCCGGGCAGCAAGCAGGATCGGGTATCGAACATCCTGCAGCGCATCCCGGCCGCCCGTGTCGAACGAATCGAGTTAATCCGCGGCAATACCGGCAAATTCGATGCGGCAGGCCAGTCGGCCCTGGTCAACGTTGTTCTCGATACCTCCGGCCGTTCCTGGAACTGGGACGCAACCGTCGAGCAGGATACCGACAGCGGCCCGCCCACCCCAGCCGGCAGCCTGTCGGTCATCGACCGTTCCGGCGATACAACCTGGGGCGCCGGCATATCGGCATCCACTTCGTTCTTCGGCAACACGGTCGACGAGACGCTGCTGCTGTCCGGAGTGCCGGCCGAGCTGCGCGACGAGTTCGAGCGCAGCCGGAGCCAGGAACTACGGCTCAACGCAAACAGCACTTCACGCCTGGGAGAGACCACGCTGCGACTCAACAGCGAGATCCGGTACCGCCTTTCGGACTTTCTGGAACGATCCCGGCGCACCCCGGTTGCCGCGCCCGAAAATGCGTTCAACCTGAACCAGCGCTCGGATGACACGCAACTGGATATCGAGCTTGGCGGAAATCTGGAATGGCAGCCGGCGGCGGCATGGGAAGCCCGCATCATCGGCCTGCACCGAAGCAGTATCGCCGATGACGAGGATAGAGAACTGCTGATCGTGGCGCCGCAGCCGGCCGATTTGCGGCGACAGGCGGATCGAGATACCACCGATCGCGAATCCATCGCCCGTCTCGAACTCGACTGGAACGCGCACACCGATCACCTGGTGGAACTCGACCTGGAGACCGCGCTGAACTCGCTGGACAACACGCTGGTGCTGCGCGTTGGTCAGGACGGCATGCTGGTGCCGGTCGATGTCCCGGGCGCGAACAACCGGGTCGAGGAACTTCGGGGCGATCTGCAGCTTCGAGACACCTGGCAGCTTGGCGATTTCAGCCTGGAATCGGCACTGGGTGCCGAGGCCTCGCGCATCAGCCAGAGCGGCGACGGCACGCCCGACCAGGATTTCTTCTTCTTCAAGCCGTCGCTGACCCTGGTCCACGCACCGCACGCGCGCAGTATCAACCGGCTTCGTCTGGCACGCGAGATCGCGCAACTGAATTTCGGCGATTTTGTCAGTTCGGCGAATTTCTTCGACGACGACATTGAGCGCGGCAATCCCGGCCTGGAACCGCAGCAGACCTGGGTCGCGGAGCTGTCGACGGAGCGCCGGTTCGGTCCGATCGCGTTCGCCAGGCTGAGCGCGTTTCACAACTGGGTCAACGATGTCCAGGACCTGCTGCCGATCGAAAACCAGTTCGAGGTGCCGGGCAATATCGGGGATGGGCGCCGCTGGGGCCTGACCGCCGAAGGCGCACTCCCATTGCACTCGATAGGCATGAAGCAGGCCAGGATCGATCTCGAAGCCCGCTGGGAGAATTCAAGCGTGACCGACCCGGTCAGCGGCGCCGACCGCCGCTTTTCGGGTCGTCGACGCTATGCGCTGGAAGGCGAACTTCGCCAGGATCTGGTCGGTGCCCGCTGGGCCTGGGGCATCGAGACCGAATACGCCGACCGCTCGGTGCGTTTCGAGCTCGACGAGCTCGATATCGATGATCGCGGCGTGGACGTGGAGGCGTTCATCGAAACCACCCGCTACTTCGGGGTGAAGATGCAGCTTACCGTACAGAACCTGCTCGACCGCCAATTCCTGCGCGATCGAACGGTATTCGACGGCCCGCGCGATGCCAGTCCAGTGGCATTCCGCGAATTGCGCGACCTGCGGCGCGGACGCTCGATACTGCTGTCGGTCAGCGGCAGCTTTTGATTCATTGGGCTCAGGTCTGCTGACCCAGTTCCCGGATCGATGTCGGCAGCGGTACCGACTCGCCGCTCTTTTTGTCGATCCACACCAGGGTCACGGTGGAATCGGCGTACAGCACCGATTTCTCCTTGTCGCCCCGGGGCACCGACCGGAGTTCGCTTTCAAGCTTGATGCTGGAGCGGCCGGGAGAATCCGGCTTGAGCGTGACCGCGACCCGCTCGGGCCAATAAATCGGCCGGCGGTAGTTGATGTTGATGTTGGCCACCACCGGACCGGCCTCGCCCTCCTGCCAGTGACACGGCACCGAACTCATCCACTCGCTGCGACACTGCTCCAGATACGCCAGAAACACGGCGTTATTGACGTGGCCAAATGAATCGACATCCCCCCAACGGACGTCAAGCTCAATCCTGAATTCCGACATATGCGACTCGCTTGAAATGCTGTTGCGACAAGGCCGGCCATTGTAGTCCCTTTCACCTGCTGGACCGTGCAGATTCAAAAACCTTGTAACCGCAGATTACGCAGATTCATACTCAATAATCTGCGCGAATCTGCGAAATCTGCGGTTCCAGGTTTTTTATGCCAAGGTCGTTTCCTGCCACCCGCCTCATCCCGCCTTGCGCGATTTGCGTCCCAGGCCGGGCATTCCGGCCAGGTATTGCCCGGTGTACGAACTCTTCTGGCGCGCGACCTGTTCCGGCGTGCCGGTGGCGATGATCTTGCCGCCACGCACGCCGCCTTCAGGACCCAGGTCGATAATCCAGTCGGCGGTCTTGATCACGTCCAGGTTGTGCTCGATGACCACCACGGTATTGCCATCATCGCGCAACCGGTGCAGTACGGCCAGCAGATGCTTGATGTCGTGGAAGTGCAGCCCGGTGGTCGGTTCGTCCAGGATGTACAGCGTGTTGCCGGTATCGCGCTTGGAAAGCTCACGCGCCAGCTTGATGCGCTGGGCCTCGCCGCCGGACAGCGTGACCGCCGACTGGCCCAGGGTGATGTAACTCAGGCCCACATCCATCAGGGTCTGCAGCTTCCTGGCCACCACCGGCACCGGCTGGAAGAACGTCAAGGCGTCCTCGACGGTCATTTCCAGCACCTCGCTGATGTTCTTGCCCTTGTAGCTCACCGTCAACGTCTCGCGGTTGTAGCGCTTGCCGTGGCAGACGTCGCAGGGCACGAAGATGTCGGGCAGGAAATGCATTTCCACGCGCACCATGCCGTCGCCCTGGCAGGCCTCGCAGCGACCACCCTTGACGTTGAACGAAAACCGGCCAGGCTTGTAACCCCGCGACCGGGCCTCCTTGGTGCCGGCGAACAGCTCGCGGATGGGGGTGAACAACCCGGTATAGGTCGCCGGGTTGGAGCGCGGCGTGCGGCCGATCGGGCTCTGGTCGATGTCGACGACCTTGTCGAACAGTTCCAGACCTTCGTGACACTCGAACGGGGCCGGGTTCTCCGAGGCGCCGTTGAGCTCGCGCGCCATCAGCTTGTAGAGCGTATCGTTGATCAGTGTCGACTTGCCCGAGCCGGACACGCCGGTAACACAGACGAACAGGCCAGCCGGAATCTCCAGGTCCACCGAATCCAGGTTGTGGCCGGTTGCACCGGACAGCCGGAACATTTTCTTCTTGTTGGGCTTGATCCGCTGTTGCGGGATTTCAATGACCTTGCGGCCGGAAAGGTAATCGCCGGTCAGCGAGTCCTGGCAATCGAGTACCCCGGCCGGCGCGCCCGAATAGACGATGCGCCCGCCGTGCACCCCGGGGCCCGGGCCGATATCGACGATGTGATCGGCCGCCCGGATCGCTTCTTCGTCGTGCTCGACGACAATCACGGTATTACCCAGGTCGCGCAGACGCACCAGGGTCTCGAGCAGGCGCGCGTTGTCGCGCTGGTGCAGTCCGATGGACGGCTCGTCGAGCACGTACATCACCCCGACCAGTCCGGCACCGATCTGGCTGGCCAACCGGATGCGCTGCGCTTCGCCGCCGGACAGCGAATCGGCCTGGCGATCGAGCGTAAGATAATCCAGCCCGACATTGACCAGGAACTGCAGGCGCTCGTGCACTTCCTTGAGAATTCGCCCGGCAATCTCGCCGCGCCAGCCGTCCAGTTTCAGCGTATCGAAGAACTCCAGGCACTGTTCGATCGACCACGACGCGATTTCGGGCAGCGACCTGTTGTCGATGAAAACGTTGCGCGCGGCGGCGTTGAGGCGCTGGCCGTGGCATGCGGGACAAGGTTGCTCGGAGATGTAGCGCGAAAGCTCCTCGCGCACGATTCTGGAATCGGTCTCGCGATAGCGCCGCTCCAGATTCGGGATGATGCCGACAAACGGATGCTTGCGCGACTGGGTGCCGCCATCGCCGAAGTACCTGAAGCTGATCCGCTCGCTGCCGCTGCCGTGCAGGATGACTTCGCGCACCCGTTCGGGCAACTCGCCGAACGGCGTTTCGGGCTCGAAATCGAAGTGCCGGGCCAGCGACTGGATCATTTGGAAGTAATAGGCGTTGCGCCGGTCCCAGCCGCGAATCGCGCCGCCAGCCAGGCTCAGCTCCGGGTTGCCCACCACCCGGTCGGGGTCGAAGAACTGCTTGTGGCCCAGGCCGTCGCACGATGGGCAGGCGCCGTTGGGGTTGTTGAACGAAAACATCCGCGGCTCCAGCTCGGGCAGGCTGTAGTCGCATACCGGACAGGCAAAGCGCGCCGAAAACAACACTTCGGCCAGCGCTGGATCCGCGCTGTCCTCATCGTCGCTGCGCGCCGGCAGGGGCGCGATGACGGCGATACCATCGGCCAGTGCCAGCGCCGTCTCCAGGCTCTCAGCCAGCCGCTGGGTCAGGCTTGCCCCGGCCTCGGTGTCGGGATCGCGCACCTTGAAGCGATCGACCACCGCCTCGACGGTGTGCTTGCGGCGCAGTCCCAGCGTCGGCAGGTCACCGTCGAGATCGTAGACCGTCCCGTCGATGCGCGCGCGAACGAATCCCTGGGCGCGCAGGTCGCGCAGTAGATTGGCATGCTCTCCCTTGCGGTTGCGCACCACCGGTGCAAGCAGCATCAGCCGGGTGCCCTCGGGCAGATTGAGCACCGTATCGACCATCTGGCTGACGGTCTGTGCGTCCAGCGGTTCGCCGTGATCCGGACAGCGGGGCGTGCCGACGCGGGCGAACATCAGCCGCAGGTAGTCGTGAATCTCGGTCACCGTCCCGACAGTGGAGCGCGGGTTGTGGCTGGCCGCCTTCTGCTCGATCGAGATTGCCGGACTCAGGCCCTCGATATGGTCGAGATCCGGCTTCTGCATCATCGAAAGAAACTGGCGGGCATAGGCCGACAACGACTCGACATAGCGCCGCTGCCCTTCGGCGTAAATGGTGTCGAAAGCCAGCGAGGACTTGCCCGAACCCGACAAGCCGGTAAACACGATCAGCTTGTCGCGCGGCAGTTCGAGGTCGATATTCGCGAGGTTGTGCGTGCGTGCACCCCGAATGATGATCTTGTCCACTGGGAATCCAGCCGAAACGCGTAAAGGTAATCAGTAACTATAACGCGGGGAGTGGATGAAGAGCAAACTGGAAAGCAGTAACTATTTACGGCTCCTCCGCAAAATCTGTGGGTAGATGTTTCGCTCGGAGAGGGCGCCAAGTGTACGATGTGCAAGGAGAAATAACGGCGGCTGAGCACATTTTTTGGGTTGGTTTTTCCGGATCAATTTTTTGCTCTCGCCAAGACGCGAAGACGCCAAGAACACCAATGGAATGGGAAGA
>JBBDSL010000043.1:0-46384 GCA_040904965.1 Wenzhouxiangellaceae bacterium
AAACAGGTGTTCACGTTGGGCCGGAATCAGTGTTCACGTTCACCGGAATACGCACACTCCAGGCCCATTATGACTTCGCGCTGGGGTCGACCCGTGGCCAGTGTCACGGAGGCCGGAAACTCGTCCAAAGGAATCGGCGTTCCATCCAGCCGCCAGCAGTGGGAATCGAACTCCAGCAGCGACAACGATTCAAGCGCGCCTGGGACAGTACCCAGAATCTGCGCCGCACGCTGATTGGCGACCGAAAATCTTCCATCCGTCTCGATGACGATCACGCCCTCGGCCATCGACCGGATGATGGAACCAAGTCGGGCTTCGTTTTCGGCAAGCTGCTCGCGAATCCGGCGACTGGCGGTGATGTCGTGCGCCTGGGTAATAATGAGTTCGGGACGATCTTCGCTATCGAGAACCATGGATACATCCAGTCGAACCCAGACCTCGTGGTCACTGGCGTGGATGTAGCGTTTGTCGAATCGAAAACTGCTGATTTCCTTTCGGTTCAATCGATCGAGCTGTTGCAGGCTTCGCTCGATATCCTCGGCGTGAGTGATCCCGGTGAACGACTTGCCAACGAGTTCGTCGCGGCCATATCCGACCATGTCGCAGAATGCGGGATTGACTTCCAGCCAGACGCCATCGGGACTCTGCAGCGCGATGCCCGCGGCGGAGTGCTCGAAAGCGCGCGCCAGCCGGTTCACTTCGCCGGTGGTCATGGCGGCGTTCGTGGCCGAAGGCGGGCCGATCGTCTGGCAGGCATTGCTCATGCCATATTCATGCAATGAGCATGCCAATAGCCGGAAGCCTGCCTGCCGAAGCGGGCAGGTTTCCGGCTATTTGAGAGCTTCCGCACCCTGCGGGGAATTCTCAAGGTCGCTGACGGTCCCGGATTGCGCGGAATTCGTTGCCTTCATACCAGTTCGGCCATGCATTGGAATGGGTCAGGTAACGCCCAACCCGGTACAGCGCCGCGGCATCCTGCGCAATACCGCGCAAATCCCAGTCCGGGTCGTATACATCGCCCGGTTTGTGATACCGGTTGTCGCGAAAATCCCGCTCGGCGGCCAGCACGTGCTCCCGGCCGTACTCGACGTGCTCCACGCCGCTCTTTGCATACAGCGAGGGAATTCCGCCGCGCGCGAAGTTGAAATGATCCGAGCGATAGTAATAACCGGCTTCCGGGGTCGGTTCCTCGACAATGTAACGATCCGATTCGGCCAGTGTCGCGGCCAGGATCTCCTCGAGCTCCGAGGAGCCGTGCCCGACCACCACCATGTCTTCGGTCGGCCCGGCCATGAAGCTGAAAGCGTCCAGGTTGATCGCCGCAACGGTATCGGCCGCAGGGAATGCCGGATCGTTGACATAGTGACGCGAACCCAGCAGGCCGTATTCTTCCAGCGTGACCAGCAGGAACATCGCGCTACGCTCGGCCGGCCCGGCGGCGGCGTGCATGCGCGCCAGTTCCAGTACCGCGGCAACGCCGGATGCATTGTCGATCGCGCCGTTAAATATTCCGGCCGAGCCCTGAAGCGCCATGTTCCGGCCCAGGTGATCCCAGTGCGCCATGTAGACCACGGCCTCGTCCGGCCGTTCGGTGCCCAGCAGGCGCGCGCCAACGTTGTAGGACATGCCTTCGCGCACGCTGTTGCGCACCCGGGCGGTAACCTGAGCGTCAAGCGCTACGGCCTCGAAGTCCGACTGGGCGGCGCGCAGCTTCTGTGCCTCGAAATCCAGTCCCGCACGGGCAAACAGATCGTTTGCGGTATCGACGGTAATCCAGCCTTCCAGCGCCATGACCGGTTCATCGCCCCGGGCGGCCAGTTCGAACTGCGGACCCGACCAGGAATTGGTGACCACTTCCCACGGGTAGGAGGCCGGCTCGGTCTCGTGCACGATCAGCGCGGCCGCCGCACCCTGGCGCGCCGCCTCTTCGTACTTGTAGGTCCAGCGGCCGTAATAGGTCATGGCGCGACCGTTGAACAACCCGGAATCAGGCTCGGCAAAACCCGGATCGTTGACCAGGATCACCACCGTTTTGCCTTCCACGTCCAGCCCGGCGTAGTCGTTCCAGTCGTACTCGGGGGCCACGACGCCGTAGCCGACGAATACCAGCTCGGAATCGGCCACGCCGTGAAAATCCGTTCCCAGGCGGCGCGAGCCGATGATCATCTGCTCCGGATAGGAAAGCTCGAATTGCTCGTCGCCCTGCTCCACTGCGATCGAGGACCGCTCCTGGTTGGTCAGCTCCACCATGGGCACCGGCTGCAGATAGCTGTCGCCGAAACCGGGCTGAAGACCCGCTTCGGCAAGCTGATCGACCAGGTAGTTGACGGTCAGGCGCTCACCGCGCGAGCCGGGCGCCCGCCCCTCGAACTCATCCGAGGCCAGCGTCTGAAGGTCATGCGAGTACCGCTCGATGTCGAAACCCCGGGCAGGCACTTCGGGGATGTCGCGGATGGCCGATTCTTCGGCCTGCGTCGTCTGCTCGGTTGCATCCGGCTCGGAGGCTACGGGTTCGGGCCGGTCGCAACCGGACAGAAACAGCACGCCGGCGATTGCCACCATTGCGGGCAAAAAACGAAAATCAGCATTCATTACGATCTCTCTCCGATTGATTCAGTAACGTCAACCGGTTGATTCTAACGCTTGCGGCCGCGTCTCGCGGAACCGGAAGATACTAATGCAATCAATCAGCCACCCGCCGTCAGCCGCACCTCGAAGTCCACATCCACCCGGTTGCGCACGAACTCCGGATCGGCGAACTCGCCGGTGCCCACCTCGAAGCGCTGCCGGTCGACCTCGGCGGCCCCGCTCATGACGAATTCCCCGCGCGCCACCAGGCCGTCGCCGTCCGGGGCGAGCGTGAATCGAATCGTCTGGCCGGCGCGAATGCCCTTCAGCGCCAGTTCGCCCTCGGCGACATAGCCGTCGCCATCGCACGCGATCGCGCTGCTGGTCCATTCGGCCCGCGGATGCTGTTCGACGGCGAAGAATTCCTCGCCCTTGAGCGCCTCGTCGCGTTCACGGTTCCCGGAGTCCGCCGAGGCCAGTTCCACCTGCACTTCGATGCTCCCGTCGGCGGGCTTGCCGTCAGGCATGCAGTAGGTCACCGAGAACCTGCCGAATGTTCCGCTGAACGCCGAACCCTCCACGGCGCCGGAGAACGCCAGCGTTCCTTGTTCATGGTCGCCGGCGAAGCAGGTTTCATCGGCTATCGCAGCTGCCGGCGCGGCCAGCACGATTGTCGCTGCAATTGTGGCCGCGGCAATCGCCACTGTGATGTATTTCATTTCCATACCGGAAGCATTCTCCTGAGTAATCCGTCCTTGAGAATAAATTGATGGCGCACGGCCGCGAGCACATGAATCGCAACAACGGTCGCAATGGCAATGGCCAGCCATTCGTGAATCTCGCCGAAGATTTCCTCCAGACGCTCGCTCTGGCCCACCAGGTCGGGAATGTCGAGCAGGCCGAAGAACTCCGGGCCGAATCCGGCCGCGGAGGTGTAGGCCCAGCCGCTCAACGGCATGGCCAGGATCAGCGCATACAGCAGCCAGTGGGCGCTGGACGCGGCAGCCCTTTCCCAGGCCGGCATGCTTGCAGGAAACGCCGGCGGCCGGTTGAACGCCCGCCACAGCAAACGCAAAACGACCAGGCCCAGCACCGTCATGCCGATGGACTTGTGCTGGTTGACCAGCTGAAACTCGCTGCGAATCGATTCGGCCTGATCGATGCGCCAGGCCCAGATGAACTGGGCCGCAATCGCGACGACCACGAGCCAGTGCAGCGCTTGCGCGACCAATCCGTAGGCCTGGCTGGTGTTGTTAACCCGTATCATTCAGGCGCGCTACCATCTCGTTTCTGACCCGACCATACGGCATTGTCCATGAACATGTTGTCGCGATTCATTCCCCTCCTGCCGGTCGCGCTGCTGATCGGCTGCGCCGGTACGCCAACAAAGCGGGAACCCGCCTCCACGGTTGCCGAATGGCCGGAATTCCGAGCCCCGCAAGCCGGCGAGACGCTATATCACGTCGATACGGAACCATCCATAATACTGATCCGAGTCGACCCGGAGGGCCCCATGGCCCGTCTCGGCCACAGCCATATCATCGGCGGTGCGGTTGTTTCCGGCCGCGTGGTGACCGGCAGCAACTCCGCCGATGCCCGGCTGGACCTGAAAATCGACACCACGCTGCTTGAAGTCGACAGGCCCGAGTGGCGCAGGGCCGAAGGCCTGGAACCGATGCTCGATGCCGATGCCATCGAAGGCACGCGGTCCAACATGCGCGGAGAACGCGTACTCGATGTCGTGCAACACCCGGAAATCACGATTCGCTCGACGGCAGTCCGCGGGCCGGACTGGATGCCCGTGGTCACGGCCCGAATCCGGCTGCGCGACGTCGTGCGCGAGGTTGACGTTCCGGTCGCCGTGGTGCGCTCCGGGGAACGTCTTCAGGCCATTGGACGGTTCGAACTGCTGCAGTCGGACTTCGGCATCGAACCGTTTTCGGCCGCCGGCGGCGCGCTGCGGGTCTCGGACCGGATGCAGCTCAGATTCCGGATTGCGGCCCAGGCCGGCTCGACCCGGAACGCCGAGATCACCCCGGCTTGCGTGGACGATGTTGCTATGATGCGCGATTCGTCAACAGTTCCACAGCCATCCCGTGACTGAAAACAACGCTACCAACACCAACGCCGGCAGCCAACGCAACTGGTTCACCCGATTCCTCGACAGCGTCGAGTGGCTGGGCAATCTGCTGCCACACCCGGTCACGCTGTTCGCGCTTCTGGCGTTCGCCATGGTGCTGCTTTCCGGCCTGTTCGGCTGGCTGGATCTGGCCGTGTCCGATCCACGCCCCGAGGGCATGAGCGGACGGGCCGACGACGGCATGATTCGTGCCGTCAGCCTGCTCAATGCCGACGGACTACGCATGATCGTCACCAACCTGGTGTCCAACTTCACCGGTTTCGCGCCGCTGGGCGTGGTGCTGGTCGCCATGCTGGGCGTGGGCGTGGCCGAAAAGTCCGGCATGCTCTCGGCGCTGGTGCGCGGCATCGTGCTCAACGCGCCGAAACACGTGGTGACCGTGGCCATCGTGTTTGCCGGCGTGCTGTCCAATACCGCCTCGGAAATGGGCTACGTGGTGCTGGTGCCGCTGGCTGCGGCGGTATTTTATTCGCTGGGCAGGCATCCGCTGGCCGGCATGGCGGCGGCGTTCGCCGGAGTTTCCGGCGGCTACAGCGCCAATCTGCTAATCGGCACCATCGATCCGCTGCTGGCCGGCATTACCGAGGAAGCCGCCCAGTTGATCGATCCGGACTACACCGTCGACGCCACCGCCAGCTACTACTTCATGGTGCTCTCGACCTTCATGATCACCATCATCGGCTCGCTGGTGACGATATTCATTGTTGAACCCAAACTCGGCAAGTACGATCCGTCCGAAGCCGACGAAGGCATTCTCGACGGTCGCTCCATGCAGCCGCTGTCGTCGGACGAAAAGAAGGGCTTGGTAGCCGCCGGACTGGCCGCCGCCGGCGTATTTGCGCTGATGGCCGTCACGCTGGTACCCGAATGGGGACCGCTGCGAAACCCCGACACCGGCGAGATGATCCGCTCGCCGTTCTTCCGCGGCATCGTGGCCTGGATCTTCGTATTCTTCCTGGTCACCGGATTTGCCTACGGCAAGACCGTGGGCACCATGAAAAACGACCGCGACGTGATCGACGGCATGTCCTCGGCGATCGCGACGCTTGGACTGTACGTGGTGCTGGTGTTCTTCGCCGCGCAGTTCGTGGCCTACTTCGGCTGGACCAATATCGGGGCGATCACCGCGGTGACCGGCGCAAACTTCCTGCAGGCCATCGAATTGACCGGTCCGCTGGTGTTCGTGTTCTTCATTCTGGTCTGCGGCATGATCAACCTGTCGCTGGGCTCGGCCTCGGCGCAGTGGGCGGTGACCGCGCCGATTTTCGTTCCCATGCTGATGCTGATCGGCTACTCGCCGGAAGTCATCCAGACCGCCTACCGGATCGGCGATTCATCGACCAACATCATTACCCCGATGATGAGCTACTTCGGACTGATCCTGGCCTGGGCGACGCGCTACAACAAGAACTTCGGCATCGGGACCATGGTCGCCACCATGTTGCCGTATTCCATGTTCTTCATCGTGAGCTGGTCGTTGCTGTTCCTGCTTTGGACCTTCGGTCTGGATATGCCCGTGGGCCCGGGATCGCCGACGTATTACTCTGCCGGACAATAATGACCACGCCCGAACTGCTGGAAATGAGGCTGGAGCGCTCGCGCCGGATCCTTGTGCTGGAATTTGCCGACGGCGAGACATTCGAGCTCGATTGCGAGTACCTGCGCACCCACTCGCCGTCCGCCGAAGTCCGCGGACACGGCCTGTCGGAGCCGAAGCTGCTGACCGGCAAGCGCAAGGTCAATATCGAATCGATCGAACCGATCGGCAGCTACGCCGTCGCACTTCACTTCGACGACGGTCACGACACCGGCATCTATGCCTGGGATTTCCTGTACCGGCTGGGTCGGGAGATGCAGGCCAACAAGGCCCGGTATCGCCAGCGTCTGGCCGAGGCCGGACTGCTGGACAAATGACGCCGGCGGCATGACTGGTCACCACGGATCATGGTCCGCAAATCGCAAACATCGCTGAGCCGCGTCCTCGGCCACTACCCCGCCGAGATCGGCAGCGACCCGGCCATCGCCGCGGCGGCGCTGGCCCTGGAGGAACGATCGGAGGCCGACGCCGAACTCGCCCGGCGCATACTTAAGGACCTCGAGCCGCTTTCGCCCGACCGGACCACGGTCCTGGCAGCACTGATGGTCGTTGCCGGCCCGCAGGCGGGGTATGTCGCGGCCGGAATCAGCGAAGATGCTTCGGGGCTGGTCGAGCAGTTCCGCCGCGTGGTGCATTTCGATCAGCGCTACCTGCCCGAGTCCTCCAGCCGCGCCGAGGGACTGAGGCGGCTGATTCTTGCGCTGATCTACGACGTGCGCGTAGTCCTGCTGGTGCTGGCCTGGCAGCTGGCCCGCATGCAGGTCGCGCGCGATGAAGACACGCGCCGGGCGCTGGCGCGCGAGACCCGCGCCATACACGCCCCACTGGCCAACCGGCTCGGCATCTGGCAGCTCAAGGGGCCGCTGGAGGACCTGGCGTTTCGCTACCTTGAACCCGAGGTCTGCGCACGCATCGAGCGGCTGGTGGCCGAACAGCGCGACGAGCGCGAACGCTACATCGACGCGTTCATGCAGCAGCTATCGTCCCGGCTGCACGAAGCCGGCATCGAACACGAGATCAGCGGCCGGGCCAAGCACAACTATTCGATCTGGCGCAAGATGCAGCGCAAGGGGCTTGATTTTCACCAGCTGTTCGACGTGCGCGCGGTACGCATACTGGTCGACGACCTGGCCGGCTGCTATTCGGTCCTGGGCCTGGTCCACAGTCACTGGCAGCCGGTGCCGGGCGAGTTCGACGATTACATCTCCAACCCCAAGCCCAACCTGTACCGTTCGCTGCACACGGCCGTGCGCGGTATCCAGGGGCGCGTGTTCGAAGTCCAGATCCGCACCCGTGAGATGCACGAGCATGCCGAATTCGGGGTCGCCGCGCACTGGCGCTACAAGGAGGGCGGGCCGCGCGACAGCGCGCTGGAGCAACGCATCGGCGTCATGCGCCAGTTGATTGAGGGCGGTGAAGACGATCGTGAACAGGGGCGCGGCCAAGCGCGCGACACCAGCCATGCCGATGAAACCCTGATCGAGAACTTCGAATCGCTGACCAGCGAGGACCGCGTCTACGTGCTCACCCCCAGGGGCGACGTGATCGACCTGGCCCAGGGGGCCACCGCGCTGGATTTCGCCTACCACGTGCATACCGAAGTCGGGCATCGCTGTCGCGGTGCCAAGGTCAACGGCCGCATCGTGCCGCTGACCCATGTACTGGCCAACGGCGACCGGGTCGAAGTGCTGACCTCCAACCAGGCCCACCCTTCCAGGGACTGGCTGAACCCGCAACTGGGCTATCTGCGCTCGGGCAGAGCCCGGGCCAAGGTGCGGCATTATTTCCGCCAGCTCAACTACGACGAGAATCTGGCCGCCGGGCAAGCGGCGATGGAAACCGAACTCAAACGGCTTGATCTGACCCAAGCGAACCTCCAGCCGGTCGCCGGGCAATACAACTTCCGCCGGATTGACGACCTGCTGGCCGCGGTCGGCGCCGGCGACCTGACCGCAAGCCAGATCGGCCAGTCGGTGCTGCGCCTGCACACCGACCACGGGGCCGGTAAACCCGACCTGCCGTTCCGGCGACCAGCCGCGCGCGAACCCGATCATCCCGGCAGCGAAGTCCGGATCGAGGGCGTGGGCAACCTGATGTACCAGCTCGCGCGCTGTTGCCAACCGGTGCCGGGCGACCCGATTGCCGGTTTCATTACCCGCACGCGAGGGGTCAGCATCCATCGCGAAGACTGTCCCCAGTACCTGCGACTGGCCCGGCGACAACCCGAACGGCGAATCCAGGTGAGTTGGAGCCAAAGCGCCCGAACCCGCTACCCGGTACGGGTAAAGATCGATGCCTGGGACCGGCGCGACCTGATCAAGGATATCGGCGCGGTGATCTCCAACCACGGCCTGAGCGTCAGCGCCATGCATGCAGAGCGCGGCGAGCAGCCCGAAGCCATAACCATCACGCTGACCCTGGAAGTCGAAGACCTGGAACAGCTCAGCGCGCTGCTGGGCAAGTTGCAATCGATCACCAACGTCAGCTCGGTCCGCCGGCTGCGTTGACCCCCTCATGAAAAGCGTAACCGCAGATTACGCAGATTCGCGCAGATTATTGACTGTCTTTATCCCTCATCTGCGTAAATCTGCGTAATCTGCGGTTCCAATCTTTCCTGTTTCAGTCGTCGACCTCCAGCTCGGCCAGCAGCGCTTGCAGCGCCTTGCGCGCGGCATCCAGCGAGAAGTACTGCTCCACATTGATCCGGCCGTTTTCAGCGAGCCGCTGCCAAAGTTCGCGGTCGCGATACAGCCGGCAGACTTCGGCCGCGAATGAGCTCGCATCGTCTGCGATCAGGATGTCGCGGTCGTGCTCGACGTACATGCCTTCGGCGGCACACCGGGTCGCCACCACCGGCAGGCCGTGGCTCATCGCCTGGTTGACCTTGCCCTTGACACCGGCGCCATAGCGCAGCGGGGCGACCGATATCCGGCATCCGGACATGAACGGTTCGAGATCGGCGACAAAGCCGTGAATCCGCACGCCCGGCGCTTGGCGCTGCTTGAGCTCATCGGGCATGTTACTACCGATGATGTGCACGGTGATCTCCGGCAATTCGCGCCGCACTTCGGGCAGAATCCCGTCGATCAGCCAATCGGCCGCATCCCGGTTGGGCGGATGCTGGAACCCGCCCACGAACACCAGTCCATCGCGCTGATCGAAGGGCTTGCCCGGCGGTTGCAGCGAGTGGATGTTGGAGACCACCGAAACCCGCGCCGAGGGGGTCAGTTCGGCAAGCAGCTTGCGCTCGAATTCGCTGACCACCAGGGTCGCATCGGCCTCGCGTATCAGCGCCAATTCCTCGTTTTTCGTCTTCTTTGCGGCCCGCACAGCGGACGGCTTGCCGGTCAGTTCAGCTTCGCGCTGCTCGCGCAAAAAGTGCAGGTCGACGGTATCGAACACCAGCCTTGCCTGCGGGCAGAACTTGCGCAGCATCTTCAGCATCGGCGCCAGCACGTAATGGCGACTGACGATGATCAGATCCAGCTCGTGGCCGAATTCGGCCAGCCACTGTTCCGGATGGTGCACCCAGGGACCGGTCAGCACCTCGACCCCGGCCTGTTGCAGATCCACCGAATGCCGGCCGGACCAGGCAAGATTCTGCGGCATGAAACTGGGCCGGTACCCGAGTTCGCCGAGCAGTTGCAGCATGGCGAACATCCGCATCGAGCCCGAATCGTGATCCGGCATCGGCGTCACCGCGTCGATCACCAGCGCCGTGTGCTGGAATCTGCGGTAGCGGTAATGCCGGGCATTCGTCGTGCTGAACTCGCCCGGGTTGTCGGGATGGGCCTGAAGCACATCGGCCCAACGCTCGCGCAACTTGTCCCGGTTAACGGCCTGGTAGCGTTTGGCGCCCGTGCTTTCATCGGTCCCCGAGGTCGCGCCTTCGAAATGAATCACCGTGGCCGCGGGCTGGTAGAGTACCTTCAATCCGGCCTGGCGCACCTTGAAACACAAGTCGGTATCTTCGTAATAGGCCGGGGCGTAGTGCGTGTCGAAGCCGCCCAGCGCCTGGAAGCGATCGCTGGCGATCGCAAGACAGGCGCCGGAGACGTAATCGGCCTCGCTGACGAAACCATAAACGGGTCGGTCGGGATTGTCACCGCGGCCGAAATTCCAGCCGCTGCCGTCGCGGAACACGATCCCGCCAGCTTCCTGCAGGGTGCCATCGGCGAATACCAGTCTGGCCCCGACAATGCCCGCATCCGGATGTTTTTCGAAAGTCGCGATCAGGGCGTCCAGCCAACCGTCGGTCACCCGGGTATCGTTGTTGAGAAACACCAGGTAGCGGCCGCGCGCCCGCTTTGCACCACGATTGCAGGTGGCGATGAAACCCTTGTTCCTGCGGTTGCGAAGCACCTCCACGCCGCTGCACTGTTCCAGCCACGAGCGCGTGTCGTCGCTGGATGCGTCGTCGACGACCACCACCTCGAAGTCGATCTGTGTAGCAGCCGAAGCAATGCTTTGCAGACAAGACGCGGTGTAGGCCAGCTGGTTGTAGACCGGAATGATCACGCTTGCAACGGGTTGGTCCGACGCATCCAACCGAACCGGCCCGGTCACGTCGTCGGGACGCGCCAGTTGTTCCTCGCTGAAGGCCGCGTTCTGCGGTTCCTCGCGCGGCGGATGCTGCAGCGCGTCCAGCGCACCGCGAAAGCCCTGCGAACGCCAATAAAACAGAAACACCCGGGTCATGCGGATCCACTGCAACGGATTGGCCAGCTGGCGCAGCCGCTTGCGGGTTACCACCCGGCGGACGAAGCGCAACGGCCGGGTCAGCTTCCACGACCGGCTGTTGATAACCGCATTGAATTGCTCCTGCAGTTGCTCATGCTGCTGTCCAAGCGCCTCATGCTGCCGCCCAAGCGCCTCGTGCCGCTGACGCAGTTGGTCATGCTGCTGCGCGAGCTCCTGGTACTGCCCCGCCAACTCGGTGTGTTCGGCATTCAGGTCCCGATAGCGATCCGACAGTTCGTGATACTCGCGGTCCTGACGCTCGAGCGCCTGGCCGAGATCAAGCACCTGCGCCTCCAGACGCCTGGCCCACTCGGTCCTGCCGCGGAACTGCCGCTCCATGGTCTCGGCCCAGCGCGTTCGCTTTTCCAGTTCAACTTGCATCCGCAGGTGTTCGCGCCGGGCCCGCGCCGCACGCGCACGGGCCGTGGCAAGCTGTCCGGCCTGCATCGCCCAGGTCGTCTCCGGCGGGGCCATCGGCCGGAAACCCGCTGCGGATTTTCCACCGGTCGAACAACCCGGACAGATTCGGTCGATGTCGGCCACCACCTCGGCCAGGGTTCTCTCGGGCCTGGCCGCCCGTGCCAGGTCGGTCAGCCGCTCCGGATCGGCTGCTAGGCGTTCGATCGTGGCCACCAGGGCATCGGCATCCGGCTCGAACAAAATGCCGTCGCGGTCGTGCTCAATGCGTTCGGCAAAACTTCCCACCCGGGTTGCGACCGGCACCAGCCCCAGCGCTCGCATTTCGCTGAGCGTGTAACTCCAAGTCTCGGGCACCGTGGACAGCAGCAGCGCGGCATGCGGCCGCAGCTCAGCGACCAGCTTCGGCAGGTCCTCGCGCCGGTACTCCGGCACCAGGTCGATTCCGGCCCGGCCCATCAGCGCCAACCCTTCGCGCCCGCAGCCCAGCGCGGTCAGGCGCAGCCGGTCGGCGAACTTCGCAGCCAGACGCGGCAGCGCCTGCTGCAGCAAAGCCCGCCCCTTGCCAGTGCTCAAACGGCCCGGAATCAGCAGGTGCAGCGGCGCACCGACCTCCGGCGGCCGCAATTCGGCCATAGCCTCGAATGGCCGAAAACCGTGCGGCACGCGATCAACCTTCAATCCGGCATCAGGCGCCAGGGCGAGGATACTTTCGATCACGTGCTGCGTGGGTGCGCAAAGTGCCAGATCGTAGGCTTTGAGGGCTTCGATCCAGGCCCGCGCAGTGTCGTTCCAGTACTCCGGATCGCCCGGCTGGAATCTCATCGAATCCGGGTGTTCGCGCAGCGCGGTCGTCCGCGCCCGGTCGGGATCGCCGCCGTCGCGCTTGATGAACGGCATCGGATCCCGATCCAGCAGCGGCCAGAGCGGAAAGAAGTCGTGCAGCACGACAAGCGTGGGTATGCCCGTTCGCAAGCAGTCCAACGAGTGGCCAACCAGCGAGGACACCACGATACGGGCTACGTCGAAGCGCGCAATGATCGCCTTCAGGTGCTGCGCGTAGGCCTCGTGACGATCGGCAACCGCTTCAATCATCGGGCTTAGCGCGAATTCACGGATCACGCCGCGTCCCGGGCCTGCCGCGCACAGCTTGAGAACACGACCACAGGTGCGTCCCGGCCCGTCCGAGGCCGCGACCAACACCAGGTGCACCTGCCCCGGATCGCCGGCGGCAAGATCCGCGATCCATTGCCAGACCCCGCCGCCCCAGCTATGCGCGATGTGCAACGTAACCTGCCGATCTTGCAACCGACCGTGCAACCAATCGTCCGGCCGCGGCAGGCGCGGCAGACCTTCGGTCAGCAGCGATTCGGCACGCATCCGAAGATGCCCCAGCGGCGGCAATTCCATCGCCTCGTCATCGGCCGGAGCAATCGATTCGGGGCCATCGGCAATTGCCGGATCGACGACGTATCCGTCATCGATCAGCAGCGCGCGGCGTGCGCCGGTGGCGGCTGGCTCGCCGCTGGCAATACCGGCCGCGAACAGCAGGCAATCCGACGGCGGCGACTGTAGCCATTGCCCGCACCGGTCGCCGATCCAGTAGATGGTCGTCTCGAGGTCCGCGGTCCGGCATCCGAGACCCGCAAACGGATCGACGCGCAGATCGTAATTGCCGGGAAACACCACGGTCCGGCAATGCGGCAGCAACTCGCGACAGTCGTCGACCACGGCGTCGACCACGGTGAAAAACCGCGGCGGCAGAACCAGGCCGACGCGCAGCAGCAAAATGGCATGTTCGGGATGGTCGGCGGCAATCCGGTCCAGCACCCCGGCTTCGGACGGGTACCATTGCCCGACGCCGGAATCGTCAAGTGCCGGCCCGACGGCCGCCACCGGGCCCGGGCACTGCTCCACCACGGTTCGGCACGCCGCGGAATCGTTCACCCCGGAATGCGAAAACCAGAGTACCGTCAGCAACGCGGCGTCATGTGGCCTTCTTTCGCTCATTCGTCGCCCCGGCAACAGCTACCGGCCCACGCGTCAACTCGCCCGGCCAGCCGGAATCTATAATCGAGGGTCATGATGACTGAACCCGGCAATACGCAGCCGCCCATTATCCGCGATCAGCCCGCCTTTTGCATCTGAACAAGAGCATCCGTACATGAGTGCTGCAAAGGCCCGAAAACACCGATCCGGGGGGCGCACCTCCCGGTCCGGCGGCAACCGAACCCGGGCCCGCATTGTCCTGCCGTTTCTGGCGGCATTGCTGCTCGGCTGTTTCGGGCCGTGGATCTGGTACCTGGACCAGCATGCGGCAGAGCGCTTCGTCGAACGCCAGTGGAAGCAGGCCGGCCGCGTCTACGCCCGCGCGCTGGAACTCTATCCGGGCCGGGCGCTGTCGCGCGCCGACCTGGAGCTGGAGCTGGAAGCCGCCGGCATGCGCGAAACCCGGCCGTTGCTTCCGGGAAGATTTGTCCGCAATGGCAACCGTTATACGCTGGCCCTGCCTAAACTCGAATTCTCCGACGGCACCCAGCGCGCCCGGACGATTGCCGTCAGCATTGCAGGCAATCGCGTCGCGGCGGTCGAAGATCGCCAGGGCAATAACGTGGACCTTGTGCGGCTGCCGCCGGCGGAACTGGGCAGCCTGCTGCCGTTTGACGAGCGCGACCGCACGCTGATTCCGCTGGCCGAGTTCCCCACCCTGCTGGTGGCCGGCATCCAGGCCGTGGAGGACCGTCGGTTTCGCTATCACCACGGCATCGACCCCAAGGCCATTGGCCGGGCACTGATTAGCAACTTCCGGTCCGGCGGTGTGGTCCAGGGCGGCAGCACCATTACCCAGCAACTGGTCAAGAACCTGTTCCTGAGCCCCGACCGCAACCTGCTGCGCAAATTCAACGAAGCCGTCATGGCAATCAGCCTGGAGGCGCGTTTCAGCAAAGCCGAAATTCTCGAAGCCTATCTCAACGACGTGTACCTGGGCCAGATCGGCGGCCAGGCCATCCACGGTTTCGGCCGCGCGGCCGAGTACTATTTCGGCCTGCCGGTTTCATCACTGGCGACCGACCAGATTGCACTGCTGGTCGGCATGGTGCGCGGGGCATCCTGGTACAACCCGGTGCGCAATCCGGAGCGCGCGCGAGCACGCCGCGATCTGGTGCTGCGAATGTTCCTCGAAACCGGGCTGATCGATCGCGACGAATTCGACAGCGCACTGGGCCGAGCGCTGGGCGCCAGCGTGGGCGATCTGGCACGAAGCCGCGTGCATCCGGCGTTCATGGACCTGGTGCAGCGACAACTCAAGGCCGACTACCCGGAATCCGACCTCCGCGAGAAAGGCTTGAGGATCTATACCACGCTGAGTCCGCTGGCCCAACGGCATGCCGAGCGGGCACTGGCCGAAGGCCTGGCCGGGGTCGCATCGCAGTCCGGCGGGTTGCAGGGTGCAATCGTGCTGGCGCAGCCGGACTCGGGCGAGGTGCGCGCGCTGGTGGGGGATCGCGACTACCGTCGCTCCGGCTTCAACCGGGCGCTGGATGCACGCCGGCCGGTGGGTTCGGTGATCAAGCCGTTTTTGTACCTGCTGGCACTGGCCGACCCGGGCCGGTTCACGCTGGTCACACCGGTCGAGGATGAACCGCTGAGCGTTCCGCAGCCGGGGCGGCCGGACTGGAGCCCGCGCAATTATGATGAAACCAGCCACGGCACGGTGACCCTGCTGGACGCGCTGGCCAATTCCTACAACCAGGCCACGGTCCGGATCGGCCTGCAGGTGGGCGTGGGTCCCCTGTTCCGGCTACTGGAGCAACTGGGAGTCGCGCCCGGTGCCGCCCGTCACCCGGCAGCCTTCCTGGGCGCGGTGGATCTTTCGCCGATGCAGGTCGCGCAACTGTACCAGCCGCTTGCCAGCGGAGGCTATTCAACACCCTTGCGCGCAATAACCGATGTCGTCAACAGCGACGGCGAGGGCATCGCGCGCTACCCGATGCGGTTGCGCCCGATCCGGGATCGCGAAGCATTGGGCCTGCTGGACTTCGCGCTTGAACAGGCAGCCACTACCGGCACCGGCGCCAGTCTGAGTTGGCGACTCGAAAACGAGCCGGCGCGGGCGGCCAGCGTGCGCGGCAAGACCGGCACCACCAGCGACCGCCGCGACGCCTGGTTCGCCGGCTACACCTCGCAGTGGCTGGCCGTGGTGTGGGTGGGGCGTGACGACAACCAGCCGGCCGGTGTCAGCGGCGCGGCTACGGCATTGCCGGTCTGGGCGCGGCTGTTCGACGCGCTGCCGCAGGAAGCCATGACGCGCCAGTGGCCGGCCGGCCTGGAGTGGTTCTGGATCGACTGGCCGGCACCGCTGCTGGCCGACGAAAACTGTCCCAACGCCCGGGCCATTCCGTTCGTCGCCGGATCGCAGCCGACGGAATATTCCGGATGCATGGATTGAAGGCCGGTTTCCGCAAACACGGAGGTCGGCAGTCAGTGGTCGGCAAGAAATTTCCGACTACCGACTACTGACTTCCGGTCAGCCCACAGGCCGGGCCGAGACTTCCAGTCGAATCACGTCGCCGGGCTCGGAGCGGGTGCGGGTTTCGAACACTTCGCCATTGTATTCATAGCGCACCTTGTATCCGGAGGTGTAGCTGCGCGGTTCGTAATCGACCTGGATTTCGCAGCGCTCGTAGCTCACCGGATGGCCGTGTCCCCGGCGCCGCTTCGATGCATCGTGACCCACCGAGGCGCCGAGCGCAGCACCGGCTGCGGTCATGGCCTTCTTGCCCGAACCGCCACCGAACTGGTTGCCGATCACGCCGCCGATGATGGCGCCGGCGATGGTACCGGTGGCCGAGCCGCCGCGCGGCTTGTGGTAACCGCGCTCCTGCCAGCACACTTCGCGCTCCACCGGCACCCGTTCGGTGACGTAGACCGGTTCGTAATCGACCACCGGTGCATAGACATAGTGGACGGCCGATGGTTGCGCCACCGCCGCGCCGGACACAAGCAGGCCACTTGCCAGCAAACGCTTGAATGCAGTTTTCATCCTGGTTCTCCTTCGGCAGTGCCGTTGACTGTTCATTTCGGCCACAGATTACGACCGGCACACTGAATCGTCGCTGAACACCAAGAGGATTGCGTTGTCGCAAATTCCCAACTGCATTAGGATGTGAGAATCGCCTGATAACAACTTCGAAACGAGGAGTTCGCCCATGTCCAGTCCGGAAATCGCCAGAATTCGAAACATCGCCCTGCTGGGGCACTCGGGTAGCGGAAAAACGCTGCTTTCGGAACAGATGCTGACCCGCTCCGGAGCCAAGGGAGAGCCGGGCAGCATCGAGCGCGGCGATACGCTGGCCGATTTCGATCCGCTGGAAAAGCAATACCAGCATTCGCTGGACAGTGCCGTCATGCATTTCAACGCCGGCAAGGCCAAAGTCCAGTTGATCGACACCGCCGGGGATCCGGATTTTCGTGGTCAGACGCTTTCGGCGATGAGCGCGGTCGAGACCGCGGCCATCGTGGTCAACGCCGCCGCCGGCATCGAGATGTCGACCCGGCGCCTGATGCGCCGGGCACGCCAGCGCCGCCTGTGCCGCATGCTGATCATCAACCGGATCGACACCGAAGATATCGATCTGGCGGCACTGGTGACCGAAATCCGCGACGAGTTCGGCTCCGAATGCCTTCCGATCAACCTGCCGGCCGAGAATTTCACCACCGTGCGCGACTGCTTCTTCCACGACGATGGCGATACCGATATCTTCTCACTGGCAGATGCCCATTCCGAGATCCTGGATCAGGTGGTCGAAGTCGATGAAGACCTGATGGCCAAGTATCTCGATGGTGAAAAGATTTCCGCCGAGCAATTGCACGATGCGTTCGAGAAGGCGCTGCGCGAGGGACACTTGGTGCCGATCTGCTTTACCTCGGCAACCACCGGGGCCGGCTGCGACGAGCTGCTGCAGTTCATCGAGAAGCTGCTGCCCAGCCCCGAAGAAGGCAACCCGCCGCGGTTTCGCGCCGGCAGCGAGGACGAAAAAGTCACCGCAACCCCCGATCCGGATGCGCACGTGCTGGCACACGTATTCAAGATCGTTAACGACCCCTACGCCGGCAAGCTCGCAATCTTCAGGATCTTCCAGGGAACGATCAAGCCGGGCATGTCGCTTTATGTCAACGATGCGCGCAAGCCGATCAAGGTTGCACACCTGTACCGCATCCACGGCAGCGAACACGTCGAAACCGATCAGGGCATTCCCGGCGACATCTGCGCGCTGGGCAAGGTCGACGAGATTCATTACGACGCGATTCTGCACGACAACCACGACGAGGATCGCTACTACCTGAAACCAATCGATTTTCCGCAGCCCATGTTCGGCCTGGCGATCGAATCCAAGACCCACGGCCAGGAACAGAAACTTGCCGGCACGCTGGACAAAATCGCCCAGGAAGACCCGTGCTTCCAGGTCGACCACAACCAGGAACTGAACGAAACCGTCATCCGCGGCCTGGGTGAAATGCACCTGCGGGTACTGCTGGAGCGCATGCAGCAGCGCTTCGGCGTCGAGGTCGACACCCGGCCGCCGCGTATTGCCTATCGAGAGACCATTACCAAACCGGCCGAAGGCCATTACCGGCACAAGAAACAGACCGGCGGCGCCGGCCAGTTCGGCGAGGTGTTCCTGCGGGTCAAACCGCTGGGTCGCGGGGAAGGTTTCCGGTTCAACAGCGAGGTCGTCGGGGGCGTCATTCCGACCAGCCTGATCCCGGCGGTCGAAAAGGGTGTGCGACAGGTGCTGGAAGACGGCGCAATCGCCGGTTTCCCGCTACAGGATCTCGAAGTGACGGTCTACGACGGCAAGCACCACAGCGTGGACTCCAAGGAAATTGCGTTCGTCATCGCCGGGCGCAAGGCGCTGCTGGATGCCATCGAACATGCCGGGCCGCAGATTCTCGAGCCCATCGTCAACCTCGATGTGACGGTCACCGATTCGGTCATGGGCGACGTGACCGGACTGCTGGCCTCCAAGCGCGCACGAATCCAGGGCACCGACAGTGTTCGGGGCGGTCTCAGCCAGGTTACTGCGGCAATTCCACTGTCATCCATCAGCGATTTCCCCACCGAGCTCAAGAGCATGACCGGCGGCGAAGGTCGATTCGTGGTGGATCTATCACACTACGAGGCGGTACCGCCCCAGGTTCAGCAGCAGCTGGTCGAGCAAAACGGCGGGCGCCGCCAGCGTGACGATTGAGCGGGGATCCAGACCCGTCGGGGTGTCCGTGAATGCCGATAGGTGACGTCTTTCGTCACATTGCGGCAAGGATCGGAATCCGTCAGCGGCCTGCCGGGACGCATTTGAGCTCTCGATCCGAGCCTCCAGCGCGCCGGTCTGCGTGAAGGCCGCGACCTGGGCGCTTGTAAGCATTGCCGCAAGCGACAACAGCAACCCGGCATAGATCATCAGACACGCTGTACGCAGCCGGGACGGGTCGGGTTCCGTTTCAAGCTCGCGCCGGTCGATCCGGTCCCGCTCGAATACCCGGTAATCGACGTAACCGGATGAATTGCTGTAATTGTGCATACTGTTTGCTGGCTGGATCGCCATCCCCCCGCCTTGTGTGCGGCCCGCTCGTCGGACCGCTCAGCCTTAAACATGCAACAAAAATGCCAATGGCAGCAGGGCTGGCTACTGCATCAAACCTTCAGCAGCTTGCCCGGGTTGAGGATGCCGTCGGGGTCGAAGCTGCGCTTGATCTCGCGCATCAACCCGATTTCCTCGCGCGACTTGATCAATTCCAGGTAATCGCGCTTGAGCAGGCCGACACCGTGCTCGGCCGACAGGCTGCCGCGGAATTCGCCGACCAGGGCGAAAACCTCGGGACTGAGCTTGTTGCAGGCGGCGTGGAAGTCGTCGACCGACCAGTCGTCGGGCTTGAGCACATTCATGTGCAGGTTGCCGTCGCCGATATGGCCGAACCAAACGACCTGGAAATCCGGGTAATGCCGCTCGACCAGACGATCGAGCGCGGTGAGAAACTCCGGCACCGCCGAAATGCGCACCGAAAGATCGTTCTTGTACGGCGTGCGCCCGGCAATCGATTCGCTGATGGCCTCGCGCCAGTGCCATAGCTCTTCGGCCTGGGCCTGGCTCTGGCTGATCAGGCCGTCGACGACATGGCCGTCTTCGGCCAGTTTCTCGAACACTTCCAGCGCGGCTTCCTGGCGGCTTTCATCGGGATCGTCGAATTCGACCACGGCATGAAACGGTGCCGGGGTCTCCAACGGAAACGCAGCGTCGGTGGCGCGCGCCACATGCTCGACGCTGGCGGAGTCGAAGAATTCGAACGCCGATAACTCCAGTCCGGCGCGCAATGCGCGGAATGCCGGCATCACCGATTCCAGCCCGGCAAACGCCAGCAGCAGCACCGAGCGTTGCGGCGGCGGATCGATCAGGCCGAAGGTGACCTCGGTGATCAGTCCCAGAGCACCTTCGCTGCCGATCATCAGGTGGCGCAGATCCAGTCCGGCGTTGTTCTTGACCAGGCCGCGATTGAGTTCCAGTACGTCGCCGGTGCCGGTCACCACGGTCAGGCCGCGCACCCAGTCGCGCGTCATGCCGTAGCGCAGCACCCGGATGCCGCCGGCATTGGTCGCCACCGAGCCGCCGGCCTGGGAGGATTCGGCGGCCGCCCAGTCGACCGGGTAGTACAGCTCACTGTCCGCGGCCCGACGCTGCACCTCGCCGATGGTTGTGCCGGCCTGGACCGTAATCGACGGTTCCACTTCGTCCAGCTCGGTAACCGCGCGCATCTTCTCGAACGAGACCACCACCTCGCCGCCGGGCGCCACGGCGCCGCCGGACAGGCCGGTACGGCCGCCGGACGGTACCAGTGCGGCCTTTTCTGCACGCGCCCACCGCACCAGCTTCACAACGTCGTCGGTGGAACGCGGAAACACCACGGCCGAGGGTTCCGGCGCCCAGAATCGGGTCCAATCGCGCCCGTAATGGGCCAGCGATTCGGCATCGGTCAGTTTTTCAATATCGGGAAAATCGGTCATTTCTCTCCATCAAATTCGAATAAGCGGTTGAATACCGGTCGGCCCGGCTCGACTATCATGAAGAACCTTTACAAGAATCAAGAACCCAATGAACCAGCGAAACTATTCGCTCGCCAAAAACAAGATCAAGATTCTTCTGCTCGAGGGCATCCAGGAAAGCGCAGTCGAGAGCTTTCGCCAGGCAGGTTACGACCAAGTCGAAAGCGTGCCCGCGGCACTGCCCCACGACCAGCTGGCCGAAAAGATCGCCGATTGCCATTTTCTCGGAATCCGTTCGCGTACGCGACTGACCTCTTCGGTGCTGGAGAAAGCCGGCAAATTAACCGCAATCGGCTGTTTCTGCATCGGTACCGACCAGGTCGATCTGGCTGCGGCCCGGCACCTGGGCATCCCGGTATTCAATGCACCATATGCTAACACCCGCTCGGTAGCCGAACTGGTGCTGGCCGAGATCGTGATGCTGATGCGCGGCATACCGGCCAAGAACGCCGCCGCACACCGCGGGCACTGGCAGAAGACCGCCAAGGGCTCCTACGAGGTGCGCGGCAAGACCCTGGGCATCATCGGCTACGGACATATCGGCTCGCAACTCGGTGTTCTGGCCGAAGGCCTGGGGATGCGCGTGATCTACTACGACATCGTGCGCAAGTTGCCGCTGGGCAATGCGGAACCGGCCAACAGCATGAACCAGGTGCTGGAAGACGCCGACGTGGTCTCCTTGCACGTGCCCGATACCAATGAAACGCGCGGCATGATCGATGCTGCCCAGATCGGGCGGATGAAGCAAGGCGCACATCTGATCAACGCTTCCCGCGGCAAGGTCGTTTCCATCCCGGCGCTGGCCAGCGCGATCGAAGACGGCCATCTCGGAGGCGCCGCAATTGACGTGTTTCCGTCGGAACCGGCATCGAAGGACGAGGAATTTGTCTCCGAGCTGCGCGATTTCGACAACGTCCTGCTCACCCCGCACATCGGCGGCTCGACCTTCGAAGCGCAGCAGAACATCGCCATTGATGTGGCGACCAAGCTGATCCTGTATTCTGACAACGGCTCGACCGCCGGTGCAGTCAATTTCCCGGAAGTCACGCTGCCCGACCACGCCACCGCCCGGCGCATCATGCACATTCACAACAACGAACCCGGGGTACTGCAGGCAATCAACAACGTTTTCTCCGAAGCCGGCATCAACATCGCCGGACAATATCTGCAGACCCTGCCCGACGTCGGCTATGTGGTCATGGATGTGGAAACCGACGACGCCGGACCGGTACTCCGGGGCCTGAACGACATCCAGGCCACAATCCGCACCCGTTATCTGAGATAGCAGTGGTCACGCCGTATCGGAAATGCATTTGAACCGCAGATGAACGCAGATAAACGCGGATGAAAACCGAAAAAACTAAAAGCCGGACACGAAGAGCGCGAAGAAGGCACGAAGGACTCGAAGGAAAGAAAGAAAAAAAGAACCTGGAGACCATTCAAACTGTCACATCCAAATAACGTTTTTCTTCGTGCTCTTCGTGCATTCTTCGTGTCCTTCGTGTAGTGCTTTTGAATTTCATCCGCGAGTATCTGCGTTCATCTGCGGCCAAACATTTCAAGGACAATCACCATGAGCTACGACGTACAGCACAATCCCGATCACAACCGCTTCGAAACCAGCGTCGATGGCCACCAGTGCGTGCTCGACTACACACTGGACGAAGACGTCATTTCAATGAACCGCGTCTACGTGCCGCCGCCGGTCGAGGGCAAGGGCATCGCCGGGGCAATCACCCGTCATGCGCTGGATTACAGCCGCGAGCAGGGATGGAAGGTCATCGCGCGCTGCCCCTATGTCGCGGCATGGATCAAGCGTCATCCCGAATATCAGAACCTGATCGCCGGCACTGCACAGTGACCGGAAAAGGGTTCAGCCGGCATTAATCGGCGGGCAGCGAACATGCCCGTCAATGCAAGTCAATCGAATGCAGGAAACCTCACGGAGGTTGATCATGAACACTGTAAGCAAATTGCTACCAAAAACAACGCTCTCACTTACGCTGGCCGTACTGTTGTCGGCCTGCGCCACCGGTACCGACCCGTGGACCGGTGAGCCGCGCACTTCACGCACCGGTGCCGGCGCCGGCATCGGCGCGGGCATTGGCGCGGTCATCGGCGCCGTGTCCGGTGGCGACCGTCTCAAGCGCGCGGCAATTGGCGCCGGCGTGGGCGCGCTCGCCGGCGCCGCGGTGGGCAACTACATGGATCGCCAGGAAGCCGCGCTGCGCGAGCAGCTTCGCGGCACCGGCGTAAGCGTCACTCGCAGAGGCGACGACATTATCCTGAACATGCCCGGCAACGTCACTTTCGACGTCGATTCGGACGGCCTGAAACCGCAGTTCTTCGAAGTGCTGGATTCGGTCGCGCTGGTGGCGCAGGAATTCGACCAGACCGTACTGATCGCCGACGGCCATACCGATTCGACCGGCAGCGCCGAATACAACCACGAGCTGTCCAGGCGCAGGGCCGACAGTGTCGCCCGCTACATCATCAACCAGGGCGTGGCACCGGTACGTATCGAGGCCCACGGCTACGGCGAGCAATACCCGATAGCCACCAACAACACCGCCGAGGGCCGCAACCAGAACCGGCGCGTCGAACTGACGCTGATGCCGGTCACACGCTGAGCGCGGACCGGCAACCCGCCCGTAGTCGGGCGGATTGCCGGTCAGGCCAGCTTGCCACGGTGACCGCATGCCGGCTGCATTAGTACAAACCGAATCAGGCCCGCGATGATCGATCCGTCCGGCTGGAGTCTTTTCCAGAGCATTCTGGTGTTCCTGGGCTGCACGCTGGCCATTGGCGTGTTCGGCACCCGGATTACCGGGGTGGTCGACCAGCTTGCCGACCGTACCGGCATCGGCGAGGCAATGGCCGGCGCGATACTGCTGGGTGCGGCGACTTCGCTGGGGGGTTCGGTGGTGTCGGTGACCGCGGCCCTGGACGGCAAGGCCGACCTTGCCCTGGGCAACGCCCTGGGCGGCATCGCGGTGCAGTTCGCGGCCCTGGCAATCGCCGACTTCGCCTACCGCCGGGCCAACCTCGAGCACGCCGCGGCCTCGGCCGAAAACCTGATGCAAAGCGGTCTGCTGATCGCGCTGTTGGCGCTGATCCTGATCGCGCCCAACCTGCCCGATATCACCTTGTGGGGCATCCATCCGATCACCCCGATCATGCTGGTGATCTACGGCTACGGACTGCACATGATCCGGGCCGCGCACGACCGACCGATGTGGCTGCCCACCCGCACCCATGAAACGCGCGAAGACAAGCCGGAAGACCTGGACAAGGTGCCTGCGCTGGCCCCGCTGGCGACGCGCTTCATCATGCTTATGCTGGCGCTTGGTGTGGCCGGCTACACCATGGAACACGCCGCAACGAACATCGCCGAGTCCACCTGGTTCAGCTTCACCGCGGTAGGCGTGCTGTTTACCGCCACAGCCACCTCTTTGCCCGAACTGGTGACCTCGATCGCGGCCGTAAGACGCGGGGCGCTGACGCTGGCGGTCGGCGGCATCATCGGCGGAAACGCCTTCGACACGCTGTTTACCGCCGCATCCGACATCGCCTATCGCGAGGGCTCGATCTACCATGCCATGCCGAAATCGGTCGTATTCTGGGCCGCCCTGACCCTATTGATGGCCGCGGTGCTGACCATGGGCCTGATCCGGCGCGAAAAACAGGGCCCGGCCGGCATCGGACTGGAAAGCGTAATGCTGCTGGTACTCTACGCCACCGGCATCGCGCTGCTGCTCGGCATGGGCCCGGAATAGCCCGCCCAGACGATCCCGTAGGACCAGTACCACGAAACAACCAGCGACCCCCAGAAGCTTGAACCACGAAGGGCACGAAGGGTAAAACAGCAAAATCAAGACCCGCTGGCGGTTGCCCGATGCCGACTGGGTGTCCTGAACAATTTCGTTTTTCCTTTATTCTTCCTTGCCTTCGTGCTCTTCGTGCTCTTCGTGCCCTTCGTGGTCAACCAATCCGCATTTATCCGCGTCCATCCGCGTCCATCCGCGTCCATCCGCGTTCGTCCGCGGCCGGATATTCAGTCCGCAACAGCCGGCCATCAGTTCGATTCGGCGGCTTGGCGCGCGCTTTCCAGTTCGTCCCAGCGCGCGTAAGCGGCGTCGATCTCGGCCTGGGTGGAAGCGACTTCGGCGTTGACTTTTTCGATCTCCTCCGGCGCCTGGCGATAGAGGGCCGGGTCGTTCAATCGCGCGCTCAGCTCGGCCATGCGCGCCTCCAGCGCTTCGACCTTCGCCGGCAGATGCTCGAGTTCCCGGGCGAGCTTGTAGCTGAGCTTCTTCGGCTTTTCGGCGCGCGTCTTCGCGCTGTCCGGCGCGGCACCAGCGCTTTTCCCAGCCGGTCTGGATTCGCTACGACGCCCCTCGGCCCGCTGCGCCTGCCGTTTCCAGTCGCTGTAGCCGCCGACATACTCGCCCACCCGGCCATTGCCTTCCATCACGAAAGAGGCGGTAATCACGTTGTCCAGGAAATCCCGGTCGTGGCTGACCAGCAGCAGCGTGCCCGGGTAATCGGCCAGCAGGGACTCGAGCAATTCCAGCGTTTCGGCATCCAGGTCATTGGTGGGTTCGTCCATGACCAGCAGGTTCGAAGGCTTGGCGAACAGCTTGGCCAGCAACAGCCGGTTGCGCTCGCCGCCGGAAAACTTGGCGATCGGCGCACGGGCGCGGTCGGGCGTGAACAGGAAATCGGCCAGGTAGCCGATCACGTGCTTCTGCTTGCCGGCAATGGTAACGAAATCACGCCCCTCGCCGACATTCTCGGCCGCGGTCCAGTCGTCCCTGAGCACCGAGCGGTGCTGGTCGAAGTAGACCACTTCCAGGCGGGTGCCCGGCTTGACCTCGCCCGAATCGGGCTCGAGCTGGCCCAGCAGCAGCTTGAGGAGGGTCGACTTGCCGCTGCCGTTGGGCCCGATCAGGCCGATCCGGTCGCCACGGAAGATCGTGGTCGAAAAATCGCGCACGATGGGCTCGCCGTCATAGCTGAAGCACAGGTTCTCGGCCTCGATCACTTTCTTTCCGGATTGCCCGGCATCGCTGACGGCCATGCGCACCTGGCCGGCCTGCTCGCGCCGTTGCGCGCGCTCGCGGCGCATCGCTTCCAGCGCCCGTACGCGGCCTTCGTTGCGGGTGCGTCGGGCCTTGATGCCCTGGCGGATCCAGACTTCCTCCTCGGCCAGCTTGCGGTCGAAGTGCTTGTGTTCCAGCTCTTCGGCGTGCAGTCGTTCCTCGCGTCTTCTGAGGTAGTTGTCCCAGTCGCCGGGCCACGAGGTGAGCTTGCCGCGGTCGATCTCGACGATGCGCGTGGCCAGCCGGCGCAGAAAGCGGCGATCATGGGTGATCAACACGATGGCACCGGCATATTCGATCAGGAACTGCTCCAGCCACTCGATGGACTCGATATCCAGGTGGTTGGTGGGCTCGTCAAGCAGCAGCACGTCGGGATGCGTGACCAGCGCCTGGCCCAACAGCACGCGGCGCTTGAGCCCGCCGGACAACTGCGGGAATTCGGCCTCGGCATCCAGCGCCAGGCGCTCGACGACAGTCTCGATCAACCGGTCGGCATCCCAGCCGCCGGCCGCCTCGATGCGCTCCTGCAACGCGCCCATGCGCTCGGCGTCGAACTCCCCTTCGGCCGCGGCATGGTATGCGCGGATCAGCCCGCCCAGTTCACCCAGTCCGTGTGCGATCACATCGAACACGGTGCCGGTCAGGCCCTCGGGCACTTCCTGCGCGACCCGGGCCACGCGCACCCCGGACTGATACCGCACCTCACCGCCATCGGGCGTGATGGTCCGGTCGATCAGCTTGAGCAGCGTCGACTTGCCCGCTCCATTGCGCCCGATCAACGCCACCCGCTCGCTCGGCTCGATGGTGAAATTCACCCCGTCGAGCAACAGCGGGCCGCCGATGGAGAATTCGAGGTCGATCAGGGAAATCAGGGACATCAGGTCTTTCGGGCTGGGCGGTCAAGGGTGGGAATGGTAGCGCACAATGATGACCGCACTTCGCCTGCGTGACCACAAAGCCGGGTTTACCACGAAGAACACGAAGCGTACAACACCGTAGCCCGGGTAAGCGAAGCGCACCCGGGAACAGCGCCCGATTCAGCCTGCTGTAGGAGCCGAATCCGTCGGCGACCTGTCGACGATCGGGTGGCGATCCATTCGCGGTCGGATACCGCTCCCACGGCCTTATCAATCCGTGTTCATCCGCGTTCATCCGCGGCCGGCTTTTCAACTCCTTTTCCTTCGTGTCCTTCGTGGTTCAATCGTGATTCAATCAACCCGCTCCGATCGAATCCGTTCCATATATCGTCGCAGCTCTTCCTTGACCTTCGGCATCAGGAAGTACATTCCGAGGATGTTGGGAAAGGCCACCGCCAGCAGTACCGCGTCGGAGAAGCCGATGACCGCGCCGAGCTGCATGGCGCTGCCGATGACGACAAATGTCAGGAAGAGCGCCTTGTAGGCGGTTTCAGTGCGCTTCGTCCTTCCGAACAGATAAGTCCAGCTTTTCATGCCGTAATAGGCCGCGGCAATCATGGTCGAGAAGGCAAAAAGCATCACGACGACGGCAAGCACGTACGGAAACCAGCCGATCACGGTCTCGAACGCACGCGAGGTCAGCGCCACGCCGCTCATTTCGGAAGTTTCGAGATAGGCCCCGGAGAGCACAATTACGAGACCGGTGAGCGTGCAGACCACCACGGTGTCGATGAACGGCTCGTACAGTGCCACCAGCCCCTCGGTCACCGGCTGGTCGGTGCGCACCGCCGAATGCGTGATCGCGGCCAGCCCGACGCCGGCTTCGGAAGAAAAGGCGGCGCGCTGGAAACCCACGGCCAGCACACCCAGCGTGCCGCCGGCGACCGACTCGATACCGAACATGCTGGCAAGCATCAGCCCGAATGCATCAGGCAGCCGGTCGATGTTGACCATAACAATCGCAACAGCGGCAAGCACATAGATGACCGCCATGACCGGCACGATCTTCGAGGCCACGCGCGCGATGGAGCGAATACCGCCCAGAATGACCAGTCCGACCAACGTGGCCAGCAGCATGCCAAACAGCCAGCCCTTGCCCACCCACCACGAGGCATCGCCGCCGGTAATCGTCGTGAATTGCTCGAAACTCTGATTGGCCTGGAACATGTTGGCACCGCCGAACGAGGCAGCCACGGCGAAGCCGGCGAACATGATCGCGCCGTACTTGCCAATGCCGGCCAGCACCGGCCCGCGATCGGCCAGACCGCGCGACAGGTACCACATCGGCCCGCCGGACACCGAACCGTCCGGGTGTTCAATACGGTACTTGACGCCAAGCGTGCACTCGCAGAACTTCGACGACATACCGAGGAATCCGGCCACCATCATCCACGGCACCGCGCCCGGGCCGCCAACCGAAACGGCAATGGCCACGCCGGCGATATTGCCCAGCCCGACCGTGCCGGAAAGCGCCGTGGCCAGCGCCTGAAAGTGGGTGACCTCACCGGGATGCCTGTGATCGTTGTAGTCGCCGCGGATCAAGCGGAAGCCCTGCTTCAGGCCGCGCAGGTTGATAAAACCAAAATACAGCGTAAATACCAGTGCTGCGACCACCAGCCAGGCGACCACGAACGGCACCTCGGCCTCGCCCAGCGGCAGCGGATACAGGATGATGTTCTGCACGAAGTTGGTGACCGGCGAGACCAGCGAATCGATCGTCTCGTCGATCGACGCACGAGCCGGCTCAACCGCAGCCAGCGCCGCCACGCAAAACAGCAGGCGATGATTCATGGGTGGAATCCAGCTTGAATATCGGAACAAGACTAGTGTACCCCGTCGCTACTCCTGTGACATTCAGAGTGTGACTGAGTCGACAGTGCAAGGCGCGACCCGCAGTGAATGGCAAGCCCTTTACAAGGGTCGGAACGCCGCAATGTCGACTCAGACGCACTCCCGAAGGGCGAGTCGGAAAGCGCTCATCTGCGGCGTTAGGGCTCTTGGAAAGGCAATCAGCATTCCCGGCGAGCCCTGCCTTGCAGCTAAGCGCTTTCCGACTCGCTGAATGTTACAGGAGTAGCGACGGGGTACACTAGCAAGTCCGGAGCGCAGAATTCAGGTTTCGTAGGAGCCGAATCCGTCGGCGACCCGTCGACGATCGGGTGGCGATCCATTCGCGGTCGGATACCGCTCCCACAACCTCATCAATCCGTGTCCATCCGCGTTCATCCGCGGCCAAAAGCCTTTACCCGCCTTATTCACCATCCCTTCTACTGCGACGCTGCCAGGCCCCGCATCTGGGGCGTTTCACTCGGTCGCGCATCCTCACCGTACAGGCGAGTACGTTTCCGGTGCGCTCGGTCACGAAACACCCCATCTACAGGACCTGACAACGTCTCGCTACGAACGGATGGTGAATAAGGCGGGTTTAGCGTTCAACGCTCGCGATCGAGATCGGTTGCAAACAGCATCGAGATATCGCGAAATGTCTTGAATTCCAGGTGGTTGCCGCTGGGATCCGTGATGAAGAAGGTGCCCTGCTCGCCGGCCCTGCCCTCGAATCGCAGGTAGGGCTCGATGACGAAGCCGACGCTGCGCCGGCGCAGGCGGTCGGCCAGTGCTTCCCAGTCGTCCCATGCGAGTATCGGCCCGAAATGCCCGGCCGGCACGTCGTGACCGTCGACCGCGTTGGTCGCGGCCGTCGGATGATCTTCGGGCTCGACCAGATGCAGCACCAACTGGTGACCGAAGAAGTCCAGGTCCACCCAGCGGCTTGATTCGCGGCCGGGCGAACAACCCAGGACGTCCTCGTAAAACACGCGTGTCTCGACCAGGTCGGTGACCGGCAGAGCGAGATGGAATCGGGGAATAGGCATGGTTTCTGGTTGGCTGGTTGGCTGGTTGGCTGGTTGGCTGGTTGGTTCGGTCAGGCGAACAGTTTCAGCAGCTTTGTCTTGAGCTTGCTGTAGGGCGCGAAGCGAATGGTGATTTCCGGGAAGCGGCCGCGGCGGATCACCGATTTGAGGTGACTGAGCCGATCGAAACCGGCCCGGCCGTGGTACTGACCCATGCCGCTCATGCCCACACCGCCGAACGGCAGGTCGGGCACCGACATGAACATCATCACATCGTTGATGCATACGCTGCCGCAGGCCAGTTCGTGCAGAAATTTCTTTTCAGAGGCCCGCGAGCGGGTGAACAGGTAGGCCGACAGCGGCTTGTCGCCGCGCCGCACGAACTCGATCGCATCGTCCAGGTCCTCGACCTCGATAATCGGCAGGATTGGGCCGAAGATTTCCTCGGTCATGACTTCCGAATCCAGCTCGACGTCGGTCAGCACGGTCGGTGCAATTTTGCGCGTGGCGGTCTCGGCCTGGCCGCCGATCACCGCCCGGCCCTGCTTGAGCAGTGCCGAGAGCCGTTCGAAGTGCTTTTCGTTGACCACCGCGGCATAGTCGTCGCTGGCCAGCGGGTCGGGGCCCAGCATCGCGCGCAGCTGTTCGCGCAACGCCTCGATCAACGGCTCTTTCTGCGCTTTCGAGACCAATACGTAATCCGGCGCAATACAGGTCTGGCCGGCATTCAGCGTCTTGCCCCAAGCCAGCCGGCGCGCGGCCGATTTCAGGTCGGCGCCAGCATCAATGATCGCCGGGCTCTTGCCGCCGAGCTCCAGCGTCACCGGTGTCAGGTGTTCGGCGGCAGCCTTCATCACAATCCGGCCAACTGCCGCGCCGCCGGTATAGAACACGTGATCCCACTTCTGCTCCAGCAGCGCCGTAGTTTCGGGCACCGCGCCTTCGACCACCGCGAACGCTTCGCGGTCAAAATATCGCGGCACCAACTCGGCCAGCACCTTCGACGCGTTCGGCGTGATCTCCGAGGGCTTGAGCACCGCGCAGTTGCCGGCCGCAATGGCCGCGATCAGCGGCGCCAGCACCAACTGGATGGGGTAGTTCCAGGCGCCGATGATCAACGCCACGCCCAGGGGTTCGGGCTGGATAAAGCTGCTGCCGGGTTGCGCCACCGCAGGCGTGGCCACCTTGCGCGGCCGCGCCCAGCGCTCAATGCGCGAGCGCGCGTGCCGGATCTCCCCGAACAGCAGCGCAGTCTCGCCCAGCAACACCTCCTGTGGCGGCTTGGCCAGGTCGCGGTGCAATGCCTGCGCGATTGCATCCTCGTTTTCTTCCAGCATGCGCCGCATCGCATCGAGCTGCGCGCGGCGCCACTTCAACGGCCGCGTGCGGCCGGAGTCGAACGTGGCGCGCAAGCGGTCGACGAGTTCACGATATTCGGCGGTCAATTCGGTCATGGGCTGATTCTGGTAAAAGCTGTCCACAGATTACACCGATTGACACCGATTTTCAGTTTCCGGATGTTTAATCGGACGGCAAAACAGCTCTCGCGAAGGCGCAAAGGCGCGAAGAAGGGCCAAAAACAAAGGCGCTAGATCTCTCGCAGAGACGCAGAGAAATTACTAATGCAATCAGACGCACGCCCTATTCACCACCCTTCCTACTGCGGCGCCGCCAGACCCCTCGCGACGGAAGGGCGGTGAATAAGGCGGGATTAGGGAACCTCTGATCATTCTTGTTGCTTTTCTCTGCAACTCTGCGTCTCTGCGCGAGCACGCTCTTGACTTGATTTTTCTTCGCGTCTTTGCGCCTTCGCGAGAGCCGCTTTCAGACCTTGCCTTTTGAATGAACCCTGCCGCGCTTCAGGTCTGATCCGACCCGATCAGCGTTTGCAGCGCACCGGCCGGATCGGCGCCCTTCATCAGCGCCTCGCCGATCAGGAAGGCATTGATGCCTGCGGCCTGCAGGCGTTCGATGTCGGTCCGAGTATTGATTCCGCTTTCGGCCACGACAACCCGGTCTTCCGGCACCAAGCGGGCCAGTTCCTCGCTGGTCTCCAGCCGGGTGACGAAATGGTGCAGATCGCGGTTGTTAATGCCCAGCAGCTTGCCGGGTACGGCCAGTGCGCGGTCGAGTTCGGCGCGGTCGTGCACCTCGACCAGCACACTCAATCCCAACTCGTGGCCCAGCGCGGATAGGTCGCGCAGCTGCGCATCATCCAGCGCGGCGACGATCAACAGTAGCGCATCGGCGCCCAGCGCGCGGGTCTCGAAGACCTGGTAGGCGTCGATGATGAAATCCTTGCGGATCACCGGCAGGTCGCAGGCTTGGCGTGCCGCCCGGAGATCGTCGTCGCTGCCGCGGAAATACTCGACGTCGGTCAGTACCGACATGCAGGCCGCTCCACCGGATTCATAAGCCCGCGCGACTTCGGCGGCATCGGCGTGCTGACGGATCCAGCCTGCCGACGGCGAGGCACGCTTGAACTCGGCGATGACGGCCGACTTTCCGCGCATCGTCCGGTCGCGCAGTGCGGCATGAAAATTGCGCGGCCGGTCGAGTCCGGCGATCTCGAGTTCGAGCTGCGCCTGCGTGACTCGCTGACGGCGAGCCTCGACTTCGTCGCGCTTGGTGGCGATGATTTTCCGGAGCACCGAAGGTGTGCTCACGCCTGCCGGCTCCAGTCCGCGTATTTCTGCAGCAATTCCAGCGCGTCACCGCTGTTGAGGATTCCGCGTGCGGCGGCAATGCCAAGCTCCATGGTCTCGGTCTGGCTGGCCACGTACAACGCCGCACCGGCATTGAGCGCGATGATGTCGGCGGCCGGCCCGGCCTGGCCGCCCAGCGCGCTGCGGATCAGCGCAAGGCTGCCGGCGGCATCCTTGACCTTGAGCGAATCCAGCGAACCGGAAACGCCGACGTCGGCCGGGTCGAAACGCCACTGGGTGACCTTGCCGGCGCGCAGCTCCGCAACATCGGTGGGCGCGGCGATGGAGAACTCGTCCAGACCGTCGGCCGAATGAATCACCAGCACGTGCTCGCTGCCCAGCGCACCCAGCGCTTCGGCCAACGGCACCAGCCAGCGCGGGTCGAACACGCCCAGCACCTGGCGCGTGGCCCCGGCCGGGTTGGTCAGCGGCCCCAGCAGGTTGAACAGCGTGCGCACGCCCAGCTCCTTGCGCGGTGCGATCGCGTGGCGCATCGCGCTGTGGTGCATGGGCGCGAACAGAAAACCCACGCCCAATTTTTCCACCGCCTCGCGCACCTGCTCCGAAGACAGCTCAATCGTCACCCCGGCCGCCTCCAGCACATCGGCCGCACCGGACTTGCTCGACACCGAGCGATTACCGTGCTTGGCGATACGCGCACCGCCGACCGCGGCGACGAACGCCGATGCCGTCGATACGTTGAACAGCGACGCGCCGTCGCCGCCAGTGCCGACAATATCGGTCAGCGGTCCCGGCAGCCCGGAGACGCCGCTGGCGACCTCGCGCATCACCGACGCGGCGGCAACAATCTCTTCGACCGTCTCGCCCTTGGCCGAAAGCCCGACCAGCAATCCGGCAATCTGCGCCGGCGTGGCCTCGCCGGCCATCACTTGGTGCATGGCGTCCTGCAGCAGCGCAGACGGCACATCCTCGCCGACCGCGACGTGCTTGATTGCGAGTTGTATGGCTGTAGTCATGTCGAAAACCTCTTTTGGAACCGCAGATTACGCAGATTCACGCAGATGCATCAAATGCGGTCCACAGATGGACACAGATAAACACAGATGAGTCCCGGGATCAAAACCTTTTTAAAGCTTGAACCACGAAGGGCACGAAGAACACGAAGGGTAAAACACCATAGCCCGGGTAAGCGAAGCGCACCCGGGACAGAGCTGCGAACAAGCACCGTAGTAATTCGCGGTCGGATACCGCTCTTACGACATCATCATTAATCCGCGTATTTGCTTTTCCTTCGCGCTCTTCGTGCCCTTCGTGGTTCAAGCTTTTTGCTTTCCGGTCTTTCATCTGCGTACATCTGCGTAATCTGCGGCCCGCTTTTCAGAATTACTAAACCATCTCCAGAAAATTGCGCAACAGATCGTGCCCATGCCGGGTGAGAATGGATTCGGGGTGGAACTGCACGCCTTCCAGCGGCCATTCGCGGTGGCGGAAACCCATGATCTCGTCGCGTTTTTCCGGGTCTTCGTCGAACGCCGTCCAGGCGGTTTCGACCAGGCACTGGGGCAGGCTGTCGCGCTCGACGACCAGCGAATGGTAACGCGTGGCCTCGAATGGATTGTCCAGGCCGCTGAACACGCCCTCGTTGCTGTGATGCATCATCGAGGTCTTGCCGTGCATGACGTTCCTGGCACGAACCACCTTGCCGCCCAGGGCCTGGCCGATGGCCTGGTGGCCAAGACAGACACCGAGGATGGGCAGCTTGCCGCCCAGTTCGGCGACCACGTCCAGGCACACACCCGCTTCGTTGGGCGTGCATGGGCCCGGCGACAGCACGATGGCGTCGGGTTTGCGTGCGCGGATGCCAGCGACATCGATCGCATCGTTGCGCAGTGTGGTGACCTCGGCGCCCAGCTCACCCAGGTATTGCACCAGGTTGTAGGTGAACGAGTCATAGTTGTCGATCATCAGGACGTTCATCGCGCCGTTCATCGTATTCCCCGGCTGGCCTCGGCGATCGCCCGGATCAGCGCCCTGCCCTTGTTCATGGTCTCTTCCCATTCGCGTGCCGGATCGGAATCGGCAACAATCCCGGCGCCGGCCTGCAGGTGAATGCGGCCGTCGGCGACCAGCGCGGATCGAATGGCAATCGCGAAGTCGGCATCGCTGCGCCAGTTCATCCAGCCCACCGCACCGGCGTAAATGCCGCGGCGCACCGGCTCGAGTTCGGCAATGATCTCCATGGCGCGCACCTTGGGCGCGCCGGAAAGCGTGCCGGCCGGAAACGTCGCGCGCAGCACATCCAGCACATTAACGTCGTCTTTCAGTTGTCCCCGAACCTGGCTGACGATATGCATGACGTGCGAATAGCGCTCGATGATCATCCGGTCGGTCAATTCCACCGTGCCGACTTTTGCAATCCGGCCAATGTCGTTGCGCCCCAGGTCGATCAGCATCAGGTGCTCGGCGCGCTCCTTCGGATCCGAGAGCAGCTCCTGGGCCAGCTCGCGGTCCTCGGCATCGCTGGCACCGCGCGGTCGGGTGCCGGCAATCGGGCGCACCAGCGCCTGGCCGTCTTCCACGCGCACCAGGACTTCGGGCGATGAACCGACGACCTGGAAATCGCCACGATTGTTATCACCAGCGTAGCGAAAATCGAAAAAATACATATACGGCGACGGGTTGAGCGCGCGCAGCGCACGGTAGACATCCAGCGGCCGGGCGGCCAGATCCACGCTCATGCGCTGGCTGAGCACCACCTGCATGGCGTCGCCGGCCAGGATGTACTCGCGGATCTTCTCCACGGCGCGCTCGAAATCGGCGCGTCTGAACCCGTAGTCGAAATCGTCCTCGTCGGGAATCGGCAGCTCGATCGCCGGTGGATAGCCGGGCGAGCCCGCCCGCAGCCGGTGACTGAGCTGGTCCAGCCGGCGCTCGGCGTCGTCGAAACCCGACTCGGACGCCGCATCGGCATGCACGATGAGGTACAGCCGCCCGCTCAGGTTGTCGAAAACCGCAAGCTCGTCGACCTCCAGCAGCAGAATCTCGGGCACGCCCAGGGCGTCCGGCTTGGACGAAAAATCCAGGCGCGGTTCGATCAGCGCCACGGTCTCGTAGCCGAAATAGCCGGCCAGCCCGCCGGAGAACTTGGGCAGGCCCTCGATTTCCGGCGCACGGGCCGAGGCCTGGATCCGCTCGATCTCGGCCAGCGGATCGACATCGTCGCGCGCTTCCACAACGCGGCCGTGCTCAAGCACCTCGAACCGGCGCCCGCTGGCGCGATAGGCGCGCCGGCACGGCAGGCCGATCATCGAATAACGGCCCCAGTTCTCACCGCCTTCCACGGACTCCAGCAAGAATGAATTCGGCCCGTCGGCCAGCTTCAGGTAGACCGAAAGCGGCGTATCGAGGTCGGCAGCCACCGAGCGCCACACCGGAATCCGATTGTAGCCTTCGGTTCTGAATTGCTGGAACTGTTCGCGGTCCAAGGAAATTCCCGGGGCATTTTGAAAAGCAAGCGGCAATTGTAGCGGAACGCTCCTTCGCGGTTCGTCCCCCGGATACAATCACCGTCGGAAAATTCATATGCCGAAAGCACCGGCCAATCCAGACCATCCCTTGACGGAAAACCGCAGATGAAAAGACTCCCCGGCTTCGGGAAAAACCGGCGCATCCTCCTGGCCGCGATCATGCTCGCGTTGGCCGGCTGCGCCAGCGAGCAGTCGCCGCCGCATATCTTCGTCATAAGCATCGACACCCTGCGCGCCGATTACCTGGCACCCTACGGCTACGACCGGGTTGAAACGCCGACGGCCTCGGCGCTGGCCGCGGAAGGCACGCTGTTTACCCGCGCGGTCACGCCCATGGGAATCACCATCCCGGTACATGCAACCATGCTCACCGGCCTGATGCCCCGCGAACACGGCGTACGCGCCAACGTGCATCGATTGGCCGACGACATTCCGGCAATCGCCGAGGACCTGAATGCGGCCGGCTACACCAGCGCATCAATTCTCAGCCTGGGCGCGATGAACTTCGTCGCCGGTCTCGACCGCGGCTTCGACCATGCGAGCGACCGCGACGAGAACGGCCGGCAATTCAAGCGCGACGATGCACAAACGCTGGAAATGGCGCTGAAATGGATCGAAGGACAGGACGGAGAAGAACCGCTTTTCATGCTGTTGCACTTCTACGACGTGCATTCGCCGCATCTGCCCACCGACCACACGCCAGCCATGCCGGACGGTTACGCCGGGCCACTGGCCGACGGTATCAGCGTCGAGACGCTGTACAACGAATCGCAGGACTTGCTGGCCGGCCGGCCGGACGAACTGGCCGCCTTGCGCGCCCTGTACGCCGGCGAGGCGGCCGAAGCGGACCGGCGCGCCGGCCGCTTCATCGAAGCGCTGCGCGCACGGGAGCTACTGGAGAATTCGGTCATCATCTACGTCGCCGACCACGGCCAGGGGCTGGGCGAGAACGACTACTTCGGCCATGGTCCGACGCTGGAGCAGACCGTGCTGCACGTGCCGCTGATCATCCGTGACTTTCGCCAGCGCGCCAATGCACAGCGCGTGACCGAAACCGTAGGTCTTATCGACATCGCACCCACCATCCTGGGTCTGGCCGGGCTGGGCACCGAACGCCTTCCGGGCCGCAACCTCCTGGCGCCGCACGAGTCCGATGCGCCCAACGTATACCTCTCGGAAGTCGAACAGCGCTCCTCGCAGGTCGAGTTCCGGCCCGAGCACTTCGACGACGGAGCGCTGGCGGCCTACTTCGAGAACTACAAGTACGTCGAGTCCGACGGCCAGCAGCGGCTATACCGGATCGACGAGACCCGGGGCCAGAGAATCCAGCCGGCCGAACTCGACGAACTGCACGAATCGCTGCGCATCTGGCTGGCGGATCTAATGCAGGACTACCGCGAAGGCAACGCCTCAAGCCAGCGCGCCGAACTGGACGATGAGGCCATCGAACAGCTCAGGTCGCTGGGCTACATCCAGTAGCGAAAGTTCCCGGGGACGCGAGGCAAATCAAAAAGCAGGGCACGAAGAGCACGAAGAAGGCACGAAGGACACGAAGGAAACCTTGAGAACTTCGTTGCCCGGGTAAGCGAAGCGCACCCGGGATCTGTGCCCGTCCTCTGCGGCCCCGGATGCGCGCTGCGCGCTTATCCGGGCTCTCAAACTGTGGGTTTTCTTCGTGGCCTTCGTGCCCTCTTCGTGCTCTTCGTGTCGCGCTTTTCGCTTTCCGCCCTTTTGCAGAGAATACGGATCAGACCGATGCCGAAGCGCGCATCCGGGAAATGACTTCGGCATAATCGTCCGCGCCGAATATCGCCGAACCGGCCACCAACGTGTCGGCGCCGGCGGCAATCACCTCCCGGGCATTTTCCGGCTTCACCCCGCCGTCGACCTCCAGCCGGACGTCGCGACCGGAATCGTCGATGATGCGACGGGCGCGCCGGAGCTTGTCCAGGGCGGCCGGAATGAACTTCTGCCCGCCGAAGCCGGGGTTGACCGACATGATCAGCACCAGGTCGACCTTGTCGATCACCCACTCGAGCACGTCCAGTGACGTGGCGGGGTTGAACACCAGCCCGGCGCGACAGCCTTGCTCGTGAATGAGGCCCAGCGTGCGGTCCACGTGCTCGCTGGCTTCCGGGTGAAAGCTGATCACGCTGGCGCCGGCGGCGGCGAAATCGGGAATGATGCGGTCGACCGGCTTGACCATCAGGTGCACATCGATGGGCGCGGTGATGCCATAGTCCCGCAGCGCCGTGCAGACCATCGGCCCGATCGTCAGGTTGGGCACGTAATGGTTATCCATTACGTCGAAATGCACCCAGTCGGCACCGGCGGCCAGCACGGTTTCAACTTCTTCGCCCAGCCGGGCGAAATCGGCGGAAAGAATGGACGGGGCAATCACCAGCGGCTGTTGCATTGAACTGTTCCTGTTTGGGAGCCGGCGCCGCGACGTATGGCCGCGACAATCACCGTATAATCGAATCGAGCCACTATTTTACAGGCCGCCGTGACCGATTACCCCGTCCCACCGCTGGAACGCATCCACCAGGGCAAGGTGCGCGACATCTACCGCGTCGACGACGACCGCCTGCTGATCGTCGCCTCCGACCGTCTAAGCGCATTCGACGTCATCCTGCCGGACCCGATTCCGGGCAAGGGCGAAATGCTCACGCGCATCTCGCGCTTCTGGTTCACCCAGTTCGACGACCTGATCCGTAACCACATCGTCGAAGGCGACCTGGCCGGGATCCTGGGCGACAGCGGCCTGGCCGCACAACTGGAACCGCGATCCATGCTGGTGCGCGCACTCAAACCGTTGCCGATCGAAGCCATCGTGCGCGGCTATCTGGCCGGCTCGGGCTGGAAGGACTACCAGGCCGAGGGCGCGATTTCCGGGGTCCGGCTGCCGAAGGGGCTGCAACAGGCCGCCCGCCTGAACGAACCGATCTTCACTCCGTCGACCAAGGAACAGACCGGCGACCACGACCAGAACATCGACTTCAACAGAATGCAGGAACTGATCGGCCCGGAACTGGCGATCAGAGTGCGCGATGTCAGCCTGGCCATCTACCTGCGGGCCGGCGCCTATGCACGCGAGCGCGGCATCATCATTGCCGACACCAAGTTCGAATTCGGCGTCGACGACGACGGCCACCTGTACCTGATCGACGAAGTCCTCACCCCCGACTCCTCGCGCTTCTGGCCCGAAGACCAATGGCAACTCGGCATCAGCCCGCCCAGCTTCGACAAGCAGTTCGTCCGCGACTACCTGGAAACCCTGGATTGGGACAAAAAACCCCCAGGCCCGAAAATCCCGCCGGAAATCATCGAGCAGACCATGGCGAGGTATCGCCAGGCGGCGCGCTACCTGCTCGAGGACGATTAATAAAGATTTCGTAGCCCGGATAAGCGCGCAGCGCGCATCCGGGACCGCAGGCTAAATCGTGCTCTACTTCGAAAAATGCTTGCTGAAATACGCCTCCGCCAACCGCTCCCCTTCCTCGGTGAGCTGGACCGACTTGGCCTTGTTCTTGGGATCGGATATCCATCCTGCCTCGTACAGAATATCCGTCACGTCCCAATCAAGCCCTTTCCACACTCTCGTCACCCCTTGATCATCGTGCGCCCCGAGCCACAGGAGTGCCAAAGCAACTTCTGCCAGTTTTTCCCTGTCTGCGTCGTCTGGTATAGGCATATCCAACACCTCCTACATCGTTCACTTTAGCCCGGATATTGCATAAATTTGCGGATGCAAAAGTCCTCCGGTGAAGACCCGCCAGGGCCGGAACAGACTCGAATTATCAGGGACAACCTGCAACCTGCGCGATTCTTGTATCACTGTCCAACGCACCTTGCTCCGCAAGCCCTTCAAAGACTTCGTGTGCAATCGCTTCGACTTCCATTGATTGCCCACTTTCCCAAACAAGAAACTCTGAGTTGTCAAAGCAGACCGTTTTGAATGTTATGCCTCGCTCTTCCAATCGCTTCTTAAGAATCGGATGCACCTTTGCATTAAAGCTACTTGAGCGGCCGGGCGGCAGCAGAGCATAAAACGAGTCATCAAGAATTTCAATAACCTGTTGCGTGTCGGACATCTTCACTTCGATCATGCCGGCACCGACCCTCCGATACCAGATGTCGCGCGCCTCCAGTTCGGAAATCACTCTTTCTTCTCCACCAGTCAGGTCGACGGGAATCGTCTGGTCGTCACTCAGGCGCGAGCACGCACTCAAGCTGAAAGCGATCAGACCGATAGCAGCTACAAGCCGAGTCATGGAATTGCCTCCATATCGAAAATGGACGTCCAGGACGTCAGCACCGCAAGTGCCAAACAAGCGCCGTCGAAAGAACTCCAGGAGATCGCGCATTCTCGCGACCGGAACGAGCCTGACGGCTCTGTCAACTGTCTGCACTGATATCAGCTTACCACCTCCATTTCCGATGATGACAAAGACAGGCTATGACTTTAAATTCGCAGACTTCGAACACTTCGTTTAGCATTGAACAAACATCGATAGATTCTTCTTTGGATAACTTGGCGGTGATGCCGGCATCAATTTCAAGCACTCGGACCCTTACGGCTGTATACGCCGCACGACCCACTCTACGTTCTGCTCCGGGCCAAAATTTTAACAAAGAAATCAGGCTCGATTAGATGAAAAAGATTTCCTTTATCGGAGCGTATCAATACGCCCGAGTTGAGGTACGCCCAGTCATCTTCAGTATATTCATCTGAGTATTGCGACAAATCAATAGAAGCAACCACCTCACCTTCGGATCCTTCCCAGATCTCCACTCGATCTCCGATGTTTGTCTCTCTGCCATCTGAGTACTTCATTCATGCTTTGTTCTGATTGCTTACCCGCACGCTGCGAGAGTTATAGAGTCAAAATGGTATTTCGTCCTCGTCTTCAGTTGCATCGGAATCGGTAGACGGCTCAGGACCGGAAATACCGTCTTCAACCGGCATTAGCTCCCACATCCCATTCTGATGAAGCCAGAGCGGATCGGCATTCTCCTCAATGAACTGATCTACAGGTATACCCTCCACGGTTGGTGGCCGCTTGACCCTGACTTGTTTTCCGTTGATAAAGACCCATTCGTATTTCCTTTGCCGCTCCGCCTTCGCGGCTTTCTTTGCCCGCTTCTGAGCCGGGGTGAGCTTTTTCTTGGACTTTGCCATCTCTAAACATTCTTGTTCCAGCACGCCGCATCACCAGCAGAAGAAAGTACAGCGACGTGAAACGAGGAGCGCCGCTCAATGCTGTCCGAACGCAGCTTCAGCGGAAAATTCAGTCCACGTTGATGCTTTCGTTGTGCAGTAGTTTATGGCTCACGTATCACCTCCACCAATTTTCCCTCATCACTAAATCGCAAACCAAGGCCGCCAACCCAAGTCAGACCGTGCTTTTCAAATACGACTTCATCCCCACGGACTCGAGAAGCAGACAAAATCGCTTCTCGGGTGTGCTGCGATTGTATCGCTATAGGAAGTAGTGAAATCAACTGCTCCAACGCTTTGGAGCTTTCTTCGCAGCTCTGCATCGCATAGGTGTGTGTGATTCCGAAGTCTATGGTGTTGTATATCCAGAACACATTTGACAATACCAATGCACTCAATAGAAGAAGGATTCCGATTGATGATTTGCACATGCTCTACCCTCGTGCCCCACTTAAAAATTATCGGCAAAACCGCCGGGTTTGAATATTCAGGCGGAGGAGCCGGTTATTGACACTGCGGCGGCCTGGAATAAGACAACTGTTTGATTTGATGGTAAAAGCGTGCAACGCGCTGTAGATACCAGCCTGTTCCGATCAATAGTCTCCATTTTTTCATACCCGCCTTGGCGCCATTTTCCGATTGCTGGCGACCATCATCTCTGCAGAAATGATGCATTACTTGCGCAGCAGAAGCAAACGACCACATTGCGGAGGAAAATTGAAATCCGCGGTTCCGGCCGGTGAGGGGCAGACTATTGACTTCGACGGGCAAGGGCCGGTCTTCGCCCGGCACGAATTGAGATTGGCCCCATTGTAGGCTTCAGCGTGTCATATCTGTTCAATTGATTGTCGTTATCAATTTTTGTAGTCCAATTGATACCCGCAATCAATTTTCGCGAAGTCCGCTGCGAAGCGGTTCGGTTCGACGGCTGGACATCGCCCCCTTCGATGCGTTATAAATACTGCAGGGGTACGGAAACGTCGGGGAATTCGGACGCTCGCGCAACTCGGACCTCATCCGATCGCGGACCGGCCACATCAGCCGCAGCCCTTGCGGCAAGGCAAGCGGCAAAAACTCCCAGCTTCACCGCACTCCCGAAAAATCAATCCAGCCCAACGACAGGGAGGCCTATCAGATGCATAAGCAACGATTCCATACGATGCTGCGTCCAGGCGCGGCGCTCTTGATTCTCGTTCTGCATGCTCTTCTCGCTGGTGTCGCAGCCCAGACGACCGGCCCCAGCGCCTTTTGCCACGAGACCGACGGTCAGTTCACGACCTGTCCCGATGGCGGCCAGGAATGGTCCGATATCGATTTTCTGGAGTTCGAGGGGACCAACCGGTTTCTCTACGCCGACCAGGCCGACCAGGATCCCGAGGCCCAAAGCATTCATCCGATCACCGGGGCGGTCTCCGAGCTCGACACCTTCGTGCTCATGTACGACGAGTGTCAGCGCACCACGCCGCTGGACAACGATGAATATTTTCTGGTGACTTTCGATTCGGTGGAGGTCGAGGATGGTGCCGAGCAACTGGTGCGCTACATCGTGCACCTGTTTTCCGATGGCACGCTGGCGGTATTCAAGAACGGTGAACTCTTGACTAATGAAAATGGCGAGTCGCGCGTAACCGAGATCGAGGGACAGCGCGGTGATGTCGGTTTCGGTCCTTCGCCCACCTGCCCCTTCGATCACGTCATCGCCGAGTACGAGATCGTGCTCGACACCGCCAGCGGCTTCAGCTACTCACCCGATCCGTTGTTCTGGAGCAGCGATCCGCCCGAGGACGACCCCGAGCCGCCCGAATGTCCGGAAGCGGGGAGCACGGTCGACGTTACCCTGGATGAGGTCGTCGCTTCGGTCAGGACCGGCGTCAAGCCCTACCAGATCGTCTACGGCGAGTTGCCGCTGACGTTCACCGTGCAATCCGGGGACGGCTGTCAGGTCGTCTCCAATGCCGGGCAGCTTCCAGTGCTGTTGGATTTGTTCCGTGATTTGCCGCCCGGACCGCGGCAGATCGCAACCAGCACGGCCACCGCGACCCTGGATTTCGTCCCGGAGTTCTCCGACACCTCGATTCCGCAATGCGATTTCGATGAAGTCAACGACAATTGTTTTCTCAATACCCCGCCCTCTGCCGGCGGGCCCGTTGTCCAATGGTCAACCGACGGTTTTCAGGAGTCGGCTTTCGGACGGGACATTACCAACACCGGACCGCTGACGTACTTCACCAACCTGGATGACTTCCGAAACGCCTTCGATTCATTCGAGGGAACGTTGCAGGAAGCCGAGCAGTTCATCCACGAGAGCCTGATCGATAACCTCTCGGGTATCGACCGTCTCGGGTTGATCCAGGATCCGCCGGCCGATATCCTCGTCATGGATCCGGCAGGCCGCCTGACCGGCGCGCTTGAGGATGGCACGATCGTCACCGAAATTCCGCGCTCTGGCTACCTGGAATTCGACGAGGTCAATGCCGTGGTGCTGATCGAGCCCGACAACGGCGATTACGGCATCACGCTATTCGGCGAACCCGGCGAGCCGTTCGAACTGTCCGCATCGGTCGCCGATTTCCTGGGTAACGTGGAGCTGCCGCGGGTTGAAGAACTTCGCGCTGACGGCACGCTCGAGGCCGGCGGCAATGATTTCGCATTCGCGATTGAGCCCCGAACCACGCCCGGAGTCAGTGGTGCCATTCGTCCCGGCTTCGACGACGATGTCCTGCCGGCCAACGACGACGGTTCTACCGGTGCCGTGCCAATGGGCTTCGAGGGCGATTTCTTCGGACGCGTGTTCGACACAGTCTTCATCAACAACAATGGCAACCTGACGCTGGACCAGCCACTGTCGACATTTACTCCGTTCGACCTGACATCGACAGGCCGCGAGATCATCGCGCCCTTCTTCGCCGACGTCGACACCCGGGCGGGCAATGTGGTGACTTTTGGCAGCGACACCGTGGACGGACGTCCGGCGTTCGGGGCCACCTGGCCGGGCGTGGGTTGCTTCTCGACAAACACCTCGGTGCTGAACTTCTTCCAGGTCGTGCTCATCGACCGCTCCGACGTCGCACCCGGAGCCTTCGACATCGAGTTCAACCACGACTCGATCCAATGGGAGACCGGCCAGGCCAGCGGCGGTGACCAGCAATGCCAGGGTGGCGCGGCCGCACGCGCGGGCTTTTCCAACGGCAGCGGTGAACCCGGAACGTTCTTCGAGTTGCCGGGCTCCGGTGAGTCGGGCGCGTTTCTGGACAACAATGCAACTACGGGACTGGCCAACAACAGTCTCAACAGCCGCCAGCAAGGCCGTTATGTCTTCCCGGTGCGCGAGGGCGTACCGGTGACCGGCCGGGACTCCGACCGTGACGGCACACCGGACGCCATCGACAACTGTCCGAATACGCCAAACCCGGGACAAGCCGATACCGATCTCAACGGCCTGGGCGATGCCTGCCAGACACCCGGTCTGCTCCACGGGACTTCGGCGGTCCTGCAGGCTCTGCTCGACGGCACCTCCGCGGCCGAAACCCGCGGGCTTCCCGTCGCCGATGAGCCGCCACTGGACTACCGGGTGGCGCGCATCGTGGAATTCCGGTTGGCTTCCGGGCTGAGTGACGACCCGGATGCATTGATCGCGTCGCTCACCGCCAGCCTGATCGATATCGGCCTTCTGGATCCGGAAGCGGTGGATCAGTTCATCCAGGATGTGCTCGACCGGCTGATTATCCAGATCGACATCGATATCAAGCCCGAAGGCACGCCCAATGCCGTCAACCTGCGGAACCGTGGGGTGATCCCGGTGGCGATTCTTGCCACCGAGCGCTTCGATGCGGCACAAGCGGATTCCGAGACCATCGAGTTCGGACCGGATGGCTCGAAACCTGCCCACCCCGGCGGCCATCGCGAGGATGTCGACGGTGATGGTGACGTGGACTTGCTGCTGCATTTCCCGACGCAGGAGACCGGCATTGCGTGTGACGCGGAAGCGGTCAGCCTGACGGGCGAAACCTTCGAGGGTAGGATGATTGAGGGCAGCGATTCGATACTGATCGTCGGCTGCCCTCTATAGGTCGAGGTGACCGACCGCCACCGCTCGCGGCGCTGCATGCCGCGAGCGGTGGCTCTTCATCGGTAGCGGCCGATCAAATACAACAGCCAACCCGCCAGCGCGCCGACGGGCAGCGTAATCGGGCCCACCATCAAAAAACCGAAACTCGCCGTAGCCCAGGCAACCGCCAGCACGCTGGTATCCCCCGGCTCGGTGAGCCACCAGCCGAATGCAAACAGGGGAGCGAAAACAACATGCGCCAGCATGGCGACCAGCAAGCCGAAGCCCGCCGATTTCCAGGGCCCGGCGATCCGGAGATCAAGGAACCGCGGACCGAGCCAAGCGCCCACGGGCAAAGCTGCCAGCCCGGGCAAAACTACAAACAGCACGCCCTCCAGGACCCGGCCGGAGGCAACGACCGGATGAAGATACATCAACCCCGCCGCGAGCATGGCCCAACCGGCAAACCAGACGGCACCGATTGCCCGATCCCGGGCAGGTGGATCCGATATGGCGCGCGCGCTCATCAACCACTCTTGCGGGCAAGCAACTCAATCATCGCCTCGGCCGCCGGGGCCGACGAAGCGGGATTCTGGCCGGTGACCAGCAGGCCGTCGACTTCCACGTGCGAAGCCCAGTCGTCGCCGCGCCGGAACTGGCCGCCGCGCCGCTGCAGGCGCGATTCGACCAGGAACGGGACGACATCAGTGAGCCCGACTGCTTGTTCTTCGGTGTTGGTGAAACCGGTCACGCGCTTGCCCGAGACGATATAGCCCCCGTTTGAGCCCTTGACTTCGGTCAGCACGGCCGGAGCGTGGCAGACCGCGCCTACCGGCTTGCCCGATTCCAGCATGGTGCGGACCAGTTCGATGGAGTTCACGTCTCCGGCCAGATCCCACAGCGGCCCGTGCCCGCCGGGGTAGAACACGGCATCGAAGCCGTCGGGATCGATTTCCGACAGCTTGTTCGTATTGGCAAGCGCTTTTTGTGCCTTCTCGTCAGCCTTGAAGCGCCGCGTGGAGCCGGTCTGGTGCTCTTCCCCGTCGCTGGTCGGGTCCAGCGGCGGCTGCCCGCCCTTGGGTGAGGCCAGGGTGACGTCGGCACCGGCGTCGACGAACGCGTAGTACGGTGCGGCGAATTCCTCCAGCCAGAAACCGGTCTTCTCACCGGTGTTGCCGAGCTTGTCGTGCGAGGTCAGGACGATCAGGATTTTCATGGCGATGTTTCCTGTTTTTGAGGCGTTGCCTCTTTAGATGGACTCGGGTGGGGTGGGAATCAAGCTTGGTTTCGTTTTTGACGAAACGAGTTCGATATCAACTTCAAGACCGAAACCAATCCTCCTCCGCCAGCGATGCTGACGGATGGGAGTACCCGAGTCGGGTAATGGCGACGTTTCGTCTTGACTTCAACTTGGACTTCAAATTCAAATTCAAGGGCGGTTTCGCCGCCAGCTGCGCTGGCTGATGCGAGTGACTTTTTTCGATTGCAA
>JBBDSL010000044.1:0-8732 GCA_040904965.1 Wenzhouxiangellaceae bacterium
GCGAAGCGCCACAGGAACGCTGAATCCTAATTTATCAGGTTGAAGGACCACTAGCTAATCAGGAAAATTTATGCAACGGAGGGGTTAATCGGCACCGCTTGCCTGTTCGTGTTTCGCTTCGACCATGTCCCGGTCGGGGAAAAACGCCACGGTGACGGCCAGGCCCGAGACATCCCCGCGGTTTGCGAAGTCGATTCGCCAGCCGTACAGGTCGCACAGACGCTTGACAATGGAAAGGCCGAGACCCGAACCCTTGCCGCCGGAGCCACGACCGCGGAAATGCCGATCGAAGATATAGGGCAACTCGTCGGGTTCGATCCCGGGGCCGGTATCGACAATCCGGACTTCCCCGGTGCGCACTTCGACTTCCACCTCGCCCTCCTGGGTATAACGCACCGCATTGCCCAGCAGATTGCCCAGCACCACCGCAATCACCGCCTCGGGCGCGATGACATTCAGGTCTGCGGTCCGGCGCACCTTCAGTTCCAGTTCGCGCCCCTCGATCAGCGGCCGGTAATTCTGGATCAGCTGCTCCACGATCTGGCCGACATCCTGGTTGGACGCCTCGCCCCCCGAGCCGCGCTCGGCCCGCACCAGGTGCAGCAGGGCGGTCGTGATGTCGGTGCACTGGCGTGCGGCCCGCGCGATGCGCAGCAGCCGCTCACGCGTCTTGGCCGGCAGGTCGGGCTGGGCCAGCAATAGTTCGGTCGCGCCCGAAATCACCGCCAGCGGGGTTCGCAACTCGTGCGACACATCGGCGTTGAAGGCCTTGTCGCGCTCGACCAGGTCGTTGAGTTTGCGCGAGTACTCATCGACCACGCCGGCCAACTGGCCGACCTCGTCGTCCGGGAAATGCCGTTCCAGTTCGAGTTCGCCCTCGTCACCCTTTAACGCCTCCAGCCGGCGGGCCAGGTTGGAAACCGGCGCCATCACCCGGCCGGCCGACCACACCCCGAGCATCAGCGACAGCAGAGAGAACAGCAACACCGCGACCACAAGCGCCCAGACCAGCCGTCGCGAAAGTTCCCGATTCTCGGAAACGTCGTAGGTCAAAAACGCCCAGAAATCCTGCTCCTTGCGCACAACAGCCTTGAACGCGGAAGAATCCGCATAGACGTCGTGGACCCCGGTGGGGAGTTCGCGAAACGGCTCGGGCACGATTTCGGCACGCCTGGGGCGGGTCACGTAACCCTCGATACGCGAATACAGCGGCTCGACCAGCGTCGGATCCTCGCGCCATTCTTCAAGGTACTGATCGAGTTCCTGTTCCAGTGTGCGCGAGATCAGCGCATCTTCCAGCCACGACTGCATAAACAGCACGGCCACGGCGAACAGCACGCTGAGCAGCGTGCCGAACAGCAGAAACGACAGGATAATCCGGCTTCTGAGCCTATGACGCAGCTGCATCCGGATCGACCAGGCTGTATCCGATACCGTGGCGCGTGGTCAACAAGTGCTTGTCGAAGGGCTTGTCGATCGCCGCACGCAGACTGTGAATGTGAACCCTGAGGCTGTCGCTGTCGGGCAGTTCCTCGCCCCAGACGTGGTGCTCCAGCTCGGCGCGCGAAACCACCGCCGGAGATGCCGACATCAGCTTTTCCAGCAGCTTGAGACCGATCGGGTTGAGCGTGATCTTCTTGCCGGCGCGGGTAACCGTGAGCGTTTCGAGGTTGAAATGCAGGTCGGCGACTTCGAGTTCGCGCGGCGCCACGCGCTGGCCGCGCCGGGAAAGCACTTCCAGCCGCGCCTCGACTTCGCGCAGCTCGAACGGCTTGACCAGGTAGTCGTCGGCACCGGAATCGAAACCGGCCAGCTTGTCGTCGAGCTGATCGCGCGCCGTGAGCATCAGCACCGGCGTTTCCTTGCGGCCTTCTTCGCGCAACTTGCGGCAGACCTCGAGCCCGTCCATGCCCGGCAGCGCCAGATCCAGCACCATGGCGTCGAACTCGTTGACAATCGCAAGATGCAGGCCGGTGATACCGTCGAACGCGTAATCGACCTCGTGGCCGAGATCGGTCAGGTAATCGCCCAGGTTGGCCGCGATGTCGCGGTTGTCTTCGATAATCAGAATCCGCATGATTCCCGCCTTTCGCCTCCGGCCGGCACAGCACTGGCCGGAACGTAAAAAAAGCCCGGGCGGAGGCCCGGGCCAGGGTTATGCCCCGTTTCCGTAATCACTAGCAATGTCAAACCATAGACCAGTCGCAATTCCTTGACGACACAAAAAGTTTACGCCAGGAGTGGTTAAACACTGGTTAAACCAAAGCGGCTCAATCGTTATCGATCAGGTGCACGTCGCGCAGGCTGTGCGACAGCGACTCGGCATCGCCGCCCTCGCTGAGCTTGACCGCCAGCCGCACCTCGTTGGCCGAATCGGCGTGGCGCACGGCGTCATCATAGGAAATCTTGCCGGCCTGGTAGAGTTTGAGCAGGCTCTGGTCGAAGGTGATCATGCCGTGGTGCACCGAGTCCTTCATGATCTGCTTGAGTTCGTCGATCTTGCCCTTGCGGATCTTTTCCTGCACCAGCGGGCTGGTCAGCAGCACTTCCAGTGCCACGTGACGCCGGCCGCCGTCGATCGACGGTAATAGTTGTTGCGCGACCACGGCCTTGAGGTTGAAGCTCAGATCCAGCAGCACCTGGCCGTGACGTTCTTCCGGAAAGAAATGAAGAATCCGGTCCATGGCCTGGTTGGCGTTGTTGGCGTGCAACGTGGTCAGGCACAGGTGACCGGTCTCGGCAAATGTGATCGCGTGTTCCATGGACTCGCGCGTGCGCACCTCGCCGATCAGGATCACGTCCGGGGCTTGGCGCAAGGTATTGCGCAGCGCCATTTCGAACGAATCGGTGTCGATCCCCACCTCGCGCTGGGTCACGATGCAGCGCCGGTGGCGATGCACGTACTCGATCGGATCCTCGATGGAGATGATGTGGCCGGTGGAGTTCTCGTTGCGATGACCGACCATTGCCGCCAGGGTGGTCGATTTACCCGTCCCGGTCGCGCCCACCATCACGATGATGCCGCGCTTGGCCATGGCAAGGTCGCCCAGGCCTTCGGGCAGATCCAGCTCCTCGAAGCTCGGAATCGTGGTCTCGATACGCCGGCACACCACCCCGATGGAGCCGCGCTGGTAAAACGCGCTCATGCGGAATCGGGCGAAACCCGCGATGGATATTGCATACTGCAACTCGCGTTCGGCCTTGAACTGCTCGACCTGCTCTTCGGACATGGTTCCGAGCACGATGCTGGTCGCCGACTCCCGCGACAGAGGTTCGCGATTGACCGGCTTGATTCTTCCGTCCACCTTGATGCACGGAGGTGCCCCGACCGTGACGAAAAGGTCCGAGCCGTTTTGTTCGTGCAACATCTTCAGCCAGCTGTCGATCACACTCATTGCCGGTCTCCTTCAGGTTGTTTCGGGCGGTAATCCGGGTTCATGCGAAGGATTTCTTGTCGACCGCCTTGCGGCGAGCCTCGGGCTTGGCGACCAGTCCGCGCCGAACCAGCTCGGTCAGGCTCTGATCCAGGGTGGCCATGCCGACGTTGTGGCCGGTCTGGATGGCCGAGTACATCTGGGCCACCTTGTCCTCGCGAATCAGGTTGCGGATTGCAGGCGTCGCGATCATGATCTCGTGGGCCGCCACTCGGCCGCCGCCGACTTTCTTCAACAGGGTCTGGGCCACCACGGCGCGCAACGATTCGGAAAGCATGGAGCGCACCATTTCCTTCTCTTCGCCCGGGAACACGTCGATCACACGGTCGATGGTCTTGGCCGCCGACGAGGTATGCAGCGTACCGAACACCACGTGGCCGGTTTCGGCCGCGGTCAGCGCCAGGCGCACGGTTTCGGTATCGCGCAGCTCGCCGACCAGGATGATGTCGGGATCTTCGCGCAGCGCGGATCGGAGTGCGGCCTGGAAGCTCAAGGTATCCTTCTTGACCTCGCGCTGGTTGATCAGGCATTTCTTCGACGAATGCACGAACTCGATCGGATCCTCAATGGTCAGGATGTGCCCTGCCACATTCTTGTTCAGATGGTCGACCATTGCCGCCAGCGTCGTCGACTTGCCCGAACCGGTCGGTCCGGTAACCAGAATAAGGCCGCGCGGCACATCAATGATGTCGCGAAACACCGGCGGCGCCTGCAGATCCTCCAGCGTCCAGATCTCGTTCGGAATCACGCGAAACGCGGCACCGGTGCCGCGATCCTGGTGATAGGCGTTGACGCGGAAACGTGCCAGGCCCGGCACGTTGTAGGAAAAATCGACCTCGAGTTCGGCCTCGAAATCGCGCCGCTGGTGGTCGTTCATGGTCGAATAGACCAGGTCGGACATCTCTTTGGTCTCGATCGCCGGCACATTGATGCGGTGAATGTCTCCGTCGACGCGGATCATGGGCGGAAGGCCCGCCGAAAGGTGAAGGTCGGACGCGTTGTTCTTGACCGTAAATGCCAGCAGTTCGGTAATGTCCATATCGTTTCCCGGGTGGTAAAACCGTCCGCTTGTCGACGGCAGTCTCATACAATGGAGTCGATCATACCTGATTCGGGCGAGCCGATAAAATGCACTTGTCAGAACCGTTGGCGACGCGTGTCGACCAGCTAAGCAAACGGATTGCCGAAGCCTGCCGGAATGCCGGACGCGGCGCCGAAAGCGTGACGCTGCTCGCGGTCAGCAAAACGCGCAGCGCCGCCGAAATCGGGCGCGTTCACTCCGCCGGCGTGGACCGTTTCGGCGAGAACTACACCGACGAGGCCGCCGACAAGCAGGATGCGCTGGCGCAACACGCCCTGGAATGGCATTTCATCGGCCCGATCCAGTCGAACAAGACGCGCACCATCGCCGAGCGCTTCGACTGGGTACACAGCGCAGACCGGCGCAAGATCATCACGCGCCTGGGCCGGCAACGGCCGAATGACCGGCCGCCGCTTAACGTGCTGCTTCAGGTCAACATCGACCGCGAACCGCAAAAGGCCGGCTGCGAACCCGAGCAGATCGAATCGCTGGCCGCCGACGTGGAGCAATTCCCGTCACTGAGGCTGCGCGGGCTGATGGCCATTCCATCGGCCGACAATTCACCCGCGCGGACAAAGAGCGCGTTCGCCGAAATGCGCAGTCTGTTCAAATCGCTGCAGGCCGGTCACTCCGGCGTCGATACGCTGTCGATGGGCATGTCGGCAGACCTGGAGACTGCCATTGCCGAAGGTGCAACAATGGTCAGGATCGGCACCGCGCTGTTCGGCCCGCGCGGGGATGCAGGTTAGAATCACGGCATGAATCAGGATAGCCAGAACAACAAGATTGCAATGATCGGCGCCGGCAACATGGCGCGCGCGATCATCGGCGGACTGATCGCGCGCGGCCACCCGGCCGGGCGGCTGGTGGCCGCGGACCCGGATTCGGGCACGCGCGACGCGGTGGCGCACGATTACGCCATCGCCACGCACGCCGAAAACGCCCAGGCAGTCGCCGATGCCGACGTGGTGGTACTCGCGGTCAAGCCGCAGGTGATCGACAAGGTCGCCGAGTCAATCGCATCGGCTTTGAATGCGCGCTGCGTAGTCGTCAGCGTGGCGGCCGGCATTCCGGTGGCCCGGCTTCGCGCCACACTCGGCGCCGACCGTGCGATCGTTCGGGTCATGCCCAACACGCCGGCGCTGCATGGTGCCGGTGCGACCGGAATGTTTGCCGCAGACGGCTGCTCCGAAGCACAGCAGAACGCCGCCCGGGCATTGTTCGAAGCCGTGGGGCGGGTCTTCGAGGTCGCCGATGAATCGCTGATGGACGCGGTCACCGCGGTTTCCGGTTCCGGCCCGGCCTATTTCTTCGCGCTGGCCGAAGCGCTGGCCGACGCAGGTCGGGCGGCCGGGCTGGACGAGGCCACGGCCGAAGGCCTGGCAGCCCAGACCGCTGCGGGCGCCGGGGTGATGTTGGGGCGCGGCGATACCCCCGCAGCGGAACTGCGCCGGCGCGTGACTTCGCCCGGCGGCACAACCGCTGCGGCGCTGGAGACCCTGGAGCACAACGACTTTGCGCGCATCATTCACGCGGCCGTGGATGCGGCCGTGCAGCGCGGGCGCGAACTCGGGGGCACCAGCGCCTCCTCCAGCCAACAACAAGGGGACGGGTGATGGGAGGTTCTGTCGGCAACGCATTCGGGTTTCTCATCGAAACCCTGTTCAGCCTTTATATTGCGGCACTGATGCTGAGAGTATTGCTGGAAGCCGTCGGCGCCGACTACTACAACCCGGTCAGCCAGGTTCTGCTCAGGGTCACCGAGCCGCTGGTCGGCCCGCTGGGACGCGTCATTCCGCGCATCGGCCGATTCAACACGGCCGCGGTCGTGCTGCTTTTCATCATCCAGACGATTGCCGTGGTGCTGGTGATGGCGGTGTCGGGCATTCAACCGGACCCGCTGCAGGCGCTGATCATTGCATTCTTTCGCCTGCTGCGAATGTTGCTGGTCATGTACATGGTACTGATCATCGCCGAGGTGATCCTGTCGTGGGTAGGCGGCGCCATGCGTCACCCCATCATCCCGCTGATCTACCAATTGACCCACCCGGTACTGAGCCCGATTCGGCGCGTGCTCCCGACCATCGCCGGGCTGGATCTGTCGCCCCTGGTCGCGATCATCGCAATCCAGTTCCTGATGATCCTGATCGGGGTTCGATGAACGAAAAACGCCCGGCGGCTGGTCAAGTTGTTGCACGTCGTAACGAACCGGGAGTAGGATTGACTGCAGGAATGTCCGGCACCTGGCGCGACGACGAGCCGGAAATCAACCAGACTCATGGAGAAATATATGATTCGTTCAATCAAGGCAGTGGCCCTGCTGGTACTGGCGGCTTCGATGGCTTCACCGGCCACGGCCCAGCAGTCGCAGCAGTTCGGCGATTACGAGGTTCACTACAACACCCTCAACACCAATATGCTTTCTCCGGAAATCGCCAGTGTCTACAGCATCCAGCGTGCCGGCACACAGGCCATGCTCAACGTCACCGTGCTGAACAACGAAAGCCGCGAGCCGATGGAGGCCGAAATCAGCGCCACGGCCACCAACCTCACCGGTCAACGCCGGGAAATCGAGCTCCGCAAGATCGACGATCAGGGCGCGATCTACTACATCGGCCAGTTTCGGATTCACGACGAGGAAATGCTGAACTTCAATCTGCAGGTCCAGCCAGAAGACCACGACGGCGAGCCCTTCACCATGACGTTCCGCCAGCAATTCTTTACCGGTTAATCGATGCTCCCGTTGGTAAATGCAAAACAGCTCTCGCAAAGCCGCCGAACCGTGGGTTCGGCCCGCTGTCGTGTGCAAAATGGTGCGTTAGGCCTCCGGCTCAACGCACCCTACGCGGGCAATGATGGTTTTTGCAGGGTGCATTGAGCGTAGCGAAACGCACCAGCGAGGCTGGTCGAATCTGCAGGAACAAAAAACAACCAGCTACCCATCTGTCTGATGAGAGCCGCACAGAAAAGAAACTCAGAACCTCGAATTTCGGCCCTTATTTGTCCCCCGCAGCCCGGTGCTTGCGCCGGATGAATTCCCGGTGCGACACACCCAGCAGATCCGCCAGCCGACGCACCAGGTGCTCCTCGTGACGATCCAGGTGCCCGTCGGCAAAACCGACCCTCCATAGCCATTCCACCAGTTCACCGCGCGTCTCGGGCTCGAGACTCGTGCGCAGCTGGTGAGTGAATTCGTGCAGCGAATGCGACTCACGCTGATACCGCGCGGCCTCGACGATCAACTCCTGCACTTCCGCCCGGTCGAGTTCGAAGTGCTCCAGGATCGCCTGTTCGATGACTTGCCGCTCGCTGTCGTCGATACCGGCATCGGCAACCGCCAGCTCCAGCAGCAACACTGCGGCAGCGCGCGGCAATGCCTGTTCGTCGGGATCGGGCTCGTGGCGACCGATGATCTGTTTGAGGTTTTCAAGGAAGTTGGGCATGGGGTCTGTGCTGTTGATTTCCGGTTCAAAAGCGAACCACAGATTACCCAGATTTACGCAGACTATTGAATCTGCGCAAATCTGGGTAATCTGCGGTTCCAGGTTTTTTCATTCGCAGTACCATACCGCAATGACCCCGGAACGAAAGCAACGCATTATCGACACCGCCCGGCTGCGCCAGCCGGATCTGACGGTATTCATGGAACGGGTGCACAAACCCCACAACCTGGCCGCGGTGCTTCGGACCTGCGACGCGGTCGGCGTGATGCATGCCCACGCCGTGCCCGGCGAGCACGGACTTCCGGCACTGAACAACACCGCCCAGGGTGCCCAGCGCTGGGTGGCGCTGACCCGCCACCCGGACACCGAAAGCGGCCTGGCAGAGCTCAAGCGCAACGGCTTTGCCTGCGTCGCAGCGCATTTTTCCGATCGTGCCATCGATTTCCGTTCCGTCGACTACACCCGGTCCACGGCGATTGTTCTGGGCACCGAGAAGTTCGGCATCAGCGCCCAGGCCGCCGATGCCTGCGACAAACACGTCGTCATCCCCATGCACGGCATGACACAGTCACTCAATGTCTCGGTCGCCTGCGCGCTGATCCTGTACGAAGCCCAGCGGCAGCGCCTGGCCGCCGGCATGTATGCCGGGCACGATCCCGACCGGTCTCCCTGGCGCGAACTGATCGAGGAGTGGATCGCGCGCGACCTAGTGGGCCGCGCGGGAAGTTAGGTAACACTCAGAGCCACTGCGCCGGCGCGAATCAAGGCGCGTTT
>JBBDSL010000045.1:0-46008 GCA_040904965.1 Wenzhouxiangellaceae bacterium
ACTGAAAATCAGATACTTAGCGCAGTTCTGTACCCACCAGAAGAGCAATAGAGCCGCTGAATTTGTGTGTGCGCCTGAAAATGCCGTGATTCGGAAACCATCGGCCATGAGCTTTGAGCAGGCCGCCGCCATTCCCCAGGCGGGCATGCTGGCACTACAGGGGCTCATGGCGGGTGATCCGGTTCAACCAGGTCAATCTATCCTGATTAACGGCGCTGGAGGTGGTGTGGGGAGTATCGCCATTCAGCTAATGAAACTACATCAAGTCGAGGTCACCGGTGTTGATAGCGCAGTCAAGTTGGAAGCGATGCGTTCGTGGGGGTTCGATCAGGTGATCGACTACCGCGAGCAAGATTTTACACGCATTGAAAAATGCTACGACCTGATCCTGGATGTAACAACCGACCGATCTCCAAGAAATTACAAGCGTGTATTGAAGCCGAACGGTGTTTACGCCACTGTGGGTGGATCGAATCTCGGTTTGCTGAAAATTGCATTGTCCGGTGTGCGAATTGGGCGCTCCACGAACAAGAAGCTTGGTGTTGTGCTGCTCAAGCCCAATCGTGACCTAGCCTACTTCAATGAGCTGTTCGAAGGCGGCAATTTTAAACCTGTGCTTGACGCGGTGTACAATTTTACCGAATCCGATGTGCGTAAAGCCTTTCGCCGTTTCGGCGCGGCTGCCCATACAGGGCAGATCGTTATACGCACATGACGACCAAGATTCCAGGCAATCGAACCAGCCCGCAATCCGCCGCACTGCACGGGAATAGGCATCGATGGTCTTGTCGCTCATGCCCTGAAATTTCAGGGTCTGAAGATGCATTCGGTACAGCTCGTAGAAGCGGTTTTGCCCGGATTTGTTCATGGTAGACTCCTGGACACTGGTCCCCGATTGGACGCCAATCTGGTGATTGGCTTGATTAAAAATACATTTATAAGCCAAGCTCCGCGCGGCGTATAAGTGCTTGTAAGTTTGGCCTCTTGCAGGAGTTGCGATGAATGATAGCCATAAAATTTCTACAGGCGGTTGCCTTTGCGGAGCCGTGCGATACGAAGTGAAAGGCCCGTTACGCGACATAGTCAATTGTCATTGCAGCATGTGTCAGCGTCAGCATGGCAATTTTGCGCCTCACTCGAAGGCAAGAAAAGTAAATATATCGATCACGAAGGACGAAGGGCTCGCCTGGTACAAAACGTCCGAGATTGCGCGGCGCGGTTTTTGCCGTCTATGCGGATCCGGCTTGTTCTGGGAGCCGTTTGAGTTGGACGCAACCGGAATTATCGCGGGCACCCTCGACGGCCCGACTGGGCAGAAAACGACTGGGCACATCTTCGTTGGCGAGAAGTGCGATTTCTATGAAATTGCTGACGATCTTCCGCAGTTTGATGGTTCATCACGTGGAGAGCTCGTTAATGACTACAAGTGACTTCCTTGATGCGTCTAACGAAGAATACGTCGTGCGAGCCCAGCGAGTCACGACCTGATCGGGTCGTTGAACGGACCCAATCGTGATGTGCCGCCTTGTGCATGCCCTCACCGGCCGCGGACGAGGGCTCAGACGGGATGGATTGCTCGGGCCGCAATTTTGCCGGGCGGCCACCCGCTGGCGGTGGCTGCGGTGCATGTCCCGGCCGCGCGCTTGCATTGCGTGAAGGCCGGGTCGGTGGGGTCTCGGGGTCGCGCGATACAATACCGGGATGGCAATATCTTCGATCTGGAATCTTTTACGTCCGGCAGCCGCGACCGTTCTGGCCGTTTTGCTGGCCGCGTGCGGTTCTGAAACGCAGCCGAGCGGCCAGACGAACGAGGAGCGCACGTCGCTTCCAGTGCGTGCTTACGAGGTGTCGCGCCGCGATCTTTCGCGACGCATTCAACTGTCCGCCCCGGTAGAAACGCTGCGGACGATCGCGCTTGCCGCCCGCACCGAAGGGATCGTGCGCGAGGTTTATGTTGAAACCGGTGATCGCGTGGAGGCCGGACGGCTACTGGCCGAACTGGACGTTCGCGAGCAGCGCGCCGAACTGGCGCGTGCCGAGGCCAGCTTGCGCGAGGCACAGGCGAATTTCGATCGGCTCAAGCGCCTGCGCGACAGCAATTACATCGACGAAGCCAGCTTCATTACCGCGCGTTCCACCCTGGACATCGCGCAAAGCGAAGTCGAACTCTGGCAGACGCGGGTCGACTTCGGTCGCATCGTATCGCCCATCGACGGGCACGTGATCGGTCGCATGGTAGAGCCGGGAGCCTCCATCGGTAGCCTGGCCACCGCGTTTGAAATCGCCAACCTCGACCAGCTTGTGGTGCGCATCGGCGTCTCCGAGCTCGACGTCGGCGAGATCCTGGTCGGCGCCCGGGTGCCGATTCGAATCGATGCGTTATCCGAGGTCGAAACCATGACCGGCGAGGTTCGCCGCATTTTCCCTGCCGCCGAAGGTGCCAGCCGCCTGCTGACCGTCGAGATCTCGCTGCCGGACGCCTTCGTCCGCGGGGTTCGGCCCGGTTTCCTGGCCCGCGCCGACCTCCTGGTCGATTACAAGCAGGATGTGCTCGCCGTGCCGGCCGGCTCGGTCGGGATGGGTGAGCAGCAGTTCGTGATGGTGATCGACGATCAAAGCGAGCTGGTCCGGCGCGCCGTGACCACCGGCATCATCCGTGGGGATTGGCGAGAAATTCTCGGCGGGCTGGAGCCCGGCGACCGGATCGTGTCGTCCAACCCGCTGGATCTGGCCGAGGGCGACCTTGTGCGCGTGGTCGAAACCGTGAACAACGAAGCATGAATCAGCAAACCCGAGAACCTGAAACGCCCGAGCCTGACTCAACCGATCCGGCGCGCGGGACGAAGTACTATCGCGGCCTGACCCACGCCGCGATTCGCCGGCCGGTGGGCACTACCGCGCTGGCGACCGTGGTGCTGGTCATGGGGCTGTTTTTCGTCGATCGTCTGCCGGTCAACCTGCTGCCCGAGGTTGTCTATCCGCTGGTTCGGGTCAACGTCAACTATCCCGGCGCGTCGCCGGAAGTGGTCGAGGAGCAGGTCACCCGGCCGCTGGAACGGGCCCTGGCGTCGACCGAGAACCTGGTGCGCATGTCCAGCGAGGCCGAGGAGGGGCGCACCGACGTCAGCCTGATCTTCGAATACGGCACCGACCTGGACACCGCGCTGCAGAACGCCTCCAGACTGATGGAAAGCGCCCGCACCCAATTGCCCGACGATGTCGACCCGCCGCGTGTGCGCAAGTGGGATCCGGGTTCGTCGTCGGTGTTCGAAGCCGGATTCTCGTCCGATCTGCGCACGCCGCGCGAGGTACGCGACTGGGTCGACAACCGGCTGGCCCCGCAACTGCAATCAATTCCCGGTGTGTCCGGGGTCGAGGCCATCGGCGGCCAGGAGCGCGAGCTGGAAGTCATCATCGACCAGCAGCGCCTGCGCTCCTATGGCCTGACCCTGACCGGCGTGGCCGACCAGTTGGCGCAGGAGAACCTCAACGTCGCCGCCGGCAACGTCACCTCGACCAGCATGGACGTGATGGCGCGTACCGACGGGCGCTTCAAGTCGCCCGAAGACATCGCCAACGTACAGATTGCCGTGCCCGGGTCGGATCGAAGAATCCGCCTCGACGAGGTCGCCGAAGTGCGCGACGGATTTCGCGAGCAGCGTCTGTTCGTGCGCCTGGACGGCGTTCCGGCCACCCAGGTCTCGGTGTTCAAGCAGCCCGAGGCCAACACGGTGGCGGTGGTCGACGAGGTCATTGCCACACTGGCCTCGCTGGAGTCGTCCGGCTTCATCCCGGCCGACATGAGCTACAAGATCACCGAAGACGCCGCCTACTTCATCCGCGGCTCGGTGCGTGCGGTATCGGCCGCGGCGATTCTCGGCGGCACGCTGGCCATGCTGGTGGTGCTGGCCTTCCTGGGCAGCCTGCGCAAGAGTTTCGTCATCGGGCTTTCGATTCCGCTGGCGGTCATGGCCACGTTCGCGATGATGGGCGCGGCCGGGCTGACCCTCAACGTGATGAGCCTGGGCGGCTTGGCGCTGGGCGTCGGGCTGCTGCTGGACAACGCCATCGTGATGCTGGAGAACATTTCGCGCCATCGCGAAAAGCTGGGCAAGTCCGCCGACGTGGCGGCGCACGAGGGCGCCGACGAGGTCATGTCAGCGATCACGGCGGGCACGCTGACGAATCTGGCCGCGGTCGCGCCGTTTCTTCTCATTACGGGTCTGGCCACGCTGGTGTTCCGCGAGTTGCTGGTCACGATTTCCTTCGCGGTCATCGCGTCGTTGGCCGTGGCATTGACCCTGGTACCCATGCTGGCGGCGCAATTCGCGAAGGTCCGCTTCGAATCCGGCTTCAACCGGACGGGCTTCTATCGGCGCTTCAACGGGCTGATCGAGTGGCTGGCCGAAAAGTATCGCAACGTGCTCGGCGGCCTGATCCGCTGGCGCTGGGGCGTGGTCGCCGGCGGCATCGCAGTGTTCGTCGCCAGCCTAGTGCTGGCCGGCCGGCTGGGCAACGAATTCCTGCCGCAGCTCGACGATGGTGAACTGGGCATCCGGATGCAGTTGCCGGCCGGGGCCACGCCGGAGGAAACCGACGCGGCTACCCGGCTGATCGAGGCCGAAGTCGACCAGATGCCCGAAGTTGACAGCGTGTTCGCGCTGGCCGGCGGCAACGTCTGGGGCGGCGTGGCCAACGAGCGGCCGGGCCGCGGCTACGTGCTGGTGCGCCTGAGCGACGCCGAGGACCGGCCCGACTGGCCGGCCAGCCGGTGGGTGGCCGAGGCGCAGGATCGCATGCAGCAACTCGACATTCCCGGTGCACGCATCTACGTCTGGTCGCCGGGCATTCGCGGCCTGACCTTCGGCGTCAGCGGCGAGGACATGGAACTGAAGATCGTCGGCGAGGACATTGGCCTGCTGCAGGATCTGGCGCGCGAGGTCATCGATGCCATTGAGGACATTCCCGGGTTGACGGGGGTGGAAATGGACGACGAGGACCGCACGCCGCTGTTGAGCATCGACGTCGATCGCGAGCGCGCCGCTGCGCTGGGCCTGGACATCGGCAGCGTGTCGCAAAGCCTGCGTTACGCGGTGTCGGGCTACGTGCCGACGCGCTACAGCACCGGCGTCAACGAATACGACGTGCGCGTTCGTCTGCCGCGCGACGAGGTCGACGACATCGATGCGTTGGGCCAGGTGATCGTCGCCAACGGCGTCAACGGCCCCATCCAGGCGCGTCAGGTCGCCGATTTCAGTCTGGAAGAAGGCCCGGCCGAGATCGCGCGCGAGAACCAGGTGCGCATCCAGCGCATTGTCGGCAATTTCGAAACCGCGCAGAACGACGTTGGCACCATCATGTCCGAGGTGCAGGCGCGCATCGACGCCATCGACATGCCTGACCAGTACGGCGTGATCCTGGGCGGTCAGTTCGAGACCATCGACGAGACCAACCGCGAAATGGCGATTGTGATCGCACTGGCGATATTCCTGGTGTTCGTGGTGCTGGCGGTCCAATATGAGAAGCTTTCCAACCCGCTCGTCATCATGACCGCCGCACCGCTGGCCACGGCCGGTTCGGCGCTGGCACTCTGGCTCACGAGCACCCCGGTCAGCGCGCCGGTGTTCCTGGGTACGGTTCTGCTGGTCGGCATCGTGGTCAACAATGCCATCCTGCTGGTCGAGTACATCGAGCGCAGGCGCAACGAGGGCTGGGAAATGACCGACGCCGTGATCGAGGCCGGCGGCATTCGCCTGCGTCCCATCCTGATGACCACCCTGACCACCGTGGTCGGCATGCTGCCGCTGGCCATCGGCGCCGGCTCCGGCGCCATGCTGATGCAGCCATTGGCCATCGCCGTGGTCGGCGGGCTGCTGTCGGCCATGCTGCTGACGCTGTTTCTGGTGCCGTGCCTGTATGTCATCGTACAGAACACTGCCGCCGCAATCGGCGACTTTCTGACCCGGCGCAAGGCCGCCCCCGGCCAACCGCGTTCCGGCACGGCATCGCAGGCCGGCTGAGCCCGGCCGGCTGGTCAGTCGGGCCGGCCTTTTTCCTCGTCGGCGTAGATGACCCGGTGTTCGAAGAACCCGAACACCACAACGATCACCAGTGCAATGCCGGTGACCAGCCCGGCAAGCACGAAATCCCCGGTCGCGCAGGCCACGCCGATTGCGCCGGCGATCCAGATGGCGGCGCCGGTCGTAATGCCCTGTATTGCGCCTCGGCTCTGGATGATGCTGCCGGCGCCGAGGAAACCAATGCCGCCGATCACTCCCTCGACGATGCGCGTCGGGTCGATTTGTGCCGCCGGATCGCCTGCCGCGCTGGCCAGAACCTCGAAACCCACCAACATGAAACTGGCCGCACCCAGCGATACCAGCATATGGGTGCGAAGGCCGGCCGGGCGTTTTCTCAGTTCGCGTTCCAGCCCGATGATCGACGCCAGGGCCGCAGCCATGACCAGCCGGAGAATCATGTCGGATAGCGCGAGTTCGATTTCCATTTCCATTGGCATTGCCTCGTGTCGAATTACTAATGCAACCAGAAGTATGGCCTCATTCAGCTTGCCTCTCGGCGAGGGATAACGCACGTATTGACTATTGAAATCATGAATCAGCCATGACGCGGAAGAACAAGCCTGGCGCCATAGATTCTCGCAGATTATTGATTATCAGAACCTGACTACTAATGCAGCCAGCGGATTGCGTCAGCTTCGTACCGGGACCTCGCCACCAGCCGTGTCCTTTGGGCTGGCCGATCGCTTGTTTTCCCAGCCTGTCGGGCGCGGTGCGTGCGCAGATGTGAACGCTCCGGATGGGAGGATCATTTTTCGGTCCGAAACGCAAAACGTAGTGACCGTTGTCACATAACCGAAAAAAACACGGCTTACCGGACTGGTAATCGGAACCAAAAATCGGTTACAACCGAAGCTGGGTCGCAAACAAGTCTTTAGGAGACTGTGCGAGGGGCTGCGTATCGGGAGCTTGCGGTTTTGGCATGCCGCGCCTGGTCGGTCATGCAATTCATGACCATTCGCATCGCATCGTTAATCCTCCGGCTACTTGCAACACGTGCCGGACAACCGAACTGCGTCTCAACCAAACCAAGGGGATTCTTGCAACCAGAGAAATATTGGGAGAGTATTAGTGAATAACTATCAAGCAGCAAAAAAGGTCCGGGTCTCGTGGCTCGTAGCGGGCCTGATCCTGATCATGGCGTCGTTTGGGTCGCTCGCGCAGCCAGGCGCGTCCAACCAGGCCAAGTACATCACCGCCAACGAGCCGATCGCCGGCGAATATATTGTCGTGCTGAAACCGGGGATGGCCCGGCTTGCACATGAAGCTCAATCCCGTAATCCTGAAGTTCGCGCGGTGGCCCAATCGATGTCGACGCAATACCGGGGCCACCTGCGGCGCAGTTTTACCCACGCATTGCGCGGTTTCGTAATCGAGGCCGACGAGCGCACGCTTACCGACCTGTTGCTTGATGATCGCGTTGCGTATATCGAGGAAAACGGCCGGGTGAGTGTTTCCCAGACTAGCCAGCCCAACGCGACCTGGGGTCTGGACCGCATCGACCAGCGCGATCGTCCGCTCAACGGCACCTACGTCTACGACACCGCGGCTTCCAATGTGCGCGCCTACATCATCGACACCGGTATTCGCGCCTCGCACACACAGTTCGGCGGCCGGGTGCTGTCTGGCTTCACCGCGATCAACGACGGTAACGGATCGAACGATTGCAACGGCCACGGCACGCACGTTGCCGGGACGGTCGGGGCTTCGACCTACGGGGTCGCCAAGTCGGTGCGTCTGGTACCGGTACGGGTACTGGGCTGCGACGGTTCGGGCTCCAATGCCGGCGTAATCGCCGGGATGGATTGGGTTGCCGCCAACCGGGTACTGCCGGCAGTCGCCAACATGAGTCTCGGCGGCGGCGCCTCGACCGCCACCGACGATGCCGTGGCCAACATGCGCAATGCCGGCGTCACCGTGGTGGTTGCGGCAGGCAATGAAAACCAGAATGCGTGCAACGTTTCTCCGGCGCGCGCGGCAGCATCGTTCACGGTCGGGTCCACCACCAGCGGCGATGTGCGTTCGAACTTCTCCAACTTTGGCACCTGTGTCGATATCTTTGCGCCGGGCTCGTCGATCACCTCGACCTGGAGCACCAGCAATTCGGCGACCAACACCATCAGCGGCACGTCGATGGCCTCGCCGCACGTCGCTGGCGCCGCGGCATTGTTCCTGGCCGAGAACCCCGGTGCCAGCCCCGCGCAGGTCGAAAACTTCCTGATCAACAACGCTTCGACCGGCAAGCTTTCGAGCATCAATACCGGTTCGCCGAACCGCCTGCTGTATTCGCGGCTCGGCAGTGGCGGTGGCACACCGCCGCCTTCGGGCTCGACCGAACTCGACAACGGCGTTCCGCTGGGTAATCTTTCAGGTTCGCAGGGCTCGGAGACCTTCTTCACCATCGACGTACCGCAGGGCGCATCCAACCTGAACGTTTCGATCAGCGGTGGCAGTGGCGACGCCGACTTGTATGTCCGATTCGGGAATCAGCCGACCCAGTCGACCTACGACTGCCGGCCGTTCCGAAACGGCAACAACGAAACCTGTACCTTCGCCAGCCCGCAGGCCGGCACCTACCACATCATGCTGGTTGGGTTCAACTCGTACTCCGGTGTCACGCTGGTTGCGAGCTTCGATGAGGGCTCCTCGGCGCCGTGCACCGGCTGCACCCAGTTCAGCGGCACGCTGAGCGGCACCGGTGATTCCGAGGTCGAACCCGACGGCACCTGGTTCCAGACCGGCGCCGGCACGCTGCGCGGCTGGCTGGAAGGCCCCGGCAGCGCCGACTTCGATCTGGAGTTGAACCGCTGGAATGGAAGCAGTTGGGTGATCGTTGCCTCGGGCACCAGCTCCAACAGCGAAGAATTCGTCCAGTACAACGCGAGTTCCGGTTTCTACTACTGGCGGATTCGGTCGTTTTCGGGAAGCGGAAGCTACGACTTCTGGATGAGCACGCCGTAATCAACATCGCCAAGTGCCGATGACAGCCCAAACCATCGGGTTGTCCAGGCAAATAAAATAACGATTAATTTGCTTAAGCCCCGGCTCGCCGGGGCTTTTTTTTTGACACTACCGCATCCCGGTGTCTGCACTGCTACTCTATGCAATTGATTTAGTCAACCGATTAGGGTGTGCATGTTTTCCACCAAGCGCTTGACGGCAGCCTGGGGCGTTTGCGCGTCGCGAAAGGCCCGCTCGTTCGTCTTTCTCTTCATCGCCATCGTCACCCTGGCTGAAGAGTCTCCAAGTCAGGGTCAGCCACCGGCATATGAAGGTGAGTTGCACTCAATGGCTGCGATTAATATCCGCGATGCCGAGTTGTCGCGGACGATCACGGGGCTCAATGAGCCATGGGCGATCGAATTTATTACCGCCGATGAGATTCTGGTTACCGAGATTCGCGGCCGGTTACTTCGGATCCGTCTCGACAACGAAGGAGAACGTGCCGAGATCGCAGGCTTGCCGCCGATCGCGACCGAGCGGCAACAGACGGGCTTGCTCGACGTCGCCTTGCATCCTCGATTCGAACGTAATCGTCGCATCTACTTCAGCTACGCTGAAGCCGACCGGGAGACTGGTCGCTACTACCGGACCCAGCTCGCTTCCGCCATACTCGCTGGAAATCAACTGAACGATTTAACCCGATTGCTGGATGACGGGATCCACGGCTGGTCGCCCTCCAATTTCGGTGGAGCGATCGCATTCGACCAGGAGGGGCACCTGCTGGTCTCCATCGGTGATCGTTCCGAAGAAGTCCTTGCTCAACGCGGTGATCGGCTGGAGGGTAAGGTGTTGCGACTTAACGACGATGGCACCGTGCCCGACGACAACCCGTTCATTGACGACCCCGATGTCGATGACCGGATTTTTGCGCTCGGGATTCGTAATGCGCAAGGTCTGGATCGCGATCCCGAAACCGGAGTCGTATACTTTGCCGAGCACGGTCCCCTGGGCGGTGACGAGGTCAATATTTTGCGAAAAGGTGCGAATTACGGTTGGCCGAAAATCACATATGGTCGCAACTACAGCACGGCGCCAATGGGCGAAGGAACGCACAAACCGGGTTATGAACAGCCGCTTTTCTACTATCTTCCGTCCGAAGCAATTTCCCCGCTGCTGCTGGTGCGAGGCGGACCGTTCCCGGAGTGGGATGGGGATCTGCTGATCGGTACGCTCAAAGGAAAACACATCAGTCGGCTCGATCTTGATGGCGATGTAGTGCGAAGTGAGTACCCGATTCTTGGAGAAATCAATAGTCGTATCCGTGACCTCAAACAAGGACCGGAAGGTACGATCTATATTCTGACTCAAGATGGTGACCTGCTGCGGTTGACACGCACCGGGGAAGCAGGTCTGGCCCAGAGCACAGGAGATGGCAAGGCTGTCTACGAGCAAGTCTGCGCCGGTTGCCACGACACCGGTGCGGCTGGCGCCCCGGCGCTGATCGACTCGTGCCGATGGAAAAGCATAGCGAACCAGCCGATTGAGCAAACGTACCGCAATACGTTCGAGGGCATCGGCGAGATGCCTGAGCGCGGGCTTTGTTTCATTTGCAACGATGACCATCTCAAGCGCGCCGTGGATTACATGCTCGAGGCTGCTTCGGCCTGCGCCGACGAGGGTTGACTTGCCAATGCGGTCGTTGATCAGCAATCAAGATTTGTTTCGAGCAGGTCCCTGTTTTTTTTGCTTGAACTGCATCGGATAATTTGTGCGCCAGACTGTAGTGTTCCCGCTCGCTTTAGTCGCGCTGCTTGCGTTTGCGGCCAACTCAATTCTGGCGCGCGCGGCGCTGACTGCGACAGCCATCGACCCGGTGAGCTTTACCGCGATCCGCATCGTCTCCGGCGCGTTGACGCTGTGGCTCATCGTGCGCTTGCGGCCCGGCCTGGCCGACGGGCGTGGCAACTGGGCCTCGGCGCTGGCGCTGTTCGGCTATGCTATTGCCTTTTCAGTGGCCTACCTGGCGCTCACCGCGGCCACCGGCGCGCTGCTGCTGTTTGGCGCGGTGCAGGTCACCATGGTCAGCTGGAGCCTCGTCACCGGCACAAGATTGACGCCGCGGCAGTGGGCCGGTTTCGCGCTGGCACTGGCCGGGCTGGTCTGGCTGCTGCTGCCGGGCCTGGCGGCGCCGCCGGCCCTGCCGGCGGGCTTGATGATCGCCGCCGGCGCCGCCTGGGGCATCTATACGCTCAGGGCAAAAGGCGCCGGGGATCCGATTCGCGTGACCACGTCGAACTTTATTCTGGCCAGCATTCCGGCCGTTGTCGTGGCGCTTGTCATGCCGCTGGCGGCCGTCACGGATGCCTCGATCGACCCGGCAGGCACTGCGCTGGCGGTCGCCTCCGGTGCACTCGCTTCCGGGCTGGGCTACGTGGTCTGGTATGCCGCCCTCAAGCACATTCAGACTTCCACCGCCGCAGTCGCCCAGTTGAGCGTGCCGGTTATCACGGCCATCGCCGGCGTCGCTCTCCTGGCCGAGCCATTGAACCTGCGCCTGGTGCTCGCCGGGGCCGCCGTGTTAGGGGGTATTGTGCTGGTGGTGCTCAAGCCGGGCGCATGAAAACCACGCATGATCCGCATTGACAGCCCCGATGCATCGTGATACAAGTTTCTAAATTAGCATTCACTAACATTTGTGCGGGAGGGCTTGCGGATGACCGGTTTGAACAAAGGTCAGAACTCGTGTCATCGGCATCTCACCAACCCGGGTCGAAAACCTGCCGCGGCCCTGATGCTTGCCCTGGTGGCCTGGCCCGCAATCGGCCAGGAGCCAACCCCGAATACATTCGTGGACTGGCCGGTTCCCAATCTTGCCCGGTGGGACGATGCCAACACGCGCACCGTCCTCGATACCTCGGCACCCGCAACGCTTCAAAGACATACGCAGTTTCGCGCTCTGGAAACCGAAACCGCGACCGACATCACCTACATCTATCCCGACTCGGCCACGCGCGATGCCGACGTGGACGGCACCGGCGCCGGCAGCGTCGCCTTCATCAGCTGGGCGCTGGACGACGGCAGCGGCCGCCCGCCCGGCCTGCAGGTGGTGACCGATGACTTCGCCTTTCCGACCAACAATTGCATCATGGCTTCCGGCGAGCGCGAAGACCCGGAACTGGGCGCCGTGCCCAAGACCTGCAGCGACCCCGACGGCAGTTCAAAGCGCTGGTTCCTGGAAGTCACCAAAGCCGACGTCCCGATCGACCTGGTATTCGACACCGGGATGCGGGATATCCGCTACAAGGGCGTGCGCGATCCGGCCGAGGACGGCGGCGCCGACCTGCAGGCGTTTCGCGAGGAATTTGGAATCGGACGGATCTATCGCGTACTCGGCAAGTTCCTGAATCTCACCGGCGAGCGCATCTACCGTCTCGAAGTGCAGGTCGGGACCGGCATTGGCGATGCATTCCAGCCGCTGTCGTTCGCCCAGGATGGCATCGGCCTCGAGCTGCGCAATTTCGTGCCGCGTGAATTCTTCGAGGGCGAAACCGGCGCGCCGGACATCACCGTATGGGATCCGATGAAATTCGCGGCCATGGCGCCGAAGCTGTTCGACGACGGTGCGCGCGAGCGCTTCGAACCCGGGTTCTTCGATGACGCCGCGGCCGGATTCATCCCGCCGCAGGAAACCGGCGACGCCGATCAGACCCAGTCCATCGACAGCGGCGCGCTGATCCAGGACGGCATTGTCGGTGCGATGACGCCGAATCACTTCGATATCCCGAACAACCAGGGGGCCACAGCGGATCCGCCCCTGGTCGGCAACGTGTTCGGTTACCTGCTGCCGGACGTCAAGGCCCCGTTCGTCATCGCGCGACACGACGACGGTAACCCGGAATCCGAGTCCGATGCGCTGGTGGCCTGGTGGGACGGCTTCGATTGGCGCTACGGCCTGACCGGCGACCCGGATCTGGGCGTCGGACCTTACGGAATCGTGTCGGCTACGCAACTGCAGCAGTGGGCGGCCCTTCCCCTGGGGCTGGAACCTTCCCTGACCGCGGACCCGGCGCGCTACGAGTTCCTGCTGAGCGACGACCATGCCAACCTCAACCTGGACGTCTACCTCCACATCAGCGAGAACATCCTCGACAACATCAATGGCGCGGGCGAGCCGATATTCGACGACATCACGCTGCGCCTCACCGCGAAGTCCGTCGAAGGTCTCGGGCTGGGCGGAATTGCCGGCAGTGGAGACCCGGAGTGGATCGAGCCGGGCCACGAGGCGCCGCCGCTGACGGCGTTCATGCCGGTGACCGGGGAGCCCGTCGCGCTCAATGACCTCTCGGTCACCGCACAAGACCAGGCGGTGAGCATCAACGTGCTGGCCAACGACCTGCTTGACGGCGAACCGGTCGACCCCAGCTTCGCCACCATCACCATTGAAAGCAGCCCTGACAACGGTACTGCTGAAGTCGACGAGGTCAACGCCGACAAGCCGGTCGTCTACACGCCGGCAGCGGGCTTCACCGGCGACGATACGTTGACCTACACGGTCACCGTCAACGGCGAGCCATCCAATATCGCGACGGTCAAGGTGACCGTCAACCCGCTGCCCGACCCCGACGCACCGGTGGCTGCCAACGATTCGGCGGTGACGTTCGAGTTCACGCCGGTGGCCATCGACGTGCTCGCCAACGACACGCTTTCCGGCGGTCCGATCCCGGCCGGTGCAGTTCTGGAAGTCGTCGACCAGCCGGTCAACGGCATCGCCTCGGCGACCGCGGTCGGCGACAGCATCGTCTACGATCCCATGGCCACGCCGCCGGGGACGCTCGATGTGTTCACCTACCGCGTCACGGTCGAGGACGTCGAATCGAACCTGGCGCTGGTGATCGTGAGGGTCGACGAGACGATCGACACCATCTTTGCCGATGGTTTCGAAGGGACCGCGGATGTATTCCAGCCCGACATCTCACAGGCCGACGCCGACATCGACATCGCGGTCCGCGCCGCCCGGGACGCCGCGCGCATCGCGGAGCGGTTTTCCTGGCCGACCAACAAGAACTACGCCGGTCTCCTGCACGACGTTCGTGCGCTGGGCGAAGCAGGCGAATGGGTTCAGCCCGTCGCCGACATCAGCCCCGACGACCCGACCCGGATCAACGAGGATCGCGTCTCGCTCATCTTCGGCGCCGCGAGCGGCGGGGCGCTTGCGATCGAGTCGGAATACTTCGGATGCTTCCAGAGCTGCCATTCCGACATGAACGGCATGCCGGAGGCCACCGTGGATGCCCGGCATTACGTCCTTGCGCTGGATGCGGGGCAGCTCGGGACCTACCAGTCCGATATGTGGCACTGGCGCGGCTCGCGTTCCGGACCGGCCGGTTTCGCCGAGGATACGTGGGTGCGCGCGCACGACTTCGGCACCGGCGCCCAGGGCCGCCAGCGCGACGAAACTGGGCCGGATGGGAACCTGCGCGAGAACCAGGGTTTCGACACCGAATATGCAGTCACCGTCAACGGCCAGGCACAGACCGTCAAGCTGCCGGCTTTCGTCTACGACCCGGGTCTCAACAGCGGGTTCCACTTTCTCAACGACGGCAGCCGGCTGATCACCGGCGACAGCATCGGCAACCTGTTTACCAGCCAGACCATCGGCAAGATGGAAGCCGGCCTGTTGCAGCACCAGTTGATCGTGAACGGGCCGAGGACGAATGCAATCGCCGTTACGGATCTCGACCAGGCAGGTCGAGACGAGGTCGCCGCGCAGGCGCTGGCCGGCGGAATCATCAACCGGCCGTTCCTGAACGACGACACCACCGGCACCAGCGACCAGCACGACATCGAGTCCGACCGGCGATTTTCCAACGGCATCTGGAGCGTGACGCTGTTTCGCGAGCTGGCAACCGGATCGCCCCTGGATGCCGACCTGTCCGACATCGCCGCGCAGAATTATCCAATGGCATTCGCGGTGCACGACAGCAACGATGGCGGGCGCTCCCACCAGGTCTCGATTCCCCTGAGCCTCGGCGCCGGCGGCGATATCGAGCCGGTCGAAGTGGCAGATGTCGAGTCGGTCAACTGGCTGGCCATCGAGCCGTTCAGCACTCGGATGTTCAAACCCGGGGACATGTCGTTCCAGTGGCTCGATGAGGGGCATCCGGTCGATGTGGATGCGACCTGCAACAGTTGTCATTCGCTTTTTACGGGGGATCATGGCCCTGGAGGACCCCGGCCCCCGGGGTCTTGTCTGAACTGCCATACCCTCGGCAATCGTGCCGCCAGGGTATGGGAATACGCGCCGCTGGATCTGCAGAACTGAGCCTTGTCATGCCCCGCGCTCGATGGGCGTTAATCAATATAAGCAACACTTGATATAAGTCAAACCAGGCAAGCTTTCCGGCCTGTAGAGTTCAGGTTAGGAAAGTTTTCCGCCATGGAGTTCGCCACCGGTAGTGGCTGGTTGACAGCAATACGGCGAACGCCAGGTGACTGATACAACTTGAGAAAGGATTTGACGATGTTTCATGTCGCGAAGAATACGCACAGCTCCAATGAAAATCCAATCACCTGGCGCCAGAAACTCGTCACGGCCCTGGTGTTCATCCTGCTGGCATGGCCGACGCTCGGCCAGGAGCCAGTACCCAACACGTTCGTGGACTGGCCGGTTCCCAATCTGACCCAGTGGAACGACGTCAACCTGCGTACGGTTGTCAATACAAGTACGACGGAATCTGCAGTTTTCACGCGGCACACGCAGTTTCGTGGCCTGGAAAGCGAGACCCTGACCGACATCACCTATATCTATCCCGACCAGGCCACGCGCGATGCCGACGTGGACGGCACCGGCGCCGGCAGCGTCGCCTTCATCAGCTGGGCGCTGGACGACGGCAGCGGCCGCCCGCCGGGGCTTCAGGTCGTGACCGACGACCTGGACTTCCCGACCAACAACTGTGTCATGGCGTCGGGCGAGCGCGAGTCCGATGATTTTCCGGGCAGTATCGTGCCCAAGACCTGCAGTGATGCCCAGGGCAGTTCCAAGCGTTATTTCCTGGAGGTCACTGAAGCCGATACGCCAGTGGATCTGGTACTCGACACCGGGGTCAAGATCCTGCGCTACAAGGGTGTTAGGGACCCCGAAGAAGACGGCGGCGCTGATTTGCAGGCATTCCGCGAGGAATTCGGCATCGGCCGCATTTACCGGGTCCTCGGCAAATTCCTGAACCTGACCGGCGAGCGCATCTACCGCATGGATGTTCAGGTCGGAACCGGTGTCGGAGATGAATTCCAGCCGCTGCTGTTCGACCAGGATGGCGCCGGCTTCGAGCTGCGCAATTTTGTCCCGAGGGAATTCTTCGAGGGCGAAACCGGTGCGCCGGATATTTCGGTGTGGAATCCGATGAGATTCGCATCCCTGGCGCCCAAGCTGTTCGATGATGGCTTACGCGAGCGTTTTGAACCCGGATTTTTCGACGATGCTACGGCCGGATTGATCCCGCCGCAATTGACCGAGCCCGACGACCAAAGCCAGTTCATCGATAGTGGGGATATCCTCGAAAACGGGGTATTTGGTGCGATGACGCCGAACCACTTCGATATTCCAAACAATCAGGGGTTCGATGCCGTTCCACCCCTGGTCGGCAATGTTTTCGGCTACCTTCTGCCGGACAACAAAACCCCCTTTGTCATCGCGAAGCATGACGACGGGAACCCCGAAACCGAATCCGACTCCGTAGTCGCCTGGTGGGACGGGTTCGATTACCGCTATGGCCTGGCCGGAGATCCCGACCTGGGCGTCGGACCGTTCGGGATCGTACCTGGCAGTCAACTGCAGCAGTGGGCTGCCCTTCCCGTGGGGCTGGAGCCGTCCCTGACGCCGGACCCGGCGCGCTACGAGTTCCTGTTGAGCGATGATCTCGCCAATTTCAATATGGATGTCTATCTCCATATCAGTGAGAATATCCTCAACGATATCAATGGCGAGGGTCAGCCGAAATTCGACAACATTACACTGCGACTGATCGCCAGGTCGGTGAGTAGTCTCGGGCTGGGCGAAATCCCCGGCAGTGAAGATCCCGAGTGGATCAAGCCGGGCAACGAGGCGCCGCCGCTTTCGAACTTCATGCCGTTTACCGGCGTACCGGTTGCGATCAACGATCTCTCGGTGACCGAGGAAGACCAGATGGTGAGCATCAACGTGCTGGCCAACGACCTGCTCGACGGTGCGCTGGTCGACCCCAGTGTTTCCACGGTGACGATTGTTGATCAGCCTGACAACGGCACGGCTGCAGTCGATGAGGTCAATGCCAACAAGCCGATCGACTACACACCGGCTGCCGGCTTTACCGGCGACGATACGTTCACCTATACGGTCACGGTCAACGGCGAGGAGTCCAACCTCGCCACGGTCAAGGTCACCGTCAACCCGTCGCCCATCCCCGATGCGCCGGTGGCCAACAACGACTCGGCGGTAACGTTCGAGTTCACGCCGGTTACCATCAACGTGCTGGCCAACGACACGTTGTCCGATGGGCCGATACCGCTGGGAGCTGTCGTCGAAGTCGTCGACCCGCCGGTCAATGGCATCGCTTCGGCAACGGTAAGCGGCAACAACATCGTCTATGATCCGAAGTCAACGCCGCCGGGAACCATCGACGTCTTCACCTACCAGGTCACGGTAGATGGCGTACCCTCAAACCTGGCGCTTGTGATCGTGCGCGTGGATGAAGATGCAGACTTGATATTCGCCGACGGGTTCGAGTGAGTGTGGAAACCCGGATGCGGTTCTTGCAATGAGTATCGGACCCAGCATGGCCTGACCGGATCGATCCGGTCCCCCCCGCCAACCCCCGGCATGTACCGGGGGTTGGTCCGTTCTTACTAACCCCGTCGTTAATCCAGCCAAGTCTTCAACCGCCGGTAGAAAAGCCGCCGTTCGGTGTTTCTAGAATGCCGAGCCCGGCTGCTTGAGGAACTCGATTTCCTCGTCGGTGGACTCGCGCCCGAGAATCGCGTTTCGGTGCGGGAACCGCCTGAAACGCTCGACGATGTTTCTGTGCGCCTCGGCGTATCCGATGAAGTCTTCGAATACGGGCTTCTGGTCTTCCGGCGCTTCGCGCGCGAGCCCGCGCATCAGGTCCACGCACCACGCCTGGTCTTCGACCGACTCGGCGTGTTCCAGCGGCAGATAGAAGAACACCCGCTGGATCAGGCGCAGCCGTGCATCGATACCGGTTTCCAGCCCCTCGATACAAAGCGCACGCGCGCGATCGTCGAATCGGTACATGTCTGGGGTGTCGCGGTAAATGTTGCGCGGAAACTGGTCGAGCAGCAAAATCAGCGCCAGCCAGCCCTCCGGCCGGGATTTCCACCCGTCCAGCCTGCCCGCACCGGCTGCCAGTACCTGCGGCTTGAAGTGCTCCCTGATCCGCGCATCAGCCTCGGGGCTCTTGCCCCACCAAAGCCCCGACTGCCGGCCGGCAATCGTCGAATCGTCCGCTTCTTCGGCACCGAACCAGAATTCGAGGATCCGGTCTTGCTCGTGCATCGTTTTGCCTCTCACGGGGATGGACGGCAGGATAACCCGGTCTCGTTGTGGCATAAACCACTCTTTCAATACACCACCACGAGGCCGCCGGACAGGCGGTTAGAATCGGACCACATCCGCCCGGAATTCCGCGATGAGCAAGCACAACGTCACGCAAAAGCTGATCGAATCCCACCTCGAGTCTGGAAAGATGCAGCCGGGCGAGGAAATCGCGCTGAAGATCGACCAGACGCTGACCCAGGACGCGACCGGCACGCTGGTGATGCTGGAATTCGAGGCGATGGGGCTTGATCGGGTGCAAACCGGGCTGTCGGCGCAGTACGTCGACCACAACCTGATCCAGGAGGATTTCCGCAACCCCGACGATCATCTGTTCCTGCAAAGCGCCTGTCGCCGGTTCGGGGTCTGGTTCAGCCCGCCGGGCAACGGCGTCAGCCACCCGGTGCACCAGGAGCGTTTCGGCATCCCGGGCAACACGCTGGTCGGTTCCGACAGCCATACCCCGGCCGCCGGGGCCCTGGGCATGCTGGCCTTCGGTGCCGGCGGTCTGGAAGTCGCGCTGGCCATGGCCGGCAAGCCGCTGTACCTGAAAATGCCGAAAGTCGTCGGCGTGGAGCTTACGGGCAAGTTGCCGGACTGGGTCAGCGCCAAGGACGTGGTGCTGGAGATGCTCCGCCGTTTCGACGTCAAGGGCGGGACCGGCAAGGTGTTCGAGTACTACGGCCCCGGGCTGGACAAGCTCTCGGCAATGGACCGCCACGTCATCGCCAACATGGGCACTGAGATGGGCGCGACGACCTCGGTGTTTCCCTCCGATGGCGAGGTGCGGCGCTTTCTCGCCGGCCAGCAGCGCGAAGACGACTGGTCCGAGCTGGTCGCCGACGACGGCGCCGATTACGACGAGCGCGTTGAGCTCGACCTGTCGAAGCTCGAACCGATGATCGCGCTGCCGTCCAGCCCGGGCAACGTCAAGCGCGTCGCCGAGGTCGCCGGCGAGGACGTCTACCAAGCCTATATCGGCTCGTCGGCCAATCCGGGTTATCGTGACTTCGCCGTGCCGGCGATGATGGTCGAGGGCCGCCGGACGCACCCGGGCGTGTCGTTCGACATCAACCCGACCTCGCGCCAGATCCTCGAAAACCTCAGCCTGCAAGGTCACTTGGCGCGGCTGATCCGGGCCGGCGCACGGCTGCACCAGGCCGGCTGCAATGGCTGCATCGGCATGGGCCAGGCCCCGGCCACCGACAAGAACAGCCTGCGCACCGTTCCGCGCAACTTCCCGGGCCGTTCGGGCACGCGCGAGGATCGCGTGTTCCTGTGCAGCCCCGAGACCGCAACGGCCGCGGCGCTGACCGGAAAGATCACGGATCCGCGCGAACTGGACATGGATTACCCGATCTTCGAACAACCCGAGGACCTGGTCGTCAACCGCGAGATGCTGATCGCGCCAGCGGACGACGGCGGTTCGGTGGAGCTGATCAAGGGGCCCAACGTCAAGACCCTGCCCGAATTCGAGCCGATCGCCGACGACTTTTCCGGGCCGGTGCTGCTCAAGGTCGGCGACGACATTTCAACCGACGAAATCATGCCGGCCGGGGCCGGGGTGCTGCCGTATCGCAGCAACATCCCGAAGATGGCCGAATTCGTCTACCGCGATGTCGACGGCGGGTTCGTCCAGCGGGCCAAGGAACTCGACGGGCCGGGCTTTGTGATCGTCGGCGGACGCAACTATGGCCAGGGCTCGAGCCGCGAGCACGCCGCGCTCGCACCGCGCTATCTCGGCCTGCAGGTCGCCTGCGCCATCTCCTGGGGCCGGATCCACTGGCAGAACCTGGCCAACTTCGGCGTGCTGCCGTTGACCTTCGCCGACGTTGACGACTACGAGGCGATCGAGTCCGGCGACAAGTTGGGTATCGAAGGCGTGTTCGAGGCGCTGGACGCCGGCGATGAAGTCCGGCTCGAAAACCTCACGCAGGGAACTTCATACAAGATGACCCACGGCCTGTCCGAGCGCCAGATCGGCATGATCCGCGCCGGCAGCCTGATCGCCCGGGTGCGAGAGGAAAGCTGACCTCGTGAATATGGAACCGCAGACTACGCTTGCGGTTCGAAACGGTTGTTCGTACCGTCCGGCGACAATCACCGAAAGCTGGCTGAGTCAGCTATCTAATCAGGATCACTTACTAATACATTCATAAATTTCCGGGTTAAACTGGCCGTACACAATTCGGGCAAGGCCCCGGGAGTGCCAAATGAAAACCCTGTTGATCGCAATTTGCTGGTGCATTCTGTTTGTCGTGAGCTGGCCGCTGGCGTTGCTGGTGCTGGTGCTCTGGCCGCTGTTGTGGCTGCTTTCGCTTCCCTTCCGCGTCATCGGGATAGCGTTCGAGGGGTTCTTCGCGCTGTTGCGGACAGTGATGTTGCTTCCCGCCCGCCTGCTGGGCTACCGCAGCCCGGCGCGGTAGGGTCTACAGCAGCACCACCGAGGCCAGCCCGAGAAACGCGAAGAAGCCGATTACGTCGGTCACCGTGGTGACGAACGGACCAGAGGCCAGCGCCGGATCGATGTTGAGCTTGTCCAGCGCGATCGGGATCAGGATCCCGCCCAGCGCGGCGGCGATCAGCGTAAACAACATCGCCACCGCGATGACTACGGCCAGCATCGGCACGCCGAACCAGAATCCCGCAACCAGCGCCATCAGCAGGCCGAATGCCAGGCCGTTGATCGCGCCAACCGTGATCTCGCGCCAACTCACACGCAACGCGTTACTTGCGGTCAGTTCCCGGGTTGCGATGGCGCGCACCGCAACGGTCATGGTCTGAGTGCCGGCGTTGCCGCCCATGGAGGCGACGATCGGCATCAGTACCGCCAGCGCCACCATCTGGTTGATGGTCTCGGCATACATGTCGATGACCAGCGAGGCGAAAATCGCGGTGACCAGATTCACCAGCAGCCAGACCGCCCGACCCTTGGTGGTCTGGAATACGGTATCGGCCAGGCTGGAATCTTCCGCCACCCCGGCCATGCGCAGCATGTCTTCCTCGTGTTCTTCGTCCAGCACGGCCATGGCGTCGTCGATGGTGATCACCCCGACCAGGCGGCCATTTTCGTCGACCACCGGCGCCGAGATCAGGTGGTAGTGGTTGAACAGGTAGGCGACTTCCGATTCTTCCTCGGTGACGGTCACGGTGCGAAAACTGGGTTCGACGATATCCATCAGCTTGTGGTCGCGCCTGGACGACAGCAGCCGCCCCAGCGCCACATAACCGGCGGGTTTCATGGTCGGCGAGACCAGGATGACGTGATAGAACTGGTCCGGCAGTTCTCCGGCGTTGCGCACGAAATCGATCGCCTGGCCCACGGTCCAGTCCTCGGGCAGCGCCACCAGCTCGCGCTGCATCAGGCGGCCGGCCGAGTACTCGGGGTAGGAAAGCGAGCTTTCCACGCCGATGCGGTCCACCGCTTCGAGCACGCCCAGAATTCGCGACTGCTGGGCCTCCTCCAGGTCCTCGACCAGATCGACGACATCGTCGGAATCCAGGTCCTTGATGGCCTCGGCCAGTATCTCCGGCGACAGCGACTCCAGCAGCGGCTCGCGGATCGAGTCCTCGAGTTCCGAGAGCACTTCGCCGTCGATGTTCTCGCCCCAGATCTCGACCAGCGCCTCGCGGTCCGACGATCCGATCTGCTCAATCAGGTCGGCAACGTCGGCCGCGTGCAGCGGCTCCAGCAGATCGCTGACCTGTTCGGCGTCCTGGGCCTCGACCGCATCGAGCACCGAATTGACGAACTCCCGGTCGAGCACCTCGCGGCTTTCTTCCGGGTCGTGTTGCAGTTCCGCTTCCATTATTGCTCTCCAGTCCGCCAGCAGCCCGGCATCGGCGGATTTCCGGTCGAAGTTGGTGTTGCCGCCATTATCCGGGCAATGCGCTTTCCGTGCTAGTGGTCCTTCAACCTGATAATTTAGGATTCAGCGATCCTGTGGCGCTTCGCGGCAAGGCGCCGTGCGCAGGCAATGGCCGTCGCCCTTGGCAAGCACGGGAACGCTGCGGCGGGGCGCCACAGGATCGCTGAATCCTAAATTATCAAGTTGAAGGACCACTAGGCCATTGACCGACACCCGCGTCGGCGAATTCGACATTTGAACGCCGCGCTCGCGGAGACTTGCTATTCTTGAGCCAAATCAACGGGGAATCACCATGAAATCCGAATCAACGCGCCGTCGCCTTGCCGTCTTCGCGATGCTCGTGTTGTCCGGATTGGCGCAGGCCGCCGGCACCGGCCAGCTCGGCACTGGCGGGGTTTCGATGTTCGAGGGTTCAGGCGGCGGCGGCATTGTTCCGTGGGCGACGCTTTCCGGGTATGCGACCCGCGAGGAGATCGACGCCACGGCGTTCTACACTCGCGCCGAGCTGGACGATTACCGGTTGGATGTCTACGGGGCTTCGGTCAACTTTTACAACAGGCTTGAGCTTTCGATCGCGCGCCAGGAGCTCGACCTGATCACCCTTGGTCCAGCGCTTGGCCTCCCCGGGGCATCGCTGGAGCAGGATGTATTTGGCGCGAAGATACGCATCGTCGGTGATGTCGTCTACACGCACGTGCCCCAGGTGAGTCTGGGCGTACAGCACAAACGCAATCGCGATTTCCTGATCCCGCAATTGGTGGGCGCGCCAGATGACGACGGCACCGATTTTTACCTGAGCGCGGCCAAGCTGTTTCTCGCCGGGCTCGGCGGATACAACGTTTTTACCAACGCGACGCTGCGTTCGACCAAGGCCAACGAGACCGGTCTGCTCGGGTTCGGCGGGCCGGGCGGGGATAGCCGAAACCTTCAGTTCGAGGCCGCCGCCGGCGTGTTTCTTCACCGCACGTTCGCGATCGGCGCCGAGTTCCGCAGCAAGTCCGGTCATCTGCCCGGGCTGCCGGAGGACGACTGGTTCGACATTTTCGCCGCCTGGGTGCCGAATCGTCATGTCTCGGTCACCGCGGCCTACGTCAATTTCGGCGAGATCGCCACGCTGAAGTCACAGGACGGCTGGTATCTTTCGCTTGAACTGAGACCCTGAATTATGCGTATCTTGATGAAACCAGTGAAAATCGCGTTCCCGGCGCTTGTCGCCCTCATGTTGGTTGGCTGCACGGGCAGCGGTCAGCACCAGGACGCCAACTTGTACAACCGTCTCGGCGGCGAGCCGGGCGTCGATCGTCTGGTCGAGGCCTTGCTGGACGAGGTGTATGCTGATCGTCGCATCGCGTTCCTGTTCGAAGAATCGGATCGTGGCAACCTGCATGCAGTCATTGTCGAACAGATCTGTGCCGAGACCGGCGGGCCTTGCACCTATGAAGGCCTGGATATGCGCGCGGCGCACTCGGGCCTGGATATCCGGCACGACGAGTTCGACGCGTTCGTCGAGGATCTGATCATGGCGATGGAGCGCCTGCGGATATCCACGGCCGTGCAGAATCGTCTGCTGGCGATTTTCGCGCCGATGCGCGAGCAGGTGGTTTTCCAGTAAACCGCGGTTATTCGCCGCCTCAGCCGGCGCGAATCTCGACCAGTTCCTCCAGCACCTCGTCGACCGACTGGATGCGCTGGCGCGCTTCGCGCGCCAGGCAGTTCATGATCAGGTTGTTCAGCCGCTCCGGAATCTCGGGCCAGAACTCGATGGGCTGCAGCGGCTCCTGTTTCAGATGCGCCCGCAACACCTCGCTCGAAGAGTCGCCGGAAAATGGCAGGTTGCCGGTAAACACCTCGAACATCATGACACCCAGTGCGTAGATGTCGGCGCGCTCGTCCACGTTTTCGCCCCGTATCTGCTCCGGCGAGACGTAGTCCGGCGTTCCGGCGAACGACCCCTGCGGGTTGCGCGCGTCGCGCCGCATCACCGAAGGTTGCGCGATGCCGAAGTCCATCACCTTGGCGTTGTAGTTGATGATCACGTTGGCTGGCTTGATGTCGCGGTGCAATACGCCGACGTGATGCGCCGCGGCCAGACCGGCACATATCTGTCGCATCAGGCGCATGGCGGCAAAATACTCGATGCATCCGAAGGCGCTGATCGCCCGGTTCAGCGTCACGCCGCGCACATATTCCATGGTGATGATCGGATGATCCTCGATTTGCGCGAAATCGAACGTGCGTACCACGTTGGGGTGCGTGATCCGGCGTGCCAGCCGGATTTCGTTCTTCATCGCGCCGATGCCATCGACTCCGGACGTGATGCGCAGCATTTTCAGCGCCACGACTTCGTCCAGCTCGACGTCGCGCACCTGGTAGACCACGCCCATGCCGCCTTGACCCAGGCACTGGAGGATTTCGTAGCGATCTCCCAGGCGGCTGCCGACGGGATGTACGTCTTCATCTTTGGCTCCGGCCTCGACCGGGGCCAGTTCGGTTTCGCCGCGCGCGTCGCTTATGTCGGCGTGTTCCACGCGCTGCCACAGTTCGGCCAGGAATTGCTCCATCGCGCGCTGCTCGCGAAGGTCGGCGACCACGCTGTTGAACGCGGTTTCCAGGCTTGCGACTTCGCCACTGCCCTCGACCCGTATCTCGCGCGGGAATTCGCCGCGGGTGGCATTGGTGGCGATCGAGGTCAGGCGCTCAATCGGACGCAGGAAACGCCGTGCCGCGAGCACCGAGAGGATCGAGGCAAACACGATCGCGACGATGCCGGCGACCAGCAGGACGTTGGTAATCGCCTTGAAGCTCCCGACGATCTGCTGGCGCGGCACGGCCGAAACCAGCGCGCCCTGATTCAGATCGCCGATCGGGTTGATTCGCATGATCCAGCGTTGACCGTCGAGCGACAACTCGAGCCGGCTCACCGGCCGGCCGGCCGCCAGCGATTCGCCGATTTCTCGCTGCGCGTTGAGCGCGGCGGCGAAGGTCTGCATCCGGGCCGCATCCAGCGTGGAGATGATCGGACGAACCGCGCCGCCGTCCAGGTGCAGATACGCCACCTCGGTGCGCGAGACCTGGGCGATGTTGCGTGCCAGCGCGGGCGATATCGTCTTGCCAGTCAGCAGGAAAGCCTGCACCGTGCGCCCGCTGACCAGCGGCACGGCTGCGATCATCATGGCCGCATCGGGCTCGATCCATAATCCGCTGGCGACCGAAAGTTCATCGAGGACGCGGGCCACCAGCGGCAACTGGGCCAGGTTGCGCCCGATCCGGACCACGCCGCCGGTCTCGGCCAGCGCCACGCCTGACGGGTCCAGCAGTACCGCGAACTCGAACTCCTGGTCGGCGCGGCGCTCGCCGAGCAGGTCGGTGATGGAGCGCGTATCGATCTCGCCTTCGCTCATCATGGCCTGGGTCACGTAGGCGACGAACGCCCGGTCGCTCGCAACCAGCTCGGAGATCAGTTCCAGCTCGCGCAGTTGCTGCTGCTGGAAGAACTGCTGGACCGCCTCGCTGGATCCCAGTGCGCTTTCCACCGCGTCGCCCAGCGTGTTTCGGCTGAGCCAGTGGGTGACGCCGATCGCCGAACCCACGGCGAATACGATCACCAGCGCGAACAGCAGGAACAGCCGTGTACCCAGATTCATTTATCTTCGGCTCGGGCGTTCGGGCCGGTAGGGCTGGCCAGTCTTGTCCAGATGATCCGGAATGCGTGGTCGGGTCAGTGTCAGCTCGATTTCGAGCGGCTCGGTCAGCGGCAAGCGAATCTGTCGGCGAACAAACCCGGCGCGTGGATGCCACGCCACCAGCTCGCCGGCCGCGGGCGCAATACCGTCTATGGTGAAGCCGCCGTCGGCGCCGGCCCGGGCAAAGAAAGGCGTATCGACCACCAGCACGTCGGCGCGCATCGCATGGTGAACGTTGCAGTGGATCACCGCCAGGCCGGGCTCGCGAAAAGTGTGCGACTTCGATTCACCTTCACCGTACAGCCCCAGGTCAAAGTTGGCCGCAGACGAGACCGAAAACACGTTGTGCAGGATGTCGTCCTGGTTGGGGAAGGCGACCGTGCTGCCCACCGGCACCACCAGCACGTCGGGGATCAGGCGCTTGCGAAGCGTCGTGATTTCGAACTCCCGTGGCGACACGCTCACCCGGGCGCCTTGCGGCTTGAAGTAGACGACGGTGTCGGCTGCCGAGTCGTCATCCACGTCATCGACGCGCGAGATGTCAAGTACGACCCGGCCGTTGAGCGATACGGTCGCCGGCGGTGACGGGGCAGGCGCAGCCCTACGCGCGGGTTCGGCCGGCGCGGGGACAACCGCGTCAACCTCGGACTCGCTGGCAGTCGGTGTGGCCGCGGTCTCGGGCGCGTCCGCCGGTGGCGCTTCGGGCCGCGGTGGTTTAGGGTCCGGTGCTTTTGCGGGCACCGGTGCTGGTTCGGACGATTCGGGCGTCTCGGGTTGGCTGTCGGTCGGCACCGGATCGGCGGGACCCGGCCCGGGTTCCGGCGCCGGGCGGGGCACGGGTCCAGTCGCACAGGAAACGATCGCGAGCATCGATGCCGCGGCGATCAGCGCCCGCAGGATTCTGAAGCGCCGCAGGGCGACATCGGCGGATATACGCATTAACGAATCTCGCGTTTGTTATTGATCTCAATCATACCGAACGCTCGCTCGCGCACCGTGACTGCGCGACCGACCCTTCAACCTTCGATTTCGAAGGTGACGCCTGCGTGCGCGGCCAGCCGGTCGAGCAGCTTGCCGTCGAGCGCGGTCGCCGGCGTCCAGAAGCCGCCAGCAATGTCATCGCCGATATCGCGCGCCAGGCACACAGCGGCCTCGCCGATCATCTTCGAGGTCGAACCGTAGCCGGGATCGCGGTCGCCCTTGATCCGCGCCCTAAGCGTTTCGCCCTCGGAGGTACGACCTTCGACAATGATGTTGAAGAAACCCGCTTTGCGCTTTTCGGTTGATGGGCCCTCGCCGGGCTTGGGCAGCACGATTTTCTGAAGCAGCGCCCGGGTCGGGCCCATGGCGGCGCCCAGTGCGAACGCGCCCAGGCCCAGCGAAACCATGGTGGCTTTGGCCCGGCCGCCGAAGCCCCTGCCGGTCAGCACCGCCTCGTCGTAGCGAAAGCCCTTGCCGTAGGCGAAATCCTGCAGCGCGTTGGCGCGGTGGACCACCCGGGTGTTGATCGCGGCCATGATGAACGGCGCCATCCAGCTGCCGATGGCGGCATCGAATTCCGGCCCGCCGACGTTGGGCTGGCGTGGGCCCTTGCGCGCGTCCGGCGGGCACAGCGCAAACGGGTTCTTCAGCACTTTGGCCGTCTCCTCATCGCGCCTGGATTCGGCGACGATGTTGAGCATGCTGGCGAACGTGCCGCCGCTCAAGCCGCCCTTGGCCGCCTTGACGCGCAGCCGCACGCGCTCCATCGGCTTGCCGAATTTTTCATTGGCGGATTTCTGCAGGAACCACACGCCCAGGTCGGATGGAATCGAGTCGAAGCCGCAGCAGTGCACAATGCGCGCGCCGCTTTTTTCGGCCGCCGCGGCGTGCTGGTCGATCATCTTGCGCATCCACGGCACTTCGCCGGAAAGGTCGCAGTAATCGGTGCCGTGTTCGCAACACGCGGCCACCAGATCGGAGCCGTGCAGTGCATACGGCCCGACCGTGGTGCAGATCACGCGCGATTTGCGCACCAGCGAATTCAGCGAAGCCCGGTCGTGGCTGTCGGCCAGGATCAGCGGAAGATCCGCCGCCGCGCCTCCGAGACCGGCGCGGACGCGTTCGAGCTTTTCCTGGCTGCGACCGGCCAGCGCCCATTTCAGCGTGCCGCCGACGCCGTGGCGGGCAAGCAGGTGCTCGGCCACCAGGCGGCCGGTAAACCCGGTGGCCCCCATGACGATGAGATCGAATTCGCGCGCGTCAGCCATGCTCTTTCCACAGTTGGACCAAGCGCATACCTTAACCCGATTGATTTCTCAACGTTGACATCACAACAGGATGGTGTGTTACGTCTTCGGCTTCCCGCACCCTACCTGGGCAGTGTTGCATTAGTAAGCGCAGCGAAACGCACCAGCGGGGCTGATCGGGGCCGTATAAACCGCACCCATACATTTCCCGAATATTCGGGTGCTCTCCTGCGGATAAGCTGTATTTTTCGCTCCAGTGGAGGTGCGTGCCATGAATACACGAATCGGGTTCGTCGATGTGATGTTTGCAGCCATCGCGTCGGCCGTTGCGTTGTCGATGCCGACGTTTGCTCAGGATCTCGACGAGGTTCAGCCGCAGGAACAGCCGGCGCCAGCCTGCACGACTGAACAATCGCCGTATCGGGATTTCGATTTCTGGATCGGCGACTGGGAAGTGTTCGATCCTGAAAGCGACAGGAAACTGGGCGACAACCGGGTGACGCTGCGCGAGGACGGCTGCCTGATCGTCGAGGAATGGACCAGCGAGGGCGGCGGCACCGGCATGAGCATGAACTTCTACGACCCGCTGCAGGACGCCTGGCGCCAGGTCTGGCAAAGCGCGCCGGGGTTTATCGACTATACCGGCGGTCTGGACGACGAAGGCCGGATGGTGCTGGAGGGTACGCTGCACTCCAATGCGAAAGGCACCAACGTGCCGTTTCGCGGCCGCTGGACGTCGCTTGAGGACGGCACGGTGCTACAGGAATTCTGGCAGCGCGACGACAGCGGCGAATGGAAGAGCTGGTTCAAGGGCCTCTACCGGCCGCGCTGATCGGCTCAATCCAGCGCGTCCAGGCCCAGGTCGAGGTTGGGGGCCGAGTGGGTGATGGCGCCGACGGAGATCACGTCGACGCCGGTCTCGGCGATGGCGCGAACGCTTTGGAGGTCAACGCCGCCCGAGGCTTCGAGGACGACGTTGAAGTCTGCGGTCCATTCGACTGCCGCGCGCATGTCCTGAAGCGTAAAATTGTCCAGCAAAATACTTTCCGCGCCGGCCTCGATGGCCTCGAACAGTTGGTCCAGCCGATCGATCTCGACCGCGACGCGCGTCATGTGCCCGGCGAATCGGCGTGCGCGCCGCACCGCCTCGGCAACGTTGCCGCATACGGCAACATGGTTGTCCTTGATCAGGATTGCATCGTCCAGCCCGAAGCGGTGCAGAGCGCCGCCGCCGGCCGCCACCGCGGCCAGTTCCAGCGCGCGCAGGCCCGGCGTGGTCTTGCGCGTGTGCGTGATGCGCGCGCTGGTACCCTCGACCCGATCCACATAGGCGCAGGTCAGTGTGGCGATGCCGCTCAAGCGCCCGAGAAAATTCAGGGCGGTGCGTTCGGCGGTCAGAATCGATCGTGCCGGGCCTGAAAGCGTGGCGATGCGGTCGCCGGTGGAAAGTCTCTGGCCGTCGTCCAAATGCCAATCGCATTCAATATTCGCATCAACCTGGGCCAGTGCCTCGTCGGTCGCCGCCCGCCCGGCCAATACGCCGGTCGTGCGCGAACGCAGCTCGAAACGACTCCACGCTTCCAGCGGAATGGTGGCCTGGCTGGTGATGTCGCCACGCCCGCCCAGGTCCTCGGCAAGCGCGCGCCGGACAATCTCGCGGAGGACAGATGAGGGAATATCGATGGTGCCGGGGATTGCGGTATGGCCCATGTTCAGGCCGCTCCGCGGTTGCGTGACTTAAAGGGCATGAGCTGTTCCAGCCTGTCCCGGCACAGTTCGGTGTGCGTCACCGGCGCGGTCTGGCCGGGGAAGTCGGTGCGCGCATGGGCACCGCGGCTTTCCTCGCGCTGCAGCGCGCCGGCGGCGACAAAGCGCGCGGCGACAAGCGAATCGGTGTTGCCATGTTGCAGGCAATGCGCTTCGATGATCCCGGTCAGCTCCTGGAGCCCTTCGGCGTCGCGTTCGACCCCGGCGTGGCGCGCCATTGCGCGGCGCAGTTCGTGCAACGGCCTGCGTGCCAGCTCCGGCACCGGGCGATCCGGCCGGCCCGTGCCGAAGTGAAGGTTGGAATCGGTGGCCTGGATGTGGCCGGCCGCGCGCCTGCCGGTAACCAGCGCATCCAGCAGCGAGTTCGACGCCAGCCGGTTGGCCCCATGCACGCCGGTGCAGCCGGCTTCGCCGACCACATACAGCCCCGGGACCTCGCTGAAGCCGTTGCTGTCGGTGGCCACGCCGCCCATGTGGTAATGCTGGGCCGGTGCGATCGGGATCGGCTCGCGCCCCGGATCGATGCCGGCACTCATGCATGCCCGATGCACAGTAGGAAAGCGCACCGCAAATTCATCGCCTACCGCGTCTGTCGCGTCCAGAAAGGCGCCGTGGCCGGATTCGATCTGGCGGTGCACCGCACGCGCGACCACATCGCGCGGGGCCAGTTCGGCATCGGGGTGTAGCTCGGGCATGAAGCGCCGGCCGGCGCCGTCGACAAGCACGGCGCCTTCGCCGCGCAGCGCTTCGGTCGCCAGCGGCGCCGGGTCGCGGCCGATGTCTATCGCGGTCGGGTGGAACTGTACGAACTCCGGATCGCGAATGAACGCGCCCAGCCGCGCCGCCCAGGCCAGTGCCTGTCCGCGGTTGCCCGATGGGTTGGTGGTGGTCGCGTACAGCCCGCCCAGCCCGCCGGTGGCCAGCACGGTGGCGCGCGCCGGGATTTCCTGCAGGGCGCCGGAATGGTCCTGCGCCAGCACGCCGCGACAGCCATGGTTGCCGCGCGGCAGCAGGCCGCGGCCGAACCAGCCTTCGCGAATCTCGATATGGCCGGCCGCGCGCGCCGCGCGGATCAACGCTTCGAGTATCGCCTTGCCGGCGCGGTCGCCGTTGACGCGTGCGACCCGATTGCGTTCATGCGCAGCTTCTTTCGACAACGCCCAGCTTCCGTCGGCGTGGCGGTCGAACGGTACGCCCAATTCCTCCAGCGCGCGCACCTCGTCCGGCGCGGCTTCGGCCAGCATGGTTGCCGCGGCCTCGTCGGAAAGTCCGGCGCCCGCGACAATAGTGTCCCGGGCGTGCAATTGCGGGCTGTCGTCGGCGCCCAGCGCGGCGGCGATGCCGCCCTGGGCCCAGCCCGTGGACGAGTCGGCGCCCAGCGAATTGCCGGCCAGCAACACCACCGGCAGCGGTGCGGCGTGCAGGGCGGTCCACAGGCCGGCAATGCCGGAGCCGACGATTACGATGGGGGCTTGGCGCATTCGGAATGCTTCAGGTGGCGACGTATTCGGCGGCGGTGATCGGCCGCGAGGTATCGAAGGCCGGCGGTGTGCCCGCCTTCGGCAAGTCGAGCATGGCCTGCAGGCTGGCGCGGGCCCGTGCGGCGATTTCCGGGGCCACATTGACCTCATACCGCAGTTGGCGCAGCGATTCGTAGATGCTGGCCAGCGTGATCCGCTTCATGTGCGGGCACAGGTTGCACGGGCGGATAAAGCGGGTGCCCGGATTCTCGACCGACACGTTGTCGCTCATCGAGCACTCGGTAATCAGAATGGCGGTTTTCGGCGCATGATCCCGCACGAACGCGGCCATCGCGCCTGTAGAGCCGGCGAAATCAGCCGCCTTGAGTACGTCGGGCGGGCACTCTGGATGGGTAATGATCATTGCCTCCGGATGCTCGGCGCGCAACTGCTCGATCTCGTCGGCGGTAAAGCGCTCGTGCACCTCGCAGGCGCCCTTCCAGGTCAGGATGCGGATGCCGGTCTGGCTGGCGACGTTCTTGGCCAGATACTCGTCGGGAATCATGATGACCGTGTCGCTGTTCCACTGGCGTGCAACCGCTTCGACCACCTGCACGGCGTTCGACGAAGTGCAGCAGATATCGGATTCGGCCTTGACCTCGGCCGAGGTGTTGACATAGGTCACGATGGGGGTGTCGGGATAGGCCTGCCGGATTCTGCGCACATCGGCGCCGGTGATCGAGGCGGCCAGCGAGCAGCCGGCGCGCAGGTCGGGAATCAGCACGGTTTTTTCCGGCGACAGGATCTTGGCCGTCTCGGCCATGAAGTGCACGCCGGCCTGGACGATGATCCCGGCGTTGGCCTCGGCGGCCAACTGCGCCAGCTTCAGCGAATCGCCGGTGGCATCGCCGACGCAGTTGAAGATTTCCGGCGTCATGTAGTTATGCGCCAGGATCACTGCGTTGCGCTCTTTCTTCAGACGGTTGATTGCGTCGATCAACGGCGCATGCAGCGGCCACTCGGCCTCGGGGACGACATCGGCCAGGCGCGCGTACAGATGATCGGTGCGCGCACGAACCCGATTGTCGTACTGAAGTTCGTCGGCCGCCGGCCAGCGGTGGTCGGCCGAAGTAACGCCATGCGTTGCGGCGGTTTGTGAATTCGGAATCATGAACAGTCCGGGTTCAAGAGTGAAGTGAGGTTTTCGAGTCCGGCGAATGCAGACGGCGTGCCGGGTTGCGTCCATCAGTGTATATCGGGATCGCCCGGCCCGGTTTCAAATCCGGCGCCGCGGCCAAAATTTATGTCCTCTCGTCCAGACGGTTTGCGATTAGTCCGGTTAAGCGTGAGCTAAAGGCTCGCGCCACCGGCGGTCGGTATTTCCTGCGCCTCACCCGCGGCCGATCCGCCGGTTCCGAATCCGAACCAACCAGAGATAAGGGAGCAAACCGTGACAGCCAGCCCGACCAAGCCATCCGCCGGCCCGCGCAGTATCGAGCGGTCGAATTCCATCACCCTGCTGCCGACGCTGTTGTTCGGCATCGTCCTGGCGTCGATTGCCGGCGCCCAGACCGCTTCCGGCTCCAAGGCCGGGGCCGACGGGCAGGACGCCGGTGGGCACCGCATCGGTCCGGCGGGTGTGCGTCTGATCAGCGAATCGCTGTACGTGGCCGAACCGCCTCCGGGCAAACCCGTGCCGCAGCGCCAGCCGGACATCGATCAGGCCCGGTTGTTGGCCGGGGAGTATCCGCTCTTTAAGGTGCTCGAAGCCGGTCAGAACCTGTTCAACAACCCGTTCCGGCCCGAAAACGGGCATGGCGAGGGACGCAATGGTCCGCGCTCGCTGCAACGCGCCTACTGGAACCCGCGCGGTGCGACCCTGGAACAGGACGCCTGGCCGTTTCTGCGGGTCAACGGGATCGATTCGCAAAGCTGCTTCGAGTGCCACAACACCATTGGCGAGGCGCGTCCGGACGGCGCCCGCACCCCTGCGCTGGTGCGCAAGCCGGGCGCCCAGGGCGGCCCGGCCGGCGCCGCCAACTCGGCGTTCATCAACGACCAGTTCCCGGAACATTCGGGCCAGCCGAACTCGGTCATGACCAAGTTCGTACGCAACCCGCCGCCGGTGTTCGGCACCGGCTACACCCAGCGCCTGGCCACCGAAATGAGCGTTGAACTGATGGCCCGCGCCGAAGCCGCCCGGATTGCGGCCCGGCGTATGCCGGGCCAGGCCCAGCGCATCGCCTTGACCAGCAAGGACGTGGATTTCGGCAGCTTCGCGGTGACCTGCTCCAGCGCCGAGCCGGCCAGTTGCACCGACGATACCAGCCAGGTCAGCGGTGTGCAGGCCGACCTGGTCGTGCGGCCGTTCCAGTGGGGCGGTATCGCCTCGTCGGTGCGCCACTTCGCCCGCGACGCGCTCGATTTTCACTTCAGCGTGCAGGCGGTCGAAAAAGTCGGCAGCAAGGACTGCGATCTCGATGGCCTGAGCGACGAAGTCACCGTGGGCAACGTCTCGGCCCTGACTTCCTACGTGGCCATGTTCCGTCCACCCAGCCAGATCATCGAGCCGGGCGAGGAATCGTCGGTGCAACGCGGCCGCGAGTTGCTCGACAAGATCGGCTGCACCGATTGCCATCGCGCCTCGATGCCGGTTGAAAACGCGACCTTGACCGTAATGACCCCGCCGGCGGTGCCGGCCGATGCGCCCTGCCCGGAAGAGGTCTCGAGCCTGATCAACCCGGTGGCCATGGACGACCATCACGTCCATCGCGCCGCCCGGGCCCACCTGCAGGTCGCGACCGGACAACCGGACCTGAGCGCACTGGACGACAACGCAGCCCCGGACCAGATCTACCAGGCCATGGCCGACGACCTGCACGAGGCCGGCGTGGCCGCGCTGGGCGGCGACAACTACCAGATCGATCTGAGCCTGAACGGGGTCTCGGGCAAGGACGCTCCGGCCTACGTCTGGCCGAGACTGCCGGCATCGGAGAGCAACGGCGTCGAGGTGCCGCTGTTCAGCGATCTGAAACTTCACTTCATGGGCAAGCAGCTTGCCGACGACTTCGCGCAACCGACCGACGTCGAAGGCTATTCAGCCCAGCCCGGTTATTACGTCACCCGGGTGTTGTGGGGCATCCGCGATTCCGACCCCTATCTGCACGACGGCCGGGCCCGGACCCTGAGCGAGGCGATCGAACTGCACGGCGTCGATGGCAGCGAGGCCAAACCGGCCGCCGACGAGTTTGTCGCGCTGTCGCCGGCCGACAGGCAGGCGCTGATCGATTTTCTCGAAAGCCTCCGGTTGCCGATCGCCGAGGGCGTCGCTCAGCCCGAATACGTCAGCCGCTGATCACGCCGTCGCCCCAGAACCCGAAGCAGGAGAACCAGAATCATGAACACAGCCGGAATCCGTTGGGATATCGAACATCTGCGCGAGCACTTGCAGTTCGCGATCCAGTTGGAATACTGGACCATTCCGTTCTACATGTCGGCGATGTATTCGGTCAAGGACCCGACCAGCAACGCCTACAAACTCGTCAATTCCGTCGTCAACCAGGAAATGCTGCACCTGCAGCTCGCCGCCAATGTCGCCAATGCTTTCGAAACCGAAATCGATCTCGAGCACGCGTTCATCACGCCGGTGTATGAAGGCCAGACGGTTCCGCATTTGATGTTCAGCGCCGGCGAAATCGGCCGCGACCCGGTCGACCCCGGCCAGAGCTACGCGCCGTACAGCGCCGAAATCGGCCCGCTGGACGAGGCGCGCATCAACACCATGTGCCTGATCGAGTATCCCGAGGACGATGTCGACCAGCCGCCGCCGCTGAAGCAGGACGTGACCGAATACAGCACCATCGGCGAGTTCTACCGCGCGCTGCTGTTCGGTGCCACCCAGCACGTCTCCGACATTCGCGCCAATCGCAACCAGGTCGACATGTTCGGCAATTTCTATCGCGATTTCCCCTGCCAGACCATCACCTGCGAGGGGGTGGCCGGCTTGCAGCAGGTGGTCGATCTGGTCCACGCGATCACCGATCAGGGCGAAGGCGTGCGCCGGACGGACACGATCCCTAAGCCCTATCGCAACACCGCCGACGGCTTCAACGCCGAAATGGACCATTTCGAGAAATTCAACCTGATCAAGAACCTGACCGCGCTTCCTGAATGCTACGACGCCGTCATGGACCCGCCTGCCGGTTCGGACGGGGCCAAAGCCCAGGCCACGCTGGTGCGCAACTTCAACCGTTTCCGCGGCGATCTGGTGGCGCTGTTCAACGGCCGCAAGCCGGAGAACTTCGGCCCGCACATGGCCACGCTGGGCGGAAACATTCTGGATTGCTGGCGCAACGGCGCCGTGCCCAGGTTTCAGTGAAACGCGGAGGAGATCAAGCATGAGCAATACAAGCATGAACAATAACAACTACACCTTCAGGATCCACCCCGCGATCGGATTCTCGCGGGTCGGCAACAGCGATAATTTCTATCTGGCCCCGGAGACCGCCGCCGCCATGCCGCTGGAAGGCCGCGAGTACACCGGCGGCATCCCGATCAACGCCGACACCGGCGAGCCGATCCGCAGCTCCGAGCTGCGCGACGCCGAGGGTCGCCTGACCCGCACCGCGCAGCGCTTCCGCATCTACGCCTACCCGGCGCGCGAACGCCATGCCTGGCCCGAACCCGAGAGCGTTGAAATCACGCTGGGATGCAGGATCGGCGAGCGCAAGGTGGTCGACATCATCTGGCAGGCTCATCTGGCCAACAAGAAGGCCAACCAGTACGTGCTGGAAAACCCCAATGTCGGCGATCGCGACCTGCTGATTCAGGGCTATGCCGACGGCAATCTGCCGCCGCCGCGCAACCTTGACCAGGGCATCGACCTCGGCGACGTGCAGCGCCTGCGACGCCTGGTGATCGATCCGGGTCCGCGTGCGCTGCATGCCGCCGACAGCGCTCCGCTGGCCTTCGATCGGGCCACGCCGGCGTGCTGGTACGACGAGAGCGCCGGCGCCATCAGCGAACTGCCCGATTATCCGAAATCGTTTCCCGACGACAGCTTCACGATGTACAACCCGTGGGGCGCGATCGACACGCTGGGCGAGTTGCATGTCGATGACCAAGGCCGGCTGATTGTCGCCGGCGGCTACGGCCGGGCCTCGGCGATCATGCGCGGCACCGAACCTGCGCCGCTCAACGGCGCGGTCGACAACGATGGCTGGTTCGACGATTGCTCCGACGGCCCGATAGATGCCGTGCTGGTATTCGACGACGGGTCCACCGCACGCGTGACCGGCGCCTGGCTGAACGTGACCGATCCGGCCTACGCGCCGCAGACCCAGAACGCGGTGTCGCTGTGGGATGACATCTACGACAACTGGGTGCGCGAGCACGACCTGGAACCGGAAATGTATGCCGACGGTCGGTTCAACGCCGAATTCAGGCCGTCGTTTCCCGAGCATGTACAGCCGTTTCTGGTCGCCGCGTCGGTGCAGCGCTGGAACACCAACCTGCCCGAATTCGCGATCCAGGCGCACGACGCCATCGGCCGGATTTGCGCCGAAGACGACCCGGGCGAGACGGTAATGGCCGGGCTGGCGTTCATCCGCAATCCCGACCTGCCGCAGCAGGCCTATCAGGGCGCGCCGTTCATGCCGCTGTCGCTGGGCGACAACGGGCGCTCGTTCCTGATGCCGCGCCGCACCCAGTACTTTCTGTTGTCGCAATGGGAGCGCGGCCTGTACGAAAAACAGGCCCGTGCGATGACCGAAGGCGAACGGCTCGATCGCGACACGCTCATCAACTGTCTCGGCGGACGCTTCAGCCCGGGCATTGACATGACCTTCATCGTTCGCCAGCCGGGCCTGTACCGGACCGACTGGCAAAGCGCCGGCTGCGGGCCGTTCCGGATTCGTGCCGCGAAACTGGACTATGCCAATGCCCGTGCCGAGCGACCGTTCCTGACCGCCGGCTGGGTGCCGTTGCACAAGGAGGGCGAAGGCGTCGAACCGGGCGATGCCTCGAAGTTCATGTCGGTACCCTGGCACACCGACTACAACTCCTGCGGCACGCACCAGACCGCGCCCAATCCGGCCGACAACACCCAGCCGGTGCAGACCACCCTGTACTGGTCGTGGCCTGCGCAGCGTCCGTTCGCGGTCTACACCGCCGACGAGGCGCGCGACGGCAAACTCGAGCATCAGCGGTTATCGATTCGGGGCATTGGGACCGCCTCGACCGATCCGTCAAACCAGGGCCGCTTCCAGCGCTACATCGATTTTGTCCACAACTGGCCCCGGGTGGGCACCATTCTTCAGGCCACCCAGATCGACGACGTGCCGGGCAAGTTCAGCGATGACTGGTACCTGGAAGTCCAGAGCCAGTTCGATGACAGCCACTCGGAAGTCGAACCCTGGCCGATCAATGGGCGCAAGCTCGATGCAAACTGATCCCCGGCAAGGCGGGCGTCCGACTGGAAGTCGCCGGGCGCTCAATTCTCCGTATCCCGCCCTGTTCGCCAGGCGCGGGCCTGGCGGCGCCGCAGCAGCAGGAAGGGTGGTGAATAAGGCTATAAAAGAGGGCGGCCGGTCCGCGCGCCGGTGAACGCGCGGATTGCCATTGTCGGCGCCGGTCCCGCCGGCTGCGCCACGGCGCTGGCACTGGCCGCGGCCGGCGTCGACGGCGTTACGGTCATTGAAGCCGGAGGCGACAGCACCCGCCCGCGTATCGGTGAAAGCGTGTCGCCGGAGTTCGCCCGGTTGCTCGATCGACTGGGCCTGCTAGCCGCGTTCCGCGCCCAGGGACATTCCCCGTGCCATGGAAGCTGTTCGAGCTGGGGCGACGACCGGCTCGGCTTCAACGACTTCATCGTCAGTCCGCACGGTCACGGCTGGCACCTGGACCGCATGGCGTTCGACCGCCTGCTGCTGGACCGGACCCGCGCGACCGGCGTTCGAGTGCTGACCGAAACGCGTCTGCACGATGCCCGGCGCGAGTCTTCGGGCCGGTTCTGCCTGACGCTGCACGCCGCCGGCGGCAAGGTGGTGACGCTGCAAGCCGATCAGGTGGTCGATGCCGGGGGCGTGCAGGCGCTGCTGGCCTCGCGCCTGGGCGCACGCAAGCGCCTTGACGACCGGCTGGTGGTGCTGTCGGCCTTGCTGGCTCCGGACAATGACGAGCACGCGCCGCGCCAGACCCTGCTGGAAGCCTGCGAATACGGCTGGTGGTACGCCGCACGGGTGCCGGACGGCCGGTGGATGGTCGCGCTGGCAACCGACGCCGACGCGATGCGCGCACGCGGGCTGGCGCAACCGGCATCCTGGTACCGGCATTTGCGCAGCACACGGCATCTTGGCCCGGGGTTGCTGCCGCGTACGCAGGCGCCGGCCGGCATCGACCGCTGGCTGGCGGCCAGTTCGCTGTTGCAGCCGTGTGCCGGGCCCGGTTGGCTGGCGGTCGGCGATGCCGCTTCGTGTTACGACCCGATCTCCGCCCATGGCCTGTACAAGGCGCTGGAGACCGGACTGGCCGCGGCGCAGGCGATTGTTGGGACGATTGTCGGGACGACTGTCGAGACTATCGCCGCGCCGCCGTCGAGCTGCACGGCCGCGATCGGTGACTATGTGCGCTCGGTCGAACGCGGATACGACGACTACCTGGCCGGCCGGCGGCATTTCTACGCACTGGAACGGCGTTGGCCCGATGCGCCGTTCTGGCGCCTGCGCGGCGCCCGCCGGGCAGCGGCCTGAACGCCGGGCCACGCCCGGCGATCCATCGGCCCATTCACGAAATCTGCAAATCCGGGTCTTGACCTTCGCCGAATCCTGGCCCATCATATGGGGGTCACGGTGCCCGCGAGCCACCATATCTTGGGGTCGATCGGGTAACAGGGAATTCGGTGCGAAGCCGAAGCTGTCCCCGCAACTGTAGGCGGAGAGTGCCGCGAGCCACATGTCCACTGGTGTCATGCACCGGGAAGGCCGCTCCGGAACGACGACCCGCAAGCCAGGAAACCTGCCGTGACCAGCAATTATTGAACCCAAGGGCGGGGTTTCCCGAAGGCGGTCAATGACCCGGCGGATTTTTTCGCTTCCGGTTTGCCCGCATCGAGTCCCCGTCTCCTGGGCCGACAAGCTACGGAGATTCGCATGGAACAGAGCGCACGGGCGTCGCGGCCCGACCCGAACCCACAGTCTGCAGCAAGGGCGCCGGCTCGCGCGCCGGTGCCGGCTCCGCTGGGACCTCGACCGCGCGCCGAAGACCTGGTGCTGGTGCCGGCGCGTGACGGATTGCTGACGCCGTTCGGCCGCCAGACACTGGCCGATCGCTACCTGCTGCCCGGCGAGACGCCGCAGGACATGTTCGCGCGCGTGGCCTGCGCCTATGCCGATGATATCGAGCATGCCCAGCGGCTGTACGACGCGATGTCGCAGTTGTGGTTCATGCCGGCTACGCCCATCCTGTCCAACGGCGGCACCACGCGGGGCCTGCCGATCTCGTGTTTCCTCAACTCGGTACCCGATTCGCTGACCGGCATCGTCGATACCTGGAACGAGAACGTCTGGCTGGCCTCCAACGGCGGCGGCATCGGCACCTACTGGGGCCAGGTCCGTTCGATCGGCGAACCGGTCAAGGGCACCGGCCAGACCTCGGGCATCATGCCGTTCGTGCACGTCATGGACGGGCTGACGCTGGCGATCAGCCAGGGCTCGCTGCGGCGCGGCTCCGCGGCGGTGTATCTGGACGTTCACCACCCCGAAATCGAGGAATTCCTGGAAATCCGCAAGGCCTCCGGCGATTTCAACCGCAAGGCGCTGAACCTCCACCACGGGGTCAACATCACCGATGCGTTCATGCAGGCGGTCACCGACGGTACCGACTTTGCGCTGAAAAGCCCGAACACCGGCGAAGTGCTGCGCCGGGTCGATGCCAGAAGCCTCTGGCAGCGCATCCTGGAGACGCGCCTGCAGACCGGCGAGCCCTACCTGCTGTTCATCGACACGGTCAACCGCGACATGGCCGCGCACCAGAAAAAGCTCGGGCTCAAGGTCAGCACGTCCAACCTGTGCAGCGAGATCACGCTGCCGACCGGAGTCGATTTCGAAGGCAACGAGCGCACCGCGGTGTGCTGCCTGTCGTCGCTGAACATCGAAACCTGGGACCAGTGGCATGATCGCGAGGAGTTCATCGAGGACGTGGCACGCTTCCTCGACAACGTACTCACGCAGTTCATCGAGTCGGCGCCGGCGGAGATGGCGAAGGCGCGCTATTCGGCGCTCAATGAGCGCTCGATTGGTCTCGGTATCATGGGATTCCACTCGTTCCTGCAGGCCCGCGGGGTGCCGTTCGAGAGTGCGCCGGCCAAGTCGTGGAACCTGAAGATCTTCCGTCACATCCGCTCGGCCATGGACCGGGCCTCTGTCGAACTGGCCGAGCAGCGCGGACCGTGTCCGGACGCGCTGCGCACCGGGGCGAAAGAGCGCTTCAGCCACAAGCTGGCGATCGCGCCGACGGCGTCGATCTCGATCATCTGCGGCGGGGTCAGCGCCTGCATCGAGCCGGTGCCGGCCAACATCTATACCCACAAGACGCTGTCGGGCTCGTTTACGGTGCGCAATCGCCACCTGCAGGCGCTGCTGGCCGAGCGCGGCCGCGACGATGCGGCCACCTGGGCCTCCATCCTCGAGCACGAGGGCTCGGTGCAGCACCTGGACTGCCTGGACGACGACGAAAAGGCGACCTATCGCACCGCGTTTGAAATCGACCAGCGATGGGTGGTCGAACTGGCCGCCGACCGCGCGCCGATGATCTGCCAGAGCCAGTCGCTGAACCTGTTTTTGCCTGGCGACATCGACAAATGGGACCTGCACATGCTGCACTGGTCGGCCTGGAAGCGCGGCGTCAAGAGCCTGTACTACTGCCGTTCGAAGTCCATCCAGCGGGCCGGATTCGCCGGCAAGCTCGACGCCGCCGAGCAGACTGCCGAACCCGCTACACCGACCGACTACGAGGAATGCCTGGCATGTCAGTGATCAATCTCCAAACCAACCCGCGCGACCTGATCGGCACGGGCCGGGTCGGCCTGCTGACCTCGTCGGGGACCTACGACGTCGAGCGTTACGGCTGGGCCTACGACTTCTGGAAACGCCAGCAGCAGACCCACTGGATGGGCGAAGAAGTGCCGCTGGGCGACGACATCAAGGACTGGAGCGGCGACCGCCTGGGCGATGCCGAGCGCGCGTTGCTGACCCAGGTCTTTCGCTTCTTCACCCAATCGGATGTGGAAGTCAGCGACAACTACCTCAAGCGCTACATCCCGATCTTCCAGCCGCTGGAAATCCAGATGATGATGGCCGCGTTTACCAATATGGAAACGGTGCACATCGACGCCTATGCGCTGTTGCTGAAAACGCTTGGCATGCCCAAGACCGAGTTCGAGGCGTTTCGCGACTATTCCGAAATGAAGGCCAAGGCCGACTACATGCAGACCTTCGGCGTCGACACCGTGGCCGACGTGTCCAGAACGCTGGCGATGTTCGGCGCGTTCACCGAAGGCATGAGTCTGTTCGCGAGCTTCGCGATGCTGCTGAACTTTCCGCGCTTCAACAAGATGAAAGGCATGGGCCAGATCGTGAGCTGGTCGGTGCGCGACGAATCGCTGCACTGTGAAGGCGTCATCCGGCTGTTTCACGAATGGAACCGCGAAACCGGCGCCATGACCCCGGCGGTGCGCGACGACATCATCGATGTGGCAAAAACCATGGTTCGGCTGGAAGAAAACTTCGTCGACCTGGCGTTCGAACTCGGCGAAATCGATGGCATGTGCGCCGAAGACATCAAGGCCTACGTGCGCTATATCGCCGACTGGCGCCTGACGCAACTGAAACTGCCACCGGTGTTCGGCTGCTTCGAGCTGCGCGACGGCAGCTACAGCCCGCTGATCGGGCATCCGCTGCCGTGGCTTGTCGAGATTCTCAACGGCGTCGAATTCGCCAACTTCTTCGAACAACGCGCCACCGAATACACCAAGGGTGCCACGCGCGGGCGCTGGGACGGCCCCGACGGCGTCTGGGCGCGCTTCGAGCAGGCCCAGCGCCAGCGTGCGCCCATGGCGTGATCTTTTGGCCCCGGCGGGACTTGACGGAACAGGGGTGTCCGGCTACGGTCCAAGCTCACCGAACTCTAACGAAGAATCTTTCAACGGAGATCAAAGCCATGCGATCACTGATACTGACGATAGTCTTGGCGTTGTTTGCCTTCCCGGCGCTGGCCCAGCACACGCGCGACTACTCCGACCAACTGCCCGACGACCTGCCGCCGTTCGAGGAAGCCGATAAAAACGATGACGGGCTGATCGACTGGGAAGAAGCCGAGGAAATCGGCATTCCGCGCGAGGTATTCGACGCCGAACAGCAGGGTGGATACCTGGCCGAACCCACCTACCGTTACGCGATTCGTCGCGAAAATCCGTAACCGCCAGCGAGGGAACCTCTGATCGAATAGCGGAACGCCTCGTCGCGCCGGTTGCTTTTCGCGCACAAGTTCCTCGGCGCGCAGCAATCGGGCCGGATGGGATCAATTCGCCCGGCCGACAGTTTCCGGCGTCTGCGCTTGCTGGCGTCGAGCCAGTTCGGTGAAGCGCGGTTCTTCGGCCAGGAAGGCGTACAGCGGGTCGGCGCCCACGCCGAACAATTCGGGATCCAGCGCCTCAATGCCGCGTTCCAGCAGCGCGAGTGTCTGTTCGGGCGCACCGAGAGCGGCGCAGAACTCGGACAGCACCGGGAGCGGGCCGATTTCGGCCTCGATGCGCTCGACCACTGCGAGCGCCCGGGCCAGAAACTGCGGCTCGTCGAACGCGCGCACCATTGCGGCGGCGCCATCGGGGTCGCTGAAACCAATCGCGTGTGCCCACGCCACCGCGTAATCTCCTCGTTCTGTCGGCGTCAGCGGCAGTTGTTTCGTGAGCGCTAGGCGCGCCAGCGTTTCATGGTCATCCGGCGACTCGGCGAGCAACTGTCGCAACAAGGCGAGTGCTCTGCCGGCGTCGCCGAAACGCGCCAGGTGCGCGGCTAGAATCCGACGGAACACGGCCGATAGCGGATCGAGCGCGACGGCCCGTTCGTAGGAGGTGGTGGCGCGATCGAACTGGCCCAGATAGCGACGGGCATCGCCCAGCCACTGGTGCGCCTGGGCGTATGACGGCCGCATTGCGACGGCGCGGCTCAGGGCGCGTTCGGCCGTTTCCCAGTCGACCCTGGATTCGCCCGCAACAGCGCCCAGGGACGCCCAGGCTTCGGCCAGATCCGGGGCGATGGTCACGGCCCGCACGGCCGCCGCGCGCGCCTCGGCGCGCAGATGGCGGGCATTCGGATCGCGCCGGGCCAGGGCCTGGATCACGTCGGCCAGCCCGGCCCATGCCAGAGCGAACTCGGTATCGAGCGCGACTGCCTCGCGCATCTCCTCGAGCGCCAGCCACAGTTCCGGCACTTGGCGGCCGGCCCACTTCTGGCGTGCCGAGAGGTACAAATGATAGGCCTGTCGGTTCAGCGTTCCGCTGCGTCGGAGCCGGTTCGGATCGACCGCGCCGAACTCCACCGCAAGCATTTCGACGATCTCGCCGGCGATCCGGTTTTGCAGAATGTAAAGGCCGTCGGTGCCGCTCTCGTATTCTCCGCCCCAGATCCGGAAACCGGTGTTTGCATCGACCAGTTGGAGAACGATTCGGATCTGTTCGCCCGCCGGGCGGACGCTGCCCTCCAGGACGGTCGCAACGCCGAGCGACCGGCCGATTTCGCGCACATCAACATCACGCGCCCGGAAGCTGAATGCCGAAGTGCGGGCTGCGACCTTCAACGCGGTCACGTTGCCCAGCGCGTTGATCAGCTCGTCGGCCAGACCGTCACCGAGGTAGCCGCGACCGCCCTCGGCGCTGAGGTCGACAAACGGCAGTACCGCGATCGAATCGTATTGAACGAGCGGTTGGCGCATCGCCATCCACACACCGCCGGCAAACATAAGCAGTGCCAGGGTTCCAAGCGCGACAGGCCACCACCGTCGCGGCGTGACGGATGAGGCGAGCGTTACCGCCCCCGGCTCGAGACTACGGGTTTGCCGGATTCGGGCAGGCGTCAGTTCAAGCGCCCAGGCCAATACCAGGGCGACCGGAAAACCGAGCACGGTGACCAGCGTGATTGCGCGGAATACCCATGCGGGCAGGTCGAGCCCCTCGGCGAGCAACTGAGCGGTCTGGAGTGCCGCGAATGCGGTCAACGCATACACCACGGCAACCCGGAACACGTGGCGGCGTTGAAGTTCGGCGAGCAGGTAAAGCAGGCGGCGCCTGAGAGCGGCGGGACGGGTGGACATGCCTGAAAAATTCGCGGCCGGAAGACCGATTTGACTGCGGCCACGAGCGTTGGTTCCGGGCTCCGTTTTCGAGCCTGGTCCTGGAACCTGACGGCCGGGAGCAGTGCAGGAACCACATAAAGGCAACCGCACGGCGGGGTACACTGGAACATCGTGACCCCGCTCTTACGGACGAACCCGATGCCGCGCTCGACCCTGCTGGCAACCGCTTCAATTCCCGATACCGACAAGCAACTGAGGCTGCACCAGCACGCCGACCGGTTCGCGATCTCCATCCCGGGCCGCGGCGAACTGATGAACAGCCGCGTGCACGGCTCCGAGATCGCACTGGCCGAGATGACCTGCAAGCGTCTCGTCAACCAGGAAAACCCCCGCCTGCTGATCGGCGGCCTCGGCATGGGCTTCACCCTGGCCGCAACCCTGAACGCGGTCGGCCCGAATGCAAAAGTCGTGGTTGCGGAACTGGTGCCGGAAGTCGTCGAATGGAACCGTGACCTGGTCGGCGAACCCTCGGGTCACCCGCTGAAAGATCCAAGATGCGAAGTCCACGTCGGTGACGTCGCGCAACTGATGCGCACGGAGGCCGAAGGCCTCGACGCGATCATGATGGATGTCGACAACGGCCCCGAAGCCCTGATCCGGCGCGAAAACGACTGGCTATACGCCCCCGCCGGCCTGGCCGCGACCCGCAACGCGTTAAAGCTCAACGGTGTGCTGGCCGTCTGGTCGGCATCCCCCGATCGCCGCTTCACCGAACGGCTGACAAAAGCCGGCTTCTATGTCGACCTGCAAATGGTACGCCCCCACCGCGCCGGGAAAGGCGCGCGGCATTACATCTGGTTTGCGACGCGCAATGATTGAGCCAGACAGAAACCGCGAACATTGTGTAGCCCGGGTAAGCGCAGCGCACCCGGGAAGGAATCTGATCGCTGCTCAGCTCGATTTGCCTTCTTAAATTGTGGGTGATGAGATGGAGCCTCCATCATTCGCGCCGGCGTCGCAATTGCGCCACACTGGTAACTCGACTCAG
>JBBDSL010000046.1:0-8422 GCA_040904965.1 Wenzhouxiangellaceae bacterium
GAAGTGAAGCGAGCGATGCCGGCCGAATCCGGCGTCGCAGGCACAAACCAGTCGGTGTTCGAAGGCCCGGATCTCGAAATCCGTCGGCGACGCCGCGCCGACCTGCTCTCCTGAACCCCGAAGCCTCACGTCGTCGGACATGCGAAGGCCGTCTTGGCCGGCGGGTGTTCCAGTACGTGATTGGCCAGCACCGATGGATTTTCGCCAAGCTGCCATTCGTAGATGGTCGCGAATGCCAGTACGCGCGGGATGTAGTCCCGGGTCTCGAAAAACGGCAGCGTTTCAATCCAGATGTCGCGCGCCAGGTCCGGGCGCTCGCGCTGCCAGCGCTCCGCGCTTGTAATGCCGGCGTTGTAGGCGGCTGTGACCAGGGTCCAGTCGCCTTTGAATCGCTTGTGAAGATCTCCCAGGTGGGCCACGCCTATCGGGATGTTGCGTTCTGGCTCGTACAGGTCCGAAGCCCCGCTGTAGGCAATGCCGTGGCGGCGGGCGACGCTGCGTGCGGTCGAGTCCATCAACTGCAGCAGCCCGCGCGCGCCGGCCGGCGACTGCGCGTCTGCCTGCATTGCCGATTCCGCGCGCATCAGCCCCATGACAAGCGCCGCGGCGATGCCGTGGTGGCTGGCGTTAAGCGTGATCCGCTCGCGCTCGACGACAGGGAAACGCCAGGGGTAGGCATCCATGGCCCCCGACCGGCCCAGCAAGACGACGGCGCGATCATGCCAGCCGACCGAAGCGGCCAGCAACGCGGCCTGGCGCTTTTCGTTGGTACTGAGCCTGCGGATGACCTGTTCGAATGTCCAGCGCGCGTGCCAGAACAGCCCGGCGCGGTATAGCTCGATGGCGCGATGGAACTGGGTGTCGCGCATCAGCCGTCGTTGCGCCTCGCCATCGGCATTGAGTTCGCGGCTGCACAGCGTCAGGGGCTGGTTGCTGCGCAGCGCGGCGAGGAAGCCGTAGTAGTCCGATTCCGAGGCCAGTGTGGCATATACCAGCCCGGCTTCCGGGCGGCCCAGCTCGGCCAGCGCGCGGGCGCGCCAGTAACGCCAGCGTTCGCGCAGCTGCTGTTCGGCGGACATGCGCTCGATGCTGGCCAGCGCTTCGCGCCACTCGGCATTGGCCAGTGCCACGCGCAGGCGCCACTCGAGCATCTGCTGGTCGATCCAGGGCGCGCCGAGCGCATCGATGGCCTTGACCGCGCCGGGATCCAGGTCGACGCCCTGAAACAGCGCAATGCGCTTGAGTGCCGGTCCGATTTCATCGTCGGTGAAGGAAAAGCGGGCGGCCAGGCGCCGGTGGAGCGTATCGGCGCGCTGCCAGTCACTGCCGGCCAGCCGGTTCAGGCCCCATGCGACCAGCCGCCGGGCACGTTCCCGGTCGGGCCAGTCGGCGGTTGCCGCCAGCCCCGATGCCGGCCGGGCGGCGATCCGCAGCCAGCCGTCTGCCAGCATGCGGTCGGCCGGATCCAGGTAGCGCCGCAGGTAGCGGGCCAGGCCGGTTTCGCCGGCGTCCACGGCCAGGCCGAATCGCTGCCAGGCGGTATCGACGTCGGGATTGCCCTGGCGCTTCCACCAGTTGAACAGCGGATTGCAGGCGTCGGGTTGCGAGGTTGGGCTCAGCCACAGTTCGCGTGCCCTGGATTCAATGCCGTCGGTCCGGCCTTGATCCAGCCGAGCGCGTTCGATGCGGCAGCGAACTTCGGCATCGCGCGAATCGCTACCATAACGCAGCAGGGCGTCGTACTCACCGGCTTCGGCGAGCGCTTTCAGCCATTGCTGTTCCAGGCTGGCGGCAAAAGACCAGTCGCGATAGGTGGCCAGGAATCGTTCCATTCCGGATTTGTTCTGACTGTCCAGCGTCTGGCGCCTGAGTTCGAACTGCAGGTAGGGGGTAAGGGGATAGTCCGGAATTTGCGCGATCGCCTCGCGCAGGGCCTCGATATTGCCCTGGCCGGCTTTTTCCCAGGCCTCGGTGAAGGTCGCGCGCTCGTCGGTATGTTCGTCGCTCGGTTGTGCCGAGAGCGTCGTACAGGCGAGCGCAATCAGACACAGCACGAGGAATTGGAGCTTGGTCATAGTACCCTGCCAGCGGAGTTCATTAGAAAGGACCGCGGGTGGCCGAAATCGTTGCGTTAATCGTTGCGTTAATCGCGATCGGAGTCGTAGCAGGCCTACTGGCGGGGCTGCTGGGAATCGGCGGTGGCCTGGTGATTGTACCGGCGATTACCGCCTTGCTGATCGCCCGGGGTGCCGGGATCGACCTGGCGGTTCCGATGGCGGTGGCCACTGCGCTGGGTTCGATGCTGATGACCTCGGCGGCCAGCGCCTGGGCGCATGCCCGGCGCGGCACCATCGACTGGCACGCGGTGCTGCGCCTGGGGCCGGCGGTCGCGCTGGGCGCGTTGCTTGGGGCGTGGCTGGCCACTTCGGTCTCCGGGCTTGTGCTGGCGCGGATATTTGCATTCTTTGCCGCCGTGATCGCGATACGCATGCTCACCGGCGGTGCCGCCAGCACCCGCCCGGTCGCCCCGCGTGTGCGTGCATGGCCGCTGGCTGGTCCCCTGATCGGCGGCCTATCGGCAATGATGGGTATTGGCGGCGGAAGCTTCAACGTGCCGTACCTGACCTGGAACGGCTATTCGGCGCTGCGCGCGGTGGGCATTGCCGCGGCCTGCGGCTGGCCGATCGCGCTCGCCGGCAGCGTCGGTTTCGTGCTCGAGGGCCGGGAGATTCAGTCGTGGCCTTTCAGTGTGGGTTATGTGTATCTGCCGGGGGTGATACTGGTTGGCGTGTTCGGCAGCCTGTCGGCGCCGCTGGGCGTGCGCTTGGCACATCGCATCGGTTCAGCCGGCCTTGCGCGGCTGTTCGGCGTTTTTCTGCTGGCCGTTGCGCTGAGAATGGCTTGGCATTGATACGCCATCGGGCAGGCGCACGCTGATGGCCAGCGGCAGGTGGTCGGACAATTGCGATTCCAGCGCGTTGTAGGCAAGCACCTCAAGCGCCGGCGAAACCAGGATGTGGTCGATGGCGCGCTGCGGCCGCCAGCTCGGGAACGTGTTTGGCCGCACCTCCGGCAGTACAAGACCGGACCGGATGCGAAATTCCTCGACCTCGTGACTTTCCGGGCCGGTATTCAGGTCGCCCATCACCACCACGTACGGATGGGCGGAGACCAGGTGGGCGACGTAGCGCAACTGCTGGAAGCGGGCGCGCCGGCCCAGGGCCAGATGCAGCACGACAACCCATAGCGCGTGCTTGCCCTGGCCGAACTTGACCACCAGGGCGCCGCGACCCGGTATGGCGCCGGGCAGCCGGTGCTCGTCGACACGGTCGGGATCGTAGTGGCTGAGCAGGCCGTTGCCGGCATGAGCGATGACGCCGATCTTGCGGTTGGGTTGGTGGGCCCACCACGGGAAACCGGCGTGGGTGGCCATATACTTGGCCTGGTTGACGAAACCCGAGCGCAGGCTGCCGCAGTCGACTTCCTGCAGCCCGACGATGTCATAGTCGGCAACAAGATCGGAAATCGAATCGAGATTCGCGACCCGCTGGTTGTTCGGCAGGACCTGCCGCCAGCTTCGGGTCACGTACTGACGGTATTTCGCGGTGGTGGTTCCAGCCTGGATGTTGAAGCTGAGCAGCTTCAACACCCGTTCGGGGCTGGAACTCACGGCCCGCGGTGCAGTACGGGACGCAGCGCGATCAGGAATCGGCCGGGTCTGCGGCTTCGAGCTCGCGTTCGATCAGCATGTCGGCGATCTGCAGCAGCTCACCGTAGGTGCTGCCACGGCGGGGGCTGACCCGATACTTGCCGTTGATGACCAGCGTGGGTGTTGCGCGAATCTGCCATTTGCCGACCGCGGCTTTGCCCATGCGCATGCGCGACTCGACCGGGAATGAACTTGCGGTTGACTTGAATTCGTCCGCGTCCACGTCAAACTGTGAATGGAATTCGGCCATGTCGTCGATGGTCTGGAGACGCTTGTGCTCGTCATGCAGCGCGACGAACACCGCCTCGTGTGACTGGTCGACGATATCCAGAACCTCGGCGGTGAAATACGCGCGTGCCGCCGGCTCCCAGGACGGGTTGAACGCAACCGGCATGCGGCTGAATTCAACGTTCTCCGGGAGTTCTTCGTGCCACGGACCTACAAGCGGCTGGAAGTTGCGGCAAGCCGGGCACATGTAGCTGAACACTTCAACCACTTCCACGATGCCGTCGCTGTCGGGCACGTCGGGGCCGCTGATGCGCTCGAAGTGAACACCTTCCTCGAACTGCTGGGCGCTTGCCGGATTGGCAACGGCCAGGGTTGCGGCGAACGCCGCAGCGGTCAGGATGATCGTCAGGAGTCTGCTGGAATTAGTCATTTTGGTTTGTTGCCTGAATGGGTTTGGGCTGAAATTTGGGCTGAAAACCGGGAAATCGGTCCACCGGAATACAGACACTCCGGCGGGCCGGTGGTTCCGCGATTGTCGACGATGCGTCCGAAATCAGTCATTGGCGCGATGCAGACCCTCGATATAGGAACTGACGGCGTCGATTTCGGCGTCAGTGAGGTTCTTCGAGACCGCGACCATGATCTCGCTGTACGGATCGTCTTCGCCGTTGGTTTCGCCATTGCGGTAACGACGCAGCCGGTCGGCGGTGTAATCGGCGTGCTGGGCGCGCAGCATGGGAAAGCCGGCGCCGGGGATGCCGTTGCCGGTGGGCCCGTGGCAACCCATGCAGGCCGGGATTCCGGAATCCGGGTTGCCGGCGTGATACAGCGTGCGGCCCTGCTCGACCACTGCCTCGTCGGCCACGCCGGACTTGATGGTCCGTGATGCGTACCAGGCGGAAATGTCGTCGATGTCCGCGTCGCTCAGGTTCATGACGATCGGATACATCTGGGGCACATCGCGCTGCTGGTCGCGCACCATGCGGGTCTGGCGGGCCAGGTAGGTTTCGTGCTGGCCGGCGAGTTTCGGCCATTGCGGGATCTGGCTGTTACCGTCCATGCCGTGGCAGGCGGCGCATACGCCAGCTTTGGATTCGCCGGCCTGGGGATCGCCAGCGGCCATTGCCGTGGAGATAGAGAACGTGATCAGCGCCATTACGGCAATTGCGATTCGAAGCATGCTTGTTGCTCCAGTCCTTGGATTAAAGATTGATTGCACGGATTCCGATATTATCGCCCGAACCCAGCGACGAAAGAAGTCCATGACCCCGATTCGCCACATTGTAGAACAGGCAGAATACATCCTGAGCGTCCACAACCGCTCGCAACTGCCGCCCGACGAGGGTATCGAGGTCGCCGTGGCGGGGCGATCGAACAGCGGCAAGTCCAGCCTGATCAACCGCCTGTGCCGGCGAAAGGCACTTGCGCGCACCAGCCGGACGCCCGGCCGCACGCAGCAACTGGTGTTTTTCCAGCTCGACGCCGAGCGCCGCCTGGTCGACCTGCCCGGCTACGGCTATGCGGCCGTGGGCGCGGATCTCAAGCGCCATTGGCGGGGCCTGATTCAGGGTTACCTGGAGTCGCGCAAGGCGCTGGCCGGTCTGGTACAGGTCATGGATATCCGCCATCCGCTCAAGGACGGCGACATTCAGCTCGCGCAGTTTGCGCTCGACCGCGGTCTTGCGCTGCACGTGGTGCTGACCAAGGCCGACAAGCTTGGTCACGGCAAGCGCATGGAAGCCGTGCGCCGGGTGCGCGAGGCACTCGGCGGCGTGGCCACGGTGCAGGTCTTCTCGGCCACCTCGGGACTTGGCCTGGAAGAACTCGAGCGGGTCATGGCCCACTGGCTGCGGGTGGGTTAGTAATTCGGATAGCTGTAGTGGCCATGGCGCAGTTCGCGCAGCGTGCGCGAGCGCTTCCGGGCCTCGCGCTCGATCCTGTGCGCATCCGCCCGCAGCGCCCATTCGAAATGACGCTGGAAATTCAGCGACCAGCGCGGATGGTCGGAGTAGTAACCCATCTGCCGGGCCCGGCGGGCCTGGCGCACCGCGCTTGCGGCATAGCGCCTGGCATTGTCGTAATGGTGCTGGCGGTATTCGGTGCCGCGATGATGCGACCGCTGGTGCCGACGAATCTCGCCATAATCATGATAATCGCGGTCGCGGCGGTGCTCGCGATTGTGTTGGGGATTATGGGTGGCCAACAGCTCGGCGCGCGCCGAGCCGGCCTGACCCTGGGCCTGGAGACTGGAAAGCATCAATCCGGCGGTGGCGGCAATCAAAATGGATTTCATGACAATGGTCCTCGGTTTGTTGAACGCAAGCCCAGCATGCCGCTGACGGCTTGAACCGGTTCTGAATACCCTGTTCAGTTGCGGTTCAATGGGCTCAGCCCGCCTTATTCACCCCCCTTGCGTCGCGAGGGGTCGTCAGGTCCTGTACCTGTGGCGTTTTGCGACCGAGCGCACCGGAAGCGTACTCGCCTGTCCGGTGAGGATGCGCGACCGAGCAAAACGCCGCAGACGCAGGGCCTGGCGGCGCCGCAGTAGGAAGGGGGGTGAATAAGGCGGGCCTAAGGTTCCGCCACGGCCAGCGGGCGCTTGCGATAGCGCGCGCGAATCGTCACCCACAGCACCCCGGCGATGACCATGGCTCCACCGAGCAACAGCCGGGTGCCGGGTTGGTCGCCGCGAAGCAGTACGCTCAGGATCACCGCCAGGATCGGCACCAGTAGCAGATAAGGAGTCACGGCATTGACTTCGTGGCGCTGGATCAGCCAGTAAAAGGTGCCGTGACCGATAATCGAAGCCCCGATGGCCGAGTACGCGATCGCCGGCATTGCAGGCGAAGACCAGCCGCTGGCCGCCAGCGTCTGAATCGGCGATTCGATCAACAGGGCCAAGGCGGCCAGCGGAATCAGCGAGAGCAGCGCGTTCCACGCCTGGAAGTTGAACAGCCCCACCCCCTGGACGCGGCGCATGAAGATCGTACCCAGGCCCAGAAAGAACGCCGAGGCCAGCACCAGTGCCAGCACGTCCAGTTGCGCCAGCACCACCGGATCGAGCCCGACGACCAGCACGCCGCCGAAGGCCAGTGCAATGCCGCTGACGGTTCGCCAACCGATGCGCTCACCGAGGATCAGCACGGCAAGAACCGTGGAAATCGGGATGTAGACCTGCATCAGGATGGCCACCGAAGAAACATCGGCCGAGCGCTCCAGGGCCATGAACACCAGTCCGAAATGCAGCGCGCCCATACACCAGCACGCAATCAGCAGATTGATCCATTGCCCGGGCCGCGGCCTTTTCAGGAAGGGCGCCAGCAATACCAGCACGGCTGCAAAACGCATGGCGGTGATCGTGACCGGCGGAAGATGGTCGACGGCAATCGCCGATGCGATGAAATTTCCCGCCCAGATCAGGCAGATGAACAATAGGGCGATGCGGTGCGCAACAGGCATCGGAAACAGGTCCAGAGGAAAACACGGCCTCTATTGTCCCCGCTCCGCACGGCAATTCGCCACGGAAAGTGACGAAAACAGCGAAATTTCTGACCAATATCGTCACTTTCACCCGGCCCGACGGACGCGATCGATTGCCACAGAGCCCGATGAATCAGGCAGTCTGGCCGCTCGAGTTAATTTTGGCACGAGGTTTGCATTTTCGATGGTGAGCAGGATCAAGACCGAATCAGGAATATACGGATGTTTGATTCAGAAGCAGGAAATCATGAGGAGAACGACATGGACCTGAGCAGCATTGAAGCGGCAAATTTTGACGCGATGGTCGCTGAAGAAGCGATTCTCGATTGGCTGGTTAACCTGGAGTCGGATGATACCGGCTACGAACTGGCCGAAAGCGACGACATGATCGACGAGCCGGCCCGACTGGCCAACTGATTCCCGGGGAAGGGGAACCTGAAAGCGGCCCGGTGAAGGGGTTCAATCTGGCCGCCAATCCGCCTGCAAGCTGACAGCAGGCACGAGGAAGAACGCGCACCCGTAACTCCCACGGGTGCGCTTTTTTGGTTTTTTGCATGCCGGGCGGGTTGACCCTGGCCGCGTGCGAGGGGCTTTCAATTTCAACTTCAACTTCTAAACTAAAACCATTTCGCCTCGCGCTGCGCGCTTGCAGGCGAGTTACTTTTTTCGGTTGCAAAAAAAGTAACCAAAAATGCGCTTTACAGGCGGCAGAGAGTGGCGGTGCGGGTTGATTGGCCGGATGGTTTGGTGTTAGATCGTGGCGTTGATCCGGGATCTTTCTGTACGATCGCCCTGTTCTTCTTTGGCTCAGTGGCGATGACGAGATTCCGGCTTCGACGGTTATCGGAGGTGGGGCGTTTCGATCGTGGCAAATGCCTGGTTTCCGTTTGCTGAAAAGGGTTCCAGCGCCGTGGGCGTGGATGCCGCCGTGGCCTGGTCCCGGATTACGCACCTAGTGGTCCTTCAACCTGATAAATTAGGATTCAGCGTTCCTGTGGCGCTGCG
>JBBDSL010000047.1:0-8395 GCA_040904965.1 Wenzhouxiangellaceae bacterium
CCCCGAAACGTAACCCAAGTGTTCGAGGTTGGACAGGTCAATCCATAATGTCTACTCGGGCCGTAGCCGGGGATTCCACTCGTAGGGTGTGTTGAGGCGAAGCCGAAACGCACCATCAGGATTCTTGCGCCCCGCCAACTCAGCGGACTGAGGCGATCGGCGTTTCGTTCCAGGGTGTGATGAGGGGCGCCCGAAAAGCGGAGCGTACAGTGAGCCCGGCTGATTCATGATCCAACCTACTGCGACGCTCCCAGGCACTGCATCCGCGGCGTTTCGCTTGGTCCCGCATCCTCACCGTACAGAAGAGTACGTCTGCGGTGCGCTCGGTCGCACAACGCCGCGGCTGCAGCACCTGAAAGCGTCTCGCGACGGTCGGGTCATGAATCAGCCGGGCTTGGTACGTGAACATTTTCAGGCGCGCCGAAGCGCAGCCTGGGGCGAAAGGAGACGCCTCAGTAAAGGCGTTTGCGGTTCGTGACGTCTCTGGAAAGCTTCCGCAAATGCCTCTTCACCGCCGCGGCCTTCTTGCGCTTGCGTTCCTGGGTGGGCTTTTCGTAGAACTCGCGACGACGGGTCTCGGCCACGACGCCGGCCTTTTCGCAGGAACGCTTGAAGCGGCGGAGCGCAAATTCAAACGGTTCGTTTTCCTTGACTTTCACGTTGGGCATGCTGAATCACTTACCTTCAAAAACGGGTGAGTTCGCCAGTATATCGCGGTAAGCTAGGCAAATGCAACAATCTTCCGGTCTTCCAGGCACGGTGCTGGGCATCGAAACCTCGTGCGACGAAACCGCCGTAGCCGTCTACCGGCACGGCCGGGGCATCGTGGCCGAGGCCGTCTACACCCAGCTCGACCATGCCCGCTATGGCGGCGTGGTGCCGGAACTGGCCTCGCGCGACCACGTGCGCAAGCTCGCGCCCATGATCCGCCAGGTGCTCGACCAGGCGGAAATGGGCCCGGAAGCGCTGGACGTGGTGGCCTACACGGCCGGGCCCGGCCTGGCCGGCGCGCTGCTGGTCGGGGCCTCGGTGGCCGAGGCGTACGCGGCGGCCATCGACCGCCCGGCCGTGGGCGTGCACCACATGGAAGGCCATCTTCTGTCGCCGCTTCTCGAGGACAACCCGCCCGAATTCCCGTTCGTCGCGCTGCTGGTCTCCGGCGGCCACACCATGCTGGTCGAGGTCGCAGAACCCGGGCGCTACCGGCTTTTGGGCGAGACCCTGGACGACGCGGCCGGCGAGGCCTTCGACAAGACCGCCCGGCTGCTGGGCCTTTCGTATCCCGGCGGACCGGAAGTGGCAAAGCTGGCCGAGACGGGCGATCCCGATCGTTTCGCCTTTCCGCGCCCGATGACCGACCGGCCGGGCCTGGATTTCAGCTTCTCCGGGCTCAAGACCCACACCCGGCTGCTGATCGAGCGCGAGGCTGTCGACCAGGCGACGCGTGCCGATATCGCGGCCGGTTTCGAGCGTGCCGTGGTCGAAACGCTTGCGATCAAGTGCAAGCGGGCGCTGAAATCAACCCGGCTGGAACGGCTGGTGGTCGCCGGTGGCGTCAGCGCCAATCGCAGGTTGCGCGGCGCCCTCGACAAGGCGCTGCCGGGGCGCGTGTACTATCCGCCGCCGGCGCTGTGTACCGACAACGGCGCCATGATCGCCCTGGCCGGCTGGTTCCGCCGCGGATCGGCCAATCGGAATGGACATATCAGCATTCGCCCGCGCTGGCCGCTGGACGAACTGTCGACATTAACGAATCACTGAAGGCACCCTGAACATGGACCGAATCTTCATCCAGGATCTCGAAGTCGAAACCGTCGTCGGCGTATTCGACTGGGAACGCGAGATCCGCCAGAAAGTCGTGCTCAATGTCGAAATGTCGGCCGACATCGCGCGCGCGGCACAAACCGACTCGATCGACGATACACTGAACTACAAGGCCGTCGCCAAGCGCCTGGCCGCGTTCGTCGGCGACAGCGAATTCTTCCTGGTCGAGACGCTGGCCGAGCGCTGTGCCGAGATCGTGCTGAATGAATTCAACGTCGCCTGGCTAACCCTCCGGATGGACAAGCCCGGTGCGGTCACTGGCTCGAAATCGGTGGGCGTGATGATCGAGCGCGGCCGGAAGCCATGATCTTTCCATAATTCCTTGATTGCCGGGCGCGTGCCCGGCCGCAACACGCTGGAGTGCAACGTGGCGCAAGCCGAACAGGTCTATCTCGGGCTGGGCAGCAATGTCGACGCGCGCAACAAGCTCGCCGCCGGCGTCGCCGCATTACGCGCGAAATTCGGCGAAGTCGAATGCTCGCCGGTCTACCGGTCCGAAGCGGTCGGCTTCGACGGCGACGACTTCCTCAATGCCAGTTGCCGCATCCAGACCGACCTTGAGCCCGAGGCGCTGAAGGCCTGGCTGACCGAACTCGAGGACCGCCACGGTCGCCGCCGCGACCGACCAAAATTCTCCGACCGGACCCTCGATATCGATGTCCTGCTGCATGGCAATCGGGTCGGGAATTTCGGCGGACTCGAACTGCCGCGCGGCGAAATCCTGAAGTACGCCCACGTACTCAAGCCCCTGGCCGACCTGGCGCCCGACCTGGAACACCCGGTCACCGGCAAGACCTTCTCCGAACATTGGCGCGAGTTCGACGGCGACCGATCGCTTGTGCAGGTCGACTGGTAGACGACAGCCCGCGTAGGGTGCGTGAAGCCGAAGGCGCAACGCACCGCCATAGCTAACCGAATCCCCGATAATGAAGCTCAACCTTCAAACGTTGCCGCCCGAATGACCACCCCGACTGTCATCTTCAGCCACGGTCACGAATCCAGCCCCCAAAGCCGCAAGATCCAGGTGCTGCGCCCGATCGCCGAACAGGCCGGCTTCACTGCCGAGGCGATCGACTACACCGACCTGCGCGACGAACCCGTTGCGCGCCGCGACCGGCTGATCGGGCGCATCGATGAAATCGACCGCCCGGTCGTGCTGGCCGGCTCGTCGCTGGGCGGCTGGGTATCGATGGCCGCCGCCGAGCAAACGCCGGTCGCCGGCCTGTGGCTGATGGCCCCGGCGCTGTTCATGGAAGACCGCGTAGACGGCGGCGAGATTCCCGACGCCTACGCGCCGCGCACCGGCCACATCATGGTCGTCCACGGCTGGCACGACGACATCATCCCGTGGCACAACAGCCTGAAATTCGCCGAAGCCTCTGGCGCCACGCTGCACCTACTCGCCGACGGCCACCGGCTCGAAAACTCACTGATATCGATGGAACGCCTGTTCGCCGAATTCCTCGAACGGGTCCGCGACGAGCTGAACTAAGCGATATGGGCAAGCGCCCCATCTTCGCCGCCCTCGCGACCCTTGCCCCCCGAACCACGTAATCGCCCGGTGCGTTCCGCTTCGCTCCACACACTCTACAAAACCACTACTGCCCGCGTAGGGTGCGTGAAGCCGAAGGCGCAACGCACCATCCGGTCGGGGTAGGATGATTTCCGACTTGTTGGCAAACCTTCAAAAAAATGCCGAATTATCGACGCGACCACACCCCGGGTGGCACGTACTTCTTCACGGTCGCGCTTCGGGATCGCACCTCGGAACTGCTGGTCGAACGCATTGAGGATCTGCGGCACGCGGTGCGCGAAACCCTCCGGCGCAGGCCGTTCGACATCACTGCCTGGGTCGTGCTCCCCGAGCACATGCACGCGATCTGGAAACTTCCCGACGGCGATGCCGATTATGCGGGCCGATGGCGGATGATAAAAGCCCGCTTTTCACGCACGCTCCCTCCGTCGGAATCGATTTCCTCCAGTCTTGTCCGACGACGTGAAAAAGGCATCTGGCAAAGACGATTCTGGGAGCACCGCGTCCGCGACGACGCGGACCTGCAAACACACTTTGATTACATCCACTTCAACCCGGTCAAGCACGGTCATTGCGACCGAGTGATCGACTGGCCGCACTCCACATTCCACCGCTGGGTAGCCAAAGGGCACTACCCGGCCGACTGGGGCATCAGCGAATCCGCCTTTCAGGGCCGATTCGGCGAATGAAGGCCGGTGCGTTTCGCTTCCAGCTCAACAGCACCCTACAAAACCTCTATTCCCCGCGCAGGGTGCGTTGAGCTCGTGAAACGCACCATCCCATCAACGCCGAACGCCTCGGAATAACAAACCACCGCTACCGAAGCCGCAGCCCCCAGCCCCAATCCCCCGAAACCCGAACTCGGAAACGCAAAACCGAGAAATTCCCGAGGAATTCATCCTTGCCCATTCGTTCCGGATCGGTTATAACGGTCCGGGGAGCACAATTCAGACGAATAAAGGGGGGCGGCGTGCCCGGCAGCCGATTGGCATCTTGTAATTCTGTTTTTGCGACTGGCATCGCGTTATTCGTGCTGTTCACCACCGGCTGCGCCACGCTGGGCAACGACCTCCCGTCCTGCTCCAACGTCCGCGGCTACTTCCATTCCGATGTCCCCCTTGGCGCCGAACGCACCGGCTCGCGCCTCTGGATCGAACGCCGCCTCATCTACACCAACCAGATCGGCCCCGTCATCCGCACCGTCGCCGCCGGCCCCGCCGACAGCGAATGGGAAGCCACCCGAATGCAGGCGCCATTGCTGGTCGAAGACGGCCTCTGGAAAACCACCGTCTCCACTGGCCTGGAGCGAACCATCCGCATGGCCGCGCTCAAATACCGCAGCGCGCCAGAAACCGACTGGGCGATTTGTCCGGTGCGGTTGTGGACATGAACAAAGCCGCCGTAGGAGCCTGCTTGCAGGCGAACAAGCGCTTCGAAGAAGCCCGTCGTCAGATAACCCATCCATGAAGACCCGGGCCTTCGCATACTTAATCCAGGCGCAGCCTTATAAATGCCGTTTTACCCGAAGTTTCGGTGGATATGCCCTGCGTTATTACGGTATGCAGGCGCTATTTCTTAACCCACGGAAGCGACGAAATTTCGATGAAGAACTATGATCTTTATATATGAGAAATAAAAATGAGCTACTACAGTTACCTGTTCGAAACCAAGTCCATCCAGCGATTTCTATTCGCTAATGGAAAACTCAAGGACATGGTCAGTGGCAGCGACCTGATCGATGGTCTTCTAGGCAAGCCGCTGGATCAGGCGCTGGCGGTTGTTGGGCTGGAGGCCAGTGAGCAAAACTGCTTCAGGCGTGCGGGTGGAGCGCTTTATCTGGCCGTTGAGGAAAGCGAGCGCGACAAGCTGGCGCGATTCCGGGCCGTCTGGCGAATTGTTGTCAGCCGCCTGCTTCCTGACCTGGGGCAAGTCGACACTATTACAAATGGCGCCAACGCCGGCGAGGCGCTGAGGCAGGGCTTGCAAGATTTGCGCGCGGCGCGCAATCGCCCATTTCCAAACCTGCCACTGGCATCTCCGGCGGCCGCCCGGGATCCGCGCACGGGTGGGGTTGCGGTCGAGGTCGAGCACGGCGAAAGCATTGATGCTTCGACAGCAGCCAAACGCGCATTCGCGGGCAAAAGCGGCGCCGTAGTGGCCCGCTTCATGGGTCCGGACGGCGCGAGCGAGCGCTATCACTGGCCCAACAGCTTCGCCGAAGATGCACACCACACTGTTCGTTTCCCAATGGAGCGCCGTTCGCACGTTGCACTAGTGCATGCTGATGGAAATGGCATGGGGCAGGTATTGCGCAAGCTGCATCAAGTTTTACGTGACCTGAATTCCGGCGACTACATTCGCATGTTCCGGTATTTTTCCGACGGCCTCGCAGCCGCGACATCGGCGGCCGCTGCCGATGCATCTGCAGACTTGCTTGCCGCGGCGAACGACAAGAAGGTCGTTCCCGCACGTCCTTTGGTGCTCGGCGGCGACGACTTGACACTGCTGATTCGCGATGAACTTGCGATTGGATTTGCCGAAAAATTCCTGTTGGCTTTCGAGCAGCAAACAGAGGCATTGTTGCGGGACCTGGTGGAGCAGGCTCCTGAAAATACGCGTGACGCATTGCGCGAAGCGCTGCCCCCGCATCTCAGCGCGTGCGCCGGCATCGTGTTCATGAAACCGGCGCAGCCCTTTGCGGCCTGCCACACCATTTCAGAGAGCTTGTGCAAGCGCGCCAAGAACATCAGCAGCTCGACGCCCAACACCACGGCTGGCGGAAATGGTCCGGGGGTCACTCCATCGACAATCGCCTTCCACAAGCTCAAGGCGGCGCTGATGGAAGATGCCGATGAACTGTTCAAGGCTGAACTCCAAACCGCCGGCGGCCTGCGTTTGGGCCTCCCTGCCTATGCCGCTAAGCGTTCGGAAAACGGTATCCCGGCAATGAATGGGCTGCGTGACCTTGCGCGGCCGTTCGAACAGGGCCATCTGAATGCCAAGCGGCTTCGCCGCCTGCTTACAGTCATACATCAGGACGCAGCGCTGGCGGCGAGTGAATATCAGCGTTGGCGTGAGGTTTCCGATCGAAAGCAGATCAACGAATTCGACCGGGCGTTGGAGACGTTGCTCGGGCCGAACGTTGAATCGACCCTGCCGGTCGCGCCAATGCAGGGCGACGGACGCGCAACCCCGCTTGCGGATTTGCTGGTCTACCTAGACACCCTGCCGGGTCAAACGCCGGGAGAACAAGATGAAGACTGAAACGGCCGAATGGCTCACTATTGATATTCGCACTTTCTGGCATGCTGGCACCGGCAAGTCCAGTGGTTCGTACCTGGATGCTCTTGCCGAAAGGAACCGTGACGGGCTTCCGGTGCTGCCCGGGCGGCACATCAAGGGACTGCTGCGAGACGCATATCGGCATGCATTCGCGCTTGACCGGATCGAGCGGTTGCCGGATTCGCTTGCTGCCGCACTTGAAAAAAGTGGTATCGGCACGCTCGAAGAACTGCTGTTCGGAAGCATCAGCGACAAGGAGATTCGAACCCGAACACGTCCGGGCATGCTGCGCGTGTCCAGCGGGCAACTGCCCTTGAGCGAGCGCGCAGCATTGAACGCCGAGCCGACCCTGAAGCCGTTTCTTTATTTCGAGTTGTTCTCCACTGCGATCGACGCCAACGGCGTGGCCAGCACGGACAGCTTGCGGGGCATTGAGGCCGCCGCACCAACCCGCCTGATCGCCCGGCTGGATCTCGAACTCACCGCCACCGAGCCATCGCATCTGGAAGCGCAGCAGGCGTTGTTGGATGACGAGTGTCGCTGGGAATGGCTGGATCCCGCGCTGGCGATGATGGACGCGGTCGGCGCCAGCCGTCACCGCGGCATGGGCGAGGCCGTCATCACGCGGGGCGCGGGCCAGCAACAACGCCGGGAGGCTGCAGCATGAGCAATCAACTTCATTTTCGCGTAACGCTGCTGGAAGATGCAATTCTCGCCAGCCAATCGGGCACCGTGGGTCATAACCCGAGTCTGGCCTACCTCTCCGGCGCCGTTCTGCACGGCATTGCGGCGAATCGGTGGTACCGCGAAAATCGGGACGGGGCCGACGATACGGGCTGGCGCCTGTTTCACTCGGGCGCTGTCTGCTTTTCCGATGGTCTTCCTGTACTAGATGGTGAGCCCGGCTATCCGGCGCCGCTCAGCCTGCATCGGCCAAAAGTGCGGCCCGCTACCCACTGGGGCGAGCCAGGTGAGCGACAGCAGATTCCGGTGCGCAACCTGGCCATGCAGGCCGACGACACACCCTCCACGATGCAGTGGGAGGGGCTGACCACCGGGCATGTGACAGACAGCCGTATCTGGTTTCAGAGTCCAGCCTCGCTGCGGATGAAAACTGCAATCGATCCGGAGAAGGGCCGGGCGGCCGAAAGTCAGTTGTTCTCGTATCACGCGCTGGATGCCGGGCAGGAATTTGTGTTCTCGGTGTCCTGCACGGAGCCGCACGACATGGAGTCGTTAAAGTCACTGCTCGAAGGCAAAGCGAGGATCGGCCGATCCCGGACAGCGGAATACGGGGCAGTAGAGATTAAATCGGTGGCGCTTGCCGACGGCGGCGAACCGAAATCCAGTCGCCGCAGCGACGATGTGCTTTTGGTCTGGCTCCTTAGCGATTTGGCGATGGTCAATGATCTGGGCGCACCCACGCTGAATCCGCGGCCAGAATATCTTGGCCTGCCGGAAAGCCTCGAATTCATGCCCGGCAACAGCTTTCTCGGCACGCGGCGGTACAGCCCGTTTAATGCAAAGCGCCAATGTCGCGATCCAGAGCGGTTGGTCCTCGTGCGCGGCAGCGTGTTGTCCTTCTCCGGCGCGAAAGCGTACAACGGGCACTTGTCCGGTCCGCGTGTCGCCGGCCTCCATCAAGAACAGGGCCTCGGCCGGATGGTTTGCAACCCTGTCCTGCTGACCGTGCCGGAGGTCGGGCGTACGACAAGATTTTGAGATGATGCTGTCGTGATCCCGAATTTGCCGGCT
>JBBDSL010000048.1:0-44355 GCA_040904965.1 Wenzhouxiangellaceae bacterium
TGGTTGGCTGGTTGGCTGGTTGGCTGGTTGGCTGGTTGGCTGGTTGGCCGGTTAGCTGGTTAGCTGGTTGGCTGGTTTCGCCAGCCACGGCTCCAGCGCATCGAGAGTTCTTTCAAGCGCGCCGCGTTGTGAATCGGCGAAGGCGCTGGCGCTGCCGGCCAGCTGCCGGGCGAACTCCGGCTGCGTGAATAGCTTCGCCAACGAGTCCGCCAGCGCAGCTTCCGAATCTACTCGCACCAGACCATTCGCCAATTCAAGCCCGTCCGCCGCGGCTTGCTGGTCGGCGGTATGGACGCCGGTCAGGATCGGCTTTCCGGCCAACGCCGGCTCGATCAGGTTGTGCCCGCCGGTTCCTTCGACCAGGCTGCCGCAGACCACGCAGGCGTCGACAAGCTGGTACAGGCCAGTCAGCACGCCCATGCGGTCGACCACGATTGCCTGAATGCCGACTGCCTTCTCGCCGCCGGCCCGGTTGTTCCCTTGCGCCACCTGCGCCGGCCAATCTCGGATCATGCAGGCAGCCAGGCTGACTTGCTCCAGGGCATCGAACGCCTGACGACCTCTTTCGGGATGGCGCGGCACCACCAACAAAAGCGCGTCGGGATGTTCCTGCAGCAAGCGGCGATGCGCTTCGGCGACGATGGATTCCTCCCCGGCGTGGGTGCTGCCGGCCACCCAGACCGGTCGGCCGGACCAGCGTTGCTGCCAGGCAAGCAGTTCGTCGCTCGGCGGGCGGAGCGCGTCGACATCGAATTTCAGGTTTCCGGTGACCGCAATCCGGCCGTCGTCGACACCCAGGGCGCCAAAACGCTGCCGGCTGGCTTCATCCTGGCACAGCACCGGATCGACCGCGGCCAGCGCGTGGCGAAACAGGCCGGCAAAGCGCCGATAGCGATGCATGGCGCGGGCCGAAATTCGCGCATTGACCATGGCCACCGGAATCGAACGCCTGCGGCACTGGTCCAGCATGACCGGCCAGATCTCGGTTTCGACCAGCACCAGTGCGCGCGGCCGGGTATGGTTCAGCCAGCGAGAGACGCTGGCGACAGTATCCAGCGGCGAGAACAGGTGACGCAGGGCTGTGCAGTCGGCGAACCGTAGGCATGCTTGTTCGGCCGCAGTATGGGTAAGGGTGGTCAGCACGACGCGCTGTTGCAGATTCTCGACAAGGGCGCGCAACAACGGCTCGGCGGCGTTCAATTCACCGACCGAAGCGGCGTGAACCCAGAGTTCGCCGCCGGCGTCGGGCACATGCCCGCGGCGTTCGGGCTGGCGGGACAGAAGTTCCGGCGCACCAACGGCGGCGCGCGCCAGCCGGCGGGCGGCAAACGGCGCAAGCGCGCCGGTCGCGAAACGGTAAACTCGAAGCCACGGTGAAGTCATTATTGAAAGCATATCCCAGGAAGCACCCGGGCAACCTTATGTCGAAGAAAAGCAGACCCGGCCGCGGATTTACGCGGATTACCAGGGATAAATTCAAAAGCATGAACCACGAAGAGCACGAAGGAGTAAAAAATCCTGACTGGCCTTTTCTGCACACAACCCGGGATCAGGGCCTCGTCTCGAGATCCCGGATATCGCCTGCCGGCGATTCCGGGATGACGTACCTTTTTTCTTCGTGTTCTTCGTGCCCTTCGTGGTTCACGAGCTTTGTTCCGCTTTAGTCCGCCTTGATCCGCGTCCATCTGCGCTAATCCGCGGCTGATTTGCCCTTTTCCAGACACAGCTAAGATACCTCTACGCGATCACGAAGAGATCAATCCAGATGACCATATTCAGTCAAGCCTTCACACGCGCCGCGCTGAGGCCGCTGAAGTGGATCGGCCGGATGTCGCTGGGCCGGGCCCGGCGCGTCACCGGCTGGTTGGGCCAGCCATTGCGTCTGCTGATGCGTCGGCGCGCGCGGATCGTCGATCGCAACCTGGAGTTGTGTTTCCCCGAGTTGAATCATCCCGAACGCAAGCGCCTGGCGCGGGCGCATTTCCGCAATCTGGCCGAGTCCATCGGCGAGATCGCATTTGCCTGGCATCATCCGGGCCCGCTGGATGATTCTGTCGGCACGGTCGAGGGTCTGGAACATCTGCAGGCGGCCCGCGCGGACGGCCGGGGCGTGCTGCTGGTCACCGCCCACGTAACGTGCCTGGAGCTGGGCGCGCGCGTGCTGGGACGGCACGTCGACGGATGCGGCATTTACCGCCCGTTGCGCAACCAGGCGCTGGAGCGGATGCAGAACGAGGGCCGCTCGCGGTATGCGCGCGCCATGCTTGCGCGCGACGACTTGCGCGCCATGGTGCGCGAGCTGCGCGCAGGCGGTGTGCTGTGGTACGCACCGGACCAGGATCCGGGTCGAAGACGCGCGCGATTCGCCCCGCTGTTCGGCGTACAGGCCGCCACTGCCACCGGGATGCTCGAACTTGCGCGCCTGGGCCGGGCGCGGGTGGTGCCGATGTTTCCACTCAAGGAGGCCGGCAGCGGCCGCATCCGGGTGATTCTGGAGCCGGCTTTCGAGAACTTTCCTTCCGAGGACCCGAGCGCCGACCTGGCCCGCTACAACGCATTCATCGAACGTCACGTACGCGCCGCGCCGGCAACCTACTGGTGGCTGCATCGAAGATTCAAGACGCGCCCGAAAGGCCAGCCCGATCCCTATCGTTGATAGAAACTTCAAAACAGCTCTCGCTAAGTCGCAAAGGCGCTAAGAAAAAACCCGTCAGACACAGACTCTCGCGGAGACGCAGAGAGAAGCGCTGCAAAACCCAAGAAGCCCGATAAATTCCCGATTCAGACTACTAATGCAGTCATATGGTTTTCTCTGCGGCTCTGCGTCTCCGCGAGAAATACAGCTTTTGGTCTTTCGCCCTTCTTTGCGTCTTAGCGCCTTCGCGAGAGCTGGTTTGACTTTGACCTAGACCTGGACCTATTTCGACAAGCGCGCCAGCTCGCGATATTTTTCCAGCGTATAGCGCGCATACAGCGCGCTCATCTTCCAACCGCCCCGGCCGTCCAGGAACGCGCCGCGCAACAGGTAGTTGTCGAGCCAGTTGAACGCCGCCCGCAGCACGCCACCGAGCCGCGTTGCCCGTTTTCCGGCTGCGAAACGTTCGGCGGCCTGCAGCCGCGCATAGCCGGTCAGCTTGTCCCGGGCATGGGCTTCATCGCGGAACACGTGATGGAGCAGCGGCCCTTCGAGCCGGCCGGTCCGGCGCGATGTACCCGACATGACCAGCTTTTCATGTACACGGGCCGCTGTGAACTGCGCCGCGCGGCGATCGACCAGCCGCAGCGGCGCACGCGCCCAGTGGCCGAAATGCAACTCGCGGCCGAACACGATCGTAGTCCAGGGCAGACGATAGCCGGCGTAGTGTGGATTGGTACGCGAGAGGATCAGATCGATCTCGCGCTTGAGCTCGTCGCTGGCGATCTCGTCGGCGTCCAGGCTCAGCACCCAATCGCCGGTTGCCCGCTCCAGCGCGCGCTGTTTCTGGGGGCCGAAACCAGGCCAGTCGGTCACCTCGACCCGGTCGGTATAACGGCGGCAGATTTCGACCGTGCCGTCGGTGCTGCCGGAATCGAGCACGATGATTTCATCGGCCCAATCCGATACCGACGACAACGCATTGCCGATGCGATCGGCCTCGTCGCGACAGATCATGATGACGCTGAGCGTATGTACCCGACCGATAGGGGCCGACTCGAGTTCGCGGCGATGCCGCACCTGGACCAGCGCATAGCCTGCAGCGGTCAGCAGGGCGAACCAGATGATGCCGCTGTTGCGCTGAAAAATCGATTCACTCAGCGCCATCACGGCCAGTACCGAAATTGCCGCAAGTCCGCTCCAGCCGACCAGGCGGGTGCGCTCCAGACCGGTCTGCCAGAGCATCGCGAAGCGCCTCAGCGGAATGCCGAACAGCAGCGCCAGCGTCATCAGGCCGGGCACTCCGGCAGTCAGCAGCGCCGAAATGAACTGGTTGTGCGGGTGATGGTATTCGAGAAACCACTCCGGCAGCCTGCCCAGCGCCACGGCCTGCTCCAGTGCGGCGCGGAACCCGTCCGGCCCCAGGCCGAACAACCAGCAATCACGCAGTTGCTCGAACGACAACTGCCACAACGCCCAGCGAACGGCCAGCGTGTCCTCAAGCGCGATTTCCGGGCCGGATGTGCCGAATGCTCCGAACGCATCGGCCACGCGCTGGCCCAGCGGCACGCCGGGCAACAGCGACAATCCAACCGCGACCAGCACGACGGCCAACGGCACGCCGAACCGCCATGCCGGCCGCTGGCGCGTGCCCAGGGTCACCAGATAGAGCACCAGCAGGGGCGGGAGGGCCAGCCAGGCCCCGCGCGAGCCCGACATCGCACTGGCAGTCAGCCCAAGCAACACGGCAACCGCCATCGCCAGGCGTTCGGGCAATGCGGTATTGGCATCGGCGACGCGCGGCAGCAGCATCAGTGAAATCGCCAGCACAATGCCGCCGAAGTAAATCGGATTGGTGGGGCCGCCGACGCGGTCGGCCCATCCACCCTGCTCGCCGGTTATCGCAAACGCCATCGCGTAGCCGCCGGCGATCGCGGCACCGGCGGCCAGCCCGGTCCACCAGCCGCGCTCCAGCCCGTCGACCCGGGCGAGAAACAAATAGGTCGGGATGATCAGCAGCAGCCTGAGGATGCGCCCGACATCTTCGCCGCCGACAGGCCCCAGACCGTGGAACAACCACGCCAGCAGCCAGACGCCGACAAACGCCAGTACGGAAAATACAAGCAAACGCTCGTGCGCCTGCAATTCCCAGCGCCGTCGGGCCAGGCCGGGCTCCAGCCAGATAATGCCGATCAGCGCCAGTAACAGAAACGCCGCGCCGGCCGCCTTGGGCACCACCAAGCCCAGCGCAAGACCCAGGAAAAGAATCAGCGCCGTGATCCTCCCGAGCCGGCTGGTGGCCGGAATCAGTGCGTGGCTACGCGGCACGGGAAGCGCCGCGTGCGCGGGCTCAATCCTCAAGGGAACCTCTGAATAACTCTGCGCGGAGCGCGTTTCAGTCGGAGAAGCCGCAGATCGTGTGGTGCTCTGGTCATGACAAGCGGAGTGACAGTAGCCGTAGCTACGGCCGCGTGGCGCAACGCGCGAGATGCGGCTTCTCCGGCGAAACCCACACGGGACGGGCCTCTGCGGGGCCTCCGCCTCGTTTGGGCTCGCTTATTTGGAATGACCAAACCACGCTCGCCCAAGCCAAGCCGGAGCCTCCCGCAGAGGCACCGTCGCGCCCGTGCAGAGTTGTTCAGAGGTTCCCAAGCTCGAAGTGGGCGCCGCAATAAGGACACTGCGCCGTCCCGGTACTCTCGATCGGCAGATACACGCGCGGATGGGAATTCCACAACTCCATTTCCGGCGTCGGGCAGCTCAGGGGAAGGTCGGCGCGCACCACCTTGTACAAGCGCTGCGTATTCGCCGGCTGTTTCGGCACATGATTCTGCAGGGTTTCGTTCACGATTAGACCCGCGGTAATGGACAAGCCCTTATTGTACCCATGCGCCCGGTGTCAGGCGTCTTGCCGGGTCGTCGTATCGCAACAACGTTCATTGCTCCGGTTCGAACGCCTTGTGCCATGCCTCGGCGACAACCGCGCGCGCATCCTCAGGCAGTTCATCATCGCAATCGCGTTCGAGAAACATCCGGTCGCGCAACGAAGCGGCGTGGTTGAATACCTCGATCAGCCGTTGCGCCGATTGCGCGTTCAGCCAGCCATCTGCGGCGAGCAGATTCAGCTGCTCAATGGTCGCGCGCGCCTGGATCAGTGCCGGCGCGTCGGCCGCGTTCAACAGTACACCAAGCTCGGCGATGAACTGCATATCGCCCAGCAGACGCTTTTCCGCGTTCTCCGAGCGCTGCTCGAGCTGGCGCCGGCGCATGTCGCCAAGCGCCTGTCGCACCTCGCCCGGTTCGCGTCTGCGTGCCAGTACCGCGGCGCGAATCTCGTCGAATCGACGTTCGAAGGCTTTCCCGCCGAATACGCAGCGCGCACGGATCAGCGCCTGGTGTTCCCATATCCAGGCGTGCCGGTCCTGGTAGTCGGCAAAGCTTTTCAGGGTCGAGACCAGCATGCCAGCGTTGCCATTGGGTCGCAGTCGGGTATCGATGGCATAGAGCTTGCCGCCGGTCAGCGGCAACTGCATCGCGTTGATCAATCGCTGCACCGCACGCACTGGCGCCGCACCGGCGTCGTGCAGGAACACCAGGTCGAGGTCGGAACTGTAGTGAAGCTCCGACGCACCAAGATTGCCGTAGCCGATGATGGCCGGCGGCTGGCCTTCGGGCAGGAATAGTTCGGCCATGCGCGCCAGCACCGCTTCGGCCAGCCGGGTCAGGCGAACCCGGGCCTCGGGGCGGCCCAGGGTGCCGTCGAGCTGGCCCAGTGCGGTGCGCACGAAGCCGGCCTGGCGGTAACGTGCAAGCGCGTTGAGGCTGTTTTCGATGTCGTCGGACTGGACCACAGGCATGCGCGGCAGATCCGGATTCTTGTCGGGCGCCAGCAGGTCGTCCAGCAATTGCGGGCTTGCGGTAATCCATTCGGCCAGACGCGCGGAATTGCGGTAGACGCGTACGCATCGGGCCAGCGTCTGCGGCCGCTCGTGCAGCAGGGCGAGATAGGCCGAGCGACGCGCGATGGTTTCGATCAGCGCCAGCAGGTCGCCCAGTCCGGTATCGGGCGGGTTGTGCAGCAGCACCTCGTCGAGCAGTTCCGGCATGAGGCGGTCCAACCGCCGTCGTCCCTCGGCCGACAACGGGCGCCGCGCGAGCCGCTTGTGCAACTGCTCCAGCACAGTGGCGGCGGCCGGCGCATCCTCGAAACCGGCCTTTTGCAGTTCATCGCTCAAATCCGGCGTCGGCGGCCACAGCGACCGGGCCTGTTCAACGTGCTGCTCCGGCGCGCCGAAACGCTTGCGGAAAAGCTCACGTACTCGCTCGCGCACTGCTTCGATCTGCACCGAAAGCGCTTCCCAGTCGGCACACCGCATCAGTACCGACAGGTTGGCGCGCTGCCAGGCGTCGGACGGCAATTCGTGGGTCTGGCGACCGGTCATCAACTGCAGCCGGTTTTCCAGCGCGCGCAGAAAACGGTAGCTGTGCTCGACCGGTTCGAACTGTCCGGTTTCGAGCAAACCCGCCTCGCGTGCGGCCCGCAGCGCCGGCAGAAAGCCGGGCGTGCGCAACCCCGGCTCGCGCCCGCCGCGCAACAGCTGCAGGCTCTGTACCAGAAACTCGAGTTCGCGGATTCCGCCCGGGCCACGCTTGATGTCGTCCTGCAGTTCCTCGCGATGCGAGCGGTCCTCGATTTCGGTGTGCAGCGACCGCAGGTTGTCGAACAGCCCGTAATCCAGGTAGCGGCGGAACACGAACGGGCTGATGCGCGCCAGCAGGTCACGTCCGAGCGGAACGTCGCCGGCGACCGGACACGCCTTGAGCCAGGCATAGCGTTCCCAGGCGCGGCCTTCGTTGACGAAGTATTGCTCCATCGCATCCACCGACCACACCATCGCACCGGCCTGGCCGAATGGCCGCAGCCGGGTATCGACCACCCAGACCCGCCCGTTGCTGGTGACCTCTTCCATCACGCGCGACAGTTCGCGCACCACCCGGCCGAAATATTCGCGCGGCTCCAGCGGTCGGCGCCCATCGCTTTGGCCCGGAGCGGCGTGACAGAACACCAGGTCAAGGTCGGAGTTGAAATTCAGCTCGTCGCCGCCCAGCTTGCCCAGCGCAAGCACCGCCAGGCGTGCCGCGCTGCCGTCGGCCGCCACAAGCCGGCCATGACGCTCGGCAACTACCTGCTCGGCATGGCCCAGCGCTTGTTCCAGGCATTCACGCGCCAGTTTGGAAAGCAGCCTGCCGGTCTCTTCCACGCCGTGCAGACCCTGGATTTCCTGCCACTGGATGCGCAGGGCCTCGAGCTGCCGGTAGCGCCGCAGACGCGATTCGACCGGCAATTGGGGATCGTCGGCGGCGGCATCGTCGGCCAGCCAGCTCGCATTCAGCCGCCAGCAGCGCAGCACCTCGCGGGCATAGCCGCTGGCGGCTACGAAACGTTCCGGCGAAAGCGGTTGATCCAATTCGTCGCTCATGGCCTTTTTCCATTTCGAGCGTTTTCGACCAGCGCCGCGAACAGCGCCCGCTGGTCGGCGCGCTGGGGCAGGTATTCGGGATGCCACTGCACGCCGATCAACCATCTGTCCCCGGCCGCGGCCTCGAAACCCTGGACAACGCCGTTGGGTTCGCGCGCCACTGCGACCAGACCGTGTCCCAGTCTGTCGATGGCCTGGCGATGCAGTGCGTTGACCCGACAATCGCTGCAGCCGACAATGCGCTGTAACCGGGAACCCGATTTTAATTCGACTTTTTTGCGCGGCAGTACCGACCGGATTGCCGGATATTCATCGTAGAACCCTTCCAGCGACTGGTGCAGCGTACCGTCCAGCGCCACGTTGATCAGCTGCATGCCGCGGCAGATCCCCAGCATCGGCATTCGTTTGCCGATGGCCTGGCCGATCAGCGCATGCTCCAGTTCGTCGCGCGCCGGGTCCAGACCACCGCGTTTCTTGGTCAGCAATCTCCTGAGCAGCCACACCAGCGGGAACAGGATGAAACCCAATGCACGGCGCCAGCCAAACATGCCCGGATCGTTCATCTCGCGCACCGGCAGATGCCGAGGTTCGTCGTAAAGGGTTGGACTGACGTCGGCGCCGCCGCCGATGATCAGACCGTCGAGCCGTTCGAACGCAACCCGATGACCGGGACGGATGCGAAGCGGTCGACCGCCGGTCCGCCAGACTGCCAGCGCGGTGAACATCCACGCGGCCAGTCCGCCGCGATCAGGGCCGGTGACACCGATTTTCGGTCGCATCAATCACTCGTCCACTTTGCCACACCCCGCCGGACAGCGCGCCACAGCCCCGACGACCAGCGGTGTATTGCACTGGAACTGCCCAGTCGTACGCGGGCCGCCTGTTCCAGCGTAGCGGGATCGTTGGCCAGAGTTTCGATGCGCACCCATTCGCGCCACGGTTTTTGCAGCGACCAGTCCGGGTCATCGATCAGGCAGTTCGGCAGGCGATAGTGCCATGTCGGTCGCGGCTTGATCAGCTCGCGTTCCACGGGTGCGGCCATCACCCGGTCACGGTCGATCCACGCAAACAGCGGCAGCAGGTCCAGCGGCCGATTGCGCGTCGGGGTGAATTCGAGGTAGTCGTCGATCAGGGTCTGCATGTCCGGCGCATAGTCCGGATCCAGCACATGCGCCAGGTAATCTTCCGGAAAGGGTTGCACGAACGGGGTCAGTTTGCGCGCAAAATCGATCTGCTCGCGCTCGCAGATTTCGTCAAACAGCAGGAAAAATGCGCGCAGTCCCGCCAGCAGGTGCGCACTCTCGGCCCGGGCAATATCGATGTTGAACTGCAAACCGAACGCGTACAGCGCAGACGATTGCGTGCCCTTGGCGCCAGCCCGGCACAGACCACGCCGAATCTCGTCGATACGCTCCAACGCAGCGATTTCCACCGGCGGGCAGACCAGTTCGCGCGGCACGACCAGCCCGGCGACGCGCGAAAGCGCATCTTCCAGGTTGTCACGAAGCTGCCCGGGCTCGATATCGATGCCCAGCGCCTTGAGCGAGTCCAGATAGCTCCTGGAGGTCAGAACCCGGGCATCCAGCTCAATGCCGAAATCGCCGAACTCGGTGTCACGCACGATGCCGGTAAACGCGCTTTCGCGCTCGAAACGACCGCCGACGACTGCGGTAACCTCGCGCGCCATCCGGTCATGATCGACCCCGGCCATTTCCATCTCTACGCCGACCCGGCGCGGCTTGCCGGCGTGGTCGACCGACCACGGCAGCGGTTCGAATTCGGACACAATCATCCCTGCGCTTCGGAAACGCCTTCATTATGCAGCGGCTGCCGCACACTTTTGCGCGCGCGGCTCACCTGATCAGGAATCAATACACCAGGTTGACCATGCCCAGCATGACGACCAGGAACAGCACACTCATCGGCACGCCGATGCGGATGAAGTCCTTCACCTTGTATCCACCCGGACCGATGATCAGCGCGTTGACCGGATGGGTGGGAAGAATGAAGGCATTGGAAGTGCCCAGCGCGATGATCAGCGCGTAAATGGCCGGGTTGGCGCCCGTGGCCAGCGCGATGTTGATCGCGATCGGAACCAGCAGCACGGTAGCACCCACGTTGGACATGACCAGCGTGAACACGGTGGCCAGCACGGCCAGTGCCACCTGCATCCAGAGATCATCAATGTCGCCGACCAGTGCCAGCATCTGCTGCACCAGCCAGGCCGCGGTACCGGTGACCTCCATGGCAAAACCCAGCGGGATCAGGCTTGCCATCAGGAATACGGTCTTCCAGCTGACCGCCTGGTAGGCCTCGTCCATGCTGAGCACGCCGGTCAGGACCATACCGATCGCGCCGGTGAGCAGGGCCACAGACAGGTTGAAGTCGGTAAACAGGATCAGCGTAATCGCCAGAAGAAAGAACACCAGCGCATGAGCCACCTTCTGCGGTCGGGCCTCCTCCTTGGGCACATCCGTGGCGACAATGAAATCCTTGTCCCGGGCCACCGAAGACAGGTCACGCCACGACGAATGCGAAACCAGGCAATCGCCCACACGCAACTTTTCGCCGCGCAGGCGCTCGCGCACGATATTCTCGCCCCGGTTGATCGCCAGTACCGAGATGCCGAAGCGCGATCGAAGTCTGGCATCGGCTATGGTCTTGCCGACCAGATTGGACCCCGGCGGAATAACCACTTCGGAAATCCCCGCGCGACCCGGGTCGAACAGCGTGCCGAAGGTACGCAGCCTGGGCTGCAGGCGCAGTTTGTTATCCACCGCAAATCGGCCTACCTGCTCGCGCGTGCCCATCACCCCCAGCACCGTGCCCACCCAGATCATTTCATCGGCCGGCGGGGCCAGGCGCGGCTCGTCGGTGCTCTGGATGGCCAGCAGCAGCGGCGCACCATCGAGCATCTCGGCCTCGGCCACGCGCATCCCGACCAGCGGCGAGTCGACCGTGACCAGCAACTCGTAGACGTCGCCGGCAATACCGTAGACCTCGGCGAAATAGTTCTTGGTGCGCCCCGGCGACGCCGGGCGCTTGGCCTGGGTGCGCGGGATGAATCTTTTGCCCAGCGTCACCAGGAAAACCAGTGCGACGGCCAGCAACGCCAGGCCGATCGGGCTGACCGAGAACAGGCCGAACGGGCGCATCGCCTCGGCGCCCGGCGGCAGCGATCGGTTCGAGGTCTGGATCAGGTCGTTGAGCAGAATCAGCGGCGATGAACCAACCATGGTAATGGTGCCGCCGACGATGGCGCAGAAGCCGACCGGCATCAGCAACGTGGATAACGGAATATCCAGCCGGCTGGACACCCGGCCGGCGACCGGCAGGAACAGTGCCGTAGCACCGGTGTTCTGCATGAACGCAGAAATCAGCCCAACCGACGCGGCCAGCATCGAAACAATGCGGCTTTCGGACTTGCCGCCGTAGCGGACAATAGTCGCCGAGACCGTATTCATCACACCGGTACGGTCGAGTCCGGCGCCGATGATCATCACCGCGATCACCGCGATCACCGCGTTGGAAGCGAAGCCGTCGAACAACTGCTCGCCCGGCACCAGCCCGAGCAGCCCGACCAGCACCATGATGGAAACCGCGGCGATATCGATGCGGACGATCTCGGTGACGAAGGCGAATATGGTCAGGCCGAGCAGGGCCAGCACCAACAGCATGTCACCGGTCAATGTCAGTTCGCTTTCCATCGCCTCCTGATCGGGTCTCGCTTTGGTTTTTGTTCGGGCTTGCTACAGGTTACACAGGTTGGCATGGATTTGAATGAAGTTTCTTGGGATTGTCGCGGAAACAGAGGCGATTCCGGCCGATCGACCTGATCGACTGGCCAGATCAACGCTGATTCAAAACCCGGTATCGTCGCTCGCTGGTGCACGGCGTGCGTGCCGGGTTGGGCCGACTTTTTGAAGTCTCAAATTCAAGTCAAAAGCCAGAGGCGAAACCGCCTTTGAAGTTGAGAAGCCCGAGACGGGCTTCAATCCCCTTTCGCACGAATATCACGCAATCGCGCCTCGATGCGATGCAACTGCAAGTCCGCGCAGCCGCCGGGCGAGACGCGCGCGGCCAGGCTGTCGGCCGGGTTGCGCTCGGACAGTTGGTCAAGCTCGTCACCCACTTTCCGATAGGCCTCGCGAAACGAAAGGCCTTCGGCCACCAGCTCATTGGCCCGGTCGGTGGCGTGCATGGGGGCGTCCATGGCCTCGATCATCCGGCCGTGGTTCCATTCCAGCCCAGCCAGCAAAGCCGGGACCAGCGCCAGGCCTTCGAGCCCGCGACCGAAGGCGCGCAATACCGGCGCCTTGGTGTCCTGCAGGTCGCGCTGGTATCCCGACGGCAGGCTCAACACCGAATCGAGTTCGGCGCGCGCGCCGACCACGGTCGAGTGCAATGCACGCAGCAGTTCCACGCCGTCGGGATTGAGCTTGTTGGGCATGATCGACGAGCCGGTACAGAACTCGGGCGATACCTTGACGTAATCGAACTCCTGGCTGGCGAACAGACTCAGGTCCCAGCACAAACGCCGCAGATCCGAAGTGGTCGCCGACAGCGCGTCCAGTGCGCGCAGTTCGACCTTGCCGCGAGCCGCCTGTGCATTCTGCGGATTGACGACCAGACGACCGAACCCGAGCTCGCCGGCCACCCCGTCGCGGTCCAGCGCCAGGTTGACGCCAAACCCCGATGCGGTGCCCAGCGGCGAGGCATCCAGCCAGTCGTGGATCACGGCGGCCAGTTCGGCGTTGTCGACGAACGCCTCGGCGTGCCCGGCCCACCACAAGCCCAGCGAACTGGGCATCGCCCGCTGCAGGTGGGTATGCCCCGGCAGCGGCACGTCGCGCTCGGACCCGGCGCGCCGGAGCGCGACCTCGGCGATATCGGCGCACAACGCGGCCAGGCGCTGCAGCCGGTTCTTGAGGTATAGCCGGAGCGCCACGGCAACCTGGTCGTTGCGGCTTCGACCGGCATGAATGCGCTTGCCGGTCTCGCCCAGTCGCTCGGTCAGCCAGGCCTCGATCGCCGAATGGCCGTCCTCGAAACGGCGATCGAGCACGAACTCGCCGGCGGCGAAGGCTTTCGCCAGCGCATCCAGCTCGCAGCACATGGCGTCGGCCTGGTCGTCGGTCAGCACGTCGATCCGCGCCAGGCCGCGCGCGTGCGCCTTGCTGGCGCGGATGTCGAATGGCAGCAGTTCGCGGTCCAGTTCCACGTCCTGGCCGGCGAGGAAACGCATGATGGCCTCGGGCACCTCGTGCTTGCCGGACTTCTTCCAGATCGGCTCGCTCATTGTTCAGCTCCTTCGGCTTTGACTCGTTCGGTTGAATCAATGGCGGTCAACTCGTCCAGCCCCAGGGCGAGGTTTATGTTCTGCATCGCCTGCGAGGCCGCCCCCTTGAGCAGGTTGTCCAGCACCACGACAAAGCTTGCGCGCTGGGCGTTGCGCGGATCCGGGCTGAACCCGCCGATCCGGATCCCGGCGCGTGGGCTCAGGTTCGCAATCTCCGGCACATCGGCCTGGACCCGCACCAGCGGCTCGCCGTCATAGCAGGCGCGGAACTCGGCCAGCAGCGATTCGGTCGAGGTCGTCTCACCCAGTTCCACCGCAATCGTCAGCGAAATGCCACGGAAGAATGCCGCCACGTGCGGATGGAAGCGCACCGGACGACCCAGGTGGGCGCTGATTTCCTGCTCGTGCACATGACCGGTCAGCGCGTACGGAATCAGGTTGTCGCGCAGCCGCTCGGGGTTATTGCGCGTCGAAGGCGTGCGCCCGGCACCCGAATGTCCCGACACGCCGAAGATCACCGGCGGGCCGATCAGTCGATCGCGCAGCGGCAGCAGACCGAATTGGGCGCCGGTGGCGTAACAGCCGGGGTTCGAAATGCGCCGGGCGCTCTTCAGCGCAGGCCGGTTGAACTCGGTCAGGCCGTAGACCCAGTCCGGATCGAAACGGAAATCGGCGCCCAGGTCGACAATCAGCGCATCCGGATGATCGGCTTCGATGGCCTGCACCCAGGGCGCGCTCTGGCCGTTGGGCACGGCCAGCACCCAGACATCGGCATCGATCTGGCCGATCTGCTCCGGTGCCAGCGCGATAAAAGTCTGTTCGGCTTGCGGCCAGTTCGGCACTTCGTCGGCAATCAGCTGCCCGGCCTGCGCATTCGAAGCCGCCAGCGCCAGATCGATCCCCGGATGCGCCGCCAGCAACCCCAACAACTCGCGCCCCGTGTACCCCCGGGCACCAATCAACGCCAATCGATGTTTTTTCTGTTCGGTCATGTCCATTTCGTCACTTTTGAGCCGCGGATCAACGCGGATGAACGCAGATAAAACGAACCGAATAAGGATTCGGAGCGGTTTTCTCAACATTCGCCGCGGTTTTATCCGCGTCCATCCGTCTTATCCGCGTTCATCCGCGTTGATCCGCGGCAAAAAAATCCGCGTCTTCACTCTGCCTCCTCCTGCCAGCCGGAATCACGCGCGGCGGCATCGGTGACCAGGCGCTCCATCTGGGCGAAATCTTCGATGCCGATGGTGTAGACGACCCACTGGCCGCGCCGGTGGCTGGTTTCGGCTTGCTGGAAGTACCAGCCGGCGATCGGATTGTTGATTCGCGCACGCCAGTACATCGCCGGCGCTCTTGCAAGCAGCGTCTGCCATAGTGCCGCACCCAGGCCCTCGCCGCGCGCTTGTGGGGTAACCACAATCTTGTCCAGGTAAGGCACGCCGTCGGCGCCTTCGACAATGAGGGCGGCGGCGCGTTCGCTTTCGGCCATCAGCAGCCCCCGCACCGGCCGGCCTTCCAGCCAGTCGGCGCGCAGCGTTCGATCGAAAGCGGCCTCCAGCAAGGCCTCCAGTGCCGCACGACGTTCGTCCGGAATCTGCGCGTACCACTCAATCTGCTCGCCCTTGCGCACCAGCGTGCCGGCGCCGGTATGGGTGAAAAGTTCGCGCGTGAGCTTCTCGGCCGAGGTGATGGACACCGAAGCCGAGGGCGGCAGCGGCTCAAGCATGTCCCGGATCTGGGCCAGCTTGAGCTGCATGCCCGAATGCACCCAGGATTGCGCCATCAACCCGTCGTAATCGTTGCTCAGGCTGATCGCAGAGATGATCCGGCCGTCCTCGTCCAGAAGACCGCCGGTGGGCGTGAGGAAGATGATCTTGTACGGCTTGATCGCCCAGACCAGCTCGCGTGTGGCGATGTCGGCATTGATGTTCATGACCTGGCCGGAGCGCGATTCGCCCAGGCAGGCGACCACCGGCAGGGCGCCCGACTGCACCGCGCCGCGTACCGGCTCCAGGTGCACGTTGGCAACTTCTCCGACCAGGCCCAGCCGCTCGCGGTCGGCAAAGTCACACTCGAATACGCCGTGTAAAAGCCCGCGCGCGCGCACGCCCTGGCGCTCCAGCGCATCGACCAGCCGCGCGTTCTCGCGGTAGATCACCGGGCGGGCGATGGCCATGACTTCCTCGGAAGTCACACGCAGCCCGTCGCGCTTGAAGGTCTCGATGCCGGCCTCGGCCAGCGCCCGGTCCAGTTGCGGACCGGCGCCGTGCAGCACGATGGGATACAGCCCCAGCCGGTGCAAGAACGCCAGCGCGGCGACCAGGTGATCCAGGTCCTCGGCCAGCACGCCGCCGCCGACCTTGACGACCGCGAAGCGGCTTTCGCTGACCCGCGAGAACTGCTCCAGGTACTGCCGGGCCTCGCGCGAGGAACCCAGTTGGCCGAGCAACTCGGTGACGATGGGGCGAACTTCGGTCACGAGGTCGACTCCTGGCGACTGGTGTCCATGGTCGCCGTCGCGGCCTCGACAATGGCGTGATATTGACCCGCTGCCGTTTCAAGCTGGTCCAGGGCCACCCACTCATCCACGGTATGCGCCTGCTCGATATGCCCCGGGCCCAGCACGATGGCATCCATGCCGGCGGCCGAGAACAGCGAAGCCTCGGTCCAGAAATCGACTTTTTCGATAATGCCCAGCGCGTGACCCTCGGCGAAGGCGCGAGCCGTTTCCATCGTTCGCCCCCGCGCTGGCAGCGGCGGACCGGAAAACGGCACCTTCCACTCGGCCCCGGCATCGGCACCGGCCAGGCCCGAGATCGCGTCCAGCAACGTCTGGTTGTCCTGACCGGGCGCCAGGCGCGCCGAGTAGTGCAGGTCGCAGCCATCGGCAATCACATTGCTCTTGAGCCCGCCGCTGATGCGGCCGACGTTGAAGCAGGTATGCCGACCGGCGTCGGCCTCTTGCGCACAATATTCGACGGCCGCGGCAATCCAGCGCCCGGCGGCATGCACGGCGCTGTCTTCCAGCGCGCGGAACTGGGAAGAATGCCCGGCGGTTCCGTTGAAATGTCCGAGCACCGAGAGAAAACCGCGGTGGGACAGCACGGCGCGGTTGACGGTGGGCTCGCAGACCACCGCCTGGCCGAAATCGGCCGAGACCTCGGTGGCCAGGAATTCGCGCACGCAGCAGCCGCCCGCGCCTTCCTCGTCGCTGGTCAACAGCAGCGCCATGGGCGCATCGGTGGCTTCGGCAACCGCCAGCAATGCCGCCGCGGCCCCCTTGATATCGCAGGCGCCGCGGCCCCAGGCGCGGCCATCGTGCACCGACAACTCAAGCGGTGGCACGGTCCAGCCGTCGCCGACCGGCACCGTGTCGAGGTGACAATTGAACAGCACTTGCGGCCGGCCGCGGCGAGCGAACAGGGTCACGTGGCCATCGCCGTGATCAAACATTTCGATGCTGAAAGACTTCGCCAGAATGCTTCGAACGTAATCGAACATCGGCGCATTTGGGGTAATCGCACGCGGCGGATTCTGGCTGTCGCTTGCGATCAGCCGGCTCAGGTGTTCGAGGATGCGTTCGATGTTCATGACCGTCCGGCCGACGTGCGTACCTTCTGCGCCAGGGTGGAACTCTGACCCAGCAGCTTTACGAAGCCCTCGGCTTCCTCCGGCGTCCACGATGCCGACTGGGCATAGACTGCATCCGGATCCTGCAACAGAAAATCGGAACGCAGGGAAGTCGCTTCCACCACGTTGCCGTCTGTGTGCAGCACCACCTGGCCGGTGACGAATCGGTTGGCCGATTCCAGGTAGGCTTCCAGATCGGTCTTGTGCGGCTCGAAGAAAAAGCCGGTATAGACCAGCTCGGCCCAGCGCGCGGCGATGACATGGCGGAACTGATTCTGCAGCCGGGTGTTGACCGCGTCGTGCAATGCCCGGTGGGCGCACATCAACGCGTCTATGCCCGGGCACTCGAACACGATCCGGCCCTTGAGCCCGATCGAAACGTCGCCGGTGTAGATGTGCCGGCCCACGCCCCAGGCGCCCAGTTCCCGGTTGAGCCGGTCGAGCATCGCCGGCCCTTCGATCGACTCGCCGTTGAGCGAAACCGCGCGACCCTGCTCGAAGCCGAGCGTCCACTCGCCGGGGTCTTCGGGCCATTCCGAACGCGGGCGGCAGCGCACCCGGGTGTCTTCGGCCGGGGCTTCGAAGCGGTCGATCTCCTGGCCCGAAAGCGTCACGCCCAGCAGGTTCTCGTTGATCGAATACCTGCCCGACGAGGCCGGCACCTCGACGCCGGCCTCGGCCATCAGCTTCAGCTCGTAGTCGCGCACATTGCCGGTCTCGCGCTGCAGTTCGCGAATCGGCGCATGAATGACGAATTCGCCCAGCGAACGCACCGACTGGTCGAAGCGCAGCTGATCGTTGCCCATCCCGGTGCAACCGTGGGCGAAGCGCTTCGTGCCAACCCTGTCGGCAAGTGCCAGGCACTGCTCGACGATCACATAGCGATCCGAGCACAGCATCGGGTACTGGTCCAGCATGCGCGCGCCCGACCACAGCAACGGCACGACGAACTTGTCCCACAGCGGAGCCGACGCATCCAGTTCATGGTGCTCGGCCGCACCCAACGCAAGCGCGCGCTCGGCGATCCACTTCTTGTGCGCCGCATCCACGCCGCCGGTATCGACGAACGCGGTGTGCACCTCGAAGCCTTCCTTCTTCAGCGCCAGCACGCAGTAGCTGGTGTCCAGTCCGCCGGAGAAGGCCAATACGATTTTTTCTTTGCTCATGGTTATCTCTGGAACGTCAAAATCTCTTTGGCCGCGGATGAACGCGGATAAGCGCGGATGAATATAAATTCATAAACCCATACCGCTTTTTCTTTATCTCGTTATCTTCTTTAATCCGTGCTCATCCGCGTAATCCGCGGCCGTCTTTTGCTTTTATTTGCCACTCGCCATCAAAGCCAGCATGAGTGCCTTTTGCACATGCAGCCGGTTCTCGGCTTCTTCCAGCGCCACGCAATAATCGGCGTCCATCACCTCGTCGCTGGCCTTGATGTTGCGTCGAAGCGGCAGGCAGTGGCTGAAGCGGGCGTTGCCGGTCATGGCCATCTTGTCGCCGTCGACCATGAAATGCCGAAAAGGCGCGCGCAGCTTTGCCTCCTCTTCCGGCCGGCCATAGAGCGGCAATGCCCCCCAGCTCTTGGCGTACACCCAGTCGGCACCGGCATATCCGTGCTCGATGTCGGTGGTGACCTGCACGCTGCCGCCGGATTCGCACGCCTGAGCCGCGGCGATATCCATGAATTGCGGGTCCAGGCGATAGGCCTCGTCAGGCACCAGCAAGGTGATGTCCATGCCAAACTTGCTGGCGATCAGCAGCGCCGAGTTGGCCACCGCGGTATTCAGCGGCCGGGGGTGCCAGGTCCAGGTCAGCAGGAATTTTCGATGATCCGGCTGGCCGAGGTGATCCTGGACGGTGCGCATCAGCGCCAGTTCCTGGCACGGGTGGATGATGGTTTCCATGTTGATCACCGGGACCAAAGCGTGCTGGGCCAGGGCGCGGATGACGCGGTCCTGGCGATCGACCTGCCAGTCCTGGAACAACGGGAATGCCCTGAGCGCGATCGCGTCACAGTAGCGCGACAGCACGCCGGCGACCTCGCTGATGTGCTCTTCGGCGTCGGCATCCATCACCACGTTCCTTTCGAACTCGATGCCCCATGCCGCCTTGCCGGGCTCGAGCACGACGGCGTGCGCGCCGAGCTGGAACGCGCCGACCTCGAACGAGGTCCGGGTTCTGAGCGACGGATTCAAAAACAGCAACGCCACCGTCCGCCCAGCCAGCGCGCGCGATACCGGCGCGGACCTCAGGTCGTCGGCCGTGTTCAGCAGCGCCTGCAGCTCGTCCCGGGTGTAGTCAACGGTAGACAGAAAGTGTTTCACCGAATTTTCCACGATTGTTTTTCCCAAAAAAAAACCCAGCCGTGCGGCTGGGTTGGTTTCAAAACTGGCTTTTCAACAAAAAAGCGCGCTAGCCGACCACCCAGCCGAAAAAGACCCCGCCTCGGCGTCGCTGCCGCGGGTCCATCAGGCGCGCCCGGCGAATTTTTGTGGCGATTGGCTTCATGCATTCAACTTTGCCACAGATGCCGGTGTGGCACAAGCGGTACCGCAAGTTTTATGAACGTATTAGTCGCTTCGAGCGTGTTATCCCGGCCCACGATGAACATCTACGGTGATCGAAGGCGGCTTGACCGCCGCCTCGACCGCCGCCGCTGCAAGCATCATGTAACCGATCAGCTCGGCGCTTTCCTCTATGGCGTGCTTGTAGGCGCGGTGGTAATGGTCACCCAGCATCGCTTCGAGAAACGGTCCGTGGCCGATGAGTTGCGCAATCGGCACCACCATCATGAACCCGGCCCAGCCGAGCACGAATGCAGGCGAGCCGACGAACGCGCCGAATTGTTCACGCACGCGACCGGCACGGGCGATCGACAGGCCCAGAAGCAGCGGCACTAGCACGGTCGGGCCGATTTTCCAGCCCAGCCACGGTATCAGCGACTCAAAAACAGCGTCGAGTTCGCGGAATGCAGCGATTGCGTACAGTCCGGCGATCAACACCAGCAACTCGCCAGCACCCCTGGCCCGTCTTGCCGTGACCAGCAACAGGCCGACCGAGCCTGCGATCAGCGCGAGTTGCAGCCACTCCACCCAGCGGTTTTCGGTGAATTCCTGCACGTCGCCATCGGCGATGGCCCAGGGAAGCAGCGCGCAAAAAGCCGCAATGACCAACGTGTAGATGATGAAACGCCAAAGCATGCCGACTCGCAGTATTCGATAGACAATGGACCGTAGCACAAGCCCGGCGGTTTCTCTCCGGCTTGCCGGGACAGCGCTGGCGCATCAATCGGCTGTTTCCGGGCCGAAGCTTGATGACGGTGGGCTAAGAGTAGTGAATGACGCTGCAAATGTCGTTAGACTCAAATCTCTGCGAGAAGACGAGGAATGCAATCATGCGCAGCATCATCACGATTATCTTGTTGTCTGCCCTGGCCACCATCGGAAATCTTTCGCGCGCCGATATCGCGCTGGAACACCTGACGGTACCCGAGGGCTATTCGATCGAACTGTTCGCCGACGGCGTGGAGAATGCCCGCCAGATGGCGCTGGGCGACAACGGCACGATCTTTGTCGGCTCCAGACGTGCCGGCAAGGTGCATGCGGTAATCGACGCCGACGGAGACTTTGCCGCCGACCGGGTGGTCGTGATCGCCGAGGGCCTGAAGATGCCCAGCGGGCTGGCCTTTCGCGACGGCGCGTTGTACGTGGCCGCGGTCAGCAATATTTTCCGGTTCGACGATATCGAGGACAATCTCGACAGTCCGCCGGAACCGGTGCTGGTCACCGACCGGTTTCCCGAAGATGAACACCACGGCTGGAAGCATATCGAATTCGGCCCGGACGGCAAGTTGTACGTGCCGATCGGGGCCCCGTGCAACATTTGCCTGGAGGAAGGCTACGCACGCATCGTGCGGATCGAGCCCGACGGCAGCAACGAGGAAGTCATCGCCGAGGGCGTGCGCAATTCAGTCGGCTTCGATTTCGACCCCATGACCGGCGACTTGTGGTTTACCGACAACGGCGGCGACATGCTGGGTGACAATCTGCCGCCGTGCGAGCTCAACCACGTTACCGAACCCGGCCAGCACTTCGGCTTTCCGTTCTGGCACGCCGGCCTGGTGCGCGATCCGGAGTTCGGCGGCCAGCGCAGCCACGACGAGTTCAAGGCCCCGGCGCAGCAGCTCATGGCCCACGTCGCACCGCTGGGCATGATCTTCTATTCCGGTGAGATGATGCCCGACGACCTGGTCAACGACATCCTGGTGGCCGAACACGGCTCGTGGAACCGCACCACCAAGAGCGGCTACCGGGTCATGCGCGCCCATCTGGACGAGAATCGGAAAGTGACCAGGTACGCGCCGTTCATTACCGGCTGGCTGCAGGGCGAGGAATCCTGGGGCCGGCCGGTGGACCTGCTGCAGTTGCCCGACGGCTCGATACTGATCTCCGACGATCAGGCCGGCGCGATCTACCGGCTGAGCTACGCCGGATCCTGAATCGTCGGGGACGTCGCCCCGACCTACGGCACTCGCGCCACGCCGTAGGTCGGTCCGGGCCGGCCTACTCGACCTGCGACTGTTCCAGATAGCGGAAGAAATCCGAATCGGCGCTCAGCATGATGGTGGCGTTCGGGCCCAGCGCGCGGTAGCTCTCCAGCGTGCGGAAGAACGAGTAGAACTCCGGATCGGCGCCGAACGCCTGACCGTAAATGCTGGTGGCTTCGGCATCGGCGTCGCCGCGGATTTCCTCGGCCGTTCGGGCCGCCTCGGAGCGGATGCGCCTGAGATCGCGCTCCATGTTGCCCAGGATTTCCTGGCTGCGGCCCATACCCTCTGAACGGAAGCGCTCGGCAATCGACTGACGCTCGGCAATCATGCGGCTTTCGACCTGCTTGCGCACCGAGTCGATGTAGTTGACGCGCTTGATGCGCACGTCGTCAAGCTCTATACCCAGTTGCGGCATCGAGCGCTGCGCACGCGCCAGAATCTCTTCTTCCAGCAATTCGCGCCCCAGGTTCGGCTGCTTTTCCAGGTTCACGTCGTCGCGCTCGGCCAGCGCCGGGTCGTCCAGTTCGTCGACATCCACCGACCAGTCCTTGGAGCGCACGATTTCCTCCAGTTCGGTCGACGAGACCATGTCGCGGACGACCGAATCGACGATGTCGTCCAGGCGTGTTCGCGCACCGGCCTCGTCGCGCACGCTGGTCAGAAACAGCAGCGGATCGGCGATGCGCCAGCGCGCCGTGGTATCGACCAGAATGAACTCGCGCCCCAGCGTCGGAATCTGGGTGACGTCGCCGTCCCAGACCAGCAGCCGCTTGTCGAAACGCCGTACGTTCTGCCACGGCAGTTTCACCTTGAGCCCCGGTTCGCTGATCACACCCCCGATGGGCTCGCCGAACTGCACGATGATGGCCTGCTCGGCCTCGTCGACGGTGTAGAGCACGAAGTTGCCACCGGCGATCAAAACGATCGCCACGATTGCGATGAATATGGTTTTCATTGGTCACCTCCGGCATTGCGCGGATTGCCGCCACGATTGTCGCCACGACCGTCGCCACGATTGACGTCCAGCAGCGGCAGCGGACTGATCTGGCCGTCCTGCACCACCAGCACTTGGCCGATGTTGGGCAGCACTTCATTGAGCGTTTCCAGGTACAGCCTGGAGCGGGTGACCTCCGGCGCCTGCAGGTACTCGGCAAGCACCGCCGAGAAGCGGGCGCTTTCGCCGAACGCCCGGTTGACGCGTTCGGTGGCATAACCCTCGGCCTCAGCAACGGTTCGCAATGCCGCGCCCTCGGCGTTGGGGATTTCCTGGTTGACGCGCTTTTGCGCCTCGTTGATCATGCGCTCGCGTTCCTGCCGGGCCTCATTGACCTCGTTGAACGCAGGCTGCACCGCCGGCGGCGGTACCACGTCCTGCATTTCAACCGTGTTGATCCGGATGCCGGCATTGTAGCCATTGAGGATTTCCTGGACTTCCTCGCGCGCCTTCTGCTGGATTTCCACCCGCCCGATGGTCAGGACCTCCGAGCCGAGCATGTTGCCGACGATGCGGCGCATCACCGATTCGGAGATGTCGCGCAGCGTACGGGTCGGTTCGCGCATTTCGTACAGGAACTTGATCGGATCCTCGATGCGGTATTGCACCACCCACTCGACATCGATCATGTTGAGATCGCCGGTGAGCATCAGCGATTCGTCCTCGAATTGCTGGCTGCTGTAGGCGGTGCGCCCGCCTTCGCGCGTGCCCTGGGTGCGGAAACCGAACTCCTGCTTGAGCACCCTTTCGGTCGCGACGCGCTGGACCTGGTCGACGCCGAACGGGATCTTGAAATGCAGGCCCGGGTCGGTGATGCCGACCACCGCGCCGAAACGCTTGACCACGGCCCGCTCCTCGGGCTGGACGGTATAGAACGCACTGAACGCCCCCCAGATCAGCGCAATCAGAATCACGATGCCGATAATGCCCTTGCCCGACGGTCCGCCCCCGCCGCCGAGCTTGTTGAGCATTTCGGTCAGATCGGGCGGCCCCTGCTGGCCGCGGCCGTTGGATTTCACGGACTGAATCATTTCTTTCTCCCTTGAAGCTGAGCCGTCCAGTCTAACGGTTTCCGCCAGCGGGAACAGTCGGCTGACGGGATTCAACTCGAAACCGGCTCTCGCGAAGCCGCAAAACCGCGAAGAACGGCTCCAACGAAATAATATTGAGGTTCTCGCAAAGACGCGGAGAAAGGCAAAATCAAAAGCTCAAGGCAGTTTCGTAGTCCGGATAAGCGCAGCGCACCCGGGGGAAAATGTCGGATTCGGTCATCGATTCCCGGGTGCACTCGCTTACCCGGGATCTACAGGGATCAGTAGCCCTTGAGCTTGTGATGCGGGGTCAGCCACCACAGGGCCACCGCGGCCAGCAGCACGAACAGACTGGGCCACCACAGCTTGCGCCAGCCGGTTTCCATTGATTCGAGAATCGTGAACTCGGAAAGGTAGATGGTCTCGCAGGCGCCGTTGCCGGTGTCGGTGCGTACGGTGCTGGTCCCGCGTACCGGGCCGTCCGGCTGGCGGTACTCGGCAAGCCAGCCGCGCAGATGAATCTGGTCGCCGACCTCCAGCTTGCGAATTTCGTCCTTGAGCCGCTCGTCGGTCGTGACGATGTGGTTGTTCGAGAGTTGATCGCGATTGAAGCGCTCCCAGTCGCCCTGGCTGCGGGTCGAATAGTTGCACGTGAATTCAAGGTTCCAGAATTCGAACGCGTTCAGATCAACATCGCGCGCGTTTTCACCCCAGATGACGCAGATATCGGCGATATTGATGTAATCGTTCCAGCGTTCATGGATGCCGATGCCGGGACGAAAGCGCTTGAAGGAGACGACCAGGCCGGTGAGCTCGTAGTTGTACAACGGCTGCACCCGGTAATCGAAATCGTTGGCATACAGCGTGAACGCCGGTTCATCCACCTCGAACTGGCGGGGCGGATCGTCCAGCGCCGGGTCCAGTACCATGGCCGCGGCAAACTGATCCCAGTTCCACCACGATAGCAGCAGCCCGAACAGACCGGCGATAAACAGAATCGAGATCAGGCGGGCACGCGACATTACGCCAGCTTCTGTCTATTGCAGCGTCTCGATGAAGCGATCGGCTTCAGCGATCGAATCGCGCATGGCCGCCAGCAGACGCTCAGTATCGGCTTCGATTTCGCCGAGTTCGCCGCGGATGGCGTCGACCGCCATTGCGTTCAGGTTGTGCTTGAGGAACAAAACCTGGTCCTCGAAAGCCTGCAGCACGGGATTGATGCTGCTCTCGGCGCGCCGCATGGCCCGGATCATGCTGCCGTAACGCGAGCGTGTCTGCTCCAGCAATTCACGGCTTCGTGTTCGAAGGTCGGCACTGGAATAGCGTTCCAGTTCGTCCTCCCACTCGGCAAAAAGGTCCTCGGCAACACGCTCAACGGCGTCGATGCGCTGGGTGACGGTGTCGGCGCGGTTGACGCTGCGTTCGTACTCCCGATTCAGTCGGCGATAGGCGCGCTCCAGGTCGCCGCCGTCGAATTCGACCACCGCGCGGAATCGTTCCAGCGTGGTCTCGAACTGTTCGCCGGCCTCGTCCTGCGCCTCACTGGCCGCCTCCACCCGGGAGGCCAGGATGCCGCGCTTTTCGATCCCGACGGCTTCCAGTGCCTTGTACTGCATGCTGCGGCAGCCGGCAAGGCCGGCGACAAGCGCCAGTGCCGTGAGTAGCAAACAGATGTTCCGGCTGTGTCTGTTCATTGGCGCCTTTCCTTGCGGGTTGCGAAGTTGGCCAATATAACGCAGGCGCTCGGCATTGCCGGCGATCTGCAGCAAAACGCCACGGATGGCCGGGGCGCTTGCGGCGCAGCCGAATTCGGTGCCAGGATCAATCCAATTCAATCCAATTCAATTCAATCCAATCGCGGTCGGATACCGCTCCTACTGGCCGAGCTCGGTCGGCAGCGGCGGGACCGGCGGGACCGGCGATTCATACATCTCCAGCTCGGCCTTGATGTGCTCGATGGCGCGCTCGAGCTGGGTATCGCGGCCCCGGTTGGTCGCAACCGGATCCAGCTTGACCTCGATATCCGGGGCCACGCCTTCGTTTTCCACCGACCAGTTGCCATCGGTGTCGACGAAACGGAAGAACGGCACGGTCATGGAACCGCCGTCGACCAGCTGCGGGTTGGCCGAGATGCCGATCAGCCCGCCCCAGGTACGCGTGCCGATAAGTTTGCCGATTTCGAGATGCCGGAAGGTGTAGGGCAGGTAGTCACCCCCCGAGCCCGCATCCTGGTCAATCAGCATGGTCTTCGGCCCGTGCAGCGCGCCAGCCGGCGTGTTGTACGGCAGGCCGTCCCTGTCCTTCCAAGTCGACAGGTGGCGCCGGCTCAGCACCTCGACGATGTAGTTGGCCGCCTGACCGCCGCCGTTGGCACGCTCGTCGATAATCAACGCCTGCTTGTCGATCTGGTTGAAGAACATCCGGTTGAAGAACGTGTAGCCGGCACCGGCGGTGTTGGGCAGATAGACGTAGCCCACCCGGCCGTCGGTGGCCTCGGCGACCTGCTGGCGATTGCGCTCGATCCAGCTCCACAGGCGCAACGCGCCCTCGGTCGCGGCCGGGGTAACGACGATCTCGCGCGAATCGCTGCCGTCGGCGTTCGGGCCAACGGTAAGCGCCGTCTGCTTGCCCTGGGTATCCTGCAGCCTGCGGAAAATGTTGTCGTCGGCAGTCAGTTCGTCGCCGTTGATCGCCAGGATGTACTCGCCTTGTGCCGCCTCGTTGCCCGGTTCGGTCAGCGGCCCGCGGAGGAACGGATTCCAGGATTCGCCCGAATAAATCCGGGCAAGACGATAGCGGTCGTTCTCGATCGCGAAATTGGCGCCCAGCAAGCCGACGGCAACACCGTTTTCGCGGTGGATATCGCCGCCGCCAACGCGGTTGTGCCCGGCCTGCAATTCGGCGATCATTTCGACCAGGATGGCATTCAGGTCCTCGCGCCGCCCGGCATGGGCAACCATGGGCTGGTACTTGTCATACACCGAATCCCAGTCCAGACCGTGCAGGTTGTCGGCGTAGAAATACTGCTGCTGCATGCGCCAGGCCTCTTCGAAGATCTGCATCCATTCGACGCGCGGATCGACGTACATGCGCAAATTCCCGGTATCGACGTTCTCCGGCTTGATGTCCTTGCCGATCTTGGCAATGGCCAGGCCGTTGCCGTCCATCTGCAGAATCATGTGCTTGCCGGCCGCAGCAATGCGGAAGGCCTGCACGCCGCGCCGCACGCCAGTGTCCTCGCGCTCGTCGAAGTCGAAACGCCTGAGCTGGTTGGCGGCCGAAGCGGATTCGCCGGGCGGCAGATTGCTTGCGCCCGGCTGCGGGGCCTGGATGTAGTACAGGTTGCCGTCGCCGGCAACCTGCAGCGACTGGTAGTTGCCTTCGGCCGCCGGCAGGCCGATGATGCGCCCGGCAATGCCCTCGAAATCGATGATGACCTCGGGCGTTTCCTTCTTTTTGTCCTCGTTGTTCTTGTCGCCGTTTTCCTTTTCGTCCCCGTCGCCGTTTTTCTCGTCGGCTTTCTCGTCGCCGGTCTCGGGCGCCAACGGTGATTCACCGTCGGCGGTCAGCACCGCGGCGTAGAGGCCGGCGCGGTAGGGATGTTCCTGGCTGGTCATGTTCAGACCGACCTGGACCGGCCCCGAATTGGTCGAGGCGGCAAAGTACAGGTACTTGCCTTCCGGATCGAATGCGGGCGAGGCCACATCGGCCATGCCGTCGGTAATTACCGTGGATTCGCCGGATTCGAAATCGTGGACGACGAGGTCGGCGTGGAAATTCGGCTGCTCCAGGTTGTAGGCCAGCCAGCGACCATCGGGCGAAAACGAAACGTCGAAGCCGGCGCGGCGCGCATTGGTCGCAATTGTCGTGACCATCGGCTCGACTTCGCCATCATCCAGCGAGATGAAGTGCAGGCCAAGGTGGTTGTCGCTGAACACGATGCGGCCGGTATCGGCGTGCCAGGCTTCCAGTTCGTAGAAATCCGGACCCAACTTGAACGACCTGGTCTCTTCCATGCCCCGCTGGTCGGCGATCTTGAGCACCTGGCCGTCCGTCGACTCGACGATCCATGCGACCCGCGTGCCTTCCGGCGACCACAGCGCCGGGTATTCGCGCGAGCCCGGGGTGTCGCTGAGGTTGCGCGTGGATCCCTTGTCGGCCGGCACGGTGAACACTTCGCCGCGTGCGGTGATGATTGCGCGCTTGCCGTTGGGCGAGATGTCGATGCCCTGAATGTTGCCGGCCACCGACTTCCAGCCGGGACGCAACTGCGGCAAATCCGGGTTCAGCGAAATCTCCAGCGCCGTGACCTCGCCGGAAGTCAGATCGAGCTGCTTGAGATAACCGCCGGTTTCATAAACCACGGTGTCGCCGTGCCCGGCGGCGGCCATGATGTCGAATTCCGATTCGGCGGTCAACTTGTCGGTACGGCCCGAAGCCGGATCGAAGCTGAACAGGTTGAAATCCTTGTCATCGCCATTGTCACCACGATCCGACAGAAAATGCACCCTGCCGTCGAGCCAGAAAATGTTGAAGTCCGTGACCCGTTCCCCCGGCACGTCGACAAAGGTCTGGTCGGCGATATCGAGCACCCGGATCGAAGGCGTGGTGCCGCCGCGGTAACCCTTCCAGCCGGCGGTGCCACCGAACAGCCCGTTATAGCCCGAACCATGATCGATGTAGGCCAGACGCTCGGCGTTGTCGTCGTAGGCACCGCGGAAAAAGCGCGCTTCCATCTGCCTGACAGGCAGGCCCCCTTCAAGGCTGGCGTGGTAGAGGTGGCCGGAGCGGCCGTGATCGGTTTCGCGGTCGGAGACGAACGCCACTGCGCTGCCGTCGGGCGCCCAGTCGACCGGGATATCGGCCGTCGGGTGCCAGGTCAGACGCTTCGGCTGGCCGCCTTCGACCGGAATGACGTAGACATCGGTATTGCCGTCATATTCTGCGGCGAATGCGATCCGGCTGCCGTCGGGCGAGAAGATCGGTGTATTTTCCTCGGCCGGATGGCTGGTCAGCCGGCGTGGGTTACTGCCGTCGCGGTCGGCCAGCCACAGGTCGCCAGCGTAGGCGAACACCAGATGCGAATCGGATATGTCCGGGTCGCGCAACAGCCGGGTGCTCTCGTCCTGCGCGAACAGCGCGCCGGCAAGGCCCAACCCCGCCAGCAGGGTGATGAATACACGATGCATGAATCTCTCCGTTGGAATCGGCAGTCCGCATGATACGCCACCGGCCGTGAGCGGCGCCATATGTCGGATGGCACACCCGGCGACCAAATCAATATCCGCGATCACTCTTACGCGTCCTGCGGCAAAGAAATCGGCCGGCGATTGCCGGCCGATATCAGCGATGCGCTGCGAGACGAACTAATCCTGGATTTCTTCGTTTTCTCCGGCGCTGCCGCACGGCGCCCAGAACGAGAACTGATACGTATCGTTGCTGTAGAAGTCGTACAGGCACATCCGGGACGTGTCGCCACCACTTGCCCCGCCACTGCCACCACCAGTGCCGAAAGTCTGCTCCGGATCGGCAATCCCGCCACCGTCACGGAAGCGGAACTGTCCGTGGTCATCACCCAATGCCAGCGCGTCGAGTGCACAGGGATCGGTGACCTCCCGCCCATCGAAAAAGTCGTCACCCACAAGCCCGAGAATCGTGCTCGCCCCCGGCTCCAGCGTGAGTATCGCCCGACTACTATCACCCATATTGACCGCGCGGGCCGAAAAAACCAGGCGGTCATAGTCCAATACCGGCATGCCGGGGCCAGTGGGTGGATCCTCATTCAGGTTGACTTCGCGCTGGGTGAACATTCTCTCGATCCCCGTTGGAATCGGGCGCCCGCTCTCCGAAATGTTAAAGCCGAATGTAAGGCCACCACGACTGACCGTAATTGAGCTTGAATCGACGCCGGCACCACCGTCCGAAATAATTCTGTCGATTTCCAACTCGATCTCGGTTCGCAGCCGCCGCTTCAACGAATCCATCTTCGACTGGTCCATCAGCGTTCTGAGCAAAGTGTCTTGCGGGCAGTCCAGAGGCTCCGGGTCCGACATGGTCCCGGCGGAATACTTCCCGGCCGAATTCACCGAATTGATACCCGCTTCGGTCGCCAACTCATCGTTGATATCGATGATGGCCTGACTCCAGGCCTCGGTCACATCCAGCGCGGTATAAGCCAGGTCCAGATACTCGGCAGACAGCGAGGAGTCGGTAACAACGACTTCCCAGATTTCGCCGTTCAACTGCCAGTTGACCTCGAAAACATAGACTTGGTGAATTTCGCGGTTGGCCAAGACGACCTGTTTCGCCGGCGGTGCCTGGCATTCGAACGACCCATCCGGATCCAGCACGGGCTGTCCGGTGTCGCCAACTGTCGTGTTGCATTGCAACGCGGGCGCGTGCTGCCTCGCCTGCTCGCGCGCCGCTTCGACACTGGTGCAAGCCTCGCAAAGCCAGCCGGTTTTCGCGCCCGCCCACCCCGGGCCGCACAGGATCGCACCGGCCAGAAGACTGCCGGATATTACTCTGGTTCGTAGGTTCATGATGATCTCCTCTACTGCAAGTTTCAATCACCGTGTTCCTGGTGGGAAAAAACACGAACGGATGACGCCTTGGTCACGCCAATTTGTTCTTGTATCCAGCGCCAAAATAAACCTTAGCAAATCGGAAATTGGGCTGTCAACACCAGCGCCACCTCCAAGGTTCACAACCGTGTCTACGCCGCCATTGCGCGCCGGCAATTGAAGCCCCGTGGGTTTGGTCGAGTGATCGATGAAGTTGGCTGCGCCGACGCACGAATAACGGGTCAGCGGAGAATTGGCCTTGCTATGGTTATTGGTGGCGATGCGGGCGCACAAAAAAGGCGCTGCCCGAAGGCAGCGCCGTCCCCACACGCCAAGCAGTTCACCGGAGCAGATAAAGGGTGGGGAAGGGACCCTCAAGCGACGTACTCCGGGACTGCCAATGGCCTACCGTAAAAACCGTTTCCCGTTCGGTTTTATATTTGAATTACTGTTCGATGACTGGAAGCTCCAGTGTCGCCAGTTCAACCAATGAACCGTCGCTACGCGTTCCGTAGACCAATACAAATGCCGTCTGTCCATCGATTGCGATCTCAGCAAAACCATCCATGACTGCAGGCCGCATCGAATCGAAATGTGTCGAATCACACTCAGCACTTCCCAAGCGTCCGCTGGAGAGGCATACATTGATTACGATGGACTCAGTCTGTCCAGTTCCACTTCCTTCAGAACCGACTCGACCAGTTCCGCTTCCTTCGGAAGTGGTGCGTCCCGTCCCACTTCCTTCAGAGCTGGTCCGGCCCGTTCCGCTTCCTTCAGAAGGAGGCTTACCGGTGCCGCTACCCTCGGAAGCAGTACGCCCGGTGCCGCTTCCTTCGGACGGCTGCTTCTCGCCGGTGCCGCTGCCTTCAGAAGTGGTGCGCCCCGTGCCACTGCCTTCAGAGGTCGGCTTTCCAGTTCCGCTACCCTCGGAACTAGGGCCTCCGGTGCCACTGCCTTCAGAAGTCGGCTTGCCGGTGCCGCTACCCTCGGAACTGGGACCTCCAGTTCCGCTGCCTTCGATGTCGACCGAATCTCCCGTACCACTGCCTTCAGATAGGGGCTGCATGGCATCAAAGCGCGTATCAAGGTGATTGGCGTCGATGATCTTCAAAGGAATTACTGAATAACCGGACTCGACGACGGCCTGACCGGAGCTCGAGAATAATTCATTGTTCAATGAAAGCGTTATCTGGTCATTCTCAATAAGCACGTAGCCTTCCGAACCCGGTTGCGCCATGGTCACAGCAGACACGCCGATAGCGAGCGCCATCACGATTCCGCTTGAAAGGAAGCGAATTCGGAGGCTATTACCGTCGGCCATAGCCTTCAGCAGACCTCGACCAGCAATTCCAGTGCCGTTTTTTTCGATGGTGGTCGAGCACTGCTCTGTCATCTGCATGCCTGTACCATTCTTTTCGATTGTTGCACTTGGTTTAACGTTCATCCCTCAAAACTCCTTATCTATTAATGTATGTTTCTGGCTTGTCACCGAAAGCGAACCAGCCAACTCCGAAAGTGCATATTTCTGATTCAGGTTCATCAGCTTCATACTCGTCGATGATTTGCTCAACTTCAAGAATCTGTCGCTCGACCACGGCCCGAACCCGGCTACTCAGTTCGCTATATTTCCCACGTGGAATCTTTCTAGACCAGCGATCTTGCTGCAAGATGCGATCGGTCTTGCTATCGCGATTCAGGTTGTATCCGACCGTCTCCGTAAGCCTGCCTATCGAAAGCGAACCCGCATCAATGATTGTCTGTTGTGATGCCTTGACCGGCTGATAATAAGGACTGATCAGCCGGACGAACTCGTCATTTTCGATTTCGAGATTGCCGGATTCCAGCAAGCGCTCCAATACCGTCTGATAGGTGACATTTCTACCGATCGTCGAACTGACCAAGCTTTGGAAGGATCTGGATTTGCCCATGATCGGAAGGGTTCTGGGGTCACCCTGCTCATCCTGAAATTCCCGATTCGAGGCCCACCGGTAGAGCACGCCAGCCTCTGCACAAAGGTCGCCGACAGTGCAATCCTCCGGGTTCGCTCCCTGGGTCTCGATCGCTGAAATCGTTCTTGTATCAAGCCCCGAAAGCATTGCAAGCTTGGACTTGGTTACGCGGCCGTGATTGTCATTGCTTTCGATCCAGCGTCGCGCTTCCTCAATGTAGATACGCTTGATCTGCTGGACAAGAAAACCGCAGGAAACGCGGCCAACGATCAGCTTGATGAACGGTCGAATTACCCGCTCTATAGCCGCTGCCAGCCGGGCGCCCTGGTCGTGCTGGGATTGTGGTGCTGTGTTAGTCGCTGACATTTATGCCTCGCTCCTTCTGTGAATGAACATGGTCTCTTCAACCATTTCAGGACGACTGTAGTGAAACCCCTGAATCCATTCAATGCCGATCTGGCGGATCACACTAGCCTGCGCTGAATTCTCCACGCCTTCGGCGATCAGGACTACGTCGGTCTGCTCGGCCAGCGCCTGCAGCCCATTGATCAGGCGTGCGTATCCGGCCTGGACATCGGCGAACCGCACCAGGCTGCGATCAAGCTTGACAAAATCGATCAGGTTCGAGCCGATCAAGTCCAGGTTGGAAAACCCCGGACCGAAGTCGTCGAGCGCAAACCGCACGCCTTCGGCGCGCAATTCGTCGATCGTAGCGCGCGATGCCATCAGGTTGACCGGTCCGCCAAACTCGACCAGTTCAAGAATCAACCGCGACGGATCGATGTTCCGGCGCGCCAGGCCGCCTCGCACGAAATCCACAAAGCGCTCGCGATGCAGCGAGTTCGGGTGGACATTGATGCTGAACCAGCAGCTGTCGGGTAGTTGGTCGACCACATCCATGCAGTTTTCGAGGATGTCCTGGTCGAAAAAAAGCCCCCTGCTCTTGTACCCCTGCTCAACAAAATCCAGCGGCGCAAGATGACCGAAGTCACCTGTCGCCCGAACCAGGAACTCGACCCATTCGTCCAATTTCGGGGAGTTCGACCGGCAAATGTGTTGCACCGCCATGTCGCACGGCAACGCCTGGGTCTCGATGCTCAAAATTTGATGCTCGGGTGTAGGCGCAATCATTTGCGATTCCTCTCTCTGAAATTAGACATTAATGCAATTAGCCGAGTATGTCAACAAGCATTTCTGGCTATTAGCCGTGTATGTCAAAATGCATTTTTGGCTAAAAAGTGCATTGGAACCAACAATACAACGGTTAGCCACTTATGTCAATACACATTTTTGGCTAAATTCAATATTTTTTGGATCTGACGCCGAACGGCTATCATGCAACTTCACCAGAACCGCGGAAACGTAGTCCATGGATAACGCCAAGATGTTGTTTTCGAACCCGAAAATGTCCCGAATCTACCAACAGCTGGTCAACGAGGAGGATGCGCGGGTGTGCAGGGACATTTCCGACGATGCCTGTCAGGTAGTGCCCGGAAACTTCATTCTTCAGGTGCTCACGCAGTTTCTGACCAAACTCGGCGACGCAATTGCGAATCCCAAGACGGTGCTGGCCTGGTTGATGTCGGCGCTCGCCGCCCCGGCCGCATTCACTGCATTCCTGGTGCCGATCCGCGAGTCCGGCTCGTTGATACCACAGCTCATCATCGCCGCCTGGGTCCGGCAACAGTCCATTCGAAAATGGACATTCGTACTCGGTAGCGTGCTTCAGGCTGTCGCGGTCGCCGGCATGGGCGTGGTCGCCGTCACCCTCGACGGCAGCACCGCCGGCGCCGCCTTGCTGGCCGCGCTGGCCGTATTCAGCCTTTCCCGCGGCCTGTGCTCGGTGGCGTCCAAGGACGTATTGGGCAAGACCGTCCCCAAGACCAGACGCGGCCGGGTGAGCGGCTGGTCGGAATTCCTGGCCGGAATCGTCACCATCGGGGTTGGCGCCTCGCTGCTGATCGGCGATTCCGGGAACGCGAGCATGAGCCGGTGGCTGATCCTGTTGGCCTGCGCCGCTGCACTCTGGTTGCTGGCCGCCGGAACCTACGCGAAAATTCGCGAATTCCCGGGCGCCACCGAAGGTGGCGGAAACGCGCTTACCGAGGCGGTCAAGCGCCTCTCGCTGTTGTATAGCGACGCAGAATTCCGACGCTTCGTGATCGCCCGTTCTTTGCTGCTGTGTTCGGCGCTGAGTGCACCATTCTTTATCCTGCTGGCGCACCAGAACACCGAGGGTGCGCTGCTGGCGCTGGGTCTGTTTGTAATCGCCGACGGCATTGCCGGACTGGTTTCGGCGCCGTTCTGGGGCCGGTTTGCCGACATGTCCAGCCGCACGGTGATGATTGTTTCGGGCGCCGGCGCCGCGCTAACCGGCCTGGGGCTGGTCGCGGTGGTCAATACGATTCCGGCGCTGACCGACCAGGCATGGCTGTACCCGGCATTCTTCTTTCTGCTGTCGGTCAGCCACGCCGGCGTGCGCATGGGCCGCAAGACCTATATCGTCGATCTGGCCGGCGGCAACAAGCGTACCGATTACGTCTCGGTGAGCAATACGGTGATCGGCGTAGTGCTGCTTATCGCAGGCAGCATCGGGGCGCTGAGTGCGGTCATCTCGCTTTCCGGCGTCATTATTGTGCTTGCCGCGATGGGCATAGCCGGAGCGTGGATGTCATCGAGGCTGCCGGAGGTGACTTGAGCATCGCCGACGGATTCGGCTCCTGCAGCGGCCGTGGCCTGTAGGAGCGGTATCCGACCGCGATCAATCCAAGCTCAAGCCGCAAACCCCTGCTTCTTGATCTGCTGGATCTGGTCACGGATTTTTGCGGCCTGCTCGAATTCCAGGTTCTCCGCGGCGCTGAACATTTCCTTTTCCAGTCCGGCAATTCGCCTGGCCGCCTCGGCCGCGGACATCGGACCGATGTCGTAGTCGCCGGCGGCTTCGGCTGCCTTGCGCGTATCGCCGCGCGCCGATTTCTTCTTGCCCGGCGTGGCGTGCGCGTCGGCCATGATGTCGGCGACGTTCTTTTCGATGGTCCGGGGCGTGATGCCGTGTTCGGCGTTGAAGGCCAGCTGCTTTTCCCGCCGGCGATCGGTTTCGTCCAGCGCGCGCTGCATCGAGCCGGTCACCTTGCCGGCGTACAGAATGGCCTTGCCGCGCACGTTGCGCGCGGCCCGGCCGATGGTCTGGATCAGCGAACCCTCCGAACGCAGGAAACCTTCCTTGTCGGCGTCCAGGATGGCGACCAGCGAGACCTCCGGCAGGTCCAGCCCCTCGCGCAGCAGGTTGATGCCCACCAGCACGTCGAAAACGCCCAGGCGCAGGTCACGGATGATCTCGACGCGTTCCACGGTATCGATGTCGGAATGCAGATAACGCACCCGCACGTCGTGCTCGGCCAGGTACTCGGTCAGGTTCTCGGCCATGCGCTTGGTCAGCGTGGTCACAAGCACCCGGTCGCCCTCGCCCACCCGCTCGCGAATTTCCGACAGCAGGTCGTCGACCTGGCTGTCGACCGGGCGAATCTCAGTTTCCGGGTCGATCAGGCCGGTCGGCCGCACAACCTGTTCGGCGACCACGGCGGAGCGCTCGAGCTCCCACTGCCGGGGCGTGGCCGAGACGTGAATCGTCTGCGGCGCCCGCGCTTCCCACTCCTCGAAGGTCAGCGGCCGGTTATCCAGCGCCGACGGCAGCCGGAAACCGTACTCGACCAGGGTTTCCTTGCGCGAACGGTCGCCCTTGTACATGCCGCCGATCTGCGGCACCGTGACATGGGATTCGTCCAGCACCAGCAGCGCATTGTCCGGCAGGTAGTCGAACAGCGTCGGCGGGGGCTCGCCCGGCTGACGGCCGGTGAGGTGGCGGGAATAGTTCTCGATGCCCTGGCAATAGCCCAGCTCGGCCATCATTTCCAGGTCGAAGCGGGTGCGCTGCTCCAGCCGCTGCACCTCGAGCAGCTTGCCAGCGCCCTTGAGTTGCTCCAGCCGATCGGCGAGCTCGACCTTGATTGCCTTGGCCGCATCCAGTACCACCTGGCGCGGGGTGACATAGTGGGTCTTGGGGAAGATCGTCAGCGCGTCCAGGGTTTCCTGCACTTCCCCGGTCAACGGGTCGAACTGGCTGATGCGCTCGATTTCGTCGTCGAACAGCTCGACCCGCACGGCCTCGAAGTCCGAATCGCCGGGAAAGATGTCGATCACCTCGCCGCGCACCCGGTAGGTGCCGCGCCGAAGCTCGAAATCGTTGCGTGCATACTGCATTTCGGCAAGCTTGCGCAGGATGGTCCGCTGCTCCATGACCAGCCCGGTCTCCAGCCTCAGCGTCATCTTCAGAAAACTGGACGGATCGCCAAGACCGTAGATCGCCGAAACCGTGCCCACGATCAGCGCATCCGGCCGCTCCAGCAACGCCTTGGTCGCGGAAAGACGCATCTGCTCGATGTGCTCGTTGATCGAAGCGTCCTTTTCAATAAAGGTGTCCGACGAGGGCACGTAGGCCTCGGGCTGGTAATAGTCGTAATAACTGACGAAATACTCGACCGCATTGTCCGGAAAGTACGCCTTGAACTCGCCGTAGAGCTGAGCGGCCAGGGTCTTGTTGGGCGCCATTACCAGCGTCGGACGCTGGGTGCGCTCGATGACATTGGCCATGGTGAACGTCTTGCCCGAGCCGGTCACCCCCAGCAGCGTCTGGTGCTGGTTGCCGGCGCCAATCGATTCGACCAACTGCGCAATCGCGGTGGGCTGGTCTCCGGCTGGCTCGTATTTCGACGCCATGCGGAATTTTCTGGCTGACTGGGATGGGGCCATCGTCGATACACGCGCTGGGGACAAGTATCTATAATTGCGGCTTAGCGGCGGTCAATGCAATGCCGTCATCATTTTCCACGGGGACAATCCATGCCCATCCGCACCGCACAACGCGTCGCCCAGGTCAAGCCTTCGGCCACCATCGCCATGTCGATGAAGGCTGCCGAGCTCAAGGCCGCTGGCCGCGACATCATCAGCCTGAGCATGGGCGAGCCCGATTTCAACACGCCGGATCATATCCAACAGGCGGCGATCGACGCCATCCGTGAGGGCAAGACCCGCTACACCGCGGTCGACGGCACGCCCGGGCTGAAGGACGCGATCATCGAAAAATTCCGGCGCGACAACAGCCTGGAATATACCCGCGAGCAGATTCTGGTTTCCTCGGGCGCCAAGCACTCGCTGTACAACCTGATGCAGGCCATGATCGACCCCGGCGACGAGGTGCTGATTCCGGCCCCCTACTGGGTATCGTATCCGGACATGGTGCGGCTGGCCGGCGGCGCGCCGGTAACGCTGCAGACTACGCTGGAGGCCGGATTCAAGATCAGCCCGGCCCAGCTGCGTGCCGTTATCACGGACCAGACCCGGCTGCTCGTGCTGAATTCGCCCGGCAACCCCACCGGCCGGGCGTATCACCGCGCCGAACTCGAAGCGCTCGGCAAAGTGCTCGACGAGTTCCCGCGCGTGGTCATCGTGTCCGACGACATCTATGAACATATCTGGTGGGCTGAAGAGCCATTTTCGACGCTGGCCGAAGTCTGCCCGTATCTCGCCGACCGGGTCGTCGTGGTCAACGGCGTATCCAAGGCCTACGCAATGACCGGCTGGCGCATCGGCTATGCCGCCGGCGACGCCGAGCTGATCAGGCAGATGCGCAAGATCCAGGGCCAGAGCACCTCCAACCCTTGCTCGATCAGCCAGGCCGCAGCCGAAGTCGCGCTGACCGACAGCCAGTTCTGTGTCGAACAGATGTGCAAGGAGTTCCGCAAGCGCCACAACTGGCTTGTCCCGGCGCTCAACGAACTGCCCGGCATCAAGTGCAGCCCGGGCGAAGGCGCCTTCTACGTGTTCGCCGACTGCACCGGCGCAATCGAGGCCCTGGGCCTGGACGACGACCAGGCATTTTGCGAACATCTTCTTGAAAAGGCCGGCGTGGCACTGGTGCCCGGCAGCGCGTTCGGCACCCCGAACCACGCCCGATTTTCGTTTGCCTGCAGCGTCCAGACGCTGAAGGAGGCCGTCGAGCGTATCGCCCAAACACTCACATAAACCCGCCCAAATTCCCGGTGCCAGACCGCTGCGCGGGTTTTCCTACGCGACCCAGGGAAATTTTCCTACCCGAATCCAGCCGGTTTGCCGACTGACGCGGCTGCGCCGTCAAGCGACCATTTCTCCCGGACATACGACGGGAGAAAACAATGCACGACCGGAACTCGGGATTGACCCTTATCGAGATGCTGCTGGCGATGGCCGTGGCCGCGGTGCTGATGAGCGTCGTGCTGCCATCGATGCGCGACCTTCAGCAGCGGCAAAGAATCGGCGCGACCGCCAACGAGCTTGTGGCGCATATCAACCAAGCGCGGATTCACGCGGTGACCCATCGCGAGATCACCGTGATGTGCCCCTCGCTGGACGGTGCAAGCTGCACCGGCAGCAACCGCTGGGAGCACGGCTGGATCGTGTTTCGCGACCCTAACCGCAACGGCAGGCCCGACCGGCCCGCCGACGTGCTGCGCGTCGGCAGCGGAATGCAAAACCTGGTGATCGACTCAGCCGGCCGCACCCGCATCCGCTATCGGCCCTCCGGTTTCGCCAGCGGCACCAACCTCACCATCAAGCTGTGCGACACCGCGCATCCGGACCAGTCCCGGGCGGTCATCGTCTCCAACCCCGGCCGCCCCCGGGTAGGCGAGCTGCCGGCCCGTCTCAGTTGCCCCAATACCAGCACATGAATTCCAAAAAAACTGCCTGCAGGCCTTGACGAATCAAATGATCCGAACGACAATATTGGGCTTGCAACCATTCCCCGGTAGCTCAGCTGGTTAGAGCGGGTGACTGTTAATCACTAGGTCGTTGGTTCGAATCCGACCCGGGGAGCCATATAAATCAAGGCCTTGCGCGTGTTTTCGCACCGCAAGGCCTTTTTGTTTCGCCCCGGCTTGCAATTGCCGGTTGCGATGGCCGGATTGCTATCCGACCCGCATGCCGCTGCCGGTCGCCGCGCCCAGGCCGAAAATCAGGCCGAGGATGATGTTGACCACGAACACCGTCACGATCGTCAGCACGAAGTGCACGACGCGCTTTTCTTCCGGCACCCGGACCGCCAGCGGAATGATCTTGTAGAGGAATACCAGGCCGATGATCGAACCGGCAAGCTGCAACAGCCAGCCGATAAAGGGAATGCCGCCGAGGGCGACGCCGGCCCAAGTGGGAATTGTCGCCAGCGAAACGGCGGCAAAGGCCCGGTCGAAATTCGCCTGTCCGCCGAACATCCCGGCGAATGCACTGACCACGAAACTCAGCACCGCAATGCTGATGCCGGCGGCAATCAGGCCGACGATCAGGCCCAGCACGACGCCGCGCCCGTAGCCGAAGTAAAAGTACCCCCCGAGCATTACCGACAACAGCCAGCCGATGATGACCGCCGCGACGATCAGCGGAATCGTCAATTCGACCGCCGTCCGCTGCCATCCGGGATTCTCGCCCAGCCAGGATTCCCAGGTTTCGCGCGGATTGGTCAACCCGCCCGAGATCAGTTTCAGAGTTTTCGCTGGATCGAACATGATGGTTCCCTCCTGGATTGCGATGGTGTCCACAAGCATAACCCGGAAATTTATGCAAAAGCGGTTAGTAATCCCCCGCTTCGGGCCGCAGGTACGGAAACAGCAGCACATCGCGGATCGATGCCGAATCGGTGAACAGCATGACCAGCCGGTCGATGCCGATGCCTTCGCCGCCGGTCGGCGGCATGCCGTATTCCAGCGCGCGGATGTAGTCGGCGTCGAAGTGCATGGCTTCCTGGTCGCCTGCATCGCGCGAGGCAACCTGTGCCTGGAAGCGCTCGGCCTGGTCTTCCGGGTCGTTGAGCTCGGAGAAACCATTGGCAATCTCGCGCCCGGCGATGAACAGCTCGAAGCGGTCGGTGATTTCCGGGTCGTCGTCGTTTCGGCGCGATAGCGGCGAGACCTCGGTCGGGTAACCGGTGATGAAGGTCGGCTGGATCAGATTCTCCTCGACCGTCTTTTCGAACACTTCCAGCATCAGCTTGCCCCAGCCCCAACCGGATTCTGTGTGGATTTCCAGGCGCTTGCAGATCTGGCGCAGCGCGTCCGGATCGCGGAGTTGCGCTGAATCGAGATCAGGATTGAACTCCAGCACCGCCTCTTCAACCGTCTTGCGGGCGAATGCCGGGCCGAAGTCGATGGTCTCGCCCTGATACTCCACTTTGCCGTCGCCGTGACCGAGATCGCGCGCGATCGCGCGCAGCATCGCCTCGGTCAGGTCCATCAGGTTGTTGTAGTCGGCGTAGGCCCAGTAGAACTCCAGCATCGTGAATTCCGGGTTGTGCCGGGTCGACACACCCTCGTTGCGGAAGTTGCGATTGATCTCGTAGACCCGCTCCAGCCCGCCGACCACCAGGCGCTTCAAGTGCAGTTCCGGCGCCACGCGCAGGAACAGATCGATGCCCAGCGCGTTGTGGTGGGTCTTGAACGGCCTGGCCGTGGCACCGCCGGGCAGGTGATGCATCATCGGCGTTTCGACCTCGAGAAACTCGCGCGCTTCGAGGAAATCCCGGATGCTGCGCACCAGCCTGGCCCGAGTGACGAAGATCTCGCGCACGTCCGGGTTGGCGATCAGGTCAACGTAGCGCTGGCGATAGCGCGTTTCCTGATCGGTCAGCCCGTGCCACTTCTCCGGCAACGGCCGCAGCGACTTGACCAGCAGCTCCAAGCGGTCGGCATGCAGGCTAAGCTCGCCAGTCTTTGTGCGCATCAGCGCCCCGGAGGCACCGACGATATCGCCCACGTCCCAGTGCTTGAATGCCTGGTATACACCATCGGGCAGGTCGTCGCGACGAAGATAGAGCTGGATCTGTTCGCCCGAGCGATCGCGGATGTGCACGAAGGCCGCCTTGCCCATGATGCGACGCGAGAGAATACGCCCGGCCACGCTGGCCGGCACCTGTTCGGCCTCGAGCTTTTCCTGCGGCCAGGTCCCGGCGTCGCCGTACCCGGCCAACAGCCCGGCCGCGGTGTGCTCGGGCTTGAACGTGTTGGGGAACGCCTGGCCCTGCTCGCGCAGCGCCGAAAGCTTCCCGCGCCGCTCGGCGATCAGCCGGTTCTCGTCGTGTTGGTCGTTGTCGTTGTGCTCGGTCATTATCAAAAAGTCCATTCTTTTGCCGCGGATTGACGCGGATAATCGCGGATAAAAGCCAAAAGCGCTGAAGAATCAGTAAGCACTACAAGAAAAGCTCGGGAATAGCTGCGTAGGTCGGCCCGGCGCGGCCGATGCTCGTTTCGTCGGTGACGCGGCCTCGAAATGTTCATAACTTTCGTCAACCTTTCGTGCTCTTCGTGTCCAGCTCTTCGCCCTTCCTGTCTTTACGCTTTGAGTAATCTTTCGAGATTCTCGCTTTTTCATCCGCGTCTATCCGCGTTCATCCGCGGCCAAAAAAGGTTTTACTGCAGTCCCGCCTTCAGCGACGCGGCGACGAATTCGTCGAGGTCGCCGTCGAGCACTTTCTGGGTGTCGGTGCGCTCGACGCCGGTTCGCAGATCCTTGATGCGCGACTGGTCCAGCACGTAGTTGCGGATCTGGCTGCCCCAGCCGATGTCGGCCTTTTCCTCTTCGGCCGCCTGCGCCACCTCGCGCTGCTTCTGCAACTCCATCTCATACAGCTTGGCGCGCAGCTGGCTCATCGCGCGGTCCTTGTTCTTGTGCTGCGAGCGATCGGTCTGGCACTGGACCACGATGCCGGAAGGCTCGTGGGTCAGGCGCACCGCCGATTCGGTCTTGTTGACGTGCTGACCGCCGGCGCCGGAGGCCCGATAGACATCGACGCGCAGATCCGACGGATCGATCTCGATTTCGATGTCATCGTCGACTTCCGGCGACACGAACACCGAAGCGAACGAGGTATGGCGGCGGTTGCCCGAGTCGTACGGGGACTTGCGCACCAGCCGATGCACACCGGTTTCGGTACGGCACCAGCCGTAGGCGTACTCGCCTTCGATCCGTACCGTCGCACTCTTGATGCCGGCGACATCGCCTGCCGAGACTTCCAGCACCTCGGCGCTCCAGCCGCGGTGCTCGGCCCAGCGCAGATACATGCGCAGCAGCATCTCGGCCCAGTCCTGGGCCTCGGTACCGCCGGAACCGGCCTGGATGTCGATAAAGCACGGCCGGTTGTCCATGTCGCCGGAGAACATGCGCTGAAACTCCAGCGCGCCGATTTTCCGCTCCAGGGCGGTCAGATCGGCCTCGACGCTGGCCAGCGTGTCCGGATCGTCCTCCTCGACCGCCATTTCCAGCAACTCGCCGGCGTCGCTCACGCCCTCGATCACGTCGCGCTGCGCGGTCAGGGATTTGTCAAGCGCGGCGCGCTCCTTGTTCAGCGACTGGGCGCGTTCGGCGTCGTTCCAGACGTTTGGATCCTCGAGCTCGCGGGTGACTTCTTCCAGCTTTTCCTGCTTGCCATCGTAGTCAAAGATACCTCCTGAGCGCCGCGGCTCGTCGAGAGAGGTCGTCCTGAAGGGCTTTGAGTGCGGTCTGTTCCATGGTCGGCTTGCCTGTTGAATCAATGCCGGCAATTGTATCCGGCATTGGCTATCGGTTTGCGGGTGCGGCTAACTCACTGGCGCGGCTACAATGCGATCTCACTTCAAAGAACCGATACCCGATGGCGCAGAGACACCACGAACCCAACATGATCATCGGCGCCTGCGAATGGGTAGCGTTGCCGGAGCTTGGCATCCAGAAATTGCGCGCACGCACCGACACCGGGGCCAAGTCCTGCGCGCTGCACGCCAGCCAGATCGAGCGCTTTGTTGAAGATGGCCGCGACCGCGTCCGGTTCCGGCTGCATAGCGGCCACACACGGCTGGATCAGTGGCAGATGTGCGAATCCGAGCTGCGCGGGGTGCGCATCGTCCGCTCCAGCTCGGGACAGCACCAGGAAAGATTCACGATACGCACCGACATCATCATCGGCCACAACCGCTGGAGCGTCGACATCACGCTGACCAATCGTGCGAAAATGCGTTATCGCATGCTGCTGGGGCGCAGCGCCATGAAAGACCATGCGCTGGTCTACCCCGCCCGCACCTTTCTTCAAGGCAAACCACGACTCGATTCCGGGGATTTCTGATGCAAATTGCAATTCTGTCGCGCTCAAGCAATATCTACTCCACGCGCCGACTCAAGGAAGCCGCCACCGAACGCGGCCACCAGGTGCGGGTGGTCGATACGCTGCGGTGCTACATGAACATCGCCTCGCACCGGCCCACGATTCACTACCGCGGCGAAATGCTCGACAAGTTCGACGCGGTGATCCCCCGCATCGGCGCATCGGTCACGTTTTACGGCACCGCGGTGCTGCGCCAGTTCGAAATGATGGGTACTTTCCCGCTCAACGAATCGGTTGCGGTGACCCGCTCGCGCGACAAGTTGAGGTCGCTGCAGCTACTGTCGCGCCGCGGCATCGGACTGCCGGTGACCGGTTTCGCGCACGCCACAGGCGACATCGATGACCTGATGCAGATGGTCGGCGGCGCGCCGCTGGTGGTCAAGCTGCTGGAAGGCACCCAGGGTATCGGCGTGGTGCTGTGCGAGACCAAGAAGGCGGCCGAGAGCGTCCTCGAGGCATTCATGGGCCTCAAGGTGTCGATCATGGTGCAGGAATACATCAAGGAAGCCGGCGGCGCCGACATCCGCTGTTTCGTCGTAGGCGACAAGGTCGTCGCCTCGATCAAGCGCCAGGCCAAGCCCGGCGAATTCCGCTCCAACCTGCATCGCGGCGGCACCGCCAGCCTGATCAAGATCACGCCGGAAGAGCGCTCTACCGCAGTAAGAGCCGCCCGCATCATGGGCCTGAACGTCGCCGGCGTGGATCTGCTGCGCTCCAACCACGGCCCGCTGGTGATGGAAGTCAACTCTTCGCCGGGCCTGGAGGGCATCGAAACCGCCACCGGCAAGGACGTCGCCGGGATGATCATCGGATTCATGGAGAAAAAAGCCGAGGCCGGCAAGACCCGGACGCGGGGGAAGGGATAGACCTTTACTTGTTGGCTGGTTGGCTTGTTGGCTTGTTGGAATCATAGGCCGGCGCTGCGTCGGCGACGGGTTTCTTCGTCGGGGACGGCGCCCCGACCTTGTATGTTGTTTACGAAACTGATTAGATTGCTTTCGATCATC
>JBBDSL010000049.1:0-44272 GCA_040904965.1 Wenzhouxiangellaceae bacterium
CCGATTTTCCAGTTCAGTCCCCATGGCATACCTCACAGATCAGTTCAAGGTATTACCATAATACACTGATTTATAACACAGTCGTACTAGTGGTCCTTCAACCTGATAAATTAGGATTCAGTTGGTCTGTCGGTGTTCAGGGCAAGGCGCGGCTCGCAGTGAATGGCCGTAGCCCTTTACAAGAGCCGGAACGCCGCCATGGACGCTGACAGACCAACTGAATCCTAATTTATCAGGTTGAAGGACCACTAGACCCACCCGGGAACTGAGATGTCGCTGCTGCTCGATGCATTGAAAAAATCAGAAGCCCAGCGCCGGCGCGGCAGGGCGCCGACAATCGATCTGACGATTACGTCACCATCCGGCGGCAGTCGGCGGCCGGGAATCCCCTGGTGGATCGCGTTGCTGGCTGTTGCATTGCTGGTCGCGGCGGCAGTCTGGCTGTGGCCCTGGTTCGCCGGTTGGACCGAGCGCAACCAGACCGTCGACGCCCATTCCACTTCGGTTGCCGATTCCGCCGGGGCACCGGCGAGCGGCCCGACCGAGGACGTCGTGTCGCCACCGTCTGAATTGAACCAGCCGCCGGAAACGCCGACGCAGGCGGCCGGGGCACAGCGCGCCTCTCAACCCGCACCGGTCGCCGGGGCCTCGAACGAGCGTCGAACCGCGCGCGCCGACGATGGGCCTGATGCGCGAACGGATTCGGCGCCGATGGTCGGGCAACAATCCGCCCGGATTGAGGAAGCCGGCGTGCTGGCCGCCACCCGGGCCGGACCGACGCAACCGCTGCCGCCGGCTCGCGCCGACCGGGCCGGGACCGGGCAGGTCGACCAGGATGGAGCAGCCGCTGACGCCGGGGATGTTGAACAGGGTGAAATGGCTGAACAAGCGACTGCGACGGAGCAAGCCGAACGTTCTGCGCAAGCTGAACGGTCCGAACAAGCTGATCAGGAAGCCGCACGCGGGCGCCAGCCGTCGCGGAACTTCATTCGCTCCTGGGAACTGCCGCAGGCGCAGCGCGCCGAGTTTCCTGAATTGATGTTGACGGTGCATTTCTTTGCCGAACAGCCCGAGGACCGTTTCGTGCTGATCAACGGCGAGCGTTACGCCGAAGGCCAGCAGGTAGGCACTGGCGTCCGGCTGGTCGAGATCAGGCGGCGCGGGGCGGTCGTCGAATTCGGCAGCTACCGGGTACTGATCGAGTGAGCTTGTTGGTTCGAGCCGGGCCACGACGGTCCGGCGCGACCAATCCCTGGATGGTGATCCTGATCAGCGCGCTGACGCTGGCGGTGATGCTGAGCACGCTGTTCGTGGCCGAAGCCGCGGTTGCGGCCTGGATCGACTTCTGGGGGTTCAGGCCGGCCCGGATTTCGGAGTTGCTTTCGGCCGGCCTGAGCCTGCGCGAAAGCCCCGGGCTGGCAGGCCTGGTCAGCGCGCTGTTTGCGCACTCGACCTGGCTGCACCTGGCCGGCAATATTGCGTATTTGTGGGTATTCGGCATTCCGGTCGAACGTGCCCTGGGTCATTTGCGCTTCATTGGCGTATTTCTGCTGCTCGGCGCCCTGGCCAACCTGTTTGTTGCATTGCACATTCCGGATCTCGAGCGCACCATCATCGGCGCCAGCGGCGGCGTCTCGGCGGTCATCGGGGTCTATCTGGGACTGTTCCCGACGCGCCGGATCGGACTATGGCTGCCGCTCGGCCTGTTCCTGCAGTTCGCGCGTATTCCGGCGCTGCTGGTCATCGGGTCGTGGTTCACGCTGCAGGTGCTGTATACGGTGTTCGGTCCGATGTCGGACGCGGTGGCCTGGCGCACCCATGTGGCCGGGTTCGTCGCCGGTGTCGTGCTGGCGCTGCTGATCCGCATGCTTTCCGGCAAGGTCGACTACGCCGCCAATGTGGATTAAGCCCAGAAGCGGGTAGCCGCAGTCCGCTTCAAAAGGTCGCCCGTGTCCGTGCATAATGAGGCACTGAATTCGAATCAAACTGGACGCTGCGTGTACAAGCTGGTGTTTTTCAATCAGGGCAAGGTCTACGAGCTTTTTGCCGAGCGCGTGGATTCCAGTCACCTGTACGGATTCATCGAAGCCGCCGGGCTGGTGTTCGATGCCGATTCCAAGGTGGTGGTGGATCCGACCGAGGAGCGGTTGCGGGCCGAGTTCGCGGATACCGAGAAGCTGATGCTGCCGCTGCAGTCGGTGATCAGGATCGAGCAGGTGAAAAAGCGTGGCAAGTGCGCGATACGCGATCGCAGCAGCGGCGACAAGGTCACGCATCTGCCGCTGGACGGGCCGGGGAGAAAACCGTAGCCTGACGCGATTCAAGCCATTAGTCGGATGAAAAAATCTGGAACCGCAGATTACGCAGATGGACGCAGATTATTAACCCGGCATTCAAACAGGTATGCAGGGGTAATGCCCGGCCGATAAGGCCGGGCCGCGAAACGGGGCGATTTGCGGCTATTAGCCCCAAATAGCGAGCAGCGAATACCACGGGTATTTCGCTGCCGGATTAATATGACAGGAAATAACCAATAATCTGCGTGAATCTGCGAAATCTGCGGTTGCTTTTCTTGATGGAATAGTTTGAAGTCTGATCAGCAAGACCAAGAGATGAGGGAGAATCAACTTGAACGAACAACCAGTACCTGAACCTACCGCGGGCCGACGCTGGCTGTACCGCAGCCTGGACGCAATCGAGAAGGTCGGCAACCGACTGCCGGACCCGGCGGTACTCTTCTTTCTGCTGATGCTGGTGGTCTGGGCGCTTTCGGCGCTGCTGGCGTCGATCGAATTCAGCGCGCTGCATCCGCAGACCGGCGAGCCCATCCAGGTCGTCAACCAGCTCGCCGGCGACGAAATGGCGCGCTTTCTGAGCCAGATGGTGACCGTGTTTACCAGCTTTGCTCCGTTGGGCATCGTGCTGGTGGCGATGCTGGGCGTGGGCGTGGCCGAGCACACCGGCTTCATTAACGCCGCATTGCGCAAGATGCTCGGCGTGACCTCGGCCGGGCTGCTCACGCCGATGGTAATCCTGGTGGCGATCGTCTCGCACACGGCTGCCGACGCCGGTTACGTGGTGGTGATTCCGCTCGGCGCGGTGATTTTCTACGCCGCCGGGCGCCACCCGCTGGCTGGGATTGCGGCCGCATTCGCCGGTGTTTCGGGCGGTTTTTCGGCCAATTTCATTCCTTCGGCAATCGATCCGATGCTGGCCGGCATTACCGAGGAGGCCGCGCGCGTGCTGGATCCTTCGGTGGCAATCAATCCGCTGGTCAACTGGTTCTTCATGTCGGCCTCCAGCGTGCTGGTCATTGGGGTGGGCTGGTGGTTGACCGACAAGGTGGTGGAACCGCGACTGGCGCGCGAGACGCCGGTCGACGGCGACATGTCGGACATGCCAACACTCGAGCCGCTGAGCAGCAACGAGCAGCGCGGCCTGAACTGGGCCGTGGCCAGTATTGCCATTGCCATCGGACTGCTGGCCGTCGCCGTGCTGCTGCCGGGCTCACCGCTGCGCGATCCGAACCCGGCGCTGGCCTTTCACGAGAGCATCACCTCGTTCGGTGCGCCGCTGATGCGATCCATCGTGCCGCTGATCTTCATCCTGTTCCTGATCCCCGGCGCGGTATACGGCTACGCCGCCGGCACCATCGAGGGGCACCGCGACCTGGTCACCGGCATGAGCAAGTCGATGGAGTCTATGGGCTACTACATCGTCATGGCGTTCTTCGCCGCGCAGTTCATCGCCGCGTTCTCCAGTTCCAACCTGGGCATCCTGATCGCGGTCAACGGCGCGGCCTGGCTGTCGCAGTTCGACATGCCGCCGCAGTTGACCATCATCGGCATCATTGCGCTGACCGCATTCGTCAACCTGTTCGTCGGCTCGGCCTCGGCCAAGTGGCTGATCATCGCGCCGATTTTCGTGCCCATGCTGATGGAGCTCGGCATCGGGCCGGGACTGACCCAGGCCGCTTATCGGGTCGGGGATTCCAGTTCGAATATCGTCACACCGCTGCTGCCGTACTTTCCGTTGATCGTGGTTTTCTGCAAGCGCTACTTCAAAGGCGCCGGCATCGGCACGTTAATCTCGATGATGTTGCCGTATGCCGTGGCACTGGCGATCGGGTGGACGATCTTCCTGTTGTTGTACTGGATGATCGGCGCGCCGCTGGGGTTGCAGGCCAGCTACGTTTTCCCGTAGGTCGGCCCGGGGTGGCCGACGGCTTTTGGGTTTGATCCGGCGGGGGCGACGCCCCGACCTACCACGATGTCACCGCTGGATCCAGCCGACCGGATCCACCGGCTGGCCGGCGCGCCGGATCTGGAAATACAGGCCCGGCGCACTGTTGCCGCCGGTGTTGCCGGCCAGCGCGACCACGTCGCCCGGCCCGACCCAGTCGCCGACCTCGGCAATCAGGCTTTGGTTCTGGCCGTACAGCGTCATGAAGCCGTCGCCGTGGTCGACGATCAGCATCATGCCATAGCCGCGCAGCCAGTCGGCGTAGGCCACCCGGCCGTAGGCCACGGCCCGCACCGGATCACCGACCCCGGCCTCGATCAGCCAGCCCTGCCAGGTGACGTCGCCGCTGCGGGTGTCGCTGAACGCGGCGCGTACCGGGGCGTCCACCGGCATCGGTAGCCGGCCTCTGAGATCGGCGAAGGGTTCGATTTCGGTGCCCGGCGGAATATCGGCCAGTGCATTGGCCAGTTCGCCCAGCAGCGATTCCAGTTCCTCGGCTGCTGCGCGCATTTCGGCCAGACGCGCGGCCTGGTCGCGGATGCTGTTGTCGAGTGCATCCAGCGCCGCCTGGCGCTGCAACAGCGCCTGATCCTGATCCGCCTTGGCCGCGGCCTGGCGCTCGGCCAGCGCCTGCAGGCGGCGGGCCACTTCGCGCTGTTCGGCGCGTACCGCCTCCAGTTGCTCCAGTTCGTCGTTCAGCGCGGCAATGGCGCTCAGCCGCGCGCGTCCCAGGTAGCCGTGCAGCGCCAGCACGCGGCTGATCTCGGCCGGGTCTTCCTGGTTCAACAGGGCCTTGAGGCGCGATCGAAATCCCACGCGATAGGCGATACGGAGCTGTTCGGCAAGGGTCGCGCGGCGTTCGGCGACGGTCTTTTCCAGTGCCGCAGCCCGGGCCACCAGTTCCAGTTCGCGTGTCCGCGCCTGTTCGAGCTGCTCGCGCGTATGGCGAAGTTCCAGCGCCAAGCGCGCCAGTTCCTGCTCGGTTTTCGCCAGTGCGGCCTGCTCGCTCTTGCGCCGGGCGCGTTCGCGCTCCAGCCGTTGGCTGATCGTGCGGATATCGGCCCTGAGCTCTTCGAGTTCGGCCTGGACATCTTCCGACGATTGCGCCGTGAGCGGCGACAATGCCGGCCAGGCACCGGTCAGCAGCGCCAGCGCAATCGCGGTAGCGGGCCAACCGGGAAAGGAACGCAAGCCGGTCTGTCTGTCAGCCGACGGCATGGTCGGCCGGCGACTTGCCGGATGGCGCATGCGTATCGCCTTCGTCGCGAATATGCACCAGCGCCCGTCCGGTCATTTCGGCGGGAATCTCCAGGCCCAGCAGTGTGAGCATGGTCGGGGCAATGTCGCGCAGGCTGCCTTCGGCTTCCAGTCGCGCCGGCCGGCCGACATACACCAGCGGCACCGGGTTGATGGTGTGCGCGGTATGCGCCTGGCCGGTTTCGGAATCGGCCATTTGCTCGACATTTCCATGGTCGGCGGTGACCAGCATTTCGCCGCCGGCTGCCGCAATTGCCCGGCCGACTTCGCCCAGCAGCCGGTCGACCGCCTCGACCGCGTGCACCGCGGCGTCGAAGATGCCGGAATGGCCGACCATGTCCGGGTTGGCGACGTTGCACACGATCACGGGCCACTTGCCGCTGTCTATGGCCGCGACCAGCTTGCGGGTCAGCTCCGGCGCGCTCATCTCCGGTTGCAGGTCGTAGGTGGCCACATCGGGCGAGGGGATCAACTTGCGCTCCTCGCCCTCGAAGACCTGTTCGCGGCCGCCGTTGAAGAAATACGTTACATGGGCGTATTTCTCGGTCTCGGCGATGCGCAGCTGGGCAAGCCCGGCATCGGCCAGTTGCTGGCCCAGCAGGTGCTCCATCCGGGTCGGGGGGAAGGCCACCCTGGCGTCGAGGTCCGATTCGTAGCGGGTCATGGTCGCCAGCGCCGCGAGTTTCGGGCGCTGGCCCTCGAACGCTTCAAAATCGTGTTTGATCAGCGCGCGGCTGAGCTGGCGGGCGCGATCGGCGCGGAAATTGATGAAGATGACACTGTCGCCGTCGCGCATGTTCGCGCCATCGGCGACGACCGTGGGTTGGACGAACTCGTCGTTTTCGTCGCGCGCATAAGCCGCGTCCAGTGCTTCCATGGCGGTGTCGGCAAACATGTCTGCCCGGGCATGGACGATGGCGTTCCAGGCGCGCTGAATGCGGTCCCAGCGCTGGTCGCGATCCATTGCCCAGTAACGGCCGCTGACCGAGGCGATGCGCACGTTGTCCAGTCCGTCGATGCGCTGCTGCAGCTTTTCGATCGATTCGCGTGCGCTGCGCGGCGGTGTATCGCGCCCGTCCAGGAAGACATGAACCGCAACGGTGCCGGCGTGTCGCGCCGCGGCCAATTCGATGGTCGCCAGGAAATGATCTTCGTGGCTGTGCACCCCGCCGTCGGAAAGCAGGCCCATGACGTGTACCGTGCCGTCGCCGGCCGCGGCTATGGTTTCGGTCAGCGCCGGGTTGGTTTCGAACTCGCCGTCCTTGATGGCCCGGGTGATGCGGGTCAACTCCTGATAGACGATGCGTCCGGCGCCGATGTTCATGTGACCGACCTCGGAATTGCCCATTTGCCCTGCCGGCAGGCCGACCGCTTCGCCTGATGTCTGCAACAGGCTGTGGGGGTGATCGCGCCACAATCGGTCCCAGTTGGGCGTGTCGCCGGCGGCAATGGCGTTGTCGGGTGTCGCTTCGCGCACGCCCCAACCGTCGAGAATCAGCAGCAATAGAGGGGTTCGGCTTTGCATCTGGACTTCCGTCGGAAACGAAGCGTCATTATCCCATAGCCCGGGTCATGAATAATCCGGGCCTGGGCGACTGCGGTGTAGCAGTGCCGGCCAGAATGCGGGATAATGCGCGTTTTGCCGCAACCGGATTGCAATCGCGCCATGGAACAGCTGCTCACGTTCATCGCCAATCACCCCATTCTGGTCGGGGCGTTCGCCGTGGTGCTGGCAGCGTTGATCGCGACCGAATTCGCGCGCATGACGCGGCGCTGGAACGAACTCGATACGACCCAGGCCATCCTGCTGATCAACCGCCGCGATCCGGTGATTCTGGATGTCTCCAACAGTACCGATTACGCCAACGGGCATATCCTCAACGCCGAGCACATGCCACCGTCGCGAATCGAATCGGGCAACAGCCAGTTGCTGAAGAAGTCCGACCGGCCGCTGCTGGTCTACTGCAAGAACGGCCAGGTGTCGCCGCAAATGGCCACCCGGCTGGTCAAACTGGGGTTCGAGGATGTCAACGTGCTGCGCGGCGGTCTGGCCCAGTGGATCAGCGATCAGCAGCCGGTGACGCGCGGCAAGCCGGGCAAGACCAAGAGCGCCGGCAAGCACGATAAGGGCGACGGAAAGCAGGACAAGAATGCCGGCAAGCAGGACAAGCGCGGCAGGAAGGGCAAAGAATCGAAATCCGGAGCCGCGACCGACTCCGCGGCGGTCGCAGGCGGCAGCCAGGGCGAATCCGACCCGCGATCAGATTCGCAGTCGGAATCGCAGTCGGAATCGCAAACTGACTCGCGATCTGGATCGCGGTCTGAATCGGAATCCAATTAAAGGTTCCGCGGGCCGTTTCCGGACCGTTATTCAACGTGTGCCGGCCCGGGGCGGTAAATCCGTCGGGCGCCGGCGCCATTTCATAAACCACTGAACACGATACAGGTAACAACATGGCTGAAGAACAGCTTGATGCAGCAGCAAACGGACAGGATTCGCAGCAGCCCACCATGGCCCTGCAGCACGTATTCCTGAAGGATTGTTCGTTCGAGGCGCCCGGCGCACTGGGTCTGGACCAGTCGCAGGGCCAGCCGGACATGAACATGAATCTCTCGCAGCGGGTCAACCAGCACGGAGAAGACCGCTACGAAGTGGTCCTGACCGTGACGGTCACCGCAAAGCAGGGCGAAACCACCGCATTCATCGCCGAAGTCCACTACGGCGGGGTTTTTCAGTTGCAGGGTTTCGGCGAGCAGCAGCTGCCTTACGTGATCAACGTGCACTGTCCGAACGTGCTGTACCCGTACGCGCGCGCGCAGATTGCGAGCCTGATCTCGGCCGGCGGGTTCTTTACGCCGCCGCTGCAGCCGATCAATTTCGAGGCGATCTTCGCCCAGCGCGTGTCCGAACAGCAGCAGGACGGCGCGGTGCCGGACGGTGCTGCCGGCGAACCTCCGACTCAATAAATCGGCCATGACCACAAATCGGCGCGAGCTATGACCCGGCGGATCGCCGTACTCGGTGCCGGTTCCTGGGGAACCGCGCTGGCCATGCAGCTGGCGCGGGGCGGCCATGCGGTCAAGCTGTGGGCGCGCTCCGCCTCGCATGTCGAGGCGATGCGCGAGACCGGCGAGAATCGGCGTTATTTGCCCGATTGTCCGCTGCCCGAGGCCATGGAACCCGTTGCGGACCTCGAACTGGCCCTGGACGGTGCCGATCGCATTCTGCTGGCGGTGCCGAGTTCGGCCTTTGCCGGCGTGCTCGACCGGATTGCCGGCGCGATCGACACCGGACGTGGCCTGGCATGGGCGACAAAGGGTTTCGAGCCCGAAACCGGGCGGCTGCTTTCGGAAGCGGCGCGCGAACGACTCGGGCCATCGATTCCACTGGCGGTGGTGACCGGGCCCTCGTTCGCCGGCGAGGTGGCGCGCGGTCTGCCCACGGCAGTGACGGTAGGCGCGTCCGAGCCCGGGTTCGGGCGAGCCTGGGCGGAGTTGTTGCACGGTAGCAGTTTTCGAGCTTATTACACGGCCGATCTGATCGGTGCGCAACTGGGCGGTGCGGTCAAGAACGTGTTTGCAATCGCCTGTGGCATGGCCGACGGGCTGGGTCTGGGTGAGAATACGCGCGCCGCGCTGATCACCCGCGGCTTGGCTGAAATGATGCGCCTTGGCGTGGCCATGGGTGCTGAAAGCCGAACCCTGATGGGCCTGGCCGGCCTGGGCGATCTGGTACTGACCTGCACCGGGAATGCCTCGCGCAATCGCCGGTTCGGCCTGGCCCTGGGCAAGGGCGAAAGCGCCGATGGGGCCATGCGGACCATCGGCCAGGTCGTCGAGGGCTATCACGCAGCCGAGGAAGTCATGCGGGCGGCCGAACGCGCGGGCGTGGAAATGCCGATTTCCGAGCAGGTGCACGGCATTCTTTATCGTGGCTGGAGCGCGTCCAGGGGCGTTCAGGTGCTGATGGAACGCGAGCCCAAGGCGGAGAACGAATAGGTGACCGAATAATGGAATTACTGAACTATTCTGATCTCGCCGTGGCCGGTGTGCGCGAGCTCAAACCCTATACTCCCGGCAAGCCGATCGACGAGCTCGAGCGCGAATACGGGGTGAGCGATTCGATCAAGCTGGCATCCAACGAGAATCCGCTGGGCGCCAGTCCGGCCGCGCTGGCGGCAGTGCGCGACGCGCTGGAGGACGCCTGGCTTTATCCAGATGCAAACGGCTTCCATCTGAAGTCCGCCCTGGCCGAAAAGCACGGCGTGCCCGCCAACTGCATCACGCTGGGCAACGGTTCAAACGACGTGCTGGTGTTCCTGGCTCAGGTATTCCTGCAGCCGGGCCTGCAGTCGGTCTTTTCCCAATACTGCTTTGCCGTCTATCCGATCGCGACCCAGATGGTCGGGGCCGAAGCCGTGGTGGCGCCGGCGCTGCCCGGGGATCATCCGGCAATGCCGCTGGGCCACGACCTCAGGGCCATTTACGAGCGCGTCGGGCCGCACACCCGCATGGTCTGGATCGCCAACCCCAACAACCCGACCGGCACCTGGCTGGACGGCGGACGGGTGCAGGATTTTCTGGGCTCGCTACCCGGCCACGTGATCTGCGTGGTCGATGAGGCCTACAGCGAATATGTCGAATCCGATGAACTTGGCGACGCATCGAAGTGGCTGGAGCGGTTCCCCAACCTGGTCGTCACCCGGACCTTCTCCAAGGCCTACGGGCTGGCCGGTCTGCGCGTGGGCTATGCGCTTTCCAATCCCGGCATCGCCGACCTGCTGAACCGGGTTCGACCGGCGTTCAACGTCAATTCACTGGCCCTGGCGGCGGCCCGTGCGGCGCTGACCGACCGGGAATTCATCGAGCGTTCGCGGGCAATGAACAGCGTCGGAATGGCGCAGTTGACCGCCGGTCTCAAGCGGCTGGGCGTTGCCGTCATCCCGTCTGCGGCCAACTTCGTACTGGCGCGCTTCGACCGCCCCGGCGTCGAGCTTGATGAACAGTTGCTCAGGCGCGGTATTATCGTGCGCCCGGTGGGCAATTACGGGCTGGAGGATTACCTGCGCATTACCATCGGCACCGAGGCGCAAAACAGGCGCCTGCTCGAAGCGCTGGCCGAAATCCTCTAATCACGCCCGGAGTTCTGATTCGTTGAAGCTTATCGTCCAGCCCGCCGCTGCACCGCTAGCCGGCCGAATCACGCCGCCGGGAGACAAGTCGGTGTCCCACCGGGCCGCGATTTTTGGCGGCCTGGCGCACGGCACGACCACGATCGAAGGGTTCCTGGCCGCCGAGGATACCCTGGCAACACTGGCGGCCATGGCCGGTCTGGGCGCGCGCGTTTCGCGTAGCGGCGGCCGGGTGGAAATCCAGGGCGGTCAGTTGCGACCGCCGTCCGGCGCGCTGGACATGGGCAATTCGGGCACCGGCATGCGTTTGCTTGCCGGCGCGTTGTGCGGTCATCCGGACCTGTTCGGGGCATCGATTGAATTGATTGGTGATGCGTCGCTGTCGTGCCGGCCAATGAATCGCATCATCGAGCCGCTGCGTGCCATGGGCGCGCAGATCGATAGCCAGGGCGGGCATGCGCCGCTGACCGTCAGGCCGCGGCCGCTGGTGGCGATAGAGCGCCGGTTGAATGTCGCCAGCGCGCAGGTCAAGTCCGCGATTTTGTTGGCCGGTCTGAATGCCGACGGCCTGACCCGGGTACACGAGCCGGGAATCTCGCGCGACCATACCGAGCGCCTGTTGCCGGCCTTCGGGGTGCAGGTGGAGCAGGCCGGGGGCAAGGCCAGCGTGCGCGGCCCGGCCCGGCTGCAGGGTGCTGCCATTTCGGTGCCCGGAGACCTGTCGTCGGCGGCGTTCATGATCGCAGCAGCCGCGCTGGTGCCGCAATCGCGCATCACGGTAGGGCCAGTAGGGGTCAATCCGACCCGCGACGGTTTTCTGCGCATTTTCGAACACATGGCCGGTGCGGCTGTCGTTCAGCACCCGGTAACGGGCGCGGGTGCCGGTTCCGAGCCGGTTGCACTGCTGGAGGTCTCGGCGCCGGAGCGGCTGGTCGGCACGCGCGTGCCGACCGAGTGGGTTTCACTGGCGATCGACGAGTTCCCGCTGGTCATGGCCATGGCCGCGACCGGGCAGGGCGAGACCGTGATTTCCGGTGCCGAGGAACTGAGGGTCAAGGAGTCCGATCGCCTGGCCGTAATGAGCCGCCAGCTCAGACAGCTGGGCGTGCGCGTCGATGAACGGCCCGACGGCGCCACGGTGTATGGGGGTGCAGTGCACGGCGGCCGGGTCGATTCGGCCGGCGATCACCGCATCGCGATGAGTCTGGCGGTGTTGGCACTGGTCGCCGACGGTCCGGTGGAAATCGACGGGGCGGAGTGGATCCGCACCAGTTATCCGGAGTTTGCCGGACATCTCGAATCGCTGGGAGCGCAACTGCAATGGATCTAGATCAGCCGCCGGTACTGACCATAGACGGCCCTTCGGGCGCCGGAAAAGGGGCGGTTTCGGCCGCGGTTGCGCGCCGACTGGGCTGGAACGCGCTGGATTCGGGCGCGGTTTACCGCTCGGTCGCGCTGGCCGCGCTTGAGCGCGATGTTTCGGCCGACGATGAGGCCGCACTGGTCGAGCTGACCCGCAACGTAGACCTTACGTTTCGCGCCGGCGCCGACGGCATCGACGTGTTGCTGACAGGCCGCGAAGTGGGCGATGCGCTGCGCACCGAGGCGGTCAGCGCGATGGCCTCGAAGGTTGCCGCGATACCGGCGGTGCGCGCGGCGCTGCTGGAGTTGCAGCGGGCTTATCGTAATCGGCCGGGGCTGGTCGCGGACGGTCGCGATATGGGCACGATTGTGTTCCCGGAAGCCGAGTTGAAGCTGTTTCTCGAGGCCAGCGTGGAGGAACGCGCGAAAAGACGATATAAGCAGTTGAAGGAAAAAGGAGAAAGTGTTATGCTTTCCCGTCTTTTTCGGGACATGCAGGCCCGGGATCGGCGCGACCGTGAACGATCAGTCGCACCGACCGTGCCGGCCGTCGACGCGGTAGTCGTGGATTCGACATGCCTGTCGCTGGATCAGGTCGTTGAACACGTTGTCGGGCTCGCCCGGCAAAGGTTCGGAGACCAGTTCCCGAAAGATGTAAATCAGTAGAGCCGTCGTGTACCGGAAGGCCATACGTTACAAGGCCCGCCGGTGCGTTTCATTAACGAGCCTCCGCCTTGCGGATGCAGATGACAAGAACCCACGGGACACCACTTTTGAGTACAGCAGCTGCCCGAGTCTTGCAGGAACCACGCAATTCCATGACCGAAACTTTTGCCGAACTATTTGAACAAAGCCTGGATGAATCCAGACTCCGCCCCGGTGCGATCGTCACCGGACGAGTCGTCGAAATCCGTGAAGATGTCGTTGTCGTCAATGCCGGACTGAAATCCGAGGGCATTGTGCCCATCCATCAGTTCCAGACGCCCGACGGTGAACTCGAAGTGGAGATCGGCGACGATGTGGAAGTCTCGCTCGAGGCGATCGAGGACGGCTTCGGGGAAACCCGACTGTCGCGCGAAAAAGCCAAGCGCTCGCGCATCTGGGACAAGCTGGAAACGGCCAGCGATGCCGAGGAAAACGTGATCGGCCAGATTACCGGCAAGGTCAAGGGTGGTTTCACCGTCAGCATCGACGGCATCCGCGCATTCCTCCCGGGTTCGCTGGTCGACGTGCGACCGGTGCGCGATCCGAGCTACCTCGAGGGCAAGGACCTCGAATTCAAGATCATCAAGCTCGATCGCCGCCGCAACAACCTGGTGGTCTCGCGCCGCGCGGTCGTGGAGCACGAATTCGCTGCCGAGCGCGAAGACCTGATCGATCGCCTGGAAGAAGGTGCAGTGGTCAAGGGTGTGGTCAAGAACCTCACCGATTACGGCGCATTCCTGGACCTGGGCGGAATCGACGGTCTGCTGCACATCACCGACATGGCATGGAAGCGCGTGCGCCATCCGTCCGAAGTGGTCGAGGTCGGCGACGAGCTGGAAGTTCGCGTGCTGCGTTTCGATCGCGAGCGCATGCGCGTCTCGCTGGGCCTCAAGCAGTTGGGCGAGGATCCGTGGGACAACATCGACCGGCGCTACCCGCCGGGTTCGCGCTTGTTCGGCAGGGTCACCAACATCACCGATTACGGCTGCTTCGTCGAGATCGAGGACGGTGTCGAAGGCCTGGTTCACGTATCCGAAATGGATTGGACCAACAAGAACGTCAACCCGAACAAGGTCGTGCATATCGGCGAAGAAGTCGAAGTCATGGTGCTGGATGTCGACGGCGAGCGCCGCCGCATCTCCATGGGCATGAAGCAGGTTCGTCCCAATCCGTGGGAAGCCTTCGCCGCGCTGCATAACAAGGGCGACAAGGTTGCGGGCACGATCAAGTCGATCACCGACTTCGGCATCTTCATCGGCCTGGAAGGCGATATCGACGGGCTGGTTCATCTGTCCGACATCTCCTGGATGACTCCGGGCGAAGAGGCCATTCGCAATTTCCGCAAGGGTGAGGAAGTCGAGGCCGTTGTGCTGGCCGTCGACCCCGAGCGCGAGCGCATTTCGCTGGGCATCAAGCAGCTCGACCAGGATCCGTTCGCAACCTACATGGCCGAGCACCCGCGCGGTTCCATCGTTACCGGCAAGGTGCGCGAGATCGATGCCAAGGGCGCGGTAGTCGAACTGGCCGATGGGGTCGACGGTTACCTCAAGGCCAACGACATGGCCAAGGAACGTGTCGATGATGCGACCAAGATGTTCAGCGTTGGCGACGAGGTTGAAGCCAAGTTCGTGGCGCTGGATCGCAAGACGCGCAACCTGACGCTTTCGATCCGGGCCAAGGACGACGACGAACTTGCCGACGCTGTGGATCAGTACCAGCAGCCGAAGGCCGGCAGCACCAAGCTTGGCGAACTGCTGCGCGAGCAGCTCGGCAAGGACTGATCCTGCAGTGATCCACATGTAGTGATCCACGTGTAGTGATTCACGCGGCGGACCCCCAGGTCCGCCGCCTATTCACGGAGTGACGGCATGACCAAGTCCGAGCTAATTGAAAAGCTGGCTGAGCAGCAGCAACACCTGAGCCAGACCGACGTTGATCTCGCGGTCCGCTCCATCATCGAGCAGATGAGTGGTGCGCTTGCCAGCGGTGATCGCATCGAGATACGCGGCTTTGGCAGCTTCAGCCTGCACTTCCGGCCACCACGGATTGGGCGCAATCCAAAGACCGGAGATTCGGTCGCTCTTCCCGGCAAGTACGTGCCGCATTTCAAACCCGGCAAGGAACTGCGCGAGCGCGTGAACCTGGCCGCGGAGGGCTGATTTCATGTGGCGTTGGCTGCTGGGCCTGGCAATCGTCGCGGGTGCCGCGATCGGCGTTTTGCTAGGCGCGCTTAATCCCGACCCGGTAACCCTCAATCTTGTTTTCTTCAAACCTGCGGCCGCATTGGGCGCGGTGGTGGTGCTCTCGGCTTGCGCTGGGCTGATCATCGGGTTTGTGTCCGCCGCGGCCCTGATGACGTTCCGTCGTCGTTCGCGCCGCGAGGAGCCCGCCAGACCGTCGGAGGCGAGCACGAGCCTCACCGATGTCTGAGCCTGTGATGTTGCTGATGCTGGCGCTGTTGCCGGTTGCAGCGCTTTCGGGTTGGTGGGCGGCAACCCGCAGCTACAAACGCGGCGAGCGTCGCCAGCGGCATGCAATATCATCGAATTACTTCCGCGGTCTGAACTACCTGCTCAACGAGCAACCCGACAAGGCCATAGAAGTCTTCCTCAAACTGGCCGACATCAATACCGAGACCGCCGAGACGCATCTTGCCCTCGGTAATCTCTTTCGCCGCCGGGGCGAGGTGGACAAGGCAATCCGATTTCACCGGCATATCATCGGCCGTTCCAATCTGAGCGATCAGCACCGCATCCAGGCACTGCTGGAACTCGGCGAAGACTACATGCGTGCCGGTCTTCTGGACCGTGCAGAAAAGCTGTTTTGCGAACTGGCCGATGACGGCCGATATTCCGAAGTCGCGATCAGGAATCTTTTGTCCATCTACCAACAGGAGAAGGACTGGAAGAACGCGATCGTGCAGGCGCGCAAGCTGGCCCAGGTCTGCGACTACGACACCTCGGCCCTGATCGCTCAATTTCACTGCGAACTTGCCGCACAGGCCGGGGAGGTCGACGATATCGACAATGCCCGCGCCCACCTGACGACTGCACGCAGTCATCATGCCGACTGCGTTCGCGCATACCTGCTTGAGGCCGATCTGGATGCAGCCGCCGGTCAGTGGGCGCAGGCTGCGGAACACTACCAGAAAGCCTGTGAACTCGATCCCGACATCAGTGTGCTGGTCGTGGACAGTCTTTCGCGCTGTTTTACCGAGCTGGGACGAGAGCCCGAATTGCTCGACTGGCTTGAACGTCTGGTCACGCGTGGTTCCACGCTGGCGCCCGTGCTTGCGTTTGCCGCCATCCGGGCCGAGAGCGATCCCACCAGTGCGATCCACTTCCTGCTGGGACAACTCCAGAAGCGGCCGACGGCGCGCGGACTGTATCAGTTGCTCGAACTGATGCACCGGCACGGACATCGCATTGATGAGATCGATCCGGAACTGTTGCGCAATCTGATGCATCGCCTGCTTGCCGACCAGCCGCGTTTTCGTTGTCGTCAGTGTGGCTTCAGCGGGCAGACCTGGCACTGGCAGTGTCCGAGTTGCCGCGAATGGGAGACGACTCGGCCGGTTATCGGCGTGCTTGGCGAATGACCCTGGCGGTCCGGCTGGCGTATGTCGTTGTTTCGCCCATCGTGATCGATGGCGTCGCCACACGCTGCTGGAGCGTCGCCCGCGGGAAGCGGTGGTATACTCCGCGCACGGATCATTCGTGCCAATACCTGATCCGTATGGGCCGGCCTCACCAAAGCGTGCCGCCGGCCTGGGTTGCACTCGACGGCTTGCCGGTACTACCGGCTACAGCCATGGTGCTCTGGAAACCGCAGGCAGATCCGGGGGCGGCTGCGGTGGTTACAGTCATCCTTGCAGGAGCCTGGTACCTTGTTCATTTCGTTGTTGCAAAGGAGCGCGTGACGACATGAATTTGCGTGTCCTCAGGCGAGCACCGCGTTATCAGAACATTCGCACAATGGTCGTCATCCACGATCTGATCGTTGCCGCCATTGCCTGGCTGCTCGCGCGCTGGTGCGCCCAGGCGATGTTCGACGCTTCCTGGCCGGCGCCGCTGGAACTGGTTGCCGAAGGCCTGCTGCTGATGGGGATACAGGGGTTTGTCTACTGGCGCATCGGGCTGTATCGCGGACTCTGGCGTTTTGCCAGCCTGCCCGATCTTGGCAATCTTGTACGCGCCTCGCTGCTTGGGTCGGTCGCGATCGGCGCGGTGCTGCTGATCATGGAGCACGGGGTCGAGGTGGTCGCACCCCTGCTCTGGCTGTACCCGTTCATCCTGCTGTTTTCGCTGGGCCTGCCGCGCCTGGCCTTCCGAATTTTCAGGGACATGCGTACCGAAGTGCGCTGGCGGCGCACCAGCCAGCGCACGCTGATCATCGGGGCAGGACGTTCGGGTCGCCTGCTGCTGCCGGAGCTGCGGCGACGCGGTGGCTTCGAGCTGGTCGGATTTCTCGACGACAGCAAGCGTCTGACGGGCACGGAAATCGACGGCGTCCCGGTGTTGGGCAGTATCCAGAGATTGCCGCGTATCGCACGCGAGGCGGCCATTGACCTGGCGGTGATCGCGATTCCCTCGGCAACCAACAATCAGATGCAGCGCGTCGTTGCCCTGTGCGAGGCCTCCGGCGTGGAGTTCAAGACGCTGCCCACGCTGAAGGAACTTGGTGCCAGCATCACCCGCTTTGCGGAGCTCAAGCCTGTCGCGATCGACGATCTTCTGGGTCGCGACCCGGTTTCGCTGGACTGGAATGCGATTCGCGCCGACCTGGCCGGCAAGCGGGTACTGGTCACCGGCGGCGGCGGTTCCATCGGTGCCGAATTGTGTCGCCAGATTGCGCGCCTGGATCCGTCCGGGCTGGTGGTGCTGGACAACTCGGAGTACAACCTGTATCGGATCGATTACGACCTTCGCGGTGAATTCCATGACCTGGTCATGGATGCGGTGCTTGGCGATGTTTGCGACCCGGCGACGGTGGAAATGGTTGTAGCGCGTCACCGGCCGCAAGTCATCTTCCACGCAGCTGCCTACAAGCACTTGCCGATGCTGCAGAACCAAGTGCGCGAGGCGTTCCGGAACAATGTCGTCGGAACGATGCGCATGGCCGAGGCGGCGGCGCGCCATTCGGTCAAAACTTTCGTGCTGATTTCCACCGACAAGGCGGTCAATCCATGCAACGTCATGGGCGCGACCAAGCGAATTGCCGAACTGTATTGTCAGGAAATCAATTCGCGTTCGGATACCCGCTTCATCACCGTCCGGTTCGGCAACGTACTCAATTCCACCGGCTCGGTGGTGCCACTGTTCAATGAACAGATTCGAAAAGGCGGACCGGTGACGGTCACGCATCCCGAGATATCGCGCTATTTCATGACCATTGCCGAGGCCGGCCAGCTGATTCTCCAGGCGGCCGTGCTGGGTCGGGGCGGGGAGGTCTTCGTACTCGACATGGGACAACCGGTCCGAATCAGCTACCTGGCCGAGCAATTAATCCGGTTGGCTGGCAAGGAGCCCGGGCGGGACATCGAGATCGTGTACACCGGACTGCGGCCGGGCGAGAAGCTTTTTGAAGAGCTATTCCACGCGCACGAGTCGTATGCCAATACCGGGCATGAAAAGATTCTATTGGCCCGCAATGGCTCTGCGGATATCAATGATCTGGAAGCAGTCATTCAGCGCGCCGAGCGCGCTGTGCAGCGATATGACTCGGATGCATTGCGGGAAATCCTGACCCAGCTGGTACCCGAAATGGGTCGCTTGCCACGTAACCAGCGCAAGGTCGTTCCGCTGAAGCGGGCATGACCAGTCTGCGACGCGCTACTGCGCTGCGTCCGCCGGCGCCCGGGCAGCGCGGAACGATCACCTCGTTTCGCCATGATTCGGCGCTTTTGGTCGATCCCAATCCGCTGGGCGATCCAGTCACCCGCGATGTGCTGGTCTACCTGCCGCCGGGCTACCAGGATGAAGACCGGCGCCGCTATCCCGCGCTTTGGAGTCTGCCGGCCTACACCAGCTCAGGTCCTGCCCAGGTTGCATGGCGCAACCACGGAGAAAATCTGCCGCAGCGGCTGGACCGCCTGATCGCATCCGGAGCCATGCCGCCGGCGATCGTCGCTATGCCCGACAGTTTTACCGCCTTGGGCGGAAACCAGTTCGTCGACTCTCCGGCGCTTGGCAATTACGCCCGGCACCTGATCGAGGAACTGGTGCCGGAACTCGACCGGCGCTTCCGCACCATCGCCCGTCCGGCCGCACGCGGTGTGTTCGGCAAGTCTTCAGGCGGATTCGGCGCGTTGCACCTGGCGGCACAACACCCCGGGGTATTCGGTGGCATTGCCAGCCACGCCGGCGACTGCGGTTTCGATCGGGTCTACCAACGCGATTTCGTGGTCTGCTGCGACGAGCTTGCATTGTTCGAAGGAGACTGCGAGGCGTTCGTCTCAGCATTCTGGCGCGCGCGCAAGCCTTCCGGCCGCGCATTCCACGCGTTGATGGTGCTGTGTCTGGCGGCGAGCTACTCGCCGGCCCCGGGTGAACCGTTGAACCTGGAGTTGCCATTCAGTCTCGAAACCGCCCGCCTGAACGACCAGGTCTGGCAACGCTGGCTGAATTTCGACCCCGTCCGCTTCGACGACCGCCAGTTCGATGCGCTGCGCCAGCTGCGCGCGCTGTGGATTGATGTTGGTAATCGCGACCAGTACTTCATTCATTACGGCACGCGCGAATTGGCCGCACGACTGACGGCGGCCGGCGTTGCGCATCGTTTCGAGACGTTCGACGGCAACCACAGCGGCATGGACTGGCGGCTGGATCATTCCCTGCCGTGGCTGCTGGCGCGCCTGGAGACGGTTGGGTCATGAACATTCCCGATCCCGATTACGTACGCGTGTCAGCCACTTAGAAAAGCGAACCGCAGATTACGCAGATTCACGCAGATTACCGAATATGAGTCTTTTTTGGCGCGGCCAGGGCGTTACTGCTTACTGCCTCGATCAGTCTTGAACTTTCGACTCGGACCTCACGCCCTACAAACGGCGGTTGAACCGTAGCCTGTTATCCACGTCGCGGATCGATGCAAAGATAATCATTCCAGGTAAAACAACAATCTGCGTGAATCTGCGAAATCTGCGGTTCCGGGGGTTTTTCTGTCTCGGCGCAGCTGAGTCAACTACGTAATCAGGCTCCCGATTGAAACAGGACCGATTCAGTGCGATATACTTTCGCCATTGGATTCATAAATGGTGCAAAGCATGCTGACCGTAACGCCAACCGCACGCGACTATTTCGCCAAACTGCTGGAGGATCAGCCCGAGGGTACGCAGTTGCGGCTTTCGACCCACAATGCCGGAACGCCGGCGGCCGACGTGGCGCTGAATTTCTGCCCGCCGGGCGAGCAGCGGCCCAGCGACGAGGGGGTCGACTGCGGCGTGTTCACGCTGTTCGTCTCCGAGGAAGGCTGCAAGGCCCTGGACGGCGCAATGATCGATTTCGAGACCACATCCACCGGCGGCGAGCTGAGCATACGGGCACCCGGTTTGAAGGGGCAGGCGCCCGGCGAAGACGCGTCGTTGCACGAGCGCGTTTCATGGGTGCTGGAGTCGCGCATCAACCCGATGGTCGCATCTCATGGCGGCGTGGTCTCGCTGGTCGATGTGACCGAGGAAAACGATGTGGTTCTGCGCTTCGGTGGCGGCTGCCACGGTTGCGGAATGGTCGATGTGACGCTGCGTCAGGGAATCGAGACCCAGCTTCGCGAACTGGTGCCGGAGATCCGTAGCGTGACCGATGGAACCGATCACGCTACCGGCCAGAACCCGTACTATGAGTAAGGCTCTCCTCGCTCACCACCCATTCTGCTGCGACGCCGTGGCGGCCACGCACGGTTGTCCTTAGACATCCTTTCCGGGTGCGGCCTGTTTTCAAATTCAACTTCTGAAACCATTTCGCCTCGCGCTGCGCGCTTGCAGGCGACCTACTTTTCACAAGCGCCTGAAAAGTAGGCAAAAGCGCTTTTTACAGGCAGCAGAGAGTGGCGGTGCGGGTTGATTGGCCGGGTGGTTTGGTGTTAGATCATGGCGCTGATCCGGGATCTTTCTGTACGATCGCCCTGTTCCTCTTTGGCTCCGTGGCAGCCTCGCGATTCCGGCTTCGATGATGATCGGAGGTGGGGCGTTTCGATCGTGGAAAATCCCTGGTTTCCGTTTGCTGAAAAGGGTTCCAGTGCCGTGGGGGTGACTGCTACTGTGGCCTGGTCGCGGACAGCGCGCGTAGATGCTCCATGCTCGGCAATTGAGCCAGAACCCACTCATTGCCTCGATCCGGAACCATCTTCAGCAAACGGACAGGTGGCAATCACCACTATCGAAATGCCCCACCACCGATAACGATCGAAGCCCCGATCCATTCGTCGCCCGCTAGCCAAAGAGGAACACTCCGTTCGTACAGAAAGATCTCAAAACGAATGCAGGATCAAACACCTAACCACCGGACCCCTCCGACCAACTCGTTCAACAGCTGCCGCCTGTAAAGCGCATTTTTGGTTACTTTTTTTGCAACCGAAAATAGTAACTCGCCTGCAAGCGCGCAGCGCGAGGCGAAACCGCCTTTGTAGTTTTAAAGTTGAATTTGAAACGCCACCCGCACCCGGCCCGGGTGCAAGCCTCCGGCAGAGGCGGGGCTCGCGCTCGCTGCGCGGAAATTCCGCGCAGTGTTCGATCAGTCGATCGTCAGGTCCGACAGGCCTTCCTGGCGGGCGTACCACGCGGCCAGATCGGCGATGTCCTGATCGCTGAGACCGGACGCGAATCCGGCCATCACGGCATTCTGGCGGCTGCCGTCGCGGTAGCTTTTCAGGGCGTGTTCAAGGTAATCCTGGTGCTGGCCGGCCAGCCGCGGGTAAGCCGGTTGCAGGCTTTCGTTGCCGGTGCGGCCGTGACACGACTGGCATACCTGGGACTTTTCCAGTCCACGGCGGTGATCGCCGGCGGCAGAGGCCTGGGTGGTCATCGAGGCCGCGACGGCGACAGCGGCGGCAAGTACGCTCCAGCGGCTCATGATTCATTCTCCCCGATCGATACAAAATAGGCGCTGACGTCGAGAATGTCCTGATCCGAAAGCGTCGCGGCCTGGGCCCGCATGGTCGGGTGCTGGCGCTCGCCGGAGCGGTAGGCCTTGAGCGCGGCGATCAGGTATTCCTGGTTCTGTCCGCCCAGCTTCGGAACGCTGTAGGTGGGATAGACGTTCTTGTAAAACGGAATGCCGTGGCAGCCGCTGCAGGTATAGGCGACAACCTTGCCGCGCTCGGGATCGCCCTGGGCCGACGCATTGAGCGGTCCGATCGCCATCGTTACAGCGAGGATTACGGCGACGATTGCAGCGACGGAGACATCGCCAATCGAGATATGATGCATAAATTTCGATCCTGATAAATCCAGCCCGCTATTATAGCCATCCGGCCGCTTGTGATGCGCCTGCGCTGGTACAATCCCGCGCATCCCGTCGCGCGCTGTCGACCCCGGTCGCTTGCCGCCCGAGCGGTTCGCCGACGCATTGCTGCCGTGCGCACTGCGGCAGTTCGACGCGCATCATAATTGAATCATTCAAATTACCAATCCAAGGTCCCATGTCAAAACTCGATCCGCTTGATCTGTACAACATTTCCGGGGAACTCACCGACGAGGAACGCATGATTCGGGATTCCGTGGGCCGCTTCGTCGACGAGCGCGCGCTTCCGCTCATTGCCGAGTGCTTTGATGCCGGACGATTCCCGACCGAGTTGATTCCCGAAATCGCCGATCTGGGGCTGCTGGGCTCCAGTCTCGAGGGCTATGGCTGTGCCGGCCTGAACGCAGTCAGCTATGGCTTGATCTGCCAGGAGCTCGAGCGTGGCGATTCCGGCCTGCGCAGCTTCGTCTCGGTGCAGTCTTCGCTGTGCATGTACCCGATTCATGCCTTCGGTTCCGAGGCCCAGCGCGAGACCTGGCTGCCCGGAATGGCCAGTGGCGAAATCATCGGCTGTTTCGGCCTGACCGAGCCGCATGGCGGCTCGGACCCGGCCAACATGAAAACCCATGCCCGGCGCGACGGCGACGACTGGATTCTCAACGGGGCCAAGATGTGGATTACCAACGGCACGCTGGCGAAGATCGCGATCGTCTGGGCGCGCACCGACGACGGCATCCAGGGATTCATCGTCGAGACCGACTCGAAGGGCTTTGAGGCGCGCGACATCAAGGCCAAGATGTCGCTGCGGGCGTCGGTGACATCCGAGCTCTACCTCGACAACGTTCGGGTTCCGGAGTCCAATCGCCTGCCCGGGGCCAAGGGCCTCAAGGGCCCGCTGTCGTGCCTGAATCAGGCCCGTTACGGAATTACCTGGGGACCGATCGGTGCCGCCATCGCCTGTCTTGACGAAACGCTGCGCTACACCGCAGACCGTGAGCTGTTCAAGCGTCCGCTGGCGGCCAACCAGGCGGTACAGCTGAAGCTGGCCGATATGGGACGTAGAATCACGCTGGCGCAATTGATGGCGCTTCGGCTGGGCCGGCTCAAGGACGCCGGTACGATGCACCCGACCCAGGTCAGCCTGGCCAAGTGGAACAACGTGCGCATGGCGCTGGATATCGCGCGCGAGTGCCGCGACCTGCTGGGTGGGTCGGGGATCACGCTGGAATACGTGCCGATCCGGCACATGCTCAATCTGGAGTCGGTGATTACCTACGAAGGCACCGAAACCATCCACCAGCTGGTGGTGGGTCGCGAGCTCACGGGGATCAATGCGTTTTGAGCGTGGCGTGTCCGGGGTGGCGGTTTCGGCTGGGCGTTGGTGATGCTGGATGGATTGTGCGGGTGGTTGGAACTCGTAAATGGTGAATGGTAAATGGCACCGGCTCGTGGCTCCAACGGTGGGAAGCGCCGGTTTTGACTGCTATGCAGCGAGCGCCAGCGAGCGGACCATTTACGCATTTCCAAACAAATGGTGCCGAGGAGAGGACTCGAACCTCCACGGGAAATCCCACCAGGACCTAAACCTGGCGCGTCTACCAGTTCCGCCACCTCGGCATGTTCCGGGGGAAGTTTACCCCAACGTTGCATAAATTTTCGGAGCTGGAAGCCCGGAGAGTAGTATTTCCCAGGCTGCACGGCGTGTTGCGACGGAGCATAGCTTCACCCTACGTGAGGATTGGCAACGCGAGCACAGGCCGCGCCATGTAAATCACGACGGCTGCTACACCGGGCAGCGTAGCGATTCCGGCTCGAAAATTTATGCAACGTTGGGGTTTAGCGTAGTTGCCTGCAGGTGGGTTGGCGGGGGCTGTTCGAGGCCGGGCGTGGTTGGGAAAAGCGTAAATGGTGAATCGTAAATGGTGAATCGTAAATGGAAAATGGCACCTGGTTGGTGGCCGGCTGCCGACTGCGGGAATGGCCGGTTATTACGCTCCGGTTTTGACTGCTATTGGGCAAGCGGCAGCGAACAGGCTATTCACTATTTGGAGCGCGTAAGCGGGCGGACCATTTACGCCTTTACAAATTCCCGCATTCCCGCGGGAATGGTGCCGAGGAGAGGACTCGAACCTCCACGTCCTAATGGACACTGGCACCTGAAGCCAGCGCGTCTACCAATTCCGCCACCTCGGCATAAAAGAAGTGGCCGAGGCAAGGGGGGAACCTCGGCCACAATCCGGTACGGGGAAGGGGGGAACCCCAGACCGGAGATGCAAGTTTAGCGCATCGGGCGGCCGTGTCAAGTGAACTCGTTCACACAACCCGAAATTCGACTGCAGGGCGCCATCGGCCAAATGAATATTCGCGCCCGGGTGATATACTTCACGCTCAATTTTTCAGGCCCTTTGAGTGCCACCGAAATCCCGCCGGTTTCGGGTGTTTTGGCCGTTTTAAAACCATCTTCAGGAAATGATTCGTCATGAATTTCAATTTGACCGAAGAACAACAGATGATCCAGTCGGCGGCGCGCGATTTCGCGCGCGAGCGCATCCTGCCGGTGGCCGCGGAATTCGACCGGTCCGGGGAGTTTCCGCTGGAAAACATCCAAGCCATGGGCGAGCTCGGGCTGATGGGTATCGAAGTGCCGGAGGCGTTCGGCGGTGCCGGGCTGGACACTATCGGTTATGTGCTGGCCATGATCGAGATCTGCGCCGCTGATGCAGCCCACGGCACCATTATGAGCGTCAACAACTCGCTTTTCTGCAACGGCATCCTGAAGCACGGCACCGAGGCGCAGAAGGAAAAATACGTACGCGCAATTGCAAGCGGCGCGGAAATCGGCGCTTACGCATTGACCGAACCGCAGTCGGGATCGGATGCATCCAACATAAAGTCGCGCGCGGTCAAGTCCGATGACGGCAGTCATTACGTGATCAACGCGCGCAAGTCCTGGATCACCTCCGGTCCCTATGCCCGCTATGTCGTGCTGTTCGCGATGACCGAGCCCGAAGCCGGTGCCAGGGGGGTGTCGGCGTTCATCATCGATGCCGAACGCGATGGCTTCAGCCGCGGCAAGGTCGAGCCCAAGCTCGGCATCCGCGCCTCGGCGACCTGCGAAATCGAGCTCGACGACTACAAGTGCCCGGCCGATTGCCTGCTGGGCTCGGAGGGTGAAGGCTTCAAGATCGCCATGGGCGTGCTCGATGCCGGGCGCATCGGCATCGCCGCGCAGGCGGTGGGCATTGCCCAGGCCGCCTACGAGGCCAGTGTGGATTATGCCCGCGAGCGCAAGGCCTTCGGTCGCGAGATCGGCAGTTTTCAGATGATCCAGGCCAAGATCGCGGACATGAAATCGCGCCTGGAAGCGGCCCGTCTGCTCACCCTTCGGGCGGCTTGGGTCAAGCAGCAGGCGCAGGCCAGCGGTGCGCGGTTTACCCTGGACGGTTCCATGGCCAAGCTGGTCGCATCCGAGTCGGCCATGTGGATTGCCCATCAGGCAGTGCAGATCCACGGCGGCATGGGCTACAGCAAGGAAATGCCTGTGGAGCGCTATTTCCGCGATGCCAAGATCACCGAAATCTATGAAGGGACCAGTGAAATCCAGCGCATGGTCATTGGTCGTTTGGAAACGGGATTGCGCTAACCGCCTTATCACACGGGGCGGTGGTGGTCCGAGGTAACTGAATGAACAAGAACATGAAAATCGACGAGGTCATCGATCAATTCCGCGTCCAGGCGCCGGAAACGGAAGTGGCCTTCGCGCGCCAGTTCCTTCGACACTATCCGGCAACCGAGGAGAGCGAGGATAGCGCCGAACACCAGGCGCGCATGATCTCGGGGTTCTTCGATTTTCTTCGGCAACGAAGGCCCGGGGAGTTGCTGATCCGGGTCTACAATCCGAGCGAAGCCGAGCACGGCTGGTCGTCGACCCATACCGTCGTCGAGATGGTCAACGACGACATGCCTTTCCTGGTCGATTCGGTGGTGCTGGCGCTTTCGCGCCTGGACATTGGCGTCCACCTGATCATTCACCCGGTGGTTCGGCTCAAGCGCGACCAGGGCGGCCACTTCCTGGAGATGGCCGGGGACAATGAATCGGGCCAGGTTTCAGCCGAATCGCTGATCCATATCCGGATCGATCGTCAGACCTCGCCGGATGCACTGGCGCGAATCGAACGTCGGATACTTTCGGCACTGGCCGACGTGCGTGTCGCGGTCAGGGATTGGAAGAAAATGACGCGCAAGGCGCTTGAAATCGCCGATGAGCTGGCCGAAAGCCGCTCCGGACTGGACGTCGATGAGCTGGCCGAGGCGCGCGAATTCTTCAAGTGGCTGGCCGATGATCATTTCACGTTTCTGGGCTATCGCGAGTACCTGATCTCCGAAAGCGACGAAGGCCGCAAGCTGGCGCCGGTGGAAGACAGCGGTCTCGGCCTGATGCGCGATTCCCACCGCAAATCCCCGTCGCGGTTGCTCAGCGACCTGTCGGGCGACTCGCGCGGTGTCAGCGGTGAGATTCATCCGATCATCATCACCAAGACCAATGGCCGTGCAACCGTTCATCGCGACGGCTACATGGATTACATCTCGGTGCTTCGCTTCGACGATTCGGGCCGCGTCAGCGGCGAAAAGCGGATCATCGGATTGTTCACCTCCGGCGCTTATATCCGGCGTTGTCACGATACCCCGCTGGTGCGAATCAAGGTCAAGCGTACGCTCGAGCGCTCGGGTCTGCGGCCGGGTTCGCACGCCGGCAAGGCCCTGATGCATATCCTGGAGACGCTGCCGCGCGATGAGCTGTTCCAGGCAGGCATCGACGACCTGCTCGATTTGAGCATGGGTATTCTCGACCTGCAGGAGCGGGCCCAGACCCGTCTGTTCGTTCGCCGCGAAAGGTTCGGACGGTTCTACTCGTGCATGGTATTCATCCCCCGCGACCGGTTCAATACCGAGAACCGGCAGAAAGTTCAGGCGATTCTCAAGCGCGCGTTGAAAGGCGAGCGACTCGATTTTTCGGTCCAGGTCGGAGAATCCAAACTGGCCCGAATGCATCTGATCATCCGGCCGCGTGCGGACCGTGAAGTGAGTTTCGATGTCTCCGAGATCGAAGCGCGTATCAAGCAGGCGATCCGCAGCTGGGACGACGAACTCGGCGAGATTCTGATCCGCAAATGTGGCGAGGAAAAGGGTTTGGAGCTGTTGCGGCGTTTTGGCAATGCGTTTCCGCTGAGTTACCAGGGTGATGTCGCGCCGCACGTGGCCAGCTTCGATGTGCTCACGGCGGCCAGTCTGCGCAACATCGAAGACCTGCAGATGAGCCTGTACAGGCCCAAGCGGCGTCGGCAGGGGATTCTGCGTTTCAAACTGTTCAAGTACAGCGAGCCGATCCCGCTTTCGGATGTGTTGCCCATGCTCGAAAATCTGGGCATGCGGATCGTCTCCGAACGCCCCTATGAGCTTGCGCTTGCCGACGGCAATCGAATCTGGATCCAGGATTTCGACATGCAGCCACCGGTCTCGGGCTCGCTCAACCTGGACCTGATCCGCAGCCAGTTCCAGGAGGCCTTCGAGCAGACCTGGCGCGGGCACAACGAGAACGACGGGTTCAACCGCCTGATCCTGCTGGCCAAACTGGACTGGCGCCAAGCCTGCATGCTGCGCGCCTGCGCCAAGTTTCTGCAGCAGACCGGCTCGCCGTTTTCGCAGCAATACATGGAGCAGACGCTGGCAGCCTGGCCGCTGGCGGCGAGACTGTTGGTGGAGTACTTCGAGGCGCGGTTCGACCCGAGTCGTGCCGACGAGAAGCGTGCCAGGCGTGTGGCCGCATGCAAGCAGCTTCGGCAGCAATGCCTGGAACTGGCCGAAGGTATCGACGATGCCGTGCTCGACGAGTTTCTGGAGGACGTCTACCAGGCACGCGAGACCGAAGGTCGCGACGATGATGCAGGGACCGTGCGCAAGGCCTTGATGAGAATCCTGGATTCGGTCGCCAGCGCCGACCAGGATCGTATCCTCAGGAGTTTCAGCGATACCCTCCGCGCGACGTTGAGGACCAATTTCTTCCAGACCGACGCGCGTGGCCAGCATTACGAGTACATGAGCTTCAAATTCGATTCCCGGGCTCTGCCCGACCTGCCCAGGCCGCGGCCGTTTCGCGAAGTTTGGGTATATTCGCCACGCGTCGAGGGCGTGCACCTGCGAGGCGGCAAGGTCGCGCGTGGCGGGCTGCGCTGGTCGGATCGGCGCGAGGACTTCCGCACCGAAGTGCTGGGGCTGATGAAAGCCCAGACGGTGAAGAACACCATGATCGTGCCGGTGGGCGCCAAGGGCGGCTTCTTCGTCAAGAATCTGCCGCAAAGCGACGATCGCGACGAAGTCATGGCCGAGGTCGTTTACTGCTATCGCTCGTTCATCAACGGGCTACTGGCGATTACCGACAACCTGGAAGGCGATCGCGTCCGCCCACCGGAAAGGGTTGTTCGACACGACGACGACGACCCCTACCTGGTGGTGGCCGCCGACAAGGGTACGGCGACATTCTCCGACATCGCCAACGCGATTTCGGTCGAGCACGATTTCTGGCTGGGGGACGCGTTCGCCTCCGGCGGGTCAAACGGCTACGACCACAAGAAGATGGGGGTCACGGCCAAGGGTGCCTGGGAGTCGGTCAAGCGCCACTTTCGCGAACTGGGCCTGGATACGCAAAGCGAACCGTTTGATGTCGTCGGCATCGGCGACATGTCTGGCGACGTGTTCGGTAACGGCATGCTGCTGTCGCGCCATATCCGGCTGAAGGCGGCGTTCAACCACATGCATATCTTCATCGATCCGGATCCCGACCCGGAAGCAGGCTTCGGCGAACGCCAGCGACTGTTCGGACTGGGCCGTTCGAGCTGGTCGGACTACGACCAGGGCCTGATTTCCAAAGGCGGTGGCGTGTTTTCGCGCCAGTCCAAGTCCATTGCAGTCCCGGAACAGGTGCGGGAATGGCTGGGCGTGGAAGAACAAGAGCTTTCGCCCCAGGCGTTGATTCGCGCGATTCTCCGCGCCGAGTACGACCTGCTCTGGAACGGCGGCATCGGTACCTACGTCAAGGCCTCCAGCCAGAGTCATTCCGACGTCGGCGACCTGGCCAACAACCCGGTGCGTGTAGACGGAGGCGACCTGCGCTGCCGGGTTGTGGGCGAGGGCGGCAATCTCGGCCTGACCCAGAAAGGCCGGATCGAGTACGCCATGAACGGCGGTCGGATCAATACCGACTTCATCGACAACTCGGCCGGGGTGGACTGCTCCGACCATGAAGTGAACATCAAGATCCTGCTCGACCAGGCGGTCGAATCCGGTCGCATCGACCGAACGCGGCGCAACCAGCTGTTGCGCGAAATGACCGGCGAGGTCGAGGCTCTGGTGCTGCGCAGCAACTACCTTCAGACCCAGGCGCTGAGCATGATGGAGTCGTTGACCTCGACCCGACTGGGCGCCGAGGCGCACTTCATCACCATGCTCGAACACCAGGGTCTGATTGATCGCGACCTTGAAGACCTGCCCGACGAGGAACAACTGCGCGATCGTGTGGGTCGCGGGCTCGGCCTGATGCGGCCGGAACTGGCCGTGCTGTTTTCGTTCGGCAAGATCACGCTGTACCAGGATCTGGTTGCCTCCGAGGTTCCGGAAGATCCCTATTTGTCGCGCGAACTCGAGGATTATTTCCCGCTTCCGTTGCGCACGGAGTTCTCCGACCTGATGCCGCAGCACAAGCTCAAGCGAGAAATCATCGCAACGCGGGTGACCAACAACCTGGTCAACCGCATGGGCGCATATTTCGCCATGCGCATCAAGGAGGACACCGGCGCAAGCTCGGCCACCGTGGCCAAGGCCTATACGGTGGCACGCGAGATCTTCGAGGCCAGATCCTATTGGCATGAACTGGAACGCTACGATGCGAGCGTGCCGGCGGAACTGCAAAACCGGATGTATCTGGAAATCTGGAACCTGATGCGCCAGAGCACGCGGCGGCTGATCACCCTGCCGGGTGGTTTCGAGATCGATATCTCGAGCAAGGTCGACCGCTTCGGCCCGGGCATGAAGGACTTCCGCGAGGCGTTGCCCGATATTCTCACCGAGGTTGAATGCGACGCCCTGAAGGCGCGCCGAATCGAACTGGAAGAAGGCGGGTTCACCGCCGACTTCGCGACGCGCCTGGCCGCGCTCGGCTGGATGTACTCGGCCCTGGATATCGTTGATGAAGCGCGCGGTCTGGAGCTGGGCGTGGTCGAAGTCGGCACGGTGTACTTCGGTCTGTTCGACGTGCTCTGCCTGCGCTGGCTGCGCGAGACCATCGAAAGCCTGTCGGTGGAGAAGCAATGGCATGCGCATGCCCGCGGCAACCTGCGCGACGAACTGTTCAGTTACCACCGGATTCTCGTGCGCCGGATACTGACCGAGCAGCGCGGCAAACCGAATCCCACCGCGGCCTGGTTCGAACAGCACGCCGATTCGGTCGCGCGCACGCGCGCCATGCTTGAGGAAATGCGCGCGACGGCAACGGTGGATTTCGCCACCATGCAGGTGGCCGTTCATGGGCTGGGCCAATTGCTCAGTGCCACCGGCTAGCCGGCAATGAGCGAATCGCCGCGCATTGCATTCACCGCCAGCGCTCATCCGCGAGCGCGCGAGGCGCTGGCCGAGCTGACCGAACGCTACGGCGATGTTTCGCGCGACGAGGCCGAAGTGCTGGTGCCGCTGGGCGGCGACGGGTTCATGTTGCACACCCTGCACGAGAACAGCGACCGCAATCTGCCGGTATTCGGCATGCACCTGGGTGAAGTCGGATTTCTGATGAACCGCTTCAGCGTCGACGACCTGCCGCAGCGGATCGCCAATGCCACCTGTTTCAGTCTCGCACCGTTGCGAATGCACGCCGAGACCGTCCATGGCGAGGTAAGGTCGGGCTTGGCGATCAACGAGGTCGCCCTGTTGCGCCAGACCAATCAGGCCGCCCACATTCGCATCCTGGTCAACGGCACCGAGCGGGTTGCCCGGCTGGTTGCCGACGGCGTGCTGGTGGCGACCGCGGCCGGATCGACCGCATACAATCTTTCGGCCCACGGGCCGATTCTGCCGCTGGGCACCGAGGCTGTCGTCCTGACCCCGATCAGTCCGTTTCGCCCAAGACGCTGGAACGGTGCAGTACTGCCGGAGGCCGTCGAAATCGAATTCCAGGTACTCACCGCCGAACGCCGCCCGGTCAGTGCCACCGCCGACTACGATGAAGTCCGCGACGTCTCCCGGGTGGTCGTGCGCCAGGCCACCAGCGTGCGCCACCAACTGCTGTTTGATCCGGAACACTCACTGGACGAGCGCATCCTCAACGAGCAGTTTCTATAGAACTTCAAAAGCGTAACCGCAGATTACGCAGATGAACGCAGATTAAAGAATTGAAAGGAACTTCCTGAAAAGCGGGACACGAAGGGCACGAAGAAGGCACGAAGGACACGAAGAAAGGCTTTTCGAATCTGAAACTTCGTGGTCTTCGTGCCTTCTTCGTGGCCTTCGTGTAACTCGCTTTTTAAGGATACTCGAGAATACCCAACGATCCCGGCTCGCGCTACGTGCCGGGGCTTCGCGGTCGGGTTCGACGACTGTTCCGGAACGGATTGAGCAGCAGGGCGGTGAGGGTCTGGTCCTCCGGGCGCGGAAATTCGTCCAGTCCGATGGGCATGGTTTTCTCCGGCCGCTTCGGGTTGCGGGTATAGCTGCCGAACAGACGATCCCAGATCGAAAGGTGGAATCCGTAGTTGGAGTCGGTCTCGGCCCTGATGGTCGAATGGTGGATGCGGTGCATCGACGGGGTGACGATGAGCCAGCGCAGCCGGCGGTCGAGCCTGTCGGGCAGCGCCAGATCGGTATGCGTCCACAGCGAGCCGAGGTTGAGCACCAGCTCAAAGATCAGCACCGCGCCTGGGTGTGCCCCGATCAGCCAGATCACGCCGAACTTGAACAGCATCGAAAGCGCAATCTCCAGCGGATGAAAGCGCACGCCGGTGGTCAGGTCGAAGCCGCGGTCGGCATGATGCACGCGGTGCATGCGCCACAACAGCGGAACGGTATGAAGCAATCGATGCTGCCAGTAGATCGCCAGATCCAGGATCACCAGGGCGAGCCCGATTTCCAGCCACATGGGCCAGTCCAGCCGGCCCAGCACGCCGGTACCGGAATCGTGCACTGAGGCGGCGAATGCCACTGCCAGCACCGGAAAAGCCAGCCGCAGTACCAGCGTGTCGATGCCCACCAGGGCCATGTTGGTCAGCTGCCGCCGCGCCGGTCGGCTGTCGCCGCGCAGGCTGAATAGCCATTGCAGCAATCCCAGCAGTACCAGCGCCGCGGCGAAGCCGCCCAGCCGGATGACGGCTTCGTTTTCCAGCACAATGTTCATGCGGCCTGTTCGATGCGCTGTTCCAGCCACCGCATCAGCCGGCATTGCGGTTCGGTCGGTGTGCCAATGGCTTCGAGTTGCCGCAGTACGGCCGGAAGATCTTCGGCCTGATCCAGGTCGGTCATCGGTTCCAGCATTTCCCAGGCGCCGGCTTCGACCGCCTTGATGAATTCGCGCGCGGTATCGTCGCGGCTGTAACGGACCGATTCCCAGATGGCTGTTGCCAGCGTCCGGTTAGCACCGAACAGCCAGAATCCGCCATCGTGCGCTGGTCCCAGCACATGGCGCGGATCGGCGGCATCCAGCCATGCGGCCGCGGCCAGGAGGTGACGGGGCTCGATCTGGGGCAGGTCGGCGCCGATCAGAACGCCGCCGCCGTGGCGCCGTACAAGCTCGGTATGCACCGTGGCCATTCGGCGGCCCAATCCGCCGCCGCCCTGGGCCAGGCGCGGCAGCCTCTGCCACAGCTCGTGCTGCATGCCTTCGGCCTCGGCCACCGCCCAGTACACGGGCAGGCCAGTGGCCGATGCACTGGCGGCCACACACATGGCGGCGTGTCGGTGCCACTGCTCGGCCGCCCGGCTGCCGTAAGTTCGACCCAGGCGAGTCTTGACCGGCGACAGCCCGGGCGTCTTTACGAAAATTGCAACTGCGGAGTTCAAGCTTGTCGATTCCTGGAACGGCGAATTGATTTCAGCCACAAGCGTAGCGTAAGCCAGAGGTGCGCAAGCGTTGTCCGCAGCCAGCCGTGGTCGCGGTAACGGCGGGCCGATGTGGTGATTTTCGCCTGCATACGACAAAGCCGCCCGCCCGATCGGCGGGCGCGAACGATGAAGTCCAGGTCCTCGCCGCGACCGAAGCGTTCGTCAAAGCCGCCGGTACGCACGAACATCTCGCGGTGCATCAGCCAGGCCTGGTCGCCGAACGGCATTCGGAACAAGCGCGATCGCAGGTTGGCCCCGACCGCGTTTAGCCGCACCAGCCCGGGTCTGTCGGCCGCGAAGGCCAGATCGAACCAGCCCAGCGTCATTCGCCTGTCGGGCTGGCAGCAGCGACGGGCGAACCCGGCGGCCGCTGCCATCGCCGCGGCGCCCGGCTGGCTGTCGGCGTGCATCAGCCACAGGCATTGTCCGGAGGCCGCGGCAATTCCCCGGTTGAGCTGTCCGGCGCGCCCTGCAGCGCCTTCGACCTGTATCAGCTCGATTCCCGCCGGGGCGGCGTCCGGCCAGCGCGCCGCCAGCGGCCCGCAGGTACTGAGTACGATCTGACACGGGCCGGGGAAACCCGCAAGCCGCCGCAGCAGGCCGGGGTGGGCTTGGTCGCCGGGACCGACCGGAATCACAATGCTCAGCAATGGCGGGTCGGCGGTCACGGTACCAGTCTATCCGCGATGGTCGTGTTGCGGTCCGGGCGGGGCGCCGGGGCCGGCAAAAACGCGCAATCGAGCCCGGTAGTGTAGACTTTCGATTCTGCCACCCGAATGGCGGTCGGCGCCTCCATGGCGGCTGCACCTTTGTTGTTTATGATCTCGCTGGTGAAGGATTTATTTTGAGTTATCAAGTACTTGCGCGAAAATGGCGGCCCCGGGATTTTGCCGGCCTGGTCGGTCAGGAACATGTTGTCCGGGCCCTGACCAACGGCCTGAACGAAGGCCGCATGCACCATGCATTTCTGTTTACCGGCACCCGCGGCGTGGGCAAGACCACGATTGCGCGCATCCTGGCCAAGTCGCTGAACTGCAAGCAGGGCGTTTCGGCCGTGCCGTGCGGCGAATGCGAGCATTGTGTGGCGATCGACGAGGGACGATTCATCGACCTGCTTGAAATCGATGCCGCTTCGCGCACCAAGGTGGACGATACCCGCGAGATTCTCGACAACGTGCAGTACGCGCCGGCGAGAGGGCGATTCAAGGTGTACCTGATCGACGAGGTGCACATGCTTTCCACCCACAGCTTCAATGCGTTGCTCAAGACGCTGGAGGAGCCGCCCGAACACGTCAAGTTCGTGCTTGCGACCACCGACCCGCAGAAGATTCCGGTCACCATTCTGTCGCGCTGTATGCAGTTCAACCTGCGCCGGCTCAGCGTCGAGGAAATCATTGGCCAGCTCGAATACATTCTCGACCGCGAGGAACTGGAGTACGAGCAACCGGCGCTGGGGTTGCTGGCGCGCGCGGCCGACGGCAGCATGCGCGACGGGCTGAGTCTGCTTGATCAGGCGCTGGCGGCCGGCAACGGAAAGCTCGAGTCGGCGGCGGTGGAAGACATGCTGGGCACGGTCGAGCAACGCCACCTCAACACCATCGTCGAGGCCCTGATCGATGGCGAGCCAGGGTCGGCACTGGCGGCCATCGGAGAAGTCTTCAGTCTGGCCCGCGATCTCTCGCGTCTGCTGGCCGACCTGGCAGAAATGCTGCATCGCGTCGCGCTGATCCAACAAGTGCCGGACTACCGCGACGACAGCCGCAGCGACTGGCAGAACCTGGTCGACTATGCCGAACGGCTGGATCCGGAAGACGTGCAGCTGTACTACCAGATCGCGGTCACGGGCCGGCGCGACCTCGGACTTGCGCCATCGGATCGAAGCGGTTGCGAGATGACCATTCTGCGCATGTTCGCGTTTCAGCCGGCTGGCGCGGGCGACCCGACACGGCCAGCACGGCCGGCGGCGAAAACAGCGCCAGCCGCAGATTCGCCGGCAGCACCGAAATCCGCTCCGGCCGCCGAAGTTCGCGAGGATCCGCCGGCGCACACTGCGCCGGACCGGGGCGGCGCGGTGGCCCCGGCTCGGCCGGCCGACGGCGCAGGAGCCCAGGTCGAGCCATTGAGCAGCGAGTCCTGGCCGCGGGTGCTGCAGGCGCTGGAACTCAATGGTTCGGTCAAGGCGGTTGCCGGGATGCTCGCCGTGGGTCAGGTTGACGACCAGCGGGTTGAATTCAGGCTCGGGCGCGACGATCTCAATCTGGTGACCGACCGCTTCAAGGCCAGTCTGGCGAAAGCCCTGCACGACTATTCCGGGCTGGAGCGACGGGTGGATTTCAAGCCGGTCGGCGACGAATCGGAGCTGGTGACGCCGGCAAAGCTCGATAACGACCGGCGCAGCCGGGCGCAGGCCGACGCCGAGGCGGCGGTTGCCGAAGATCCGCTCGTGAAGAGAATGCAGGAAAAATTCGACGCCGAAATCGTGCCCGGCTCGGTTCGGCCCGCCAATCCACAACGTCAGGGTGAACCATGAAAGGCAATATCGCGCAATTGATGCAACAGGCGCAGAAGATGCAGGAAGATCTCCGGCAGGCCCAGGAAGAACTGGCCGGCCTGGAAGTCACCGGACAGGCCGGCGGCGGCATGGTCGAGATCACGCTCAGCGGTCGCCACGAGGTGCGCAGGATCCATATTGATCCGTCCGCTGGCGACGATATCGAGATGCTGGAGGATCTGGTCGCCGCTGCGTTCAATGACGCGGTCAACCGGGTGCAGGAAGCCAGTCAGGAAAAGATGTCCGGATTGACCGGCGGCATGCCCTTGCCACCGGGATTCACACTGCCTTGAGCGATCCGCTGCTGGAGGAACTGTTGCAGGCGCTCAGGTGCCTCCCGGGCGTAGGCTCGCGCACGGCCCAGCGTATGGCGTTGCACCTGCTCGAACGCGACCGGCGCGGCGGCCAGCGGCTGGCAGAAGTGCTGGCACGCGCGGTGCGCGATATCCGGCGCTGCGACCGCTGTCGGAATTTCACCTCGGCCGATATTTGCGATATCTGCGCAAGCTCGCGCCGTTCCGACAGCGTTCTGTGCGTGGTCGAAACCCCGGGCGACGTGCTGGCGATTGAACAGGCGACCGCGTTCGACGGTCGCTACTTCGTATTGCTCGGTCGGCTGTCGCCGCTGGACGGCATTGGTCCCGAAGACATCGGGCTGGACCAGCTGGAGCGGCGTTTCGGCGGGGAACCGATCGAAGAGGTCATCGTGGCGACCAACTCGACGGTGGAAGGCGAGGCGACCGCGCACTATATCGCCGGCCTGGCCAGCCGGCACGGCATCCGGCTGTCGCGGCTGGCGCAGGGCGTGCCGCTGGGCGGCGAACTGGAGCACACCGACCAGACCACGCTGGCGCATGCATTCGCCTCCCGGCTTCCGGTTTCCGACTGAAGCGGTCGTGTTTCAGCCATGATGCGGTTGGAAAAGAGCCAGAAACCGCAGATTACTCAGATGTACGCAGATTAATGGATCAATAATCTGCGCGAATCCGCGTAATCTGCGGTTGCGCTTTTTAATGCCCGATCAGGGAAAGAAAAGCGATTCTCAGGTTTTGAGAAACCAGCGTGTTTCAATCATCCTGAACCGAAATCAAGGACATCAGGATGAGCACCACCAAGACCCGTTCCAGCCGTGCAGTGCGAGACCAGATCGTCGGCAAGTGCATCAGCGGCGTGATCGCCCGCCCCGGTCGCAAGGGCGAGCCGCCGATGGTAATGATGATGCAGTTCGACGACGGCAGCGTGATTGAATTCGTCTCGCCGCGCAGCGACCGCCTACTCAAGTCCGCCATTGATCGGACGCGTCGGCAGCGCCGTTGCCGACGCGCCCAGAGTCCCGATCAGCTCGCGCTGGCCGCGATGTAGCTCCGGTGACAAGCCCGAATCGAGGCGGTCTCCAACGGCTGGTTTGCTTATCCACAGTGGTTGTGGACAACCCTGTGTGCAACACGACCTGACGTTCGCCGTCCTCTGGCTGGCCCGGGAATGAACAAATTTTAACCAAATTTTGAGAATCCTTTGAAAACAATGGGTTAAATGTTGTTTTTTGTTGAATGTGACTTGTGCGTAGCGTAACGAAAACGTCATTCGACAAATCAATGGATTGTGTATAACAGTCGGAAGTAGTTTCTGGGAATGTGCTCTAAGTGGTTGATCTTTCGTTTCACTAAAGATCGTCGATTCCGATATGTTCAGGCCATTGGACAAGCTCGTCGAGCAACGGCGTGCAGTCGGGCCGTTCGCGTCGAATTTCGTCGATTCGCTGGAGGAATTCGGGCAGCCGCAGCGGTGCCAGTTCGGGATCGTCCAGCAGCCGGCGCCGACGATATACGCGCCACGCTTCGAGACTCTCCGCGTCCAGACTGGGCTGTGCGTGGCGTCCCACGTAATGCAGCAACAGTTCGGCCAGCCGTTCGTCGGCGAACGGACCGGGCGGGGCCGCCAAAAGCCGTGCGGCCTGATCCGGCGATTGACCGCGAATACGCTCGGCCACGCGTCGGTCGCTGTCGGACACGAACCCGTCGTATAGCGCGGTTTCCGCGTCGAACGCCTGTCCGGGTCTGGGGGCGGAGAAGACCTCGACCATGCGTTCGAGAAAAGCCGGCTCACCGCCCAGCCGGTACGCGTACCCGGCGGCCTGGTCGAGATCGATCTGCGTACGCTGTGCTGCCGCGCCATTGAGCACGCCGACAGGCGACAGCATCGGGCAGCGGTTGGTGCGAATCCACTTGACCGGCAGCCGCTTCATGCCTTCCGGCAGGTCGACGCTGGCGGTCCAGAACAGGTCGGCCAGGGTTTCGGCATCGAATTCCATGAATTCAGCCGGGTCCTCCCTGAGGTTCCAGACCAGCCACTGGCTCTTGATGGTCGGATGGCGGAACAGCGGCAGCACCGGGGCGATGCATTTCAATGTTGCCGGAAAGCGCGAAGATGCATGCAGCAGGATTTCGCGCTTCTCGACCAGTTGCTCGACCCGGTGGCGCGCGCGCAGGCTCAAGGCCCAGTTCCAGAGCTTCGGTTGGTGGCGACGAACCAGGCGCGCCATGCCCAGCGTGTTTTCGACATCGGCGAGCGCGTCGTGGGCGTTGGCGACCGAAAATCCGTTGGCGCGCGCCAGATCCTCGAGCCGGAAACCGGGAACCCCTTCGTCGTTGGCCGGCCATTCGATGCCTTCCGGGCGCAGCGCGCTGGTCATGCGCAGCAGATCGATCAGATCGAAGCGGCTGTTGCCGTTTTTGTATTCACGCGCGTACGGGTCGATGAAGTTGCGCCAGAACATGAAGCGCGAGACTTCGTCGTCGAAGCGAAAATTGTTGTAGCCGACGGTGCAGGTACTGGGCTCGCTCATCAGTTCGAAGATCTGGTTGGCGAACTCGTATTCCGGCATGCCGCGGGCCAGGGCGGTCTGGGGCGTGATGCCGGTGATCACGCACGCGTCGGGCGAGGGCAGCATGTCGCGGGTCGGCTGGGAATACCACACCACCGGCTCGCCAACGGTCTCCAGCGACGTATCGGTGCGAATCGCGGCGAACTGGCAGGGCCGGTCGCGCCTGGGGTCGGTGCCGAAGGTTTCGTAATCGTGCCAGAGAAAGGTTTCGGAAGTCATGCGTGCATTGTCGCCCGCGCGCGTCGTGAATGCCAGAGAACCCCACAAAACAATTAAACCGCAGATTACGCAGATTCACGCAGATTATTCTGTCACTTGAAAGTCAAATTCACAAATCTGTGAGAATCTGCGTAATCTGTTAACTATTCTGGAAGGATCAGCAACCATGAGCGAAAAAACCGCAACTTTTGCCGCCGGCTGCTTCTGGGGCGTCGAAGCGCGCTTTCGGGCGCTGGACGGCGTGATTGATACCGAAGTCGGTTACACCGGCGGCGCCACCGAGGAGCCGGATTATCATTCGGTGTGTTCCGGTGAAACAGGCCATGCCGAAGCGGTGCGCCTGAGCTACGACCCGGAACGAATCGGCTACGACGAATTACTGGCCGCGTTCTGGGAAATGCACGACCCGACGCAGAACAATCGCCAGGGCCCGGACGTCGGGTCGCAATACCGCAGCGCGGTCTTTACCCACGACGCGGAACAGCACCGGGCCGCTGAACAGGTGAAGCACGCGCTGGATGCATCCGGGCGGTTCGACGCGCCGGTAGTCACCGAGATCCAGCCGGCCGGGCCGTTCTGGCGCGCCGAGGAGTACCACCAGCGCTATCTGGAGAAAAGCGGCCGCGCCTGTTTTGCATGAGGCTCAGCCGGAGGTCCGGGCCATGATGTCGCCGATTGCCGCCAGCGTCTTGCCGATCTGGTCCTCGGGCGTGTAGAAGTTGGGCGAAAGCCGCACGGCCCGGCCGCGCTTTGCCGCGAAAATCGATCGGGCGGCAAGTTCTTTCAAGACATCGTCCGGGTCGAGGTGGCCGGGGATGAAGCTGACGATGCCGGCCCGTCGCCGCGGATCGGAAGGCGTGATGATTTCTACGCCGGGGATTTGCGCAAGCCCCTTGATCAGCCATCCGGTACGCTCCAGCAGCTGTTCGGCGCGTGTTTCAGGGTCGACGGACTGCAGCAGTTCGAGCGCCGCGGCAAGTCCGTGGATGCCTGCCATGTTCAGGGTGCCGGGCTCGAAACGACGGGCCGAATCCGGCCGGCGCCAGTCTTTCCGATCGAAATTGAACATGTCCGGCCACATGCGCCAGCCGGTCTGCAGCGCCTTGAGCTGCCAGCGTGCCGAGGGGCGGGACCAGAACAGGGCCAGGCCTTCCGGTGCAAGCAGCCATTTGTGACTGCCGCCGACGACGAAATCGACCGGCGTGTTCGCCACATTCAACGGCAATGCACCCAGTTGCTGGATGGCGTCTACGGCCAGCAGCGCGCCGGCCTCGCGCGCGGCCTGGCCCAGCCGGTCCAGATTCAGCCGAACGCCGGAGTCGTAGCGCACCGAACTGACGGTCAACAGCCGGACCTTGTCGTCCAGCGCCCGCACCAGCCCGGCTTCCGGATCCTGGTCGTCGAATGGCACTTCGCGCACCTCGACGAACCCGGGCACCAGTTGATGCCAGGGCAGCAGGTTGCTGGGAAAATCGCCGCCGCAGCAGACCAGCGCGTCGCCCGGTTGCCACTCCAGCCCGGCGGCGATCAGGCTCAGGCCCTCTGATGTATTCTTGACCAGTGCCAGGTCGTCCTGTTCGGCCCCCAGGAGGTTCGCCGCGTACCGGCGCAGAGCCTGCTCGGTCTGCAGCCAGCCGGCGTAGCCCAGGGGACCCTGCGCGATGTTCTGCTCGACGAACTCGCGCATTGCCCGACCGACAGCACACGGCCAAGGTGAAATTGCAGCGTGATTCATCCAGGTGTGGCGATCGATGACGGGAAACAGTTCGCGATAGTTCATGAGCAATATTTCCGATTGACTAAGACATGCATAAGTATTGCCACATTCAGCTTGTCTCTCGGCGTGCGTGGCAAGGCGTCGGCGCGAAGTCTGTAGCCGGGCCTACATCGAGCGCCGACAACGCAGTCCACGCGCGCCGAGAGGCAAGCCCGAAGGGAGCTCCGGACGCACCCGCTCGCCGCGTTCCGCTGCCTCGACGTAGCGCAACTATGCCTTCGGCAGCGCGCCTTGCGAGCGAGCGCGTCCGAAGCTCTGAATGAGGCAATACTTATGCATGTCTTAGTAGCCGGGCGCGCCATTTTCCATTGCGACATGGACGCTTTCTTCGCCAGCGTCGAGCAGCGCGATCACCCGGAATTGCGCGGCAAAGCGGTCATTGTAGGCGGCGACGGACGACGCGGGGTGGTCGCCGCGGCCAGCTACGAAGCGCGTCGTTACGGGGTGCATTCGGCGATGCCGGCCGGTCGCGCGCGCCGATTGTGTCCGCATGCGATGTTCGTGCGTCCGCGCCATGCACTGTACCGCGAGGTTTCGGCGCGAATCTTCGAGATCTTTGCCGAATTCTCCGATCTAGTCGAAGGCCTCAGTCTGGACGAGGCATTCATCGATATGAGCGATGCGGCGCGCGGCAACGATGTATTGATGCTGGCGCGCTGGATCAAGCAGCGAATCTCGACCGAGCTCGGCCTGACCGCCTCGATCGGCATCGGCAACAGCAAGCTGGTGGCGAAGCTGGCCTCGGCCTACGACAAGCCCGATGGCCTGACCTGGATTCGTCCCGGACAGGTGCAGCAGTTTCTTGATCCACAGCCGGTTCGCCGCTTGCCCGGCGTGGGACCCAGCACCGGCGCGCGTTTGCACGATGCCGGCATTCTCACGATCGGCCAGTTGCGCCAGGCGCCGCTGGAGCTGCTGGTGCCGGTGTTGGGGCGCCAGGCGTTCGGTTTTCGCCAGCGTGCGGCCGGAATCGACGAACGTGCGGTAAGCCCGGTGCGTACGCGCCGGTCGATCAGCCAGGAATCCACGTTCGAGCGCGACCTGCACCGCATGGAGGATATCGAGGAGGTGATCCGCCGCCAGGCCGGCCAGTGTGCGCAACGCCTTTCCGAGCGCGGGCTTTACGCCCGATCGATCCACCTCAAGCTGCGTTCCGGCGGGTTCTCAACGCTCACGCGCAGTCACACGCTTGCCGGATACACCCGGTCGGCTGCACGCATCGCCGAGGCTGCGATCGAACTGGCCGTCGGCTGGACGCAATATCAGTCCAGCGTCGGTGTCCGGCTGATCGGCGTCGGTGTCTCGGCGCTGGAGGCCAATCCCGATCCCGGGCAGTTGTTGCCGGGAGATGCCTGAGATGAGGCGAAAAAAACGCGAAACCGCAGATTACGCAGATTCTCGCAGATAGTTGTTTGCCGGATCATGCATGAGATTCAGCCAGAGAACGCGGTGGCTATCGGAGCCGCTTTTTATATTGAAACCGCAAATGAACGCGAATAAACGCAAATAAACCCGAAATAATGCCCTGAAGCTGAATCAGATCCGGGTTGGTGACCCAAAACCCCACGTTCAGCACGGATCAGATCGCTCTTTCGGTTCATCAAAATTTGCGTTCATTTGCGTTCATTTGCGGTTTGAAACGGTTGTTCGTAGTGTCCGGCGACAATCACCGAAAGCTGGCCCGAGTCATCTACCTAATCAGGATTCAATAATCTGCGTACATCTGCGTAATCTGCGGTTACGCTCTTTTTTTTCAGTTTTCATGAACCTAGCTGCTGCGCGCCTCGCCGAACTTGTCGCGCAGTTCGCGCCTGAGGATCTTGCCGACGTTGGTCTTGGGCAGTTCGTCGACGAATTCGATGTAGCGGGGCACCTTGTAGCCGGTCAGTTCTTTCTTGCAATGCTCGCGCAACTCATCGACGGTCAACGAGCCGTCTTTGCGCACCACCACGGCCTTGACCAGCTCGCCGGATTTGGCGTCCTCGATACCGATTGCGCCAACTTCGAGCACTTTCGGGTGGCCGGCGATGACGTCCTCGATCTCATTGGGATAGACGTTGAACCCGGATACCAGAATCATGTCCTTCTTGCGATCGACGATGAAGAAGTAACCCTTTTCATCGCGACACGCCATATCGCCGGTCTTCAGCCAGTCGTGCGAATCCAGCACCTTGGAAGTTTCCTCGGGACGGTTCCAGTACCCCTTCATCACCTGTGGGCCGCGGATGCACAGTTCGCCCGGCTCGCCGATTGCCACCTCGGAACCTTCGGCGTCGATGACCTTGCATTCGGTCGAGGAAATCGGCAGGCCGATGGCGCCGTTGTAGTCTTCCAGGTCCATCGGGTTGATGCAGGCGGCCGGCGAGGTTTCGGTCAGGCCGTAGGCCTCGATCAGCGGCACGCCGGTGACCTTTTTCCAGCGCTCGGCAACCGCACGCTGCACCGCCATGCCGCCGCCAAGGGTAAGCCGCAACGGGCCGAAATCCAGCTTGTCGAACGACGGCGTGTTGAGCAGACCGTTGAACAGCGTGTTGACGCCGGTGATGGCAGTGAATTTTTCCTTGCCAAGTTCCTTGACGAATCCGTTCATGTCGCGCGGATTGGTGATCAGGAGGTTGCGACCGCCGAATTTGATGAAGACCAGGCAGTTGGCGGTCAGCGCGAAAATGTGATATAGCGGCAGCGCGGTGACGATGGTCTCGCGGCCGTATTCGATCAAGGGGCCCATCCAGGCCGACGCCTGCTGCACGTTGGCCACGATATTGCCGTGAGTCAGCATTGCGCCCTTGGAGACCCCGGTGGTGCCGCCGGTGTATTGCAGAAAGGCCAGATCGTCATGGCCCAGCTTGGGCGTCTCCAGGCTTTCCGGGTCGCCGGCCTTCAGCGCGTCATCGAAACGGGTGGCGCCGGGCAGGTCGTAGGCCGGAACTTCCTTCTTGACGTAGCGCAGCGCGAAGTTGATCAATGGGCCCTTGGGGAATCCGAGCATGTCACCGACGCCGGTGACCAGTACATGCTCGACCGGGCAGTCGTCGATTACGCTGGCCAGGGTGTGGGCGAAGTTCTCCAGAACCAGGATTGCGCGCGCGCCGGAATCGTTGAGCTGATGCTTCAGTTCACGCCCGGTGTAGAGCGGGTTGGTGTTGACCACGACCATCCCGGCGCGCAGGACGCCGAAAAGTGCGACCGGGTACTGCAGCAGGTTGGGCAGCATGATCGCCACGCGATCACCGCGCGTCAGCCCCAGCGATTGCAGCCAGGCAGCGAATGCCCGGGACCGGCGGTCCAGTTCGCGGTAGGTCATCTCGCGACCAAAATTGACGAACGCGACCTGGTCGGCATACTGCGAGCAGCTTTGTGCAAGGATATCGACCACCGAATCGAATTCATCCATTTCGATTTCGGCCGGTACGCCTTCGGAGTAATGGTTGAGCCAGGATTTTTCAGTCATTGCGGTTGATTTCCGTTGATTGGGGCTAGTGGCCCTTCAGCCTGATAAATTAGGATTCAGTTGGTCTGTCAGCGTTCAGGGCAAGGCGCGGCTCG
>JBBDSL010000050.1:0-7832 GCA_040904965.1 Wenzhouxiangellaceae bacterium
GGTTGGTTGGTTGGTTGGCTGGTTGGCTGGTTGGATGAGCCGACAGGCTGTGGGATACGGCTCTGGCGCCGATGGACAGCCGCGATCGCGGGCGGAGTCCGCTCCCGCGGTGCCTCAAGTCCTCAACCCGGTTCCGCGCTTGAGCAGCGTCACGCAGATCGTGCCCAGCACCAGCGCGAACACGATGATGATTGCGAAGGCTGCTGCAATCGGCACGTCGGTCACGCCCAACATGCCGTAGCGGAATGCGTTGACCATGTACAGGATGGGATTGGCCAGTGCGACGTTCTGCCACAACCCGGGAAGAAGATCGACCGAGAAGAACACGCCGCCAAGATAAGTCAGCGGCTGCAGGATGAAGGTCGGGATGATTGCGATGTCGTCAAATTTCTGGGCGAATGTAGCGTTGATGAACCCGCCCAGCGCGAATACCACCGCGGTCAGCACCACCACCGCCAGCGTGACCGGCCAGTTATGGATGGACAGATCCGAGAAGAACGCCGCGACGCCGAACACCAGCACGCCGACAAACAGCGCGCGGAACACCGCGCCGGTGACGTAGCCGGCCAGGATCAGTATCGGCGGCAGTGGAGAGATCAGCAGCTCCTCGACGTGGCGTCCGAACTTGGCGCCGAAGAACGAGCTGGTGATGTTGCCATAGGCATTGGTAATCACCGAAAGCATGATCAGCCCGGGCACGATGAAATCCATGTAGTCCATGCCGCCCATCTCGCCGATGCGCCGGCCGATGAGCTGGCCGAAGATCACGAAGTACAGCGTCATGGTGATGGCCGGCGGAATCAGCGTCTGCGCCCAGATGCGCATGATGCGCGTGACTTCCTTGATGACGATGGTCTGGTAGCCGATCCAGAAGGTTTTCGCCGAGACTTCGCCTTGAGATGCGGTCATGCCACTTTCTCCCCATTTCCTGAACCCTGAGCCTCGACCAGACGCAGGAACAGTTCCTCAAGCCGGTTGACCTTGTTGCGCATGGACCTGACCTCTATGCCGCGCTGTTCCAGCACCCGAAACAGCACATTGAGGCTTCGCGACTTCGGCAGACTGGCCAGCATGGTCGTGGGATCGCGCATCACGATCTCGATGCCTTCAATCTCCAGCGGCGCGTCCAGCGGATCGCGCAGGTCGAGCACGAAGGTTTCGATATCCAGCTTGCTCAGCAACGCCTTGACCGTGGTGTTCTCGACAATACTGCCGTGATCGATGATGGCGATGTTGCGGCACAGGTTCTCGGCTTCTTCAAGATAGTGCGTGGTCAGGATCACGGTTGTACCGTCCCGATTGATCTGCTCGATGAATTCCCACATCGAGCGGCGGATCTCGATATCCACGCCTGCGGTCGGCTCGTCCAGGATCAGTAGCCGGGGTTCATGCACCATGGCTCTTGCGATCAGCAGGCGGCGCTTCATGCCGCCGGACATCGTTCGCGACGGCTTGAATGCCTTGTCCCAGAGCTGGAGCTGCTTGAGATATTTCTCGGCACGCTCGCGTGCCACCCGCCGAGGCACGCCGTAGTAGCCGGCCTGATTGACGACGATTTCGATCGGCCGCTCGAACTGGTTGAAGTTGACCTCCTGGGGGACCAGCCCGATATTCGCCATCGCGCGGGAACGATTGGTCTGCACGCTGGTGCCGAACACCTTTGTTTCGCCCGACGAAGCATTGACCAGCGAGGAGACGATGCCGATCAGCGTCGACTTGCCGGCGCCGTTCGGCCCCAGCAGGGCGAAGAAATCCCCTTCCTCGACGGTCAGATCAATGCCCTTGAGCGCGACCACGCCGTTCTTGTAGGTTTTCTTCAGGTTATTGACTTTCAGTGCGTGCATGACCTCTGACCTGTTGATCTATTGGGTAACAGCCGGTATCTTCCCAGACTTCCGGTCGATCTCATCTGTCTTGGGGCAAATCCGTTGACTATCAAATTATCGTTCATCGCCGTGGGTGCGCTGTTGTCGTCCACTCTGGCCACGCCCGCCGCGCACGCGCAGGAACCGGTTGACCGCTGGCCGTCGGAAGTCGAAAACTGCGAGCTATCGGCCGCCGGCGGGCGCATCAGCGTCGATGCGCTGTGCGGCACGCTGGAGGTGCCCGAGGATCGGGTCGATCCCGAAGGCCGCAGCATCGACCTGGCCTGGGCCGTGGTCGAGGCACGCGCCGGCACTGCCGCGCCCGACCCGGTGTTCTTCCTGGCCGGCGGGCCGGGTCAGTCGGCGCGCGACGTCGCGCCGCTCATCGCCAATGCGCTGTCAGACATCAATCGCACCCGCGACCTGATCTTTCTCGATCAGCGCGGCACCGGTGGATCGAACGCGCTGGAGTGCGATTTCGACGAAGACACTTTTCTGACCGAACCCGACCTGGATCAGATCAACGAGCTGCTGCGCGAATGTCACGCCGGACTGGACGCCGATGTGCGTCATTACACCACGATCGACGCCGCCGAGGACCTGGAAGCGCTGCGGCGGCATCTGGGGCGGGAACCGATCAACCTGGTCGGCGGGTCCTACGGCACGCGCCTGGCCCAGGTCTACCTGCGGCGGTTTCCCGACAACGTGCGCGCCATGATCATCGACGGCGTGGTGCCCACTCGCCTGAAACTGGGTGCCGAGCACGCCGAAATGCTCGACCGTTCGATAGAGAAACTGCTGGCGCGCTGCGCACGGGACGAGACCTGCAACGAGAACTTCCCCGAACTCCGGCTGGCATTCGAGCAGCTCAAGGCCCGATATGCGGAAGCACCGGTGACCATCCAGGTCACCCACCCGCGCACCGGCGTGGCCGAGGAACTCGAATTTTCCGAAGCAGTACTGGCCTCCAGTCTGCGCTTCCTGGCGTACTCGCCGGTCAGCCAGATGATGATTCCCTACCTGATCCACGAAGCGGCCACCACCGGCAGCCCGGAGCGGCTGGCCGCGCAGGCGCTGATGACCAACGACCAGATGAGCCAGGGCCTGGCCATCGGGCTGAACTTCGCGGTCGGCTGCAGCGAGGACTGGCCCCACTGGCCGGCCGACAGCGACGCGGCGGGCACGTTGCTGGGCAATTCCTTCACCGAGCTGTATTCGAAGGTCTGCAGCTGGTGGCCGGCCGACCCGGTAGATGCCGATTATCACCAGCCGTTCGATTCCGACGTGCCAGTCCTGATTCTTTCCGGCGAGCTCGATCCGGTTACCCCGCCGCAATACGGCGAAGAGGCCAACGAGCAGTTCAGCAACAGCCTGCACATCATCTCCAACGGTCGCGGCCACATCACGATCACCGAGGCATGCATTTCCTCGATCGCGACCGAGTTCGTGCGCGAGGCCAGTGTCGAGGATCTGGACACCGAATGCACCGGGCGGATCGGGCCGGAACCTTTTTTCGTCAACCTGCTGGGACCAACGCCATGATCCGTGCCGAGCGACTCAGAAAGACCTTCAACAACGGCAAGGTCGTGGCCGTGGACGACGTGAGCTTCGAGGCACGTGACGGTGAGATCACCGGTCTGCTGGGCCCGAACGGCGCCGGCAAGACGACCACGCTGCGCATGCTCTACACCCTGCTCAAGCCCGACAGCGGGCACATGACTGTCGACGGCATCGATCCGTTGGCAGAACCGATACAGGTCAAGCGCAAGCTCGGCGTGGTGCCCGATTCCCGTGGGTTGTATGACCGCCTGACCGCGCGCGAGAACATCCGCTACTACGGTCGGCTTCAGGGCCTGGACAAGAACCGCATCGCCAGTCGCATCGACCAGTTGGCTTCGGTGCTCGACATGGGTGAGTTCATCGACCGGCGCACCGACGGCTTCTCGCAGGGCCAGCGGGTCAAGGTCGCGATCGCCCGGGCACTGATCCACGAACCCGGCACCATCCTGCTCGACGAGCCGACCAATGGTCTTGACGTGATGACCACCCGGTCCTTGCGCGAGTTCCTGTTGCGGCTGAAGATGGAAGGCCACTGCGTAGTGCTGTCCACCCACATCATGCAGGAGGTCGCCGCACTGTGCGACCGCATCGTGATTATCTCGGCCGGGCGCATCGCCGCCGAGGGCACCGCACAGCAACTGCTGGAGCGTTCGGGTGAAAAGAATCTGGAAGACGCGTTCGTCAAACTGATCGGCTCGGACGAGGGGTTGCTGGCATGATTACCGTATTCATCAAGGAACTGCTGGACAACTTCCGCGACCGGCGGGTGATTCTCAACACGCTGATCCTCGGTCCGCTGATGGGGCCGGTGCTGTTCGGCGTGATGATCTCGTTCATTGCCAAGCAGGAAACCGAGCGCATGGAATCGGCGCTGGAGTTGCCCGTGGTCGGCGCCGAGAATGCGCCCAACCTGGTCGACTGGCTGGAACGCCAGGGCGTGATCATCGAACCGGCGCCGGAAGACCCGGAAAAAGCCGTGCGCGAGGAACAAGAGGAAGTCGTGCTGCGCATTCCGGAAGACTACGCCGAGGCCTGGAACGAGGGTCGTCCGGCGCCAGTGGAAATCATTGCCGACCGCTCGCTGCGCTACACCGGCACGACGATATCCCGCGTCAACAACTACCTTTCAACCTATAACCGCCAGATCGGCAACCTGCGCCTGCAGCTCAGGGGCGTGCACCCGGACATCACGCGCCCGGTCGACAGTCAGGTCGTCGATCTTTCCACGCCCACCTCGCGCGGCGGCCAGGTGCTCGCCTTCCTGCCGTATTTCATTCTGATCACGGTGTTCATGGGCTCCATGCACATGGCCATCGACACCACCGCCGGCGAGCGCGAGCGCAAGTCGCTGGAACCGCTGTTGATCAACCCGATGCCGCGCTGGCAGATCATGGCCGGCAAGCTGGGTGCCACGACCTTCTTTGCGCTGGCCACGCTGGGGCTGGGCCTGATCGCGTTCGTCTACGCCATGGGCATGCTGCCTACAGCCGACATGGGCATCAAGCTCAATCTCGATTTCGCCGTCGCCGGCAAGGCCTTCCTGGTCGTCGCCCCGGCAGCGCTGATGGCCGCCGCGCTGCTGACCATCCTGGCCTCGTTCGCCAAGAGCTTCCGCGAGGCGCAAAGCTACATGGGCCTGATCATCATCGTGCCCATGGTGCCCAGCCTGTGGCTGCTGATCAATCCGGCCAAGGCCGAGTACTGGATGAACTGGGTGCCTTTGCTCAACCAGAACATCCTCATCCTGCAAATGGTGCGCGGGGAAGCCATTCCGGCCTCGTGGTACGGCGCCACCATTGCCAGCACCATGATCCTGGCCCTCGTCCTGGCCGCCATCGCCGGAGGACTCTACAACCGACCGAAGCTGATATTCACATCGGGGTAGCCCAACTGTCCCGGATGCGCGCTGCGCGCGCATCCGGGCTCTCATAGGCTTCGTCAACTCTTCGGTAATCATGGATTGTCAGGTTCTGGGGCGCGCGAAACGACGAAATTTCCCTTTTACTTGGGTTGACACGCTTGTTGAGGATTTGATACAAATAGAGTTGCGGGGGGCAAATTCGTTCCAAGACAAGGGAGATGCGAAATGAAATCACTACTCCTATTTTGTGCCGCAGCGGTTGCTGTAGGCTCTGGATCTGCGCGTTCCGATATCCACACCAATTTTATCGGGCCGGCGCCGACTGCCAACGTCGCAATATCCAGTGGAGCCGCTATTAGCGACGAACTTGGCGAGAATAACCAAAATGGATCAAACATTCGAGGTAATGAGCCAATACTGCCATTGATTTCTCAATGGCAGTTCCTGGATCACGACGGCAATATCGCAACTGCCACTTCAGTTGCATCTATCGATACGCATGCGGGAACATTAAGAATTGAAAGTGTCGATAAATCAGTATTAGATTTTTCTTGGGACTACGGTCCAGAGGGAGTATTCCTGGAAGTAAGGAACGATGCTAAATCAATTTCCGTTGAAATCATACCGATAAAGGCATCTCCGAGTCCGAATAATAAAACTGCTCTGGGCCAATTGGTAAATTCTCATGCCTCCTCGATTCTCCACCTAAATCGCGAGACTCCAGATTTCTCGAAAAAACTAACACTGTTTCTAACAGGTCCGAAAACGAAGGACAAGATTGATGCTTTGGGGAATCATTCCCGATCCACTCCTGAGGACTTGAGAATTGATGGAGTTTCTCTAAATTCGCACCAATGGGAATCCTCTGCGCCAGCGAAAAAGATAGCTGATTTTCAGGCGGGCTCTACGAGTAACGGCTTCACCCAAAGTCATTTAAACCTCCTGCACGCTGCCATTCAGAATGGTCGGCATGAAACCGCAATTCCGGTATTTGTCATTCAGCTTATAGATCGCCTGGACAGTCATGGTTCAACTTCAAATGCTTTACGTAAATCGAAGTCACCGGTTATCCAAGACCACAGTGCAGGAGACGTGATTAGCTGCGGACTTATCTGCGCTAGTGCTGGAGTGGGGGGAGCACTCACTGCTTACTCCGGCGGAAGTCTGTCGGCTCCATTGTTTTTCGCCGCCGCAGGATGCGGAACCTGCCTGGGCCAACTGACTGCTCCGGATCTGCCGCCACCGGCGTTTATTGGTCCAGGTACTGGCGGATCAGTGGGAGGTTCATTGCCAAGCTTGCCTCCAGGATATATCTGGGTCTGCGAAACCTTCGGAGAAGATGGGGAAACTGTATGCCGACCCGTACCTAAAATGAGCATCCATCCTTAACCAAGCGATGAACATGAAGTGTAGCACCTATGGTTGACACAACCGAAGTCTGGAAATTTATGAATACACTTAAGACTTTGGCCTTAGTCGGTTTGTTAATGTCAGCTTCCGCCTACTTCTACATGCTTTGGTTGATGTTCGAAGGGAGCGGACAAAAGCTGGCTTCAATGCCATCATTGGGCACGATTATTTCGCTTTTTGCTTTGCTCGTACTTTGGACCGATCGCCTCTATAGGCTGGTCTTGAACAAGGACAGTGATCGCCCGCTTCTATTAAAACGGAAGTGGGCAAAAGATGCCCTGATCCGCCTAGTTTCGTGGATGTCCAATTTGATCGCGTCTGGCACGGTCTTGGTTCTGGCGCTTTTTTATCTTCCTGCTGAGGCCGCGATAGTCGTTGCTATATTCGGATTTCTTCTGTTCGGAATCCCCATGTTCTGTCTCGAAACACATCATTTTCGTGCGCGGCCTCCACTGCAGGAAAACGGGTAGCTGTATAGGTTTCCGGGTTTAGGATTGCGTAGGAGTGGTCTCCCGGCCACGATCATACAAATTTCGGAACCCAAAACCGGTCGGCGCGAGAGACGCCTCCTACGAAAACCACCGCAACCCCGTAGGAGCGGTCTCCCGGCCGCGATCAGCTTCAGCTTCAGCCCCGAACATCCTTCACGGGCAACTTCTCGAGATCCCGGACAACGTCGCGCTCCGCGCGTCGATTCCGGGTCGACGGGAAGGAATGTATTAGTGAAACGTCGGGCTACGCTTCGCTAACCCGACCTACTCCGCTGTGTGCGGTATCCGACCGCGATTTCTCTACTCCGAACCCAGCGCCGACGGATTCGGCTCCTACAGCCCGATCAGCGCCCGAACATACGGCTCCATAAAGTCGGCCAGTTTCGGCTGAGCCGCTTCCGTGGGGTGGATGCCATCATCCATCAGCATGCCGGGCCGGTCGAACAGGTCGTCGAGGAAGAACGGGATGAGTTCGATGTCGTAGCGCTCGGCCAGCTTGGGATAGACGCCCTCGAACCGTTCAATATAGACCGGCCCCAGGTTGGGCGGCAGCCGGATCTGCATGATCGCGACCTCGGCGCCGACGGACTTCCCCCTCTGTCAGGATAGTTGTCGCCTCCTCTAAAATAGTCATCCAGAGGGGGC
>JBBDSL010000051.1:0-41704 GCA_040904965.1 Wenzhouxiangellaceae bacterium
CCCCGATGATCGAAAGCAATCTAATCAGTTTCGTAAACAACATACAAGGTCGGGGTTACATCCCCGACGCACCCTTCCCCCGCCCCTTGGATTGCTGGTAGGCTTCAACGCAGCACTGAGGGGAACCGGCGCATGGACGAATCCCGCAACCAGGCGGAAGACAAGGCAGTCGAAGCCTTCATCGACCGCTGGCGCGATACCGGCGGCAAGGAGCGGGCCAACTACCAGCTTTTTCTCACCGAGCTTTGCCAGTTGCTCAATCTGCCCGGCCCCGAGCCGGCCGGGCCCGATCCGAAGGAAAACAGCTACGTCTTCGAGCGCCGGGTGGATATCCACCATGCCGACGGCACCGTCAATCGCGGCTATATCGATCTCTACCGGCGCGGGCATTTCGTGCTCGAAGCCAAGCAGGTCAGCGAAAAGCACGAATCCAGCCGCTGGGACAAGGCCATGCTGCGCGCCGCGGCCCAGGCCGACACCTACATCCGCGCCCTGCCCGCCGAGGAAGGCCGCCCGCCGTTCCTGCTGACCTGCGACGTCGGCAAGACAATCGAAATCTACGCCGAATTCAGTCGCTCGGGCGCCACCTACGTGCCGTTCCCCGATCCCAGAAGCCATCGCATCCACCTGGAAGACTTGCGCAATGAACACATCCGTCAGCGCCTGGTCGGCATCTGGACCAACCCCGACGCGCTGGACCCGGCCAAGTACGCCGCACGCGTCACCCGCGAGCTCAGCAAGACGCTGGCCCAGCTTGCCAAGGCGCTGGAAAAGGACGGCTACCACGTCGAGCGCGTCGCGCACTTCATCAAGCGCTGCCTGTTCACGATGTTCTGCGAAGACGTCGACCTGCTGCCCCGCGGCGAATTCACCGCGCTGCTGGAAAAGCTGAAAAAGACCCCCGAGCACTTCACCAACGCCATCGCCTCGCTATGGCAGACCATGAACGACGGCGGCTACAGCGGCGTGCTGAATCAGGATTTATTGCGCTTCAACGGCAACCTGTTCCGCGATATCGACCCGATTCCGCTCAATACGGAGCAGATCGGGCTGTTGATCGAAGCCGGCCGGCACGACTGGAGCCAGGTCGAGCCCGCCATCTTCGGCACGCTGCTGGAGCGCGCGCTGGACCCGGACGAGCGCCACAAGCTCGGCGCCCACTACACGCCAAGGACCTACGTCGAACGGCTGGTCATGCCCACGATCATCGATCCGCTCCGAGACGAATGGAAAAACGTCCAGGCCGCCGCCGCCGCGCTGGAAAACCAGGGCAAGGAAGACAAGGCGGTCGACGAAATCCGCGACTTCCACCGCAAGCTGTGCGAAATCCGCATCCTCGACCCCGCCTGCGGCTCCGGCAACTTCCTGTATGTGACGCTCGAACACATGAAGCGCCTCGAAGGCGAAGTGCTGGGCACCTTGACCGACCTGGGCGCCGGCCAGAACCTGCTGGAAATGCAGGGAAATACTATTGACCCGCACCAGTTCCTCGGCCTGGAAATCAATCCGAGAGCCGCCGCCATTGCCGAGATTGTCCTTTGGATCGGCTACCTGCAATGGCACTTCCGCACCCACGGCCACATCAACCCGCCCCAACCCGTCATCAAGGCCTTCGACAACATCGAATGCCGGGATGCCGTGCTGGATTATGACCGGATGGAATACAAAACCGAGGAAGACGGCCGGCCGGTCATGCGCTGGGATGGGAAGACGTACAAGAAGAGTCCGACTACCGGTGAGGACATTCCGGATGAAACGGCGCAATTGCCGGTGGAGGTGTACATCAATCCGAGGAAGGCGGAGTGGCCGAAGGCGGATTACGTGATTGGCAATCCGCCGTTTATAGGTGCATCAAGCATGCGTCGCGCCCTCGGCGACGGTTACGTCGACGCGCTGAGAAAGACCTGGAAGGAAGTCCCGGAATCATCCGACTTCGTCATGTACTGGTGGAACAAGGCCGCCGACCTGGTCAGAAATGGAGACATCAAGCAGTTCGGCCTCATTACCACAAACAGCCTGCGCCAGACGTTCAACCGTCGTGTTATCGAGCGGCATATGAACGAGAAAAAGCCGCTGTCGTTGGTTTTTGCGATCCCGGATCATCCGTGGGTGGACGGGACGGATGGCGCAGCAGTTAGGATCGCGATGACCGTTGGCGCTGGCGGCGAGTATCCCGGTATCCTTGGTACACTCAACGATGAATCGAAGACCGATGAGGACACGCGTAAATTCGAGATACGTTGGCGCGTCGGGAAGCTACACGGCAATTTGACCGTTGGCGCCGACCTCCCATCGGCAGTTGAGTTACAGGCCAACGGTTCCATTTCATCAAGAGGCGTTCAGCTCATCGGTTCCGGTTTCATCGTCGATCAAGATCAGGCGGCGAATCTAGGTCTTGGGCGCATCAAAGGTGTCGAGCGTGTACTTCGTGAATACCGAAATGGACGAGATCTGACACAAACACCTCGCAGGGTGTTGGTGATAGACCTTTTCCATTTTGATTCAGACAAAGCAAGAAATTCCTATCCGGACATTTACCAATGGGTAAAAAATTCAGTTAAACCTGAGCGCGATCAGAACAACCGAAAAAGCTATCGTGAAAAGTGGTGGATTTTTGGCGAGCCTCGCCGTGAGTGGCGGAGGATGTCCGAGAGATTGCCCCGCTATATCGCAACAGTTGAAACTAGCAAGCATCGATTCTTCCAGTTCCTTGACGAGTCAATTCTTCCAGACAACATGCTTGTATGTATTGCGACCGATAAAGGAGTTCATTTAGGCGTGACGTCTTCTCGCCTGCACATGGAGTGGGCTCTCCGCATAGGCGGCCGATTGGGCATGGGCAATGACCCGCGCTACAATAAATCCCGCTGCTTCGAAATCTTCCCCTTCCCGGATATAGGCCAGGCCATCGCTGAGAAAGTCTCTAGCCTCGCCGAACAACTAGACACCCACCGCAAACGCCAACAGGAACAATACCCCGGCCTCACCATGACCGGCATGTACAACGTCCTGGAAAAGCTGCGCCGCGAAGAACCCCTCACCGCTAAGGAAAAAGAAATCCACGAACAGGGCCTGGTCTCCGTCCTGCGCGAACTCCACGACGACCTCGACCGCGCAGTATTCGCCGCCTACGGCTGGGACGACCTCGCCGAAAAACTCGTCGGCCGCCCCGGCGCCACCACCCCGTGGCCCGAAAAGCCCGAGGACCAGCAGGAAGCCGAAGAGCAACTCCTCCAGCGCCTCGTCGACCTAAACCACCAACGCGCCGCCGAAGAAGCCCAAGGCAAAATCCGCTGGCTCCGCCCCGAATACCAGGCCCCGGAAGAAACCGCCCAACAAGGCGAACTCGAAACCGTGAGCCCTGAAAACCAGCCAACGAGCCAACCAGCGAACCAGCCAACAAAGAAACTCGCCTGGCCCAAAACGCTGCAAGCTCAAATCCGCGCCGTCCGGGACCAGCTCGAAACCGCCCCCATGGACCCGAGCACCCTGGCAAGCCACTACAAACGCAAGCCCGAGAAATCCGTCACCCAGGTCCTGGAGGCATTGACCGAACTGGGCATGGTCAGGCAGGCTCAATCTGGCCGGTACCGTCTCAGAGATTCCTGACTGAGGTCACAATGTCCAAAACCCCGCATTCGGTGCATAATCAAACCCTGAACCCCGGAGACCACTCATGACCAAGCGTTTCACCGCCATCATCGAGCGAGAAGACGACGCCTACGTCGCCCTCTGCCCGGAACTCGATATCGCCAGCCAGGGCGAATCCGTCTCCGAAGCCCGCAACAATCTGAGAGAAGCCATCGAACTATTTCTGGAGTCCGCCTCGCCGAACGAAATCCAGAGCCGCCTTCACGACGAAATCTACGTCACCCAGATGGAGGTCGCCGTTGGGTCGCCTTAAAGTCCTTTCCGGCGCAGAGGTCTGCAAAATTCTCGAATCAAACGGCTTCGCGCAGGTTCGGCAGAAAGGCAGCCATATCATCATGCAGAAGAATATTGGCAGTTCAACCGTGACGGTTCCAGTTCCCCTTCACAAGGAACTGAAGATCGGCACGCTGCAATCAATCATTCGCCAAAGCAACCTTGGCCGGGAACTGTTCGAAGCAAAAAATGCACCGATATGAAATTATCATTTTCTGGAGCAACGAAGACGAGGCCTTCGTCGCCGACGCACCCAAACCCAACCTAGTGCAATCAGACCATCGCATCTCTCATCCTGAAACTGATCACGTTCGAGTTCTCAACAGACCCTTCCAGCTCGCCTCTCGTTAGTGTAAGGATGTCCATCAAAAACCAAGTTGGCAAGCAGGTTTGACGCGCCAGATCTTCAGTGCGAATAACGCAGCTCTCGTCAAGAAATCTTGCCGCATGGTTGAGCAACTGGCTGGACTCCACTTGGCGATCCTTGTCACCAGGCTCTGATTTCCTCCACTTTCGCTGATTCAGCTGGGCCATTAGATAGCTGCGCTTACTGTCGTTGATAACTTCCAAGTCTTTCAAACGACTGACCATGGCGGCAACGGAAACACCCCACCTCTTCTTCAAAATCAGCAGACTATCTAGAGAAATCGAGTAAAGTTCTGATAGGAAAGAAGTGGCGGGCATTAGAAGGGCCCCTGCAAACCGCCACGCCTGAGCTTCAATTGTTTTAAAGGATGTACTATCCTCCATCATGTCCTCATGCACGCCGCGATGAAGCACGAGATGCCCAAGTTCATGAGCCACATTCATTCGGGCTCTATAGTAGTTTGCGGCGGACGAAGTTAGAATGAAAGGCCTAGAGCCATACCAAGCCGACAGGCCTTCCATGCCGTCCGCCAATTTTGTTGAGATTACCGGGATCGAGTTATTCTCTATCAAGAGCGTCAAGTCAGAGATTGGCCCTTCACCGAGCCCCCAATATCGACGCAGCTCTACTGCAGCCGTCTCAATGTCCTCAAATTCGATCTCAAGTGAATCGTCGTTTAAATCAAAAAGATCGGGCAACTTGGCGGGTTCAAATTCAACGTATCTATTGAGAACGTCAACGACCGCAGCACCTAAGTCCATAAGCGTAGAAGAGCGTTGACGTTCCTTCGCTTTTCTGCGCTCCCTCTCCAGGGAGCGGTATTGCACCACAGACCTCCGCGATGACTCAATGGTACCAACCGACTTAGAGAAGAATCGGATGGGCATTTCAAGCGCATCCGCAATCCTCCGTAGGGTAGTTGGTGCGGGTGTACGTTCCCCTAACTCAAAAAAATTAATCGATTGTCTCGACACCCCGACCCTTTCAGCCAAATCCTCGAGAGTAAACCGCTTCAGGTACCTAGCTTGCTTCAGGCGAATCGGTTGAAAAGTCTGTTCCATCTCTCAGTTCCTTCTCGACGATAAGATCGAATCGTTTTTTGACCTGGTTTTCAATCTGCTCGACTTTATGGGCGTCTGGCTCCGGAATATCGAGAATTAATGGTGGTAGTGTGTATGTGACCTGGTCGCGATTTGGAATCATAAGCATCGCATTCCGGGGTTTGAGGTCTCCTGAATGTGCTAGCTGGATGTAGGTGTTGCTGCTCAAGTGATCAATGTCAGGTATACCAGCCTCATCCGAAAACAAATCTCCGTTGCGCTTTGCAAGTTCACCGCGAACGACAGCCTTTCTTACAGCGCTATCACCTCGCTTTCCGCAGTAGTGGCTCGTAAGAACGACACCTCCGTAATTCACTCGCAGATGTAGATGATTCCGAGCTGCATTCCAGTTCATCGCGGTATAGAAAAGCTTCGAATCAGCGGCGACGGATTGTAAAGCAAACTCCACTGCAATGTTTCGGAGGTTCCCCGCGTTGGCGATTCCAGGTCCAAACTGGCTTAGCATTGGTGTTTCGCTGATCAATTTCCGGACCGTTTCATACCCAACTGCTACTGCTCGCCCGAGTGCCTCATAGTGTTCTTCGGTAAAGCCATTTTGCTTCAATCGCTTCTGGATGACATCAGTTGACAAATCAGCAGGCCTTTTGGTGAATGGTTGACAGGAATATTGTAAACTATTTTATAGATTGATGGGAACTTTGTCAACCAATCGGCGAAAGCCACCCAATTGGCGAGATTGAGGCCATTTGTGGTGGCCCATCAGCGCAGCCGAGTCAATAGTTCAGCGGGTCAGGCTATCCATCAAGAGTACCAAAGAGAGTTCGGACCAGCATAACTCACTGATTTTCAGCTTAAAGCATTCCAGATTCGCCGGCTATCACCCCTTAAATCCCGATTTTTCGGGCGAAATCAGCGTCAGGAAACCAGCCACCTTTGTTTCTTGCGTTACGCTCGTCCGACCCAGGCCTTCAGCCCGTCTTGAATTTGGCTGCATATTCCGTTCCAACGTGAACACCCATTCTGGCCGAACGTGAACACCGATTCTCAAATCAATTGGATAGGCACAACCCTGGAGAGCAGAAATACAGAAAGATTGGCTGACGCCGCCGGTTGATCCTGTGGTTTTCAGGAACTGACGCCGTTTCTCGCTCATTTGCCAGCGCAGAGCGAGTCGCGTTGATTCCGAGGCACGCCAAATCTGGCACCGTGGCCATTTTCGAGTTCTGATTGAGTACGGAGAGTTACCGCCCGGGTGAGAACAGTGCTGCTGCAGCGGTCTGGCCTTTGACGATCGCTCGGCCGGACCAGTCGACCCGTTCCAGGTAGTCGGTGGTCGAGTGGGGAATGGCATTTTCGGAAAGGTTGTCCGAGTCGTCCCGGAACGTCAGCAACTTCACGATCGCCTCTTCCAGCAGCGGCTGACGCTCCTGAATCGCTTGCTTCCGGGCCCGGTTCTCCGTTTCTGCAGCTTCAGCGCAGAAATGTTTCCAGGGGCCGTTTTTCGCCCGTTGGCGCGACACTCAAGCCGGTCCGATCGCTGAATTTCAGCCCCTCGACGGTCAGGTCGTCGATCGCACCGCAACTGGAGCGCGCGCGACCTATCAGGAATCGGCGGACGTCGCGGTGATCGACACGCCCGTCCCCGTTCAGGTCGGCATTCTCGCGCGTGGTGCCCAGCGCGCGGCGCAACACGAACATGTCGTCACCGTCGACTCGCCCGTCGTTACTGAGATCAAATTCGCATTCCACGGCCGGAACCGGATCGAGCAGGAACGCCACGCCCGGTATCGGAACTCCAGCATCATCGAGACGAACCGCTATGCCGACGATCTGGCCCAGATCATTTATGCCCAATGGTACCTGGATATCCCATTCCCCTTCCGGATCGATGATGAGTTCATTGAGCGCGATCTTTCGACCATCCGGGTAGCGAACCCAGCCTTTTGCCGGGACGCCGTTGACCGATACGCTGCCATCCCAGCCGACGATCGTACCTAGGTTGTTGATGTCCTCGGCCGAGCCCCAATCTCGACCCGGCTCGTCGAGAAACGGGATGATTTCGATCGAATCGTTCTGCCAAAGCACCGGGGCCGTTCGGCCGACTTCGTCTTCGGCCTCACCGACGATCTGCGACCTGTCATTGATATCCCGCGCCCAGCCCGTGCCTCTCGGGCCAACAGCAGGCAGCACAATGACCTGGTTCTCCGAGGTCCAGAGCGCCGGAACCACGAATCCCGATTCGCTCATGGCACGGCCGACAATTTCGCCCGGATTGTTGATCGCGTGCGGTTCGCCGATCGGAAAAGGCGCCCCGGGAAGCGAAGGCAATTCGAGGCCGCCGGCCGATACCGACCAGCGAAAGCCGGTGTCGCCAAGAAATCCTGCAACTTCACCCAGGTCGTTGATGACCATGGCCATTCCCAGGCCATCCACATCGTCGAGCGGGCGAATCTGGGTAATGCCTGTTGACGCCGACCAGAGAAACGGTCGTGAGGAAAGCGCGTTCTCGAAATCCGGATCGGGCGCGAGGGCGGCACCCACGATTTCGCCGAATTCATTGATCGCCACCGCGACCGAGCCGGTGCCGAAGGTGTTCAGCGAACCCAAATCCGACATCGATCCGGCCTGCCAGACAAACGCGTTAGTCGATTGAATCTCGCCGATCACGATTTCGGCCTGGCCGACAATCACTCCATGATTGTTGATTGCAAAGGCATTGGCCAGCGGCCCACCCAGCGCGCCCAGATCCGTGACTCGGTAGCGAATCTCGACGGGCGAGGCCTCCACTGGCTGCGATATGACCATACCGGCGCCCGCGACAGACAAGAGAACAAAATGCACCAGCAACCGATTGGAACCGCCCTTGGAGCTACGCGTGGGACCGATCATACAACCACCCGTCAGTAAAAATAACCAGATTGGAATGTTAACTCTAAACCCGAAGACCATCAATCTAGAAAAATGAGGCCAGGGGTGTGCCTGTCCTGGCTTTCCTGTATCTCTCGATCCGTGATCCGGCCCGGCGCATCCTGACCATGCCGGACCCGACGGCCGCCCCCGACGCGATAGAGGCGGCGCTGCACACCCTCATCGCCGACGCCGCGCTGCCCCGCGACATCGCCGATATGTTCGGGCATCGGCGCGGATGACGGGCGCGGCACCGGTCTGTTTTCCTGCATACGCTGAAAATTTGGTAGTTGCCAACGCAGGCGCTGGGGCTAGCGCTGTCGCTGGGGTCTTGTTGCATGCATAGGCCGCTGGCCGCACGTGTGAGGTTACGTCGCCGCCCCCTCTCGTAGACCAATATCCCGACATTTTCCGCTGCTGCCAGCAGAATTGCGCGGCGGGACGCCTACGCATGAAACAAGACCTAACCCCAGGATTTCTGTGACCCCAGGATTTTACGCGCGCTTGAGAAACAGCCTAGCGCCCGCGCCACGGATGGGCTATTGGAAAACATCCTGGAATCGGGTGAGATTTCTTCCCGAGATGCGGATGTCCGCTTTCTTGCGTTCTTGCAACGATCACAAAAAATTTTCCGAAAAGTGTCCAAAACAAGCGAGTTCAAGCGTCATGGGTGTATCGGTCGATGTGGCCGACGGAAATCAACAGAAGAGGTAGTCATCTTCAGCGACGGCTCCAACTCAACGAAGCCGAACTCAACGCAAACAAGCATTAGCTTGAATATGTCACTGAAGTACAAGCCAGCCCCCGATATCCTGTCGGGCGCCTGGAGTTGTGAATGCATCACGTATATTTTATTGAGGATTTGAAAATGTTGAACCTGTCATCAAACTCGTTATTGATCGTCTTTTCTATTGTCTGCGCCCTGCTGATTGTAAAAGCACAGGTGCTTGGTGCGATGACGGCAGCCACGCGAGGAAAACTGAAGTACTTCATCAATAAGGAAGACGTCGACTGGCTCGGCGGTGAACACGTTGCTATCGATGAGGAGCGCGTTCAGCGTGTCTTTCGGGCGCATCGAAACGACCTTGAAAACCTGTTGCCGTTTTTCATCGGTGGGATATTCTACGTGCTTTACGACACATCTGCCATGGCTGGCATGACGTATTTTTGCCTGTTCCTGCTGGTCAGGTGCTTGCACACGTTTGCTTATCTGCACGATTTCGCCAGTTCCCGCTTGAAGGCTAGATTGCGGAACGCTACGTACACGGTTGGTTGGCTGGTGACGGTTATCATGGCTATTCACGTTGCAGTTGTCGCATTGTTGCAGGCGTTGCAACGATGAGCCTTTGGCAAGAGCTTAGGCCGGCTTATTCATGACCCGCCCTACTGCGACACCCCAAGCCCCATGTCTACGGTTTTGCTCGGTCGCTAACAAGACTCTGGGGTCTTGTTTCATGCATGGTAGCCCCGCTACACTCTTGTCAAGCCCCTGTTTTGGCTCTATCGGGATTGGATGACTCAATCGTCGTGCTTTGGCCAACGCGCAGCGGTCCAGATGATGAGAAGCGTAATTAGAACTTCGATCGACACAATGAACTTGAAAAAAAGTGGTGCCGCAAAAACCGGTAAAAGCGTCAACGCGTTGGCAACGCCGTGAATGGGTCCGATGATCATGTTTAACCATCGAGAGACACTCGACGGCAACGTCGAGGATAAAAAAATCATGCTGCCCGGAATGGCCATGAATGCTGCGGCTGCAAGCAGTTTTAGATCTGATACCGTTCCAAACGGTCCAAACGATCCGGCCGACATCCCCTCAATCTGACCTGGAATCCACAAGAGCAAATAGTCATTGTAGAAATATAACGACATCAGCGATGCCCATAACAAAGACAATTTTACCGGCGCTGAAACACGGATATTTTCAATCGACGACCTCGTATTATTATTCATGAAACCGCTCTCCTTTTTCTTCAGGCAATTAGTATTTTTGTCGTCAGGCGCTTTAACCCGCGGGTTAATTTCCGTATTTATTATAGCCATGCTATTATGAATGTACATTGGTAATTTTTGTATATTCATTATTCAATATCGAATGGATTGGAAGCCCGTCAAATTTGATTGGAACCGAATGCGGGCATTTCTGGTGACCGCTGAAGAAGGGTCTTTGTCGGCGGCGGCGCGCGCTTTGAACAGCTCACAACCCACGCTTGGCAGACAAGTCTCGGCATTAGAAGATGAACTTGGCCTGGCGTTGTTCGAACGCATTGGCACCAAGCTGACATTGACGCCAGGCGGGCTCGAGCTGATTCAACACGCACGCGCCATGTGCGATGCGGCAGCGAGCGCGTCATTGACCGCGTCCGGACAATCTCAGTCCATTGAAGGAACCGTTTGTATATCTGTCGGTGAAATATTTGCAGGACATGCGCTGCCGCCGATCATCGAAAAATTACGCATGCAACAACCCGGAATCGAGATCGAAATTGTAGCTTCAAATCACTCAAGTGATTTACGGCGCCGTGAAGCAGATATCGCCTTTCGTGCTCTTAAACCGACACAACCCGACCTGATCGCCAGAAAGGTGTGTGATTTGGCGAGCCGGTTTTATGCATCATCGCGATACCTTGAAAAAATAGGTTATCCACAAACCAAGGACGATCTATCTCGGGCTGATTTCATCGACTTTGATGATACCGGCGTTTATCGCAAGTATCTCAACGATCTCGGATTCAATCTCACGCCGCGCAACTTTCCTATTCGCGCGGAAAGCCATCTTTTGCAGTGGGAGCTTGCAAAAAGCGGCGTCGGCATTGTGACAACCCTGGAAATGATTGGCGATGCAGATCCGGCTATGAAGCGGGTTTTGTCGGATTTTATGCTGGTTCATTCGATGTGGCTGGTAGCGCACCGCGACCTAAAGACCAGCCGGCGCATAAGGATGGTGTTTGATTTTCTGTATCGCGAGTTCAAGGCGATCTGCCTTAGTAATTACAATTAATCAGGCGAACGCAGATCAGAGACTTTACCAAGCACAGTGGAAACCCAGGGGGTTTAGTCTGGTTTAGCATCAGCAGACCGCAGTTTTGCCAAATGGAGAGTCGAAAGCGTTCTGGATTCATGTATCAGTCCGGCCAGTAGCCCGCCGCATCACCGGCAGGCCGATGAATCGGTGGATGAGGAAGGTGGCCAGCGCCATGAGCGAACCAAACACGGTCGGCAGGACGACACCAAAGGCCATGGACATGCCCAGCACGAAACCGAGCAGACACTCGGGCCGGTAGACCGGCAAAAACAGCGCCAGCGGCAGCAGGCTGAAGAACAGGTAGCTGGTGATGGACTCGTAACCGCTGAGAAAGCTGATGGCCATGGCCAGACCGAAAGCAAGTCCGGCCACCATGCCGACGATAACAGGCTTGAAGACGGGAGAATCCGCAGCCATCATGCGACGCCGGGAAAGGCTCAGGAGCCACCATGTCAGCACCGGGAGCAGCAGGCCACCAAACCAGTCGGATACTCGTGGCAGATCCGGATTATGCAGCAGATGATGGGCCGGGACCCCGCCGTGGAAATGCTGCCAGAAGAGCAGACTCCAGATGGCCAGCGTGGTGAGGACGGTCAGGCCGATCCTCAATCGGTCAATTTGTTTCATGGGAACCATGCTCCGATGTTCTACCTGGAGCATGGGCGATCGGAACAAGTAAAGCCTGTGCCATGAGTCATCAAAAAGGCAAGCAGCACGTATCCCTAGTGGGCCACGCGGATAGTTCGGTGACGCTCAGCCGCCGCGACTCAGCGTTGCGTTTCTTGGAAAGGGGGGCGGCCATTCCTTGCGAAACGCGTCTTGATTCGCACCGGCACAGTGTTATGCCCGGGCTCGGAATCCGTTGTCGTTATCGCACCGCAGTTTTCAATCTGATGGGCAGCCGCCGAAGACGAAGGCGTCCATCGCCAGCACCTGGTAGCTCATGCCGCCTTCAAGCACGGTGGCGGACTCGAGCGCGCCCGCGCCCGCCGCCACGAGCAGCGGCCAGAGATGCTCGGGCGTGGGATGGGCGCGCCGGGCATGCGGTGCGATGTCAAGGGCCGATTTCAGGCGTTCGGCATCAGCGGCCCGTATCGTGTCGCGAATCCATTCGGCGAATTCTTCGGCATAAGCGGTATCTTCGGCGCCCCGAAACACCTCGTAAAGATTGTGCGTCAGGCTGCCGGAACCGACGACCAGCACGCCGGCATCGGAAAGCGGGGCCAGCGCGCGGCCCAGGCGCCACGCGCCCTCTCCGTTCAGGTCCGAAGGCAGCGAAACCTGGATTACCGGCACCTGCGCGTCGGGCAAAAGGTGCAACAGCGGTACCCAGGCGCCGTGATCCAGGCCGTGGTGGTCATCAACATCGGCCGACCAGCCGGCCTGGCGCAGGCGTTCGACAATCTGCCCGGCCAGTTCCGGATTGCCCGGCGCCGGATACCGGATATCGAACAGTGCTGGATCGAAGCCGCGAAAATCGTGGATGGTTTCCGGTCTGGCGCTTGCGGTCACCCGGATGGTATCGGTGAGCCAGTGCGCCGAGATGACGACGACGGCCTCGAGCGGCAACAACTGCCGGCCGAGCCGCTTGAGTTTCTCGCCGATTGCGCCCGGCTCGAGAGCAAAGGTCGGCGCGCCGTGGGAGACGAACAGACTGGGTCGTTTCTCCATGATGAATGTTCCTGTTGGTTGCCTCCGGGCCGCGGTTCGGCCCGGAGCGTGAAATGTCAGCCTAGCGAGCCACGCGGCGGGACACGACATCGTCGAGCGAGGCCTTGCCGCCGCCGCTGAAGGCCAGCGCGATGCTGATGGCAAACAGTGAGAGTGCAAATTCATAGCCGTCGTTGGCCATGAACAACCCGTTGGACCAGTGCACGGCAAAGATCGCCACCAGCATGGTGAAACCCAGAACGACGCCGACCGGCCGGACGAGCAAGCCGACGATCAGCGCCAGTCCGCCGAAGAACTCGGCGCCCCCGGCCACCAATGCCATCGGAAGACCGGGCTCCAGTCCAATCGAGGCCATCCAGCCGGCCGTGCCTTCCAGGCCGTGCCCGCCAAACCAGCCGAACAGTTTCTGTCCGCCGTGGGCGATGAAAATGATGCCGGTGGCCAGTCTCAGGACCAGCGGCGCCCAACCGGCGCGGGTTGCAATCAGTCGATGGAAAGTCGTTTTGTTCATGATGTACTCCTTGGTCAAAGGTCGTTTCGGGTCCGAAGGCCCGCGTTCGACACCATCCTATGAGTTACTCAAACAAAGATAAATAGCCTTGAAATTGATGGACTATTGCGTAAACTGCAACAATGGATCGATTTCGTGAAATGCAGGTATTCACGGCCGTGGTCGAGGCCGGCAGTTTCGTCGGCGCCGCCGACGACTTTGGACTCTCGCCCGCGGCGGTCTCTCGACAGCTCGCCGCGCTCGAATCGCGGCTGGGGGTGCGCCTGCTCAATCGAACGACCCGCCGGCTGTCGCTGACCGGCGAGGGCGAGATCTTCCTGGCACGCGCCCGCGAGCTGCTCGAAGAACTCTCCGAGGCAGAGGCCGAAGTCACCGAACGTAGCGCCGAAGTGATCGGCCGACTTCGCATCAATGCACCGGTCAGCTTCGGCGTTCGGCATCTCGCGGATCTATGGGGGGCATTTCTCGATCAACATTCCCGACTTCAGCTCGACATCACGCTGTCGGATCGAACGGTGGACCTGGTCGAGGAAGGCTATGACCTGGCCATCCGGATCGGACGACTGCCGGATTCCATGCTGATCGGTCGGCAGCTCTCGACCACGCGGATGGTGCTGTGCGCATCACCCGAGTACGTAGAGCGAAACGGCGCGCCTGAGCATCCATCGGAACTGGCAGATCATGCCGTGTGGTCCTACAGCTACTTCGCCCTGGGCGATGAATGGCGGTTTACCGGCGCCGAAGGTCAAGTCAGCGTTCGCCTGCATCCGCGACTGCACTCCAACAACGGCGATACCTGCCGGGCCGGCGCGTTGCAGCACCAATGCATCGTCCTGCAGCCGAGCTTCCTGATCGGCGCCGATCTCCGCGCCGGCCGGCTGGTCGAACTGCTGCCCGACTACCACGCCGGAGAACTCGGTATCCACGCCCTCTACCCCTCCCGCCGCCACGTCGCGCCCAAGGTGCGCCTCATGATCGACTACCTGACATCGGCGCTGAGCGACCCGGCCTGGTTGTTTTGAGCTCGCCGCCTTCCCCGGCTGAACGGCCACCGATGCGCCGGCACTCAGATGCGGCCACCCGGCAACGGCAGCGCCTGGTTTTCGTCGATCACCGGACCGATTTCCCGGAAACCAATCAACCCCAGAAGTTCGAAACAAAACCGTTAGATAGGCATATTTTCGGGGTTCTCCCCGGAACTGTCCATGATGTGTATAATATTGCTGATTCATACACATCTGATTCTGGCCCGGTTTCAGGAGTCCGCTATGCGCACAAACATCGATATCGACGACCGATTAATGAAGGAAGCTCTCAAGGCGACTGGTCTGACGACGAAGAAGGATGCCGTTGAATTGGGTCTGAAAACGCTGGTCAAATTGCATAAACAGGCCGAAATAAGGCAGTTCAGGGGTAAATTGAAATGGGAAGGCGATCTGGATGAGATGCGAAGGGTCCCATGATCTTCGTCGACTCGAGCGTGTGGATCGATTACTTCTGCGGACGCGACACCCCTGAAGCAGACACCCTGGATAGAAATCTGGGGGTTCGCTCAATTGCGGTCGGCGACCTGGTGCTGACTGAAGTTCTTCAGGGGTTTCGGCAAGCCAAGGACTACAGGGTGGCAAAGTCCCTCATGGAAGAACTGACTATATTCGAATTGCTCGGCAAGACGATGGCAGTCAAGAGTGCCGATAACTTTCGAAAGCTTCGTAAAAAAGGCATCACAATTCGCAACACAGCCGACGTGATCATTGCCACGTATTGCATCGAGCATGGCCTGCCGCTGCTGTTCTCGGACAAGGATTTCAAGCCGTTTGTCACGCATCTGAAACTTGCCGAGGCAGGCTGATCAATACTCGTGTATGTGCTTCAGCAGTGAATGGGTGATCGGATGTCGCGCCAGGGCTTTTCGATGAATATCTCCACCGGCCTGCGCGCGGCGTGGCGTGAGGGGTACGGACTTGCCGATTTGCGCCAGGACGTGCTGGCCGGCCTTACCATCGGTACCGTCGCCGTGCCGCTGTCGATGGCGCTGGCGATTGCCACTGGCGTCCCGCCCCAGCACGGTCTGTACACAGCGATCGTGGCCGGCGCCATCATTGCACTGACCGGCGGTGCCCGTTTCAATGTCTCGGGTCCGACGGCCGCTTTTGTCGTTATCCTCTTCCCGATTGTTCAACAATACGGCCTGGGCGGGTTACTCATAGCGTCGATGATGGCGGGTGTCATTCTGGTGGCTCTGGGCGTGACGCGCATGGGCCGCCTCATCCAGTTCGTGCCCTACCCGGTGGTGCTCGGGTTTACCGCGGGCATTGCTGTCGTGATCGCGGTTCTGCAGGTTCCTGATTTTCTCGGGTTGGAAACGGGCCCGCTCGGCGAGCACTTTGTCGACAATATCTCGATAATCGCGACATCGCTTTCAACGATAAACCCGCTGGAGCTGGGCGTAGGGCTGTTTGCGCTGGTCTGCATGCTGGCCTGGCCGCGTCTTCGAATACCGATTCCCGCGCCGTTGATCGGGCTGGTCATCGGCGCGATTGCGGCGTTCGGCATCAATCAATGGTTGGGTGGTAATGATGCGGGCGTTGCCGTGGAGACGATCGCCTCGCGCTTCACCTGGGAAGTGGGTGGGGCGACGGGAAATGGAATTCCACCTATCCCGCCGAGATTCATGGCGCCCTGGCTGTTGCCCGGGCCCGACGGTGAGCCGCTGAACCTCAGCTTCGATCTGATTCGGGCCCTTCTCGGCCCGGCCATTGCAATCGCCATGCTGGGTGCCATCGAGTCGCTGTTATGCGCTGTGGTGTCGGATGGCCTGACGAAAACAAAGCACGACCCCAACGCGGAATTGATCGGCCAGGGCCTGGGCAATATCGTCGCGCCGCTTTTCGGCGGCATCACGGCAACTGCCGCCATTGCGCGAACGGCAACCAATATCCGCAGCGGGGCGCGCTCGCCGCTTGCCGCCGTCGTACATTCGCTGGTCGTGCTGCTCGCGGTCGTGGCGCTTGCTGACCTGCTTGGCCTGGTGCCGATGGCAGCGCTCGCTGCCCTGTTGTTCATCATTGCCTGGAACATGAGCGAAGCAAGGCATTTCCTGAGTACGCTGCGCTCGGCGCCCCGGGGGGACGTGGCCATTCTCGTGATCTGTTTCGGTCTTACCGTGTTCTTCGATATGGTGCTGGCGGTGGCCGTCGGGATTGGACTTGCCGCCGCGCTGTTCATCAGACGAATGGCGTTGCTGACGCAGACCGATCGGGTCGACCTTGACGACCACCCGGCGATCAAGGGCCTGCCGGCCGACGTGGCGCTGTATGACGTCAACGGACCGCTGTTTTTCGGTGCCGCGGAAAAAGCACTATCGTCATTGCACCTTGTGGACCCGAAGATCCGGACCGTTATTCTGGACATGCACGATGTTCCCAGCATGGACGGCACGGCTATCGTGGCCTTTCGATCGCTTGTCGAGGAAATGGCGCGTGACCGGATCGGACTGATCCTGGTGGGTTTTCGCACACGCATCATAGTCAAGCTGCGCCGCGCCGGCGTGCGCAAGGTGGCGGGATCATTGACCTACTGCAAAACACTGGTTGAGGCCAAGCGGGTGGCGCTTGGTTGGCGGGTTGAATGATTTCATGCGGCTCGTATCGTCGCGTGCCGCGAAGCCGGGCTTTCAGCCCCGCCTGAGTCGCAAGGCGTTTCCCAGCACGAAAAGGCTGGAAGCCGACATTGCCGCGGCGGCCAGCATCGGTGACAGCAGTATGCCGTTGATCGGATACAGCACACCGGCAGCGACCGGGATCAGCAGCACGTTGTAGCCGAACGCCCAGAACAGGTTCTGGGCGATGTTGCGCATGGTCTTGTGCGACAGCTCGATGGCGGTCACGACCTTTTTCGGGTCGCCGGACATCAGCACCACGTCGGCGCTTTCGATCGCGATGTCGGTGCCCGATCCTATGGCGATGCCGACGTCGGTTGCGGCCAGCACCGGGGCGTCGTTGATGCCGTCGCCAACGAATGCGAGCTTGCCGTCACCTTGGCGCAGTCCGTTGAGCGCCTCGACCTTGCCGTCCGGCAGCACGCCGGCGACGATCTCGTCGATGCCGAGCTGCTTCGCCACCGCTTCGGCGGTCTTTTGCGCATCACCGGTGATCATGGCGGTGCGAAGACCGGCCTGGTGTAGTGCCCTGATCGTCGAAGCCGCGTTTTCCTTGATCGGATCGGCCACGGCGATCAGGCCGACGACCCGATCGGCGTCGACGAGATGGACGACCGTGGCGCCCTTCTCCGAGTGCTCGCGCCCCGCCTGCGCCAGTCCCTCCGGCAATTCCAGTCCCAGCGCGTCGAGCATGCGGGGGCCGCCGACGCGCAGCGTGCGTTCGTCGACACGGGCGCGCACGCCCTGCCCGGTTTCGGATTCGAAATCCGACGATTCGGGAACATCGAGACCCTTGTCCCGCGCGGCCTCGACGATCGCGCGCGCGATCGGGTGCTCGGAATGGCGTTCGACCGCTGCAGCCAGCGCGAGAATGGCATCGGCGCCCGCGTCGCCGGCCGATTCGAGCGCGACCACTTCGGGTCTGCCCTCGGTCAGCGTGCCGGTCTTGTCGAATGCGATCAGCCCTACATCGCGCATGCGCTGCAGTGCATCGCCCTTGCGGAACAGCACCCCGGAACCGGCCGCGCGACCCATGCCGACCATGATGGACACCGGCGTGGCCAGGCCCATGGCGCACGGGCAGGCGATGATCAGTACCGCCACGGCGTTGACCAGCGCCAGGCTGAGCGACGGCTCGGGCCCGAAAGCGAGCCAGGCGATCAGCGTGACCAGGGCAACGGCCATCACCACCGGCACGAAATACTTCACGACACGATCGACCAGCGCCTGTACCGGCAGCCGATTGCCCTGGGCCTGCTCCACCAGATCGATGATCTGCGCCAGCACCGTGTCGCTGCCGGTCGCTTCGGCCTTCATCCGGAACGCGCCGGTCTGGTTGAGCGTGCCGCCGGTAACCTCGTCGCCCTGGCCCTTTTCAACCGGATCGGGCTCGCCCGAGATCATCGACTCGTCGATCCATGAGCTGCCGTCGATCACCGTGCCATCGACCGGCACCTTGGCGCCGGGACGTACGTGAACGATTTCGCCGGGCGCGACGTCCGACAGCGCGACTTCGACCGGCTCGCCGTCGCGCTCGACCATCGCCGTGTCGGGCGCCAGCTTCATCAGCCCGCGAATCGCGCTGGAAGTCCGCCCGCGCGCAATGGCCTCCAGCCAGCGGCCGAGCAGGATCAGCGTGATGATGACGCTGGAGGCCTCGAAATAGACATTGGCCGTGCCTTCCGGCAGTACGCCAGGGATTACCGTTGCCACGACCGAATAACCCCACGCGGCCGAACTACCCAGCATCACCAGCGAATTCATGTCCGGCGCGCCGCGCAGCAGCGCCGGCCCGCCATAACGATAAAACACCAGGCCGGGGCCAAACTGCACGCCGGTCGCCAGCACCATGAAGATCCAGTGCAGCACGCCGCGACCGATGTTTGCGTCAAGCCAGGCGGCCAGGCCGGGCACCACATGGCCACCCATGTCGAGCACGAAGATCGGCAGCGTCAGCAGTGCCGAGACGACCAGGCGCTTCTTGAGTGAGGCCGACTCGCGCTGTTCGCGCGACTGCTCCCCGTCCGCCTGCTGTTCGAACTCGCGGGCGTCGTAGCCAGCGCGCCGGACTGCCGCGATGGCCGGGGTCAGGTCGGCGCCCTCGACCACCTCCAGGCGAGCCCGGTTCGACGCCAGGTTGATGTTCGAATCGAGCACTTCGGGCACGTGTTCCAGTTCTCTCTCGATCCGGTGGACGCACGAAGCGCAGTGCATGCCTTCGATAGCCAACGTGCGGGTCTCGCTCGCGGCCGGGTAGCCGGTTTTCTCCAGTGCTTTCAACGCGCGCTCCAGGGCCTTTGGACTTTCATATCCGATCCGTGCCTGGCGCGTGCCCAGATTGGTCGAATGCGTCAGGCCTTCGACCGACGACAACGCCTCGTCGATACGCGATACGCAACTGGCGCAGTGCATGTCGGGCAGATGCACCCGGAGGTTGTTTCGAGATCTGGACATGATTCAGTCGCTTCTCATAGAGTTCGAGGCTATTGCAAAGACCGGCCGAGCAGCCGTCCCAACCAGTGTACAAGCCGATCAGCGTAAACTGAGACTTTCTCCTGAACCGGGCCGCGTGAGAACCTTTGGGTAACTTTCTGATCTGGCTTTTCGTTGCGCTGGTCGCAGTGGCATCGCTGCTCGCCGCAGTGTCACAAGGTTCGGAAAACACCGCTTCGCTGCTTGATGCGTTGGGACGCGCAACGGGCATTGTCGGCCTGGTCATGCTGTTGCTGGCCGCGGCCCTGAGCGCGCGCGTGCCGGGTTTCGATCGCTGGTTCGGCGGGCTGACCCGGCTGTGGAAAACCCATCACTGGCTGGGCGCCGGCAGTCTTGTGCTGTTGCTTGCGCATCCGCTGCTGCTTGCGCTGGCCGGTATTGCCGACGGCCCGGGGGCTGCGGTTGCCCTGCTCTTTCCGCCGCTGGGCGACTGGCCGATCTGGACCGGCTGGCTGGCGCTGGTGCTGATGATGATCTTTCTGGCGCCCAGCTTCGCGTTTTTCGGTCATCCCGATTATCGCCGCTGGAAGCTTCTGCATCGGCTGGCGGGGCCGGCGGTGATTCTCGCGCTGGTACATGCATATCAATACGGGCGCACCCTGCCGGCCAATGCCGAGCGCTGGTTGTGGCTGGTGCTGGCGGCTCTTGCGGTCGGTGCGGTGGCGTGGAGGTTCGTGTTCTCGCGCCGGATCGGGCGACTGCGCTACCGGGTGGCGCGCGTGATCGCGGTGGCCAACAACCTGGTCGAACTGGTACTTGAACCCGCCGGCCGGCGTCGACTGAAGTACGACGCCGGCCAGTTCGTTTACCTGACGCCTTTCGACCGCGGTCTTTCAGCCGGTTACGGCGAGGAGCACCCCTACACCGTCTCATCTTCGCCCGACGAGGACAGACTGCGAATCGCAATCAAGGATCTGGGCGATGCCAGCCGTGCGATTCAGACCATCAGGCCCGGAAGCCGGGTGGCCGTCGAGGGTCCCTACGGGTGCTTTTTCCCCGAACAGGAGGCCGAAAAACAGCTCTGGATCGCCGGCGGCATCGGCATCACGCCGTTTCTCGGTCGCGCCCGCCACTTGCATCGCCGGACCCGCCCGGTAGATATCCGCCTGGTGTATTGCGTCCAGGACGAGGCCCGGGCACGTTTTCTCGACGAATTGCAGACGATTGCCAGTGAGCTGGAGGGCTTCGAGGTTATCCCCCACCTGTTCTATCGGCAGGGACCGCTGGACGCGGACTTCCTCGATGCCCACGTGCCGGACGCGGGCGAACGTGAAGCTTTCATCTGCGGCCCGCCGGGGCTGAACAGGCAGGCGAGGCGGTTGCTGATAGGCGCGAGTGCAAGCCGCAAACGCATTCATATCGAGGAATTCGAATTAATATGAAAAAGGTTGTCTACACGGCATTCATCGCCTTCTGGGCATCGATCGCCACGCTGTTGATCGTCAATGCCCTGGCACCCGGACCGAGCACTGATGATGAGCGCGCGGTACCCGAGCCCGATGAACCCGCGAGCTATTCGCTGGGCGAGGTTGCGCAACACGATACCCTGGAAGACTGCTGGATGGCCATCGAGGGCGGCGTTTACGATTTCAGCCAATACATACCGCGCCACCCTGCTCCACCGTCGGTGCTCCAGCCCTGGTGCGGGCGCGAGGCGACCGAGGGCATGCGAACCAAAGGCGACAGCTCCGACCACAGCACCCGGGCGTGGCGCATGGCCGAGCGATATCGCATCGGCAACTTGTGCGCGCAGAACCAGCGGGACAGGAAATGAGAAGATGCGGGCTCAGGCGGAGCGAGAAAAGTGTTCCGTGACCGGCTGGTTGGCGATCCCCGGGGCCATCGCCGTGTCGTCCTCAAGTGACTCGGCGAGCGAGTCGGACAGGGCTTGTACATCGTGAATTCTGATCCGACGCTTGTCTACCGTAACCAGCTTCTGATCCTGAAGGTAGCGCAAGCTTCGGGAAAACGATTCCGCCGACATCCCGAGCCTGGAGGCCAGTACCAGCTTGGAGAATTCCAGCTCGATCAGCGCTTCGTTGCCGGCTTGCTCGGCAGCTCGATAGAGCAGATATGACACTACTCGCTGCGAAACGCTGTAGCCGCTGGCGTACTTGATGTCGCGAACCAGTGCGTCGAACTGGCGGCTCAGGCATTCGACCAGTGCCCTGTTGAATCGGGCGTCGGTCCGACTGACGTTTCGGGCCGCATCTCGTGTGACGGTCAGCAGTTCCACCCGGGAGATCGAGCGGGCATCATAGTGAAAAGGCTGCCCGGAAAAGATCTCGGCCTGTCCGAATGTCTTGCCCTCGTCCAGCATCGCGATGACTTTTTCATGGCCGTGGTGTGAATTGGTCGACAGCTTGACCAGCCCTGACCGGATCAGCCGGATGCCCGGGTTGTAATCGCCTGCGCTGGTGATTTGCGAGTTGCGACCGAACGAATCCAGCCGTGCGCCCGCAGCCAGTTGTTTGATGCTCTCGTCGCAGAGCAGGCTGAACAGTTCCGCCTTTCGCAGCAGTTCCCTTTTTTCGAGTTCATTCATCCAAAGTGCACCAGAAAATAGTCAGGCGCCGGTCTCGCCATCCAGCAATTCCGCTTGCGGACGACTCAGCGGCATGTGCAGAATCTAGACCAGTGTTGCCGACGAAATATTGACCTGGGTCAATCCCGGGCCGTAAGCGATCGTAAGCGACTGACCGTACGATTCGTGTGGCTACGATTCCGATTTACAGGCGAATGGTTCGATAGATTCGGCAATTCCGTCCGGAATCATGAAATTCATTGCGTGAAGTTCTCCGGCAGTTGAAGCCCATCAACTGCTTCCGGAAGCATTGGATTTCAAGCCACACTTCTGGGCTAAAAGTGCCAAAACCAGTTCAGAAAATCGTTTATAGCACGCTGAATTCCTTGCATTTTAAACTTGGACCGTTTAGTCTGAGGCTGGGCTGGGGTTATGTGTGGCAAGGCAATGCAAGAATTGCGATCTGAACAACTCTCCGACACTGCTATTCAATGTTCGGATCAAGCTTCCGTCGGAATCTCCAGGATGGACGGCAGACATCCGACCAACGACTCCTCAGCCAATTGTGAGCAACCCGGCTACCGGCGCTTGACCTCAACGTTGCATACAACTGTTGGGGTTGACTTTTCGCGCCTGGCATTTCAGTGGCCGTTCTTCTCCGAACAAAACAACGCTGAGGTGTTTTCCCATGAAAATTCTATTGTTGGCATCAGCATATAACGGTATGTGTCAACGTGTACATCGTGAACTGGTAATCGATGGACACGATGTTGAAATCGAGCTGTCACGCCGTAAAGAGGACATGCTGCGAAGCGCTTTCCGGTTCCGTCCCGAACTGATTATTTGCCCTTACCTCAAGTACCGAATTCCTGACGAAATCTGGCGCCAGTTCACGTGTCTGATCGTTCACCCAGGTATCGAGGGCGATCGGGGGCCATCGTCACTGGACTGGGCAATCACCGATGAATCACCTGACTGGGGCGTGACCCTGCTCCAGGCCAATGAGGAAATGGACGCTGGAGATATCTGGGGCACCAGCGCGTTTCCCATGCGCAATGTCAGCAAGGCCTCCATCTATCGAAGGGAAGTCATCCAGGCAGCCGTGAAATTGATCAAGGCCGCGATCAACGATTTTGCTGGTCGCGGTTTTCGCCCGCGTCCACTTGACTACTCATCGCCCCGGGTCAGGGGACGTTTACTTCCGCTGATGAACCAGGAGCGGCGTGCCATTGACTGGGACAGCGACGGCTGCGCCGACATTGTCCGCAAGATCAATGCCGCTGACAGCTTCCCCGGCGTCGCCGATTCCATCGGATCGCACGAGGTGTTCTTGTATGGCGCCGTATCCGACACGGGCATTGAGCATGACCAAACGCCCGGCGAGCTCGTCGCGTGTTCCCACGGCGCAATTTGCAGGGCCGCGCGCGACGGGGTGGTATGGATACGGCAGATGAAACCCATTGACCGGGATTCGCCCTACCCCTTCAAGCTGCCCGCCGAAGATCTCACCCGGCATCTGCTGTCCGATTCGGATTTCCGGGCCGGACGGCCCGAAATAAGCAGCCGTGCATATCGGGAAATCCGGGTTGCGACAAAGTCAGGCGTGGCCTACGTCGACTTCGACTTCTATAACGGTGCGATGAACACGGATCAGTGCAAGCGGCTGAAGAAGTGTCTTGAAGAAGTCCACGCGCGCGAAGATGTTCGGGTGGTCGCCCTGATGGGCGGCAGTGATTTCTGGAGCAATGGCATTCACCTTAACTGCATCGAGGCGGCACGCGATCCCGCTCGAGAATCCTGGCTGAACATCAATGCAATCAATGATGTGGTCAGGCAAATCATCACCATGGCGGGGAAAGTAACCGTCGCCGCGCTGCGCAACAACGCCGGCGCCGGAGGCGCCATCATGCCCCTGGCCTGCGACCGCGTATTCATCCGCGAAGGGGTGGTGCTCAACCCACATTACCGGAACATGGGCCTGTATGGCTCCGAATACTGGACCTATCTGCTGCCGCGACGGGTCGGCCGGAAAATGGCCCAACGGCTTACCCGCGAATGCGCGCCGCTGCTTGCCTCGGAAGCACTGGATATTGGAGTGGCCGACACGCTTGCCAGCGAGGATTGGCGCGACTATCACCACGAGTTGCAGAGTTACTGCGAGAGCCTGGCCCGGGATCGGCAGTTCAGCAAATTGGTGGCGCGCAAGGACCAGGGGCTTGCCCAAGACGAGCGCGCTCGTCCACTGGAGGAATATCGCCAGGATGAGCTGGTCCGAATGAAAGAGACTTTCGATGACCCTGAAAGCTCATATCACTCGCTCCGATATCAATTCGTCCGGAAGATCCCGCTGCCGACTAAGGACGAAGCCAAGTCCCGGGCATTGCGGACGGTGAAAAAGCAGGTCCCGGCAGAAACCACCCGAACCAACAGCTCGCGCCCGGAAGTTGCCTATGAAGCCTCCGAATAAGTATACTTCTGATTGTATTAGTAAGCCGCTCCCATGAGCCCGCATGATTCATCACCCGCACCCGCGAGTCCCCTCGTAAGGGTGGTGAATCAGGCGGAATAAGGCAGAGTAAAAGTGTCAGACTTCAGCGTCCCGGCGCATTGGACTGGCTGTACAATGCCAATAGTCAAAACACAGGTGAAAAGTCAGTCGCGGCCGATCCGGGCTGCCTGAGCGCGGTGGCATGCAGCGACGGCTATCGATATGAACGGCATTCCGATTCTGACCTATCACTCGTTGCACGCGCCGGGCGAACGCTACGCGGAGAACGATCACACGGCGCTGGCCAGCGATCTCCAGACCCTGCACGAGGCCGGCTATGAAATCGTCAGCCTGCGCCAAGTGACCGAACGCCTGCTCGGCGGCGACCGCACCTGGTTCGAGACTGGCCGCAAGGCGGCGCTGAGCTTCGACGATGGCTGCAACCACGACTTCATCGACTTCGTTCACCCGGACATTCCCACGCTCAAGAGCTTTTACACGATCCTGCGCGAATTCAATGCACTGCATCGTCCAGCGGCGCCCGCTCGCGCGACCAGCTTCGTGATTGCCTCACCTGTGGCTACCGCGCTGCTGGACCACAGTTGCATCGCCGGGCGCGGCCAGTGGCATCATCTCTGGTGGCGGCAAGCGGCCGAGAGCGGCCTGCTCGATATCGGCAACCATAGCTGGGACCACCTGCACCCGACGCTGCCTTTCGTCTGTCATACGCAGGATGTGCGGGACGATTTCAGCCGCGTCGACAATGCCCTGGACGCCGCCCTGCAGATCGAACAGGCCGAGCGCTTCATCCGCCAGGTGGTCGGCGAGGAGTACGCCAGCGGGCTGTTCGCCTACCCCGACGGCAAATATAGTGCCTATCTCGTCGACGAGTATTTTCCTTCCCGGCAGACGATCCACGCCGCCTTCACCACCGCCGGCCGGCCGGTGACCGCCGATGCGGATCGCTGGCGCATTCCGAGGTACTGCTGCGGCGACCACTGGGACTCTCCCGACAGCCTTTGCGCTCTGCTGGAGGGGGAATCGTGAACGCCACCGAACCCGGCCGGGCACCGGATTTCCTGATCATCGGCGCGCAGAAATGCGGCACCAGCTGGCTGCACCACCAGTTGCGGCAATCCGACGAGATCTTCATGCCGGATGACAAGGATCACGAGCATTTCAGCTACGTCGGCAATTTGAACGCCGAAGCCTTCGCCGACTGGTGCCGGCGCTTCGCCGCCGCCCCCGCCGGGCAGCTGATTGGTGACGCAAACGCCGCCTACTTCTGGACCCGCAGCGGCTCGGCCTGGAGCCGCCAGCCTGACAGCTTCAACCCCGACATTCCGCGCAGCGTGCAGCAATTTTGCGGCTCGCAGCTCAAGCTGATCGTGATGCTGCGCGACCCGGTAGAGCGCAGCGTGTCGGCCTACCTGCACCATATCCGCCACGGCGCGATCACGCCGGACGATTCGATACTCGACACCGATTTGCCGCTCGGCATCGTCGACATGAGCTTGTTCCGGGTGCACCTCGCCAACTGGCTCGACGTCTATCCGGCGGAAAACATCCACATCGTCAAAGCGCTGCCGGATTCACGCGAATCGGCAGTGACCACGGTGGAAACGGTTTGCCGTTTCCTCGGCGCCGCACCGCCGCCGCTGGAGCGCTATTATTTCGAGCCCGTCTTCCCGGGCCTGCCGAGGGTTGTCGACGAATCCGGAGTCTGGTTGCGGGCGGCCGGCGAGGATCAGCCCGCCCTGGCGAGCCGTCCGGACGCCGAAAAGATCATCGACGGCGAGCGCTATCTGCGCGTGGTCTCGGCCGAGGAACTGGCCCGCCTGCGCGAATTGTTTGCAGGCCAGGCGATCGTCTGAGTATTACTATTAATCCGGCAACGATATACCTATGGTATATGCAACGTTGGGGGTTGCTGAATCAAGTTCACCCACAGGCTTTGTCCGAGACGACGGTGGATGGCCGTGTCCTCGTACGTCCCTACCCCGCCTTCACCATCTTGCGCCGCATGAACGCCAGTTGGGTTTGCAGCGGTAGTTCCTTGGGGCAGACGTCGTGGCAGCCGAGCAGGGTCATGCAGCCGAAGACGCCGTCGTCGTTGCCGATGAGTTCGTAGTAGTCGGCATCGGTTCGCTGGTCGCGGGGGTCGAGGCGGAAGCGGGCCATTTTGTTGATGCCGGCGGCGCCGACGAAGTCTTTTCGCATGCGTGCGGTGCCGCAGGCGGCGATGCAGCAGCCGCATTCGATGCAGCGGTCGAGTTCGTAGATTTCTTCGGCCTGCTCGGGTTCCATGCGTTCTTCGAGCCGGTCGATGTCAGGCTCTTCCTGTTGATGCACCCAGGTTTCGAGTTGCTCGCCCATCTGACGTGCCCAGGCGCCGGTGTCCACCGATAGATCGCCGATGAGTTTGAACACCGGTAGCGGCGCCAGCGTGATTTCGGGGGCCAGCTTGGTGGTCAGCGTGCGGCAGGCCAGGCCGGGGCGGCCGTTGATGAGCATGCCGCAACTGCCGCAGATGCCGGCCCGGCAGACGAAATCGAACTGCAGCGATGGGTCGTAGCGGTCGCGGATGGCATTGAGGGCGATGAACAGCGTCATGCCAGGGGCTTCTTCGAGTTCGTAGGCCTCGAAGCGCGGTTCGGATTCGGGATCCTGCGGATTGTGGCGCAGGATTTTGATGGTCAGGGTGCGGGCTTCGGCAGCTTCATTTGCCATACGGTTCCTCCAGGCGTTCGTTGCGGCCGCGGTAGCGTTCGGGCAGCAGGTGGTCGAACGGCATCAGGGTCTTTTGCAGTGTGAAGCGGTCCGCGCCCTCGAGCTGCTTTTTTGTGCGCTCTACTTCTTCCTGCCGGGCCGCGGTGTCCGTGTGTTCTTGATGGTTGCGCGTGCCGTAGCCGCGGAAGCCCGGCGGCAGTTCCATGCTCTTGACGTCGATGTCTTCGTATGCCAGCCGTGGCAGGTCGGTCCCGGCTTCCGGCCAGGTCGCGAGCGTGCGCTTGAGCCAGTTGCTGTCGTCGCGCCGGGGATAATCCTCGCGGTAGTGTGCCCCGCGGCTTTCGGTGCGTTCTCGCGCGCCCAGGGCCACACATAGCGCAATCTTGAGCATCTTCGGCAGCCGGTAGGCGGCGACCAGTTCGGGATTGGCGCCGGCGACGCGGCAGCTCATGCCGATATTGCGACTGCATTGCAATAGTTGTTGAAGCTCGTCCACGGCCTCGTCGAGTTCGGGGCCGGTGCGGAAGATCCCGACCTTGTCGATCATGATCTGTTCCATTTCGCGCCTGAGATCCGTGACCCGCTCGTCGCCGTGGGCCTGCAGTAGTTCATTCAAGCGGCTTTCCTCACGGTCGTGGAATTCGCGCACCAGCGCGGTCGGGATGTCGATTTCGCTTTCGGGGGACTGGCAGTAGTCGGCGATGAATTCAGAGACGATCATGCCGGCGACCACGGTCTCGGCCACCGAGTTGCCGCCCAGGCGATTGAATCCGTGCAGGTCCCAGCAGGCCGACTCGCCGCAGGCGAACAGGCCCTTGAGCGTCGTGCTTTCGCCGGTGTGGCGGGTGCGAATGCCGCCCATGGAATAGTGCTGGGTGGGGCGTACCGGAATCCAGTCCTCGGCCGGGTCGATGCCGAGGAAGTGGTGGCAGATGTCCTTGACTTCGCGCAGGTTCTTTTCGATGTGGTCGCGGCCGAGCACGCTGATGTCCAGCCACAGGTGATCGCCGTAGGGCGACTTCACACCCTTGCCCTTGCGCATGTGTTCGGTCATGCGGCGCGAGACGACGTCTCTGGAAGCGAGTTCCTTCTTGTCGGGTTCGTAATCGGGCATGAAGCGGTGACCGTCGACATCGCGCAGCAGCCCGCCGTCGCCACGGCAACCTTCGGTGGTCAGGATGCCGGCCGGCACGATCGCGGTGGGGTGGAACTGCACCGCTTCCATGTTGCCCAGCTCGGCCACGCCGGTTTCCAGCGCCAGCGCCATGCCGGTTCCTTCGCAGATGATGCCATTGGTCGAGACCTTGTAGATGCGCCCGTAACCGCCGGTGGAAATGGTGGTGGCGCGAGCGACGATGGCAGTGAGTTCACCGCTGACCAGGTTGCGCACGATGGCACCGAAACAGCGCCTGCCGTCGTGGATCAGCGACAGCGCTTCCATGCGTTCCATGACCGGAATGCCGTTGGCAATGCTCTGATCGCCCAGGGTGAACAACATGGCGTGGCCGGTGCCGTCGGAGGTGTAGCAGGTACGCCATTTCTTTGTGCCGCCGAAGTCGCGCGCGGTGATCAGGCCATGCGCTTCGGGCGATTCGCTGATCACGACCCGCTCGGCGTTGACCACCGCTTCGCGCTCGCCCTGCTGGACCCGGTTCCAGGGCACCCCCCAGCCGGCCAGTTCGCGCACGGCCTTGGGCGCGGTATGCACGAACATGCGCGCGATGCGCTGGTCGCAGCCCCAGTCCGAGCCTTTGACCGTGTCTTCGAAATGGACATCCTCGTTGTCGCCCTGCCCCATGGCGCTGTTGGCCAGGCTGGCCTGCATGCCGCCCTGGGCCGCGGCCGAGTGCGAGCGCTTGGCTGGCACCAGGCTGAGCACAATGGGTTCCAGGCCGCGCTTCTTCACCCCGATTGCGGTGCGAAGGCCGGCCAGCCCGCCGCCGATGACCAGCACGTCGGTGTATAGGAGCTTCATTGGCGCGGCTCCAGCGGTTCAGACAGCCCGGGCGGCACGTAATGCTCGCCGTAGTTGTCGCGATGATCGATGCCGATCTTGATGTAGGCGGCCAGCGAGAGTAGCCCCAGGGTGAGGAAGAACACCGTGACCAGCCACTTGGCGCGCTTCATGTTGCGGCGCGTGGCGGCCGGATTGCGGCCTTCCAGCCACCCCCACTTGACCGCGACCCGGTACAGGCCGATAGAACCGTGCAGTTCGACCGCAAACAGCAGCAGCAGGTACAGCGGCCAGTACCAGTCGGTGACGATCCGGTCGGCCGACCCGTAAGGACCGATTGATTCGGGCCGGGTCATCATGGTGTAGAGATGCACCGAGCCGAGGAAGAACATCGCGAAGCCGGTGTAGACCTGGACGAACCATAATGTCGTGTCGCCGTGCTTCATCCCGGCGGCGTGCTGGCGAAACGCACGATACTCGCGGTAGTCGGCGGGAAACTTGCGCATTGCAAGTGCTGCGTGAAAGATGAACATGGCAAATACGAACAGAACCACGCCGCTGACCAGAATCGGATATGGCTTGCCGAAGATGTGGTAGCCCTCGAAGAAGCGCGCGACGTGCCAGAACGCATCCTTGCCCAGCAGGATGGAGGAGACGAAGAACATGTGCAGCCACATGAACAGCGCCAGGAACACGCCGCTTGCGCTTTGCAGTACGTCAAGCCTTGCCGGCAAACGACTGGCCGACATCAGCCGTCGATCCTGTATCTCTTGACGCGGTAGAAACCATCGAAGATCAGCGCCCGGTCGGTTAGCGTCGCACGCTTGCCGGACGCCTGCGCGCACTCGTTGACCAGTTCCGTCAGGTTGTTGCGCCACAGCGTGTCCAGGTGCGGTTCGATCTGCATCACCATCCAGCGCAACGGTGCAAAGCGGTGCAGCGGGTGATGTTCGCCCAGCGCGCCGTATTCGGTGATGACCAGTTGCCCGCCCGGCTTCAGCACCCGAATGGCGTGTTGCAGCGCGCGGCGGCGCGCCTGCGTGGGCATTTCGTTGAGCAGCAGGAACATCAGGCCGGAATCGAACTCGTTGTCGCCGAATTCAAGTGCTTCGGCATCCATCAGATGCAGCTCGGCCTTGTCGCGCAGTCCGGCTTCGCGCAGCTTGGCGTCGGCCAGGCCGAGTTGAATGGGGGCAACATCCAGCACGGTCAGTGGGTTGTCGCCCAGTTGCTGCGCAAGATTGGGGACAAGGTCGCCGTAGGCTGAGGCGATCAACAGCGTCGAGCCGGTCGTGGCATCCGGTCCGAAGTGTGCCAGCGTGGCCTCGACCATCTTGCGGTACTGGCCGAACACGATGCAGTTGATGATCGGCATGTGATCGAAAAACCACACGCCCGGCCGCCACAGGTACGCCCAGCGGTAGTGCCCGGAGATGTAGTCGGGGATGGCGACGCCGGAAGCGGATATTTCAGCCGTCCCGGGCAGCCCGGAGGGCTGATGTTTTTCACGCTTGGACAGGCTTTTCATGGATTCTGGCTCTGCACGGGACCCACCTTGGCGAGCCGGGAAGTTGCCGGGGAATTCCCGCCGGCGATCGAGGCGGGCGGGATTCCTGGAATGCAATGATTTGCAGACAAACGGCGACCGATGTTATTGCCCGGCCCGTGCATAGAAGTGGGCAAGTGCCTTCATCTGCTCTTCGTCGAGCTTCTGCATTTCCTCGGCCATGCTTTCCGGCTGCCAGCGATCACCGGTTTTGTAGAACTCGAACTGCTCGATCAGGTAAGGCATCGGCTGTCCGGCCAGGATACCGGATTCGTCGAAAGCTTCGGCGCCGGAGTCGGTATGGCAGCGGTCGCAACTGGCGTTATGGATCGACTGGCCCTTGTCCGCCAGACCGGCATCGAAATCCTGCTCGAACGACTCGAAGGGGAGCTCGCCGAAGTACTCGGCAATGGCCATTTTGTCGTCTTCGGACAATGCGCCCACGATCGCACAATGGTCGTCGGCCTCGTGGTCGGCGAAGGCCTCGGCTTCGCACGGCCGTGCGGGTTCGGAAAAGATCGCAAGCTGATTCTCCAGGAAAAAGCTTCCTGCACCGGCAATTGTCGGAATGTGGTCGCTGTCGGTGATGCCGCTGTCGTGATGGCAGTCCACGCAAGTCTTGGCCGCATCCGGCGGCCCTGCTAGCGCAAAGTTCATGGCGGTAACGAGAACGGTACTCACAACGATCTTTGCTGAATGATTCCCGATTGTATTTCCGATTGTCTTCATAATCGTATTCATGGGCTCTCCTGCGCGGGTAGTGAAAACGTCTTTGGTCTCGAAAAATCTGGTAGTGGATTACATCTTACAGATTCGAGTCTACCGAAAGCCGGGTCTGGATCAATTTTCGGCAAAAAATTCGAAACGGGTTGCCATCGGTTACCGGAATTGGTATCTCAGCATGGCGCTGACAACGTGCACGGTACCGTCGGGCGTCTGCTCTCCGAGACTCAGCAGCGTGGGTACGGTGCCGGGCTGGACATTGTCGCGAAAGAAATCGTCCTCGGTCAGTTTGCCCACCAGGTAGCCCAGGCGCAGGTTCAGGTTCTCGCGCAGCGCCCGCTCCAGCGCGGCTTCCAGCGTGAAACGGCGCGTCTTGAGCTGCGGAAAATCGGGCGAGGCGATACCGCGCTTGACGATTTCCAGATTGCCGTCGGCGGCCGCATAGCTCAGATCCAGCGAGCCGCGCACCCATTTGCCGGGCAGTTCGTGGAAATTGAACCCGAAACCGACGGTTGTGAAATCATCGTCCTGCGACCCTTTCCAGGTTGCGCCGTCGATATTGTCGGCGCCCAGGATATCGGCTTCTAGATTTTCAAATGCGACGAAGGCGTGGGCCGAGAAATGCCGTGAGAAACTCGCCGACAGGTCCAGTCCATAGCTTTCCGCGCGCGCATCGCTCATGCCGATATTGACATCCTTGAAGTCCTCGTCGGCGACTTCGACGAAAACGCCGGCGAATAGATTTTCCAGCAACGCGTAATCGGCCGATACGCGGAACGCGTCGCGATCCTTTTCAGCAAAATGGAAGCGCCGCAGATCGGGATTGACGCCAGGTCCCAGGAGCGCCGGATCCAGGTCGTTGTCGCGGTTCTCGTGCTTGTATTCGGCACGCAGGTTCAGCTTTTCGAACAGGTTGGTACGCGCCTGCAACGTGAAGATATCGGTGGTGGTTTCCTCGACTTCCTGCAGCGCCCGGTCCATTTCCTTGCGCTGGGCCGAGGCCGACAGATTCAGGAAAGAAAGAACGCGGTAGTCGAGGCTGCCCTCCACGCTGGTGCGGTCGAAGCTGTAGGGCTCGTTGACCACTTCACCGGTGACGAAGGTATCGGTGATGACCTGGGTGAACGGGTCGCGCGATGAATTGTCGTCGCGCTCATCGTAGCGGAACTGGACGCGTGCACGCAGTTTCCGTGTCAGGTTGCTGGTGGCCCGCAGGTTGACGATGCGGGTATCGACTTCGCCGTCGAAACTGGCGCGCGGCAGGCCCGGATTCACCAGGTTGGGGTTCACCGTGGCCTGGACGAATCGATCGTCCTGCTCCATCCGGCCGACCGCGACCTGCCCGGCCAGCGACAGGTAACGCGACTGGTTCCACGACCCGGTGAGCATGAACTGGTGAAACTGGTTGTCCGGCGGCTCGGCCAATTGCCCGAGCTGGGCGCCGAAAATGCCGGTGAACGGGTTTTCCCACTGCAACGAACGGTTGTCGTTCTCGAACAACGAGAGGTTGTAGGCCGCTTCGAGCTGCCAGCGGTCCTTGACGTAGCCAATGCCGGCGTCGAATCGCGTGGTCCGGTAGTCGATCGGTGCGGCCAGTTCGGCGGCGCGAAAGATGAAACTGGCGCCGCGCAGCGCATTGCCGTCGCGCGTGCTTCGCTCGAGGTCTGCGCGGTAGCGCCATGGCGACTTGCCGCCGAACGCCACGCCCAACTTCAGGATCTCGCGGTCGCGATCAAGCTTGACACCCTGGAGGCTGCTCTCCAGCTCGGTCATCGCGTCGGTGGTTCCGGCCAGAACCCAGCCGGCCGGCAGCGTCTGGCTGCTGGTGCCAGCGCCCAGGAACGGGGTGCGGGTGTCGTCGGCCCTGAGCTGGGTGATCTGGTCCCAGCCCAGTGATAGCTTGTAGCTGCCCTGCCGGCCGCCTTCGATCGAGAGCGTGCGGCTGTCCAGCCCCAGGCGCTCGCCAAATATGTCCAGATAGCGGGCGTCCTCGCCGCGGTAGGTCAGATCCACGCCGAGTGCGCCGTAAACGCCCTGATCGTCCAGGCCGCGGTAGTTGCCGAACTCGAAGAAATCGTCCGACACATACCCGACGCCGAACAGCACGCTGCCTCTCCAGCCATCGACCAGGGGACAGTTTCTGCACTGCCACCGACTCAGATCCGGTTGCGCCGGTTCAGAGGACGCCTCGGCCGGGGCGGAAGATTCTTCCGCTGCCGGCGCGTCTTCTTCGTCCTGGGCCATGACCGGCACGGTCCAGGCCAGCAACATCCCAGCCATCAGGCCGGAAGCCAGCATGCGCGGCAGGCTGCCTGCCGGGCCGCGGAGACATCCCAAAATACGTTCGCTGATATTCATGTTGGACTCTCCACGCGTGCCTACCGGTTCAGGATGGACCCGGATGGGTGATTGGATCCATGGACCTGCGAATGACAGTTGGTGCAACTGCCTGAAAGCAGGAATGCGGAGGGGTCGCCCGAAGGCAGATCATTGCCCGAACGCCCTATTCCGGCATGGCCCAGGCGCGAGTGACATTGCTGGCACAGCAATGGGGCGCGTCGGGTCAGCATCGCCGGGTTGTTCGACCCGTGCGCCGTGTGGCACAGCGTGCAGTCCTCGGTCACAGGCTCGTGCTCCCAGAGGAACGGGCCGCGCTTCTCGGCGTGGCATCCGTAGCAGTTCTGGTTGACGGTGGGGCTGGCCAGCATGGCTTCGTTCGGAGCGCCGTGCGGCTCGTGACAACTCGAACAGCCCATTTCGCCGTGGCGGATCGGGTGGGCGTAGGCGCGGTGCACCTCGGCACGTTGCTCGACGTGACAGCCCAGACAAACGTTGGCCTGACTGGACACTACCGTGACCGGATCGCGGCGAACATGCGACTCATGACAGTCGGCGCAACCGACCTCCTGGCGCTGGTGGGTGCCGCCTTCCCAGAAGCCATGTTTCTGTTCGGTATGACAACCCTGGCAGACCTGGTTCTCGCGCTCCTCCGACCACGGCGAATTCGGGCCGAAAGCAGGCATCGGCGGCCGTTCCTGGCCGAAACCGATACGTCCAGCGTGATCGCCCCCGGGACCGTGGCAGGCTTCGCATTGGTTGCCGCCGAATGGCGTGCGTTCGTCGGCCATCACCCCATGCGGCCCTTCGAATACGGCATTCAGATGAGCACTGTCCTCATCACCGTGGCAGCGCATGCATTCGTCGGCACCTCGGCGCGAGTACTCGGGCATGTAATCGTCGCCCTTTGCGGCCTCCTCGTCCTGTGCGTATGCGACAGGCTGGAGGGTAAAAAAAGCTGCAAGCGTGGCCAGAATCAGGCCCTTCCCCAGCGTCTGCGTCAATTCCTGCCAAATATGCAATGCCTGTCTCCCGCGTTCCGTGATCGTGGTGGCTCCAATTGGCCTCCAATTGGCCTGGCCTGTCGACCGGGGGTCGGCAGGCCAGGGTATTCTGAACGCCTTCAGGGCATTCAGGCAACCATCAATTGCGGATGCCGTGTACTTCGCCAACCGGCACAAAGCCGCTTTCGCTGTGGCAGAAAACACAGTTCTCGGCCGGCGCGGAGTCGATAAAGGCTTGCGTATCCGGATCGTTGAATGGATCGGGATTCATCAGCCAGCCGTTGCCGAACGAGAACCCGCTGTCGCTGCGAACCGACATGTGAGTTACGGCGACTGCCGAGTCGTGGCAGGACAGGCATACGGCCGCCGTGCGACTGACGTTATTGTCGTCGGTCGGATCCGAGGCCGAAGCGTTGTCCGGCGCATAACCGGTGGCTCCGAATCGGCTGCCGGCGGTAACCGTGGCGTTGGCGCTGAGCGTGGTGGCCTGAACGCCGTCGGCAATCGGCAGCGTGAAGCTGCCGTCTACGTGACATGCCAGACAGTCGGCCGGAGAGCGCGGATAACTGGCGTCGCCGTAATTGTGCGCCGTCCCGCCGAAGCCGTAGGCAACGTAGGCGGTCTCGCGTTTCGATGAACCATGGATTGCATGGACCATGTACTTGAAGTCCACCGTGTTGTCCTCCAGACCATCGACCGTTGCCAGGTTCTCGCCGTTCAGCATTTCGTCGGGGTCGATCGGCCGGCGGAACAGATCGGTCATGTTGGGGTTGTGGCAGGTCGAGCAAACCAGTGGATTATCGGTACGGTTGCCGCCATGCAGCGAAAGCCCGTCGTTGACGCCATGACAATCCTGGCACTTGGCGACATCGACAACCATCCTGCGTGCCTGTACATCCGGGTCGGTAATCGCGAACGCCATCGCAGCGCTGGTCGCGGGTACCGAATCGTCGTAACTGCCGTCGAAATTGAAATCGGCTGCAGGATGACCCTCAATGGTTACAGTCCCCGATCCCAGCGGCGGGTTGGTGCTGGGCACGACGATCGGGCTGGACAGGGCCAGCATATCGAGTGTGTAAGTGCCGTCGCCGTTGTCGATCACACCTTCGGGAAGAACGCCGCCGTTGGGCGCCAGCGTAATGCTGGCCGGGTTCGCCGTTGGACGACCCAGGATTTCAGTTCCGGCGTTGTTGGACACGTTGGTGAAATCGCTGTTCGGCCATGCAATGCCGAGGCGCAGGCTGGTGCCGTCGCCGGTAAAAGCCGGATCGGTCGTGATGTCGTACGGCCGGTCGTCGTCGGTCGGATCGGTGATCGAGAATGTGATGATCGGCGACTGGCCTTCATCCGTGCTGCTGATGTCCAGGATGTTGTAGGAGAACCGTTGGGCGGCGACCTGGGAGTCGATGATGTGATAGTCCAGGTTGCCCTGCAGCAGACCGCCGGTGGAGTGACATGCCTCGCAGGTCGAGTTCGGCTGTGCCAGGCCGATATGACGGTGATTGGCGTTGGTCAGGCCGTTTTCGTTAAAGGCCAGGTCGTCATGGCAGGATGCGCAAACTTGCGCGGTGGCGCGGTTGTCCACCCAGTCGGCTTCCGGGGTTTCCGGGTTTTGCGGATCATGGCAGGTGGTGCAATTCCTTGTGTCCTGCGGATAGGCGATCTCGTTGAACGAAACCGGCGGCGCGCCGAAGCTCCGGCAGGCGAATCCGCACAGTTCGAACGGTTGCGAAAGGTTTTCGCCGAAGTGGATCTTGTGCACCATCACGGTGAAGTCGATGCTGTCGCCGGTGACCGATTCGAGACCGGTCTGATGACAGGTCACGCAGCGCGATACATCCTTGCGTGCGCCGCCGTGGAAGGCGAAATCTTCGGTGCCGTGACAGGTCGCACAGGATTCCTGCGTCGTGATGCGGCGCTGCGTGATTCCGGATGTTGCGCCGGTGGACGGCTGGATATCGAACGCCGAATCAAAGGTATTGTTGTTCGAAATCGATCCGCCGAATGCCGAGGCACCGCGAATTTCAACCCCGACCCGGTGGGTCAGATCGGCTTCGAACTCCACGCCGGCAATCTGTTCCAGCGTCTGGTCGAAAGTGAAGCGATAATTGCCGCCGCCCAGATCTTCCAGCGTGCCGTCCGAGTAGGTGGCCGGCGCAAAAGCCGGCAGACCGTCGGGTGCCCTGGGGACCAGAATATAGGTCGCCCAGTTGTTGGTCTTGCCATTCGCTCCAAGGAACAGCTTGCTGACCGTGAAGCTGAAATTCACGTTTTCGCCCTGGTCGAAGCCTTCGATGCCGAGACCGAATTCGTCGGTGACCTGGAACTCGATGACCGGATTGCCTGCGAGTTCAGCAGTGGTGATCTCCGAGAACAGATAGTTGGGGACGGGACGCGGGCGCTGGAAGCCGGAGGACTGAACCGAACTCAGCATGCCGGCGACCGATGGATTGCCGAAGTCGGCAAACACGTCCGGCGGCATTTTCTCGAAGAATCTCAACAACTCCGGGTCGTCCAGAACCGGAGCGTCAGCACGCGCTGTTCTGAGCAGCGAGCAGCGAACCGCGATCGCGGTCGTTGCGGTCCGCCAGATCGTTTCTGCGGTCCGCGGCGAGGTCCCGTGTGATATCGGAACCTTCAGCAGCTCTCGAATTGATGCGGTCGTCGCCTGGCGAGGCATCAGCCTGCGGTACCGGGAATCCGATCAGCATAAACCCGGTGAAAATCATGCCGCAAAGTACCGCGGCCCTCGAACCTTGAAAGTCATACATGGTGGTTCTCCTTCTCCCGCTTGAGAGACTGCTGATTGACCCTGTGCCCACCACGCCAGGCGTGGACAAGCGCATTGGCTGAATACATGCGCGGCAACTGTCCGCGCTTTTCGAAAAATTGCTCGAAATCGCGTGTTTGCCGCGGTTGCTGAATCGTGTTCATCTACATCCCTTCGGGTAATTCATGTGCAACGCCCTTGTGGCAGTCGATGCACGTGCGTCCGGTTTTTTCACGGTATTCGGCCGAATGTCTGCGCTGGGCCGTTCGATCCTGGAGTTCGGCGTCCATGACCTCGTAGCTGTGACAGTTGCGGCATTCCCTGGAATTGTTGGCCTTCATGCGGTCCCACACTTTCTCGGCCAGTTCGAGCTTGTGCTCGTCGAATTTCTCTTGCGTGGCGATCTTGCCGGTCAAGTGGCCGGGAACTTCGACCAGTGAGGCCTTGATCTTGGTCTGCATCTTGGGGAAGAATTCCTTCGGCACGTGACAGTCCCTGCATTCGGCGCCGACACCGGAGCGCGTATTCTGGTGCACGCTCTGCTCCCAGTCGGGAAACACGAACGCCTCCATTTCGTGGCACGAAGAACAGAACTCGGTATCGCTGGAACGGTCGACGACGGTCAGGAAACCCTGCCAGGCGAGTGCCCCTGCGGCGATCCCGACCAGCAGCAGAAATCCCATACCGAAGCGCGTGCTCGGCCGGGTGAAGAACGCTTTTATCCGGGCCATCATTCCCCGTTTCGGGTTGTTCGTTCCACGGTCGTCGGAGTTTGTCATTGTCTGTCCCTGTTGGTCCCGGCTGCCGCCAAATCACGGCATGGCGAGATGAGTTTCTTGATTTCGCCTCATCTTCACATACAACAGGGGTGAGCCCAATTGATGAAAATCAAATTTGGTTGAAATAACGAGGCAGGTCTGTGCGTTAGCACGCACAAGTTCGCACCGTTCGTCGCAGCAGAAGGGCGGTGGACAAGGCGGGCTCAGGGGGTGGATCTGGCCAGCGGCATGGTCATGCAGCGGCAACCGCCGCCGCCGCGGCTGAGTTCGGCGCCGTCGATGCTGACGACCACGCGCCCTTCGGCGGGCAATTCCGCTTCTCCGTTCAGAACGTCATCGGCATCGAGCACGGCGAAACTGGCCGAAGACAGCGCTTCCAGGGTATACATGTTGTGCTTGTAGCCCAGAATGCGGCCGGGGCCGAAGGCAAAGAAATTGGCCCCGCTCGCCCACTGTTCGCGCTCCTGGTGGAAGGTGTCGCTGCCGCCGCAGGCGATCGGGGAAAGATCCACGCCCTGGGCGCCCAGCGCCGAGAGCACGTCGGGATACTCCTCGATGCGCGCCCCCTCGCCTTTTCCGAATCTGCAGTGAAAGGCGCGGCAGCGTTGGTTGCCCGTGATCAGGGGCGGAAACACCACGCAAGCGTCGCGATCGACCATGGTGAAGATCATGTCCAGATGAATCGTCGCGCGGGTCTTGGGAATTTCGACGACGATGAAGTCGGTGACCGGCCCCTGGCTGGCGATGGCTCGCATCAGGCGGTCGATGCCGGCCACGGAAGTCCGTTCGCCATATCCGATCACAATCAGGTCCTCGCGAATCACCAGCAGGTCGCCGCCCTCAATGGTCACCTCCGAATCGGGATTGGCGGTGCCATCGAAGTAGAACCCGCCGCTGTGGATTCTGGGGTGGTGCTTGAATACCGCCTTGAGCAGCAGTGCCTCGGCCGCTCGGGCACGGAAGGCCATGGAGCCTATGACGGCGCGGTCGTTGACGCACATGGTGGCGTCGCGGGTAAAGAAGGTGTTGGGCAGCGGCGGAATGGCGTAGCGCGAAGGCTGCAGGTATTTCTCCAGGCTGTCGGGCCGCTTCGGGGTGCCCTGCACCAGCTGCATGGCAAGCGCTTCGGGTTCCATTTCCACCAGTTCGGTAAACACTTCCGGGCAGCGGAACAGCCCGGTGAGCTCTTCGATCAGACCGCGGCGCACGCGCTCGCGACCGAGTACATCGGTCAGCAGATCATGCAGTTCCACCACATCGGCGACCATGCCGAGCACGCCTTTCAACTGATTGTGCTCGGCCAGCGCCAGCGGCAGGTTGAGGATGTCGTCGTAGAGCACCTCGGCCGCCGTGGCGGGCGTCATGTTTTCCATTTCCTGGCCCGGGGTATGGACCACAACCGTCTGCAAGGCGCCGATTTCCGAATCTACGCTGATTTCGATAGACATTCACGATGACCTTTTTTGCGTTCTTTTCCAATGCCGGTGGTGCGCCAGGCCGCCGGCGGATGCGCATCTTCTCGTTGGCGAGCGTCGCCGGCATTTCCTGTGCGTACCAGTATGCCCGGCCATGTACCAGCCGCATGGCCATCACAAAACCATAACAAGCCGTGATCAATGCTCATGATATAAGGAATCAAAGGGCACCGGGTGCCCGGCCGGCTGCATGGAGGTCGCTATGAAAAATGATTCTTGTTCTCACCTGCCGAAGCATTCCCCGACGATGCAATTCGCAGTCGCCTGCGTGCTGGCCGCAACCTTTCTGCTGGTTTCCGGGTGCGCAAACAACGCCGCCCGTCAGGACCAGCTTGATGAATATCTGGCGCGGGCACCGCAATTGAACGAAGCGCTGTTCGGTACGCCCAGGCCGGTACCCGATTTCGAGGAACTGATTGCGCTGACCCCCGAGCAGCGCGCGGATTTTCTGAAATTCTTCAATTCCGGCGTCAATTCAAGGTACGAGCCGCACCGGCGGGTCTACGCCTATCTGACCCGACGCCTGGCCGACACGGATTTTCAGCACCGGACGGTGCCGGCGTCCGCAACCATCGAGACGCGCAGCGGCAACTGCATGTCGCTGGCGCTGGTCACGACGGCTTTTGCGCGGCTGGCCAACATCGACATCGGCTGGCAATTGTCCAACACCGACCCGGTGTATTCTTCGGACGGTTCGGTGATCTACAGTGCCAACCACATCCAGACGCGCCTGTATCGGCGGGATCTCAACCAGACATCGTATTCATTCACGATTGGCCAGCCCTACCTTCTGGTGGACTACTATTCCGACCGTGTCGCCGGCGTGGGAAAGGCGCTGAGCGAGACGCAAGTCATTGCGCTGGTCTACCAGAATCTCGGCATAGAGGCGATGGCCGACGGGCAACTGGAAGACGCCTTCTGGCTGTTGCGGACTGGCCTCGAATACGATCCGGCCAATTTCAACCTGTACAACGCACTGGGCGTGCTGCACCGCCGGGCCGGTGATGACCCGACGGCCGAGAAACTGTATCAATTCGCGCTGGACGAGTTCGGCGACCGGCTGATCGTACTGCGCAACTACCGCAAGCTTCTGCTGGCCTCCAACCGTCCTGAACAAGCGCAACAGATGGAGCACCGCATCATGCGGCTGCCGGATCCCGACCCTTATCCATTACTGACGCTGGGCGACGAAGCCGCCGAACTCGGGAAAACCGACGTCGCTCTCGCCTACTACAACAAGGCCACGGACGTCGCACCCTACCTGCACGAAATCTATTTGAGAAAGGCCCGCATCCACGCCGCCAACGGCAATCTCAAACGCGCCGAACGCGCCTTGCGCAAGGCACGCAACCGCGCCTGGGCAGATAGCGATCAGCAGATGTATCAGGCCAAGCTGATGACATTAAGAGACCGTTGACTGGTCGCCGGATAGCCGTTTGATGGTGCCCGGGGCCGGACTCGAACCGGCACGGAGTTTCCTCCGAGGGATTTTAAGTCCCTTGTGTCTACCAATTTCACCACCCGGGCTCGAGAAACCTCTGAAAAACTACTGCGTGTGTGCCTGAAGGCGTCCGGCGGCCACCCCCGGATCAGGTCCGGCAGGCTATGCACCTGCTCGCTACGTTTTTCAAAGGTTTTCAATACCGGGATGATACAGGGCGCGTGACCGGCCTGCCATACGGCCGGTTTGGAAGGGAGAATCTAGTGGTCCTTCAACCTGATAAATTAGGATTCAGTTGGTCTGTCAGCGTTCA
>JBBDSL010000052.1:0-40365 GCA_040904965.1 Wenzhouxiangellaceae bacterium
ATTCGAGTTGCGGCATGTGGCTTAACTGAGTGTCCGAGAAAGCGGGGCAAGATCAACCCTCACCGACCTGATCCCAGTACGAAGCTGCATCAGATTCAATTTCGCTAAAGTATGTTTCTAGAGAGAAATCCCGATTGCCCCCCTTTGTGACAGGCGAGTTAAGATAACGCTTTCCACATATCTGCTTAGTGCTCATTAGTCGCGGCGATTCCATCGTTCCGGTCTTGTCTTTGACAAAGACCTTTGGGGACTTTGTATTGCGCGTCGATTCGCTCGCAAACTTTTTGAGATAAAAGTTTGGAACCCAGTGCTGAAACTTTGGATTGTTCACTCGAAATTCCGGGAAAGTCCGGAGACAGTATACCGATCTCCAGGCGAATTTCGCCAAGACTGCTGACGAGAATACGACTGAACTTTCAGTCACGCGAACCTTGGCCTTGCGACCACCGGCTCACCGGTTCGTCGGGTTCAATCCAAGCACATTCCCGCGGGAACGGTTTTTGATTGACAATCATTCGCATCACAGATCTTCGATCGCTCCCAGTATTGCCTTCCCCTTCACCCAACAAGGTCAGCATTCTCAACGGTGATTTCGGAGCTCAATACCGAGCCTGTACCTTCCCCTGTCAACGCTTAACGTCGGCCCTTGCGAACCGTCGTCCATGACTCGGGGCTCTGGCGGGGTGCTAACCCTTTCCAGATAGCGGAATCGCACCGCTTGATCTACCACCGACTTTGGCCGGCGCTCTGGGTGTCCGTGTGATTCCCTTTGACCCTACTGGTACTGGTACTTATCACGGCCTAAAACCCTTCTTGGACGGTTTATCGCACGATAAACATAGTTTCCACCTTTAGTCAAATAACAATTTTCGGACGTCGGTTCGCAAGAACGTATGAGATAGAGATGGCAGATATTCCCACAATACAATTCAACAATCAGCTGCGATTTATCATTTGAAAGAATACCGGAAAGAACCGGACTTTGATTTGGAGGTTCGAAAGACATCAAATCACGCATCGCTGTATGCGCCTTTGGGAATATCGTCCGCCAGAAACCGTTGTCTAAGCCCAATTGCGCGTCTGCCCACTTTTCTATAACTCCAGAGGACCGATTAAGCGCGTAAATAGCATCTAGCTCAGGCGTTACTACAGCAAGCCCTGTGTTAGAATCGAGAATAACATTTGCATTCCCATCTCCTGAAACACATTGATCCACTGCCCGCCTAATTCTAGGTGAATTATGAGTTGTTATCCTGTCTGGTACAATTCGAAATTCCCCGTCATCCGATAGTTCAAACGTTCCCCATTTGAAGACCCGGATGCCGTCAACGTACTCAAACTCTTCGATTCTTAATTGGCGACATCCTTTACGAAAATTAGATCCAGCTCCAAGATCGTCCCTGAACAATCCAATGAGATTCAGAGACTTCAACTCGGGCGGCTTTTCGGCGTCAAAACTACTTCGGTCTAGAAAAACTGAAATATTTTTCGAATGCCATTGACGTAAGTTGATGCAAGTCTCAAACAAGCTACCGCTACAACCCAAATATGGACGTCGGCTCATCTCGTGGGGGCCGTTTTCTAGGGAATATTCAAACCATCTACGTTTGTCATGCTTAGAGGCCTGTAATGAGCAAAAAGATATCGAAGCAGGAACGTCAATTGCACAAATGTCATCTACCGATTCATTGGGAGTTAATGCCCATAAATCGGCGGAAACAAACGTGAGTAACGCAACTAACAGGGACTTATTTGGTTTAATGAATAGCATATTACTGTAGAGTGGTAATATCATCATCTAGCCTAACTTGCGATTCTATGAGAATAAATTTCGAATCAGCGATCTTCGAGGATCGGATTAGATTGCCAAATGTCTTGATCTTGAATAAATCCCTTTCAAATCTAACAGGCTCGTAGCGCCATCTGAGAAGATCTTCATAACCGCCGCAGTCGGGGCAAGGATCGGCCGGGGGGCCGGTGGGATCGTCGGGTATCATAATAAGCTCGGCTTCTCTGGAGCCTCCGCACGACATACCTCTGCAGCCGCCTAAATCATTGTCGGGTGGGTCAATCGGCTCATCTGGTGGATCGTTTCGTGAAGGTTCTGGTGGATCATTGTCACCCCCATTACGATCCCCATTGTCATTACCATCACCAAGCCCATCCCCATTGTCATTGCTATCGCCAGGTTTATCCCCATTAGCACCCCCAGGTCCATCCCTATTTGACCCATCCGATGGCTTAGGCGAAGAGCTTCCTGAAGACGTTAAATACTCAATTGTGCCTGCCGCAACTTCTACCATACCTACCCCAACTATAGTTGGCTGAGCCGTTGCAGCCCCAACTGCGATTGCTCCGCCACCTCTCATCAATGAAGAATTAAACTTTTCTTCTCTTGCATTGCCCATCGATGCGCCGTTCTGGTTCGAGACTATGCCGCGTGAACCATCGAGGCCGTTAATTCCGTCTCCGGATGATGATCTCGCCAGATTAACATCGGCCGAACGCTCTAGGTTTTCCTTTGTTCGAGCCAAATTTAAAGTTTGCAAAGAATATTCTTGTCCCGCTAACCTCATTTCGAATTGATGAATGTTGGTCAGTTCCGATGAAAACTCTTGTGAGACCTGGAAATCCAACTGGGCAATACCGCCTAATAGCTTCCGTCTCTCGCTGACATCTCCTCTAAATGAATCTGCTGAGACCCATCTCTCCGCTAATCCATGAGTCACGGCATAGCTTCGCATCGCAGTCGCAATTTCGGGATTAATCAAATTCATTAGTGCATCAGCAGAGAACGCCAATTCGGTCGTGTTATGAAAGCTGCCAGCATCGTATAAGGCCAAAATTTTGGGAATCAACACATTCGGCCCAAGCTCTTCGACTTGGATAGCCAAGCCGCGTGAAACTAGATCTACCTCTAAATCGGGATTCATCCGCTGCAAGATTTTCGAATATGTGACAATGACGTCTTCAATCTGCGACGTAGTCTCTTCGGAAAGCTGTACGGTGTAATCCTGACTTGCGCTAATTTGATGAAGTAGCGCATGCCTGCTCTTCAACTCCTTCAATAGCTCGTCAGGAAGCCCGTTCCTTGCACCTTGCTGCTCAAGGTTGTGGGCAAATTCCATGTTATTCTGAATAAGGGAAAGATCCAAAGGCGTGGCACTGAATTCGTTTTTTTCATTCATCTGACTATCGATAACATCGCTGCTTAGTAGGAACGTAAGAATATCTAGGGAGTTATTAAACGCTGCCAAATGGTATAGATTATCGCACTTCATGTAGGTTTGAGGGGTCAATGTTGTCTGTTCTAGTAGGAAGTCAAGCGCTTTTGGAGCGTTATAGATCGTGGCTAAATGAATCAAGTTTCGTCCGAATTCATCAGTTAATTCAACGTCAGCACCAGCATCAATTAAGATTTTCATTATTACTGGGCTATCTTCCTGCACAGCGAAGCTTAAAGGGCTAAACCCAGCAGGAGTCAAAGCTCCTGGATCTGCGCCGGCTTCTAATAGTGCACTTACGATTTCCGCCTCTCTTGCTGCAGCGGCATAGTGCATCGGCTCAAGTGATTTAAAGGAACACTCCTGTGATGTTGGATCGCTCTCAATCCGTGAAACTATGCGATCAATGCTTGCTTGATTGTCATTGGCTTGGCTAATTTCAAAAATAGCCGGAATGATACAGTTGTCTGGCATCTCAGCGTTCGAGTGGTAAGGAAGACCGATTGCTCCGATAAAAAAACTGAATTTTATAAGTTTCAACATTACAGCGCTCCGAAAAAACAATTATGAATCTAATCGATTGACCTTCTCCACTTTCAGCATTCACCTCGGAACCTCATACCAATTCCCCTCAGCCCGAAACCGCAACGACTTCTCGGCCAGCTCGCCCGTAAATGCTCCCCGGAAAAAGGTCTTCAACTTCTCGTTCTTCTCCGCAGGTTCTGCAAACCTTGAGTGCGAGTTCTGCACCCCGGAGGCGTCGGTCAAGTTGATGTAATGGGCGATGCGGCTGTCGAGGCGTTTGATGAAGTGCGGCAGGCGTCGTTCGTTGCTGCCCTTCACGTTCGGCGTCTTGCCGAACTTGTCGAGACCCGTGCCGGATTTCTCTACGCTTTGACTGGTGATTACGGGCATGCCGGCTCTCCGGTTGGGCCCTCACCGGGCGCCGTATAGACGAGCGCGCCGTTGAGTGCCGATTCAGGAATGCTGAGAATTTGCATGTTTGATACCCCTCTCTTCTCTCGTGCCATTGAGAGTTCGCGCTTGTCCCGAACGCGAGTTCCAGTTTGAGTCTACACCTGCATTTCTGTCGTTTGCAAGCCGGATCTCTCATTTTTCGCGGATTTTCTTGCGCTATATCTCGTTGTTGTGGCTAGAGGTACTCTGTGTTTGTGGGGTACGTGGTTGATTTAGTTGGTTTATTCACGCGCTTGAAGGTTGGCAATGGATGGGGTTTTTCGCTCGACTTTGGATCGGTGGTTTGCGTTGTCGGGAATGCGGGGACGCTGCTTGATTGGGGCTGTGTCTCGAGGTCCCGGATCGCGCTGTGCGCGTCCGGGATGACGGGGGTAGATTGGCGCGTCCGGGATGACAGGAAGGTGTGGCTTACGGGGTGACGGTGACGTGCATGCTGGCCGGTGATGCGCGCCGGCAAGGTTGAAGTCGCGTCTTTTCGAACGCTTGACAAGGCCCCACCCCGAGCATATATTGTCTAGATTAGCTAGCTTCATAGGTTACATTCATGGAATGGAAGCTTGCCGAAGCGAAAAACAAGTTCAGCGAAGTGGTCAAACGCGCACTTACCGAAGGCCCGCAAAGAGTCACGCGCCGCGACGATGCGGTGATGATCCTTTCGGAGGCCGACTATGAGCGCCTGACGGGGCAGCGCCCGAGCTTTCGGGATTATCTGGTAAACGGGCCCACGCTTGCTGGAGTCAATCTTGAGCGCGACCGATCGCCGATGCGCGAGGACCTTGACTTTTGAGGGTGCTGCTCGATACCTGCGTGCTGTCCGAGATCCGGCATCCTCGCGGAAACCCCGCCGTTCGCAATGCCGTCCTGGCTTATCGGGACCAGGACTTGTTCATCAGCGTCATCACGCTGGGGGAACTGGTCAAGGGGGTCGCCCTGCTCGACCCTGGACGACGACAACAAGAATTGAGGGCCTGGCTCCTCGGGCTGGAGCAACAATTTTCCGACCGAATCCTCGATATCACGAGCGACGTCGTTAGTGTATGGGGCGAATTGACTGCGGCAGCGCAACGCAACGGGCGGGTAGTGCCTGCCACAGACGGACTGATTGCCGCGACCGCCCTGCACAACAGTCTAAACGTGATGACCCGCAACATCGACGACTTCGCACCGATCGGAGTCGATCTCCTCAATCCCTGGGCAGCATCCGGCGTGCACGAGCCATGAACCGATTGATTTGGAATTCAGGGGACAGTATACTGATTTCCCGACGAATTTCGCCTGGACTGCGGACGATATCACCACGGACTTTCAGGCACACGAACCCTCGCCTTGCGACCACCGGCTCACCGGGTCGCCGGGTTCAATGCAAACCGCTTTCCGCGGAAACATTTTTTGATTAAAAATCATTCTCATCAGGAGCCTCGATCACTCCCGGTGCGCCAGGACGGCTGGAATCCGGCAGGAATCTGGAATAAAGCCCTTCGCGCGTGGCGGACTCGGGGCCGCCTGCGCAGGCTTCAATCGATTCCGCAGTGCCTCCTCATTGGGCCGGCGTTCGTAAACCGGAACGTGGCTCCCGGGGCGCCCCCGAAAAGCGGTTTTACGTATTCGTAAAAATAACTTGGATAATGAGCCCCGGTGCGCTATTTTTACGTTTACGTAAATTAACTGCTGTGAGCCCAACATGGCCGAAAAATTTATGAAACGGCAAAATTCCGATATCGCACCGACGTACCGCGTCGCCACCCCGGCGGAGTTCGGGCAACGGATCCGCGCAGAGCGCCAGCGTCAGGACCTGACACTGGATGCGTTCTATGCCGCTACCGGGCTGACGACGCGCTTCGTGTCGGAGTTCGAGCGCGGCAAGCCCAACGCTTCCATAGGGCGGGCACTGCTGGCCGCGCAAGCGCTGGGGCTCGAGGTTCTGATGCTGCCCCGGGGCGAGGCAAAGCGGGCCCTGGCCGCGCTGGCAGCCGATAACGATCACAAAAGCAAGTCATGAGCGATCGCCGGGGCGAAGTGTGGTTTCATGACCGACGCGTCGGCCTGCTGACGGGAAACCGTCAGGGCACCGCCGCCATCGACAAGCGCTGCCGATGGGTCGGCCAGACCGTGCAACGGCGCCGGTAACATCCCGCGACGCGCCCACCGAGCTTTTTCAGACGAGTCGTCCTGCGACGATCTCGAAGCCGCGCCGAATCTCTTCGGGCGGGGCGGCGGTGAAGCACAACCGGATGTGATTCGGGTACGGCCCGAAGCTCGGGCCCGGGGCAACCATGACCCCGGCTTCGGCCAGGTCGCCAAGAAAGCCGTCCAGACCGCGATTGTCGTGACGAGCGTCCAACGCTGCCGAAACGTCCGGGAACAGAAAGGTGCTGCCTTTCGGCGCCGGCAGGCCGAGTGCCCCGGCGGCCTCTCGGCCCAGCGCAGCGTATTTTTCCCGCGCGGCCTCGACCCATGGCTCCCCTGCCCCGTTCAGCGCGTTAAGCGCCGCGCGCTGCGAGGCCGAGCAGGGCGAGTAGTTGATGTTGGTGGCGATGCGCTTGATCGCGCCGATGACCTCTTCGGGACCGACCAGGTAGCCGCAGCGGTTGCCGGCCATGCCGTAGGCCTTGGAAAACGAGTGCACCGAGATCGTGCGCTCGGGTGCCAGCGTTCTGGTGTAGACGTGGGTGCCGTCGTAGACGTAATCCTCGTAGACATCGTCGGAGAAAATCCACAAGTCATGCTCGCGCGCCCATGCGGTCAACGCCTCCAGCCAGTCGCGATCCAGCAGCCGGCCGGTCGGGTTGTGCGGGGTGTTCCAGTACACCGCCACGGTCTTTTCGGTACGATGTTTCTCGAAGCAGGCGACAGCTTCCTCGGCGGTTTCGGCCTCGGTCATGACCGGTACGTCGATCGGATTGGCGTGAAACGCGCGCACGCTGCCGGCGATCAGCGGCCAGTAGGGTGCTGCCAGCAGCACGTCCTCGCCCGGCGCGACCAGCGCCGAGACGGTCGCGGCCAGTCCGGCCGTGGCTCCGGCGGTGACCACCACATGCTCGCGGCCTGTCTCCACGCCAGTGCGTTCGCCAAGCAAGCCGGCGATGCGGTCGCGCAGTTCAGGATATCCGGGCACCGGCGAATAGCGATGCAGCCCGGGGTGATCAGCGACCTTGAGGTCCTCCATCCGGCAACCATCCGGCGGCTCCATCCAGGTATCGCCGACGTGCAGCGGGATCGGCGGCTTGCCGGAGGCGGGTCGCCGCGCGAGTCCGGAGTACACGGCACCGCGTATGGCTTTTGCGGCTGGCGAGATTGCTGGAAATTGCGGCATGGCGTCGCTCGTACACTAAGATTGAACCGAACTCAACGATACATCACACGCCACTTCCACGCGGGCGCTGCGCTATGCTCGACATTCTGACAGGCAGGCCAGATTTCAACTTGCAAGGAGGAAGCCAGACATGACCGCGGAACTTCAATACCTCACGCTCAGCGCCGTGTTCGCCGCGCTGATGTGGATCCCCTATATCGTCGACCTGCTGGCCCGCAATCCGATCAAGGACGCCGTCGGCTACCCCGATACGCCACTCCGGATGGCGCCGTGGGCCGAGCGACTCAAGGCCGCGCACTACAACAGCGTCGAGAATCTCGTGGTTTTCGGCGCGCTGGTGCTTGTGTTGCACCTTACAGAAGCCGGCAGCAGCGCCACGGAAACCGCGGCGGCGACCTACTTCTGGGCGCGCATCGTCCACACCATCAGCTATACCGCGGCCATTCCGTGGGTGCGAACCATCTCATTCCTGGTGGCCTGGGCGGCGATGATCGTGATCGGCTGGGCAGTCCTGAACGGCTGACTCAGCGAGCGATATCGAATCAGCTACTGGGACGGCGCCGTGATCGCCGCCGCCCGACGTGCCGGTGCACCCGTCCTTTACAGCGAGGACCTCAACGACGGCCGGATCTACGACTCAGTGCGGGTTGTCAATCCGTTCGCCAATGAAACGCAGGAGCAGCGACCATGAATTCATGCAGTCCGAGATTGAACATTCAAGCCGTGGCTGGTGCGGCTTTTCTGGTTGCCTGGGTGGTAGCCGTTGCGCAGGCCGACGAACCATCATCGACTTCTGAAGACGCGCTGTCCGCGATCCAATCCGTATTCAGCGGTCAACGCGGCGAGTGGATTGATCTGACCCATGCTTTTTCCGAAGATACGATCTACTGGCCCACCGACACTCGCGGGTTCGAACTGGAGGAACTGGCCCATGGCCATACCGAGGGTGGCTGGTTCTATTCCTCGTATCGCTTTTCAACCGCCGAGCACGGCGGTACGCACCTGGATGCGCCGATCCACTTCGCCGAGGGGCGGCACACCAGCGACGAGGTGCCGCTGTCGAACCTGATCGGGCCTGCGGCGGTCGTCGACGTTTCGGCACAAGCCCACCCCGACTATCTGATTTCAGTCGACGATTTCCGCGGTTGGGAGGCCGAACACGGGCGACTTCCTGATGGGGCCATCGTACTGGTCCGGACCGGGTGGGATCAGCGCTATGGCGATCGCGCGGTGTACCTGGGAACAGACGAGACCGGGCCGGAGGCAGTCCCCAAGCTGCATTTCCCCGGCCTGGATCCGGAAGCCGCCCGCTGGCTCGTGGACGAGCGCGATATCGCCGCATTCGGCCTGGACACGCCCAGCGTGGATTACGGACAGTCGAAGGACTTCCGCTCACACGTGGTGCTCTACCGGGAGAATATTCCGGGCTTCGAGAACATCGCCAACCTTTCGCAACTCCCGCCGAGCGGCAGCTTCGTGGTTGCCCTGCCGATGAAGATCAAGGGCGGCAGCGGCGGACCGCTTCGGATCGTCGGCTACAAACCCTGATTCCACATTGCTCGTCCATGCACGTCCCGGTCCGGTTGCACCGCCTGCAGGCTCTGGCCTATACTTACGAATACATTCATGAATCCTGCCTCTGAACGTGGCAGGATTCATGAATGTATTCGTAAGGCGCGGCTCGAATTTTCGGTGCCGCACTGAAATCGGGGATTGGCGGTGCGGCGAATTTTGTTGACACTTGTTAGGGAGAGACTCATGTTCAAGGCGAAGTGTGTTGGCGGTGCGATCGCGCTGCTGTTTTCCGGTGCCTGCCTGGCGCAGGTTTTTGTTGGTGAACTGGATGGCCCCAGCGAGGTGCCCGGGCCGGGTGATCCGGATGGCACGGGACAGGGTGCCGCCTGGATTATCGACGGCTCGATCCATTTCGATATTCTGGTTCAGGATGTCACGCTGCCGTTGACCCTGGCCCATATCCACGACGGGGATGCCGACGAGGCCGGTCCGGTGGTGGTCGATTTCACGCCGTTCATCAACGGTAATTCCATTCGCGGCGTGGTCCCGATTGACGATGCTCTGGCGAGCAGCATTGCGGCAGATCCGGGCGGATTTTACTTCAATGTGCACAACGATGATTTCCCGGGCGGTGCGGTGCGCGGGCAATTGCAATCGCAAGCGACGACGCGTCTGCAAGCGGAATTGCTGGCCGAAAATGAAGTGCCGACACCGGGGCCGGCCGGTGGAAATGGTTTCGCCGATGTCCGTCTGGGCGGCTTTGCCGCAGCGTTCGATTTCTCCGCCGACGGGATCGAGATTCCACCAATTCTGGACCACATCCATCAGGGCCCGGCCGGCGTCAACGGCCCGGTCGTCGTCGATTTTGATCCCGTGACCTGGACCGGCGGTCCCAGTAGCGGCGAGGCGCGAGGCATTGTGCTGGCGGATCCGGGCGTGATCGCTGATGTGATTGCCAACCCCCAGGGTCATTACGTGAACATTCACACAAACAACTTTCCGGGAGGCGCGATTCGCGGGCAACTGAGTTCGCCGCCGACCGGCGCAGCCGTCTCGATCCCGGTCAACGCCGGGTGGGCTTTGCTGCTGATGGTTTTGGCACTGATCGCAGCGGGGATTGTGGCTTTCAGGCGCTGATGACTGTTTAACAAATATGGGTTGGAGGTTTCCAAGACCTCCAACCCTTATCATCCATTTAAACAGTTTACCCGGCTTGCGATTGTTGGCAGCCGTACGGTGAGGATGCGCGACCAAGCGAGACGTCGCAGATGGGGCTTGGGTACGTCGCAGCAGGTTGGGTCATGATCAGATCCTCGTGGCGATCTCTGAATCAGCCATGAGGGGAATCATCTACGCATTTCGAGTGTCAAAGCGGCAATTGAAAATGCAGGGCGCTCCGGCTCAATGATTCCGATTCGAAACCAGCTCTTGAGCCTTTTCATGCTGCTGTGGGTAATTCCCGCCACAGCCCAAGAGCCATTGCAAGCCCCATTGCGTGAACAACTGCGCCACCGCCTGGAAACTCTCAGCGAGCCCGGCGAACTGGTGGCCGGAGGCCAGTTGCTGTATGCCGCGGCGCCATTACAGGCGCTGTATCTACAGCGTGGCTGGAAACCACTTTGGTTTGGAGAAGAGACCAGCCCGCCGGCGGCCCTTGACCAGGTGATCCACGCCATCGATCTGGCCTCGATCCATGGACTTGAACCGGAGCATTACCACCGCAGTCGATTGGCCGATTTGCTGGATCAATTGGCTCGAGCTCACCCCGCCCAAACCGATCACCGACTGCAGATCGATATCGAGCTGCTGGCTTCGGATGCACTGCTCACCCTGGCGCATCATCTCGCCTATGGCCGTATTGACCCGGAAACGAATGATCCGGAGTGGTTTGTCTCTCGTGAATCACCGGCCCTGCTCGACAAGCTGGCGCAGGCCGCACGCGACGAGAAGCTGACTATTCGCGACATTCTGACAGCACTGTTGCCGACCCACTCCGAGTACCGAGCGCTGGTCGAACGCCTGGCCCTGCAACGCCAACTTGCCGGCAATACCGACCTGATGGTGATCGAAAGCGGATCACTGCTGCGGCCCGGCGACCTGGATCCGCGCGTAATCATAATCCGCCAGCGGCTGATCCGTATCGGCGATCTGGAAAGCGGTACCGCCGACGCATGGGGTCAAATCAGCGATCACATAGACAATCACTACGACCCCAAGCTGGAACAGGCGGTGGGCCGGTTCCAGCAGCGCCATGGTCTCGATGCCGACAGCGTCATTGGCCCCCGGACGCTGGCGGCGCTGAATGTCTCGCCGGAGGCGCGTATTGAGCAACTGCGCGCCAATCTTGAACGCTGGCGCTGGCTGCCACACTCGCTGGGCGATGAATACGTCATCGTCAATATCGCCGGTTTCAGCATGCACGTTGTCAGCCACGGCGAGACCGTCATGCGGCAGCGTGTCATGGTGGGCGCGCCGTATCGGCGCACGCCGGTGTTTACCGGGCAGATGACGTACCTGGTGCTGAATCCATCCTGGGAAGTGCCGCACAGTCTGGCCGTGCGCGACCAGTTGCCCAGGATCCGCGAAGATATCGGCTACCTTGAGGACATGGGTTTTGCCCTGCTGCAGGGCTGGGGCGTGAACGAGCAACGGATCGATCCGCACGAGGTCGACTGGCCGGCGCTGTCGGCGGGTAACTTCCCCTATCGGTTGCGCCAGGCGCCGGGGCCGAAGAACGCGCTTGGGCAGGTCAAGTTCATGTTTCCGAACCGGCACAATGTCTATCTGCATGACACGCCGGCACGCGGCCTGTTCGACCAGGAAGACCGGGCGTTGAGTTCAGGCTGCATCCGCCTGGAACAGCCCAAAGACCTGATTCATTGGTTGCTGAGCGAGCGCGCTTCGATCATGACGCCGGAACACATCGAAGCCGCTGTCGGAAGTGGCCGCGAAACCACAGTGCGGCTCGACCAGCCGATTCCGGTCCACCTGCTTTATTGGACTGCCTGGATCGACGAGCACGGACAGGTTCAGTATCGTCGTGATATCTACCAGCGCGACCGGCGCCTGATTGAAGCGCTTGACGCTCCGGCGCCCCAGACACTCATCTAACCCCACAACATCAGGGAACCAGGCATTGAAACCCATCCTGCTCGTGCTCGCGATCTGCCTGTGCGCCGGCCCCCTGACCGCCCGGGCCGCTCCCCTGTCCACCCCGTTCGAACCCGGCACGGTGGACTATGAGCTCAGCTTCAACGACATGCGAATCAACTGGAATGCATTTGCCTTCTCGGTGATGCCCGGTCAAGTGCACGATCTCAAGGTTCACATGAACACCGGACAGCCGGTGGAAGTGACCGCCAGTGGCGGCGAACTGAACCGGGTCGGCCCCACGGAGTGGAACTGGCGCGCGCCGGCTCAACCGGGCCCGCTGACCATAGCCATTCGTCCCGAGAACGCCGACACCGCAATGCTGCACGTATTCGTCAAGGTGCCGGTCGCCGCCGTCGCGGACGGCTACCTGAACGGCTACCGACTCGGGACCTATCCGGATTCACCGCTGCGCAACAATCCCATCTACCTGCCGCCCCCCGGTTTCATCGAAGTCCACCCGGACATGCTGGACTTGCCGGTCTCGCCGCATTTCACGCTGGGCCAGTTTCTGTGCAAACAGCAGCCGGATCACTGGCCCAAGTACCTGGTGTTGCGCGAATCGCTGATAGCGAAACTCGAATTCATTCTGGCTGAAGTCAACCAGCACGGGATTCGCACCGACAGCCTGTTCGTCATGAGCGGATACCGCACCCCCTGGTACAACCAGACCATCGGCAACGTTCCCTATTCACGCCATGTCTGGGGCGGTGCCGCCGACATCTTCATCGATACCACCGGCAACGGCCGCATGGATGACCTCAACAATGACGACCAGATCGACCGTCATGATGCCCGAACCCTGCTATCGATCATCAACGAACTGTACGAAACAGGTCGCCTCGAGCGTCTCCGTGGTGGGTTGGGTCTGTACGGTCCGCGTCCGCATCGCGGCCCGTTCGTGCATGTCGACACTCGCGGTCAGGAGGCACGCTGGGAAATTCCGTAGTGACCGATGCCGGCCTCGACAACCGGCCGACAGTGCTGCAACGAGTCATTCGCCCACGTACTGGTCCGTCAACCTGATAAGTTAGGATTCAGCGTTCCTGTGGCGCTTCGCGGCAAGGCGCCGTGCGCAGTCAATGGCCATCGCCCTTGCCAAGCACGGGAACGCTGCGGCGGAGCGCCACAGGAGCGCCCGAAGGGTTGGCCTGTCAGCGTCCATGGCGGCGTTCCGGCTCTTGTAAAGGGCTACGGCCATTCCCTGCGAGCCGCGCCTTGCCCTGAACGCTGACAGACCAACTGAACCCTAAATTATCAGGTTGACGGACCAGTAGTGCGGTACAGCACACCGACATGGATGAAAACTCGTGTCACTGTTACTGTTGTGACCAATACTCATGCATAGGTTTCCCCATCTCGGCATACTGCTGTTGGTCTGGCTGACCATGTCAGGGGCCGGGGCGGATTCGGTCGGCTCCGGCATCTACCGTTGCGTTGGCGAGGATAATGTGCTGATTTTTACCGATCGCGCCTGCAGCATGCTTGGTGCACAAGAGCGCAAGGCAGAAACTGACCGGCCAGCAGCGTTTGCCCTCCAGTTTCCGAGTCAGGACTGTTCGCGCCGGATCGATACGCTTCAGACCAGGATCCGCCTCGCGCTTGAGTCCGGCGATGTCAATCAGCTTGCCGGGCTCTACCACTGGCTGGACGCCACCATCCATACTGTCGACATACTGATGCCCGAACTGCAAGTCATCAGCGGGCGGCCCCTGAACAGCATCGAGATCGAGTCGTACGACTTCGATGGGGTGGAATATCCGATCCGACTGTGGCTGGACCAGCATGTCCCGGAGCGACCGGCCCGGACCATCCGCACGGGCTTCAGCCTGATCATGAACTCCGGTTGCTGGTGGCTGCACGGCCGATAAAAGGCTGGCGCGACGGCGGCGACGCATTGCCCCTGCTAAAATGCAAGCAATTCTCAACCTAGCTGCGTGCGCAGACATCGAATGACCTCGAATTTCGTCAAGATCGTTGAAGTCGGGCCCAGGGACGGCTTGCAGGACGAGTCGCGCTACGTGCCGGTGGAGACCAAGCTGCGCCTGATCCATCGCCTGGCCGATTGCGGGCTTTCCGTGATCGAGGCGACCAGTTTCGTTTCGCCGCGCTGGGTGCCACAGCTGGCCGATGCCGAGGAACTGATGGCAGATCTCGAGCGCAAGCCCGGCGTGCACTACCCGGTGCTGGTACCCAACGAGAAGGGTTACGAACGGGCTCGCGCCGCTGGCGCAGACGAGGTGGCGGTGTTTTCGGCCGCTTCCGAGGGCTTCAACCGGAAGAACATCAATTGCACGATCGACGAATCGTTCGAACGGTTCCGTCCGGTCATCGAGCGCGCCACCGCCGACGGCGTACGCGTGCGCGGCTATATTTCCTGCGTAATGGGCTGTCCGTACCAGGGCGACGTGCCGATTTCCGACGTGGTTCGCGTGGCCGAAGCGTTGCGCGGAGCCGGTTGCGACGAGATTTCGCTGGGCGACACCATAGGCGTCGGCACCCCGGAAAAGACCCGCGCGATGCTGACCGCGGTGCTCGGCTCGGTGCCGGCCGACAGACTCGCGGTGCACCTGCACGACACCTACGGTCAGGCACTGGCCAATATCCTGGTCAGCCTGGAAAAAGGCCTGCGCATCGTCGACAGCTCGGTCGCCGGCCTGGGCGGCTGCCCCTATGCGCGCGGCGCGACCGGCAACGTGGCCACCGAGGATGTCGTCTACATGCTCGAAGGGATGGGCATGAACACCGGCGTGGACCTCAAGGAACTTTCACGCACAGGCAACTGGATTGCCGGCAAGCTGGGGCGCCCCGGCAGCCGGGCCGGGACCGCGATCTACAACAAGTGCTTTGCGGACTGATTGCGATTCTCGAGCCTCGCAGAAATCGTGCCCGCGTGTAGCCCGGGTAAGCGAAGCGTAGCGCACCCGGGAAGGAATCTGAACAGGAACAGGACCTGAAGAGATCAACAGCAACAGCATCAGGATCTGAAGAAATCAATAATCAGGAGTAGCAGACAATCATGGAGTTTTCAGGAATCAGGGCGATCATCACCGGCGGCGTTTCCGGGTTGGGGCTTTCGGTCGCCAAACGCTTCGCCGCCAGCGGGGCGAAAGTGGCGCTGTTCGATGTCAATGTAGAACAGGCCGATGCTGCCATCGCCGAGCTGGGCGCGGACAAGGCTAAGTTCTTCAACACCGACGTCAGCGACGAACAGAACGTCAGTGAATCGGTGGCTGCCGCGGAATCATTTCTCGGTGGAATCGATGTGCTGGTCAACTGTGCCGGCATTCTGGGTGCCGGACGGGTGCTGGGCAAGAACGGCCCGATGCCGCTGGACCGTTTCACGTCCACGGTCATGGTGAACCTGGTCGGCAGCTTCAACGTGGCCAAGGCCGCCGCCGACCGGATGCAGCACAACCAGGCGAACGAAGACGGCGAGCGCGGCGTAATCATCAATACCGCCTCGGTGGCGGCCTGGGAAGGACAGATCGGCCAGGCGGCCTATTCCGCTTCCAAGGGCGGCGTGGTCGGCATGACGCTGCCCATGGCGCGCGAGTTCACCCGCTTCGGCATCCGCGTCAACACCATCGCGCCCGGCGTGTTTCACACCCCCATGGTCGATACCATGCCGCCGGAAGTGCAGCAGGCGCTGGGCGATTCGGTTCCGTTTCCGAAGCGGCTTGGAAAACCCGACGAATTCGCCGACCTGTGCATGCATCTGGTCGAAAACGCCTACTTCAACGGCGCGGCGATCCGCCTCGACGGTGCCATTCGACTGGAACCCAAATAATGGAAACTTTTGCCGAAATCTCCGAGTTTGCAAGCAACCACTTCAGTGCCGTACACGAGGAGAAGTTCGTGCTTGGGCTGGAGATTCCCACCGGTCGCGACGGCCGGCACCAGAGCGTGTTTTTAGCCGAAATCAAGGACGATGACGACCGGCGCTACCTGCATCTGGAGACCACCGTCGGACCGCTGGGCCAGCACGATCCGCTCAAGATCCTGCGCGTCAACCTGATGTTGCGGGTGGGCTATCTCGCGGTCGGCGATCTCGAAGGTGTGCCCTTTCTGAAGTTGTGCGAGAACATCGCGTACCGCTACGTCAACGAGGAGTTGCTGCTCGATACGGTGCGGGAACTGACGGAGTTGGGAGATGAGATGGAGCAGACGTTGACCCACGGCGGAGACTGGTTCTAGGAAGTCGCTTCAGTGCTACTGCGCGGGCGCCTGGAGGCGTCCGGCGGTGCTCGGAGTCCTCATGTACAAATGCGTACACTGCGGCTCCTGCGCGCCGGCGGCCACCACCAGCCACCCGCTCGCTAAGCACTGAAGCGACTTCCTCACGATCTGGATAGAATACAAATGCGCTGGCGCGCTGGCTCCGCACCTGAAGCGTTCAGCTCGGTCGCGCTTCCTCGACGTACGGTCAAGTACGCCTGCGGTACGCTCGGTCGCTGAACGCTTCATCTGCAGAACCTGGCGGCGCCTCGTGACGAACGAGCAGTGCCCAAGGCGGGCTTAGGAAATCGTTGCAGTGCTACTGCGCGGGCGCCTGGAGGCGTCCGGCGGTGCTCGGAGTCCTCATGTACAAATGCGCACACTGCGGCTCCTGCGCGAGTGGGATCGGCTTCATGTGAATGACGGGGTCGCTTGGTGCGCGGTATAGTTTGGGCATCCGTTTTCGCAAACTTCGATCAGGAAAACCATGGAAGCGATTCAGGAATATCTGCAGAACATTGATCCGGCAACGCTGATTGCCTGGGGTTGGAAGATCGTGGCCGCGCTGCTGATTTTCGTCATCGGCCGCTGGATTGCGAAGATGGTGCGCGGCGCGGTCAAGCGCGTCATGTCCAGGCGCAGCCTCGATCCGATGCTGATCAATTTCCTGAGCGCCATCCTGTATTCCGTGCTGCTTATCGCCGTCGTGATCGCCGCAGTAGGTCAACTGGGCATCCAGACCACGCCATTGGTGGCCGTCCTGGGTGCGGCAGGCCTGGCCGTCGGCCTTGCCATGCAGAACTCGTTGGGCAACTTTGCCGCTGGCGTCATGCTGATATTTTTCCGACCGTTCACGAAGGGCGATTACGTCGAAGCCGGCGGGACGTCGGGGACGGTCGACGAGGTCAGCATCTTTAACACCGTGCTCAACACCCCGGATAACCGTCGGGTCATCGTGCCCAACGGCCAGATTACCAGCGATACGATCACCAATTACTCGGCCCATGACACGCGTCGGATCGACCTCATCATCGGCGTCGACTACGGCGATGACCTGAAAGTGGCGCGTGCGACGCTGGAAAAGACTTTGGCCCAACACGACAAGGTGCTGGCCGATCCGGAACCGGTCGTCTGGGTCATGGAACTGGCCGATTCAAGCGTCAATTTCGCGGTGCGTCCCTGGGTCGCCGCGGCCGAATACTGGCAAGTGCGCAACGAATTGCTCGAACAGATCAAGTCCGATCTCGAGGCGGCCGGCTGCTCCATCCCCTTCCCGCAGCGGGACGTGCATCTGCACGAGGCCGGAAAGTCCAGCGAAGCGGCGTAATCGAAAACCGCGGTTTAGGGAAACCTATTCCTCTGGCGAACCGGTCCTGGCCACCAGGGCTGGAAGCCGGTTAAAAAAACAGCGACGCAGAAAATCGTCTGAGACCGTAGCGAGCGAGTGCCTGCCGGTGGCCGCCGGAGCGCAGGATCCGCAGTGTACGAGGTTGTACATGAGGAATCCGAGCACCGCCGGACGCCGGCAGGCGCTCGCGCAGTAGGTCTCAGACGATTTTCTATGGTGCCCAGAGCATCCGGTCCAACGCCTGCGACGGCGCATGCGCCTCGAGGTCGATCACGCCGTCTACAAATTCCACGCCTTCGCCTTCCAGCAATTCACGCTGACGACGATACCTGGCCCGGTCGGGCTTGAAACTGATCTGACCCTGGGCGTTTACGACCCGGTGCCACGGCAGTCTCATGCTTTTCGGCGCCAAACCCAGCGCCCGGCCGACCAGCCGAGCCCGGCCCGGCAAGCCGGCCCGGCGCGCGACCTCGCCGTAGTTCAGAACGCAACCGCCGGGAATACCGGCGACCACGTCCCAGATGCGGCGGTAACGATCTTCATTGTCAGTCGGGTTCGGGGTCTTTTTGCTCATGTTGCTGCGCTAGTCGCTGCTCTTGTCGACGCTCCGGGGCGGCTGCAAGCTTCAGTGTGCGCGAAAGGATACCATTGAGCATGTTCAGTTCGTCGTCATCCAGCCTGGCGCGCTGGAAGACCCGGCGCATGCGCCGGTGCAGTGTTTCGGTCTGGCCGGGCGTGGAGAACCCGATCGCGGCCATGGTGTGCTCCAGACGCTCAAAGAAGGTCTCCAGGCGCTGTGCCGGTGCCAATGTCCTGGTCTCGCCCGTGTCGGCGGGCTCGTGGCCGCGACCGGCCAGGTGCAGTTCGTAGCAGAGCACCTGTACGGCCTGGGCCAGGTTCAGCGACATGTAGCGGTCACCGGTGGGCACGCTGACGAGCGCGTGGCAGCGATCCAGCGCCGCGTTGTCCAGCCCGCTTTTTTCACAACCGAATACGAGGGCCACCGGGCCCGATTCGGCCACGGCCCGGGCGGCGGCCTCGCGCGGCTCCAGTATTTCCTGGGCGATGCTGCGCCGCCGCGCGCTGGTGCCGAGTACGAGCGTACAGCCTTCGAGTGCTGCGGCAAGCGTCGGGTGGATGTGGGCGGCATCGAGCAGATCGTCGGCACTGGAGGCAAGCGCGGTGGCCTGGGAATGCGGAAACCGCTGCGGGTTCACCAAGTGCAGCCGGTCCAGGCCCATTACCTTCATTGCCCGGGCCGCGGCTCCGATATTGCCCGGGTGCGAGGTGTGGTCCAGTACGATGCGGATATTGGCAAGTGATTTCATGGCGTGGATTGTATCCGGCTACGCGCCTGCGGGAAGCCGCATCCGGCCCGATCTGCTAACATTCCAGCCTGATTTCGCCGGACGTTCCCAGCCTTGAGCCACCCATTCCTCAATACTGCAATTGAAGCCGCGCACAAGGGCGGCGACCTGATCATGAAGTACCGCGACCGGGTCGATTCCATTCCTGTGGAACGCAAGGCCAGGGGCGACTACGCAAGCGAAATCGACAAGGCATGCGAGGAACTCATCCGGACCGAGCTGCGGCGGCGCTACCCGGATCACGAAATCCTGGGCGAGGAGCACGGCAAGAGCGGCGACAACGAGAACGTCTGGCTGATCGACCCCATCGATGGCACCAGCAACTACTTGCGTGGCATTCCCCACTACGCGATCTCGATCGCGCTGTCGGTCCGGGGCCGGATTGAGCAAGGCGTGGTCTACGATCCGGTCCGGAACGAGCTGTTCGCCGCCAGCCGCGGACAGGGCGCGACGCTGAACAATCGCCGCGTGCGCGTGTCCGGTCAGTCCACGCTTTCGGCCGCCGTGCTGGGCGCAGCGTTCCCGTTCCGCAGTCGTCGGCTGATGCCTGCGTACATGAAAATGTTCAACACCCTGTTCGATCAGTGCGAGGACGTCCGCCGCGCCGGTGCGGCCTCGCTGGATCTGGCCTACGTCGCCTGCGGACGCCTGGATGGCTACTGGGAACTGGCGCTCAAGCCCTGGGACACTGCTGCCGGAGCGCTGCTGGTGCAGGAAGCCGGCGGCGTGGTCATGGATATTGCCGGCGGCGACAACTGGCTGCAGTCCGGCCACATCATCGCCGCGCCGTTCAAACTGATCACGCCCATGCGCAAGGCCATCGAGCCGCACCTGACCGAAGCGATCCGGGCTCGTGTAGAAGCAGGCTGAATGGGCCGGGACTTTTCGGGGTTAGTAACCGGTCAGAAACCATAGCGCACACCCAGGTAGGCATTCGAATTGGTCTCGAACTGGCCGAAGAAGCTGTCGCGATCGCGTCCTTCGAACAGATTGAATCCGGCCGTCAGATACCATGCATCGGTCGCTTTCCATTCCCATGAGCCGCGAAAATAGGCATCCTGGTCGGATGGCGAAGCAAACGTGAACAATGACCAGGTCACGTTCTGCGAATGCGTCATCAGCGTCGCGCGCAGCGTGAACAGGTGCCGGTTCTCGTCCGGTGCGGCGAAGCCCGGCGGCTGGTTGCGCTTCAGGGCATCGAAATCGAGCGTACGTTCCAGGTAATACTGGCCGCCCAGCGTGAGGTCGGGGACGATTTCCTGCTCGTAGCCGAACAGAAAGCGGAACTGGCTGTTGGGCAGGAACGGATCCGTGCCAGACAGATCGTCACGAGAGCGGTACCAGGATGTCTCGGCCGACAGAATACCGGTATGCAATGGTCCACGTATGCTGCCGCCCCAGGCGCTCAGGCGGGGAAACAGGGGCTGGCCGGAAACAGGGTCGAAACCTTCCGGGCTCTTCCAGAAACCGCGATAGCCATAACCGGCCACTTCCCAGGCGCCCAACATGCGGTGCAGGCGGACGGCCCACTCGTCGTCGCCGAACCAGTCGTCGGGCCGTTGCGGCCTGAACTCGACGTCGTTTCCGACCACGCGACCGAAGCGTGGATCGAAAAACGACAGCCGGCGATTGTCGAGGAACCGATCCGGGTCGAATTTCGGCGTGTAGACCACGTCGAGGTTGAGCACGCCACCGAAAAATGCCACGCGCACGGAGTCGGAAGGTGCCTTGAGGTATTCGACATCGCGTCCGGCGAAAAACGAATTCCAGTCCTTGGGAAATAAATCATTGAGAAACAGCAAGTCGCCCACGCCCCAGGTCAGCACCTGCCGTCCCGCGCGCACGTCCATGGACTCGCCCAGCGGCGTTGCCAGGTACGCCTCACGCAGATCCAGCCAGCCCCGTCCGTGCTCCGGCTGCAGCTTGTGACCGTCCGCGACGTTGTCGTAGATCAGGTCGGCGGTGACGCGAAATAACATATCGCCGGCAAGCTGGTCGCGCGAAAGCTGCAGACGTGTCTCGCCCAGCGAAGTCGTCCGCTGGTTTGGGTCATCACGCACACGGATGCCGGCGCGGATATCCCAGAAGCCGGTGAACCCGGCCACGAAATCAACCAGCGGCGAGCTGTCGTCGTCCTGCCGTTCGCCTGCCTCCAAAGATTCGTCTTCACCGCCCAGCCCCACCGGCACCGGCGGCGCCCCGTCATCGCGCGATTGCTCTTGCGACTCGGCGCTGCCCAACCCCTGCGGTAACGCCGGTCCGGTCGAAGGCTCGTCCTCCTCGGGCGGCTCATCGCCAAGGCCTTCGGGCAACACCGGAATGTCGCGCTGCGGTTGTTCCTGCTCCGGCTCGTCTTGACCCTGCGGGCCTGGAAAAGCATGAACCACGAAGGGCACGAAGATCACGAAGAGAAAAAGCAAAAAAAAATGCCGCATTTCAAAAAATCGAATCAGATACATGCACTTTTCCATGACGCATGATGCTCTTTGCCTTTCCTTCGTGCTCTTCGTGTCCTTCGTGGTTCAGCGATTTTTGAGCAATCATCAGCGCAGGTGATCGCGCGGCGCGCGGCGCAGGTAGCGTTCGGTGAAGATGTCGTCGGGCAGGCCCACGTCGTATTCCACGCTCAGGTATTCCATGGTCGTCGTCGAACCGGTTTCCAGCGATTTCATACGCGCATTGGTCACGGTCGGGTAGCCGTCGATGGTTTCGACCTTCAACGCGGTCGCTTCGCGATATTTTTCGCCGCTTTCCTTGTAATACCCGATCTGTACTGGAATGAAGCTTTCCTTGTGGATATAGCTTTCGAACCAGGCGAACTCGACGTTGTCCGGATTCTTCGGCGTGGATTTGACGACGTAATAGTCATCGGTGGTGTCGACCAGTTCGTGCTCATCCAGGTTGACGTTGCGCCCGGAAACATCCTCGTAGAAGAAATCGGAGCCGACGAAACTGTTGCGCTTGTCGGTCGCCGAGATGCGGCGGACCAGGTCCAGCGACGGCAGGTACAGCCAGCGGTCATCATCGGATTCAAGATGCTTCCAGACCATGAAAACGGTCCGGTTCAGGTCCGAAGGGCGCTGAAAATAGACGTAGTACTTCTGCTCGCTCCAGTAGGCGTTGTCTTGCAGTTCATCGGTATCGGACTCGTCGCGGCGCAAGATGATCATGCGGCGCTCGCGCTCGCGGCCCTGCTTGTCGGTGATGGTCATCTGCACCAGGGCGCGCCCGTCCTTGCCCTGGTAGTAGGCCGCAAGATTGGCGCGGTGAATGATCTCGTCCACCGAGGGCTGGGCCGATGCATTGAGCGCAAACAACAGTCCGGAGGCGAGCAGTATGAATCGGGTCGGAAAATGAATTCGGTTATGCATTTCAGGCCTCGTTTGAAAGTCGGCGAAACAGAATATTCTGGAACCAGGTCACCAGCGCGGGCAGCAGCACCAGAGTGATGATGCCGGCGGCAAAAATAATAGCGGCGATGAATACGCCGACCGTCTGGTACGGCACCAGCGGCGCGGCCAGCAGCGGCAGGAAGCCGGCGCCCAGGATGATGACGTTGCGGCTGATCGCCCGGGCCGGCTCGCCGAATACCTTGCGCGCAGTCTCGGTCCAGCTGCCGTTTTGCTGATAATACTGGCGTGTGCGGGTCAGGAAATGAATTGCGAAATCGACCGCAAGCCCGAGGCTCAGCGAACTGAGCACGGCCACCGGCATGTCGTAGTCTTTGCCGATCAGGCCGATCAGGCCGTAGATCAGGACCACGGTGACGGTCAGCGGAATCATCGCCAGCAGGCCCCAGAACAGCGAGCGGAACAGCAGCGTCATCATTCCCAGCACAACCACGAACGAGCCCAGGAACGCCACCAACATGCCGCTGACCATCTTGTCCTGCCACACCACGTTGATATAGGTCAGTCCGAACCAGTCGACCTCGATGCCGGCCGGGGCGGGATTGGCCTGCATGAACGCGTCCAGGGTGGCGATGACCTGCTCCATGTCCTGGTTGTCGCCGGAAGACATCTGGATCCACAGGTTGGCCTTGCGATAATCCGGCGTGACGAAGCGCCACAGGTCCTGCGGGCGATGGCTATTCTGAAAGGTCATCAGGGTCTGCGCCACGGTATCGGCACGGTCCGGAATGCGGAATTGATCCTCGCCGCCGCCCAGCAGTTCGCGATGCACCACCCGAACGATATCGGGCAGGCTGTTGACCTTGCCGACCCGTTCATCGGCCAACATGTGCTCCTGCAGCCCGATCATCCACTTAAGCACGTCGGGGCGCTTGAAGGTCTCGAGCTTGCTGCGCTGCTCGTCTACAAGCAGCCAGGCGTCGTCCCAGACGAACGGGTCGTCGCTGTCGTCGGCGCGATCCTGAATTCGCTGCTGCATTTGCGAAAACCAGGCCGCGGAATCTTCGGCATCTATGGCAGCGGCAAGCCCGGCGACCCGGTCCATGATTTCGGCCTGGTCTCCGGCGTCGTCGGCGCGCAACTCTTCGGCGCGCTGTTGCAGGGCCGCGACGACTTCTTCGGCTACCATCCCCGCCGAATCAGCGGTCATGTCGTGCAGTTGGAGAAACGCCGTGTAAGTGCCGGCGAAATGGTCGTTGAGCACGCGGTCGGCGACCCGGATCGGATGCGATTCATCGAACCACTTGGTCGGGTTGTCGTTGATCTGGATCTGGGCGATTCCGTAGGCGGCTACGGCCACCAGCACCAGCGTCATTGCGGTCACGAGGTGGCGACCGCGAATGGCAGCCGGACCGGCACTGGCCAGCAACCGGCCAAGCGGCGTGCGCGCGCCGGCGTCTTCTCCCTCGGCATGCCCGAAGCGCTCCAGGCGCTTTTCCGGAATCATCATGAACCAGGCCGGAATGAACAGAATGCTCCAGAGCCAGGCCAGCATCACACCGATGGCGACGAATACGCCGAAGACCTGCACCGGCGGAATCGGGGTCAGGGCCAGCGACGCGAAGCCGGCAGTCGTCGTCAGCGAGGTGAACAGCATCGGCCGGAACAGCTGGCGCATGACCACTTGCATGGTCTTGCGCCGGTCCCTGTACTTGCCGTAGCAATCGAAGGCTTCGGAAAGAATATGCACCGAATCCAACACCGCGATGGGCATGATGAAGATCGGGATCATTGAGCTCATGATGTGGATGGTGTTACCGGTGGCAACCAACAGCGCCATGGTCGACAGCGAGGTCACCAGGGCCACGATCATCGGGGAGATCACGAGCACGATATTCCGGAAAAACCACCACATCAAGATGAAGATCACCAGCATCGCAAGCGGCGCCGAGATCGCCATCTGGTAGAACATTTCCACGCCGAACGTATCCTCGGCCACCGGCAGACCGGTGATGTGGACCTGGTCGCTCTCCGGCCAGTCGGCGGTGAATTCCAGCACCGATTGACGCACATTCCAGGAAAAATCCTTGTGCGTGATCGGCAGGTACAGCGCGATCGCCTTGCCATCGCCGGCGACCATGGTGTCGCGCAGCATCGGGATGCGCATCGCCCGTTCCCGGATCTCCCGGGCCTGTTCGCGCGTCTCGGGCGGCGTTTCCATCAACCACGAGAACGCGACCTGGCCGGGACCTGCCTGGCGAATATCGTCGACGTTGGACGGCGCAATGACATCCACGCCCACCACGCCCCGATATTCATCGCGGGCAGGGCCGTCCGGCGCATCCGGGTCACTCAGGCCGCGAACATGGTCGGTCAGCGCATGAATCCGGCCCAGCGTCCCGGGGTTGAACACGCCGTCCGGGTCGGATTCGTTGACGATCCCCAGCACCACCATGTCGTAGAGATCGAACTCATCCTTGGCCTCGTCATGGAAGACACGGACCGGCTCGTCCTCGGCCAGCATGTTCTCCGGGTCGGTGTCGATTACCACCGGATGCAACGGCGCGAACGTTCCGGGCCAAACGCTGGGCAATACCGAGATCGCCAGCAGCACCGCCAGGCTGACAACCATGACCGTGGTCACCAGCGCGGGGCGATCTGTCGCCAGTCGCGTGGTTCGGTCGGCGAATCGGTCGAGAGTGGTTTTATCGCTCACGGTACTCGGGCTCCGGCAGATGCACGAAATATTGTCAAAAAGCACTTGACAATATATTAGTCTTTTCTTATATTAAATGCAAGCCCATTCGCCCTCTTTTTTTGGCAAGGTCGCAATGCGTGATCTGCCACGGCGAATCCATCGCCCCGGAACTGGCCGAAACCATAAAACAACTGTATCCGCAAGACCAGGCCACCGGTTTCGCTCCGGGCGAGCTTCGCGGCGCATTCAGCGTCACCGTGGAGCTGCCTGCAGGCGACTGAGACGCGTTGTCGCTACCCGGCACAGAAAATCATTCCAGGCAAAACAACGATCTGCGAGAATCTGCATAATCTGCGGTTTCCCGGCATTTACCCATTAGATTTTTCTCATATTAAACCCCGAAACCCCTTTCACGGCGGGCTTTCTGCTTGCTTTTCCCGGTAATAGTTGAAATTCAGGTGATTTTGCGTATGCTTCTCAATAGCGGCATCAACCAATGGAGTTCCCGCAATGAAGCTGAAACGTCATTTTTTCGCCAGCAACGACCTGGACGACCTGGAAAGTTTCGGAGTCGAAATCGAAAAGGCGGATATCGTCACCCCGCAGATTCATGTCCTCACGCTTGACGATACCGGGGCAGCAAACCATTCGAATCTGCACGAAGTCACGCCGTTTATGAAAACCGATGTGGTGCACTCGAGTCTACTCGGCGCACTGGTCGGTCTCACCATGGCAGTGTTCGTACTGGCGCTTGCACAACTCGCGGGCTGGACCGACACTGCGGCCGGCTGGCTCCCTTTCGTTTACCTGTCGATCATACTGCTGGGTTTTTTCACCTGGCAGGGCGGGCTTTGGGGCATCGAGAGTTCGAACTCCAATTTCAGGCACTTCGAGCAGCTGCTACGCGATGGCGAGCACATCTTTTTCGTCGACCTGGAGCCGGGACGCGGCAAGGTGGTAAGAAGACTGGCCAGAACCCACCCCGGCATCCGCCGGATTGGCGAGGGCGTAGGCGCTCCGCACTGGATCGTGGTCTGGCAGAACCGCCTCAAGTACTTCTTTAGCGAAACGTTTCCGTAGCGGGCCGCGCGGCAAGCCATGCCTCGCTCCCCGTACTACCCCATCAGAAAGTACTGGATGCGGCTGGACGCGATATGATCGGACTCCAGGGCGAAGATTGCAACCGCCACCAGCAGCACCGCCGGCGGGGTGAGAATTATCGCGGTGAGCGACAGCCGCTCCCACACCATATGCATGAATACCGCCATGATCAACCCGGCCTTGACCAGCATGAAAGTCACGATCAGAGACCATTTGAGGTAACTTTCGAAGCCCAGGATGTCGACCATGTAGGAAGCGATGCTCAGGATGAAAAGCCAGCCCCATACCCAGAAATACACGCTGAGCGGATGATGTTGTTGCGCTTGGTGATCAGCCATGACAGTCCTCCGGAACCCCGATAGATAAAACCATTACCACAGATAAAAGAATGCGAAAATAAAGACCCAGACCAGGTCCACGAAGTGCCAGTACAGCCCGACTACTTCGACCATGTCGTAACGGCCCCTGCGGCCGGTCAGAAAGCCGGGCCGTCGATGTTCAAGGTCGCCGCGCAGCACCTTGAATGCAGTGATCACAAGAAATATCACACCGATGGTCACGTGGGTCCCGTGGAACCCGGTAATCATGAAGAAAGTGGCCCCGAACTGGGCGGCGCCGAACGGATTTCCCCAGGGCCGGACGCCTTCGTGAATCAGCTTTGTCCATTCGAAAGCCTGCATGCCGACGAAAGATGCGCCCAGCAGCGCCGTGACGATCAGCAGGATCGCGGTGACCTTGCGATTTCTCTCATACCCAAACTTCACCGCCAGGGCCATGGTGCCGCTGCTGCTGATCAGGATGAAGGTCATGATCGCGATCAGCAACAGCGGTACGTCTTTGCCGAACATGTGCATGGCAAACACCGAGCTGGTATCCGGCCACGGTTCCACCGCAGCCATTCTGGCGGCCATGTAGGCGACCAGAAAGATGCCGAAAATGAAGATGTCGCTTAGCAGAAACAACCACATCATCGACTTGTCCCAGGTCGCCGTCTTGAACGCGCGCTGGTCCGAGGACCAGTCGTCGACCATGCCCTTCATACCGGTTTTGACACTGGGTTCGGCGGTTATGGAATCAGTCATTTTTCCCTTACTCCCGTGAAGCCATCAGGTAGACAACAGCAACCCGAACAACACCAGCCAGATAAACAGCAGGTAGTGCCAGTAAATCGCGCATAACTCTACGGTCTGCCCGACTTTCCCGGCATCTTTGCCGCGCAGCGTTTTCATCATCGCCGTGGCCCAGGCGACAAGGCCGCCAACCAGATGCAATACGTGCAGCGCGGTAATAAAGTAGAAAAAGGAATTCGCCGGATTGGAACCCAGATAAAATCCTTCCGCATTAAGTGTGCGCCAGACCATGGCCTGGCCCAGCACGAAGCCGATACTGAAAATACCGGCTGCAACCAATCCGGATTTCAAGCGCTTCTGTTCACCGCCGGCTGCCGCCCGCCAACTGATATGGAACGCAATACTGGCAAGCACCAGAACCGCAGAGTTGATCCACAACAATACCGGCACCGGAACGGATACCCAGTCGCCGGCCATCTGCATCCGGCCGTGGTAGGCGCTGATGGTCAGTGCAAACAGCGAAGAAATCGCTGCCAGGAAAACAATCAGCCCGACCCTCGGCGTGGTGAACATGGCGGGAAGACGATCGACAACCGGTGGTACGGATGCCCCGGCCGGAACCCATGGCCGGACGTTGATCGACTGCCGGAGCAGCCAGCCGAGGAAGACTGCCAGAACCGATACGATCACGATCAGCGTAATGGTCATCGCTGGCTTCCGTCCGGGTCTCGTTCGGCCAGTTCCACGGCATCGGCCGGAACGTTTTGCGGGACGAAATCATCTTTTGCGCCCGGCACCGCATAATCGTATGCCCAGCGATACACCACCGGCAACTCCTTGCCCCAGTTTCCGTGCCCGGGGGGCGTCTCCGGGGTCTGCCATTCGAGCGTGGTGGCACCCCACGGGTTGGAACCGGCATCCTTGCCGCGGAAATAGCTCCACGCCAGATTGAACAGGAAGACCAGCTGGGCGAGCGCAACAATAATCGCGGCAACCGAGATCACCGCATTGAGCGTCATGACCGAGTCGTCGACGAAGGCGGACTCGCCGTATGCATAGTAACGTCGCGGTACGCCTTCCATGCCGATGAAATGCATCGGGTAATAGATCACGTACGTGCCGATGAGTGTGACCCAGAAATGAATGTGCCCCATGGCGTTGTTTAGCATGCGGCCGGTGATCTTCGGATACCAGTGATAAATGGCTCCGAATACGACCAGAATCGGCGCCACGGCCATGACCATGTGAAAATGCCCGACCACAAAATAGGTATCCGCAAGCGGCACATCCACGGTCACGTTGCCCAGGAACAGCCCGCTCAGTCCGCCGTTGAGAAACGTCAGCAGGAATCCGAGCGCGAACAGCATCGGCAGCGTGAGCCGGATATTGCCGCGCCACAGCGTGAGTATCCAGTTATAGACCTTGATTGCCGTTGGCACCGCGATAATCAGGGTGGTGGTGGCGAAGAAGAATCCGAAATTCGGGTTCATCCCGCTGACGTACATGTGGTGCGCCCATACGATAAAGCTGAGTCCGCCGATTGCGACCAGCGCCCAGACCATCATGCGATAGCCGAAAATCGGCCTGCGTGCATGAACCGAAATCAGGTCCGAAACGATCCCGAATGCCGGTAGCGCCACGATGTAGACTTCCGGGTGGCCGAAGAACCAGAACAGGTGCTGGAAAAGCAGTGGACTGCCGCCGGCCTGCCCCTTCTGCTCGCTGATGACGATCATTGCCGGCATGAAGAAACTGGTGCCGAGCAGATGATCGAACAACAGCATGATCGCGGCCACGAGCAGCGCGGGGAACGCCAGCAACGCCATGATCGTGGCCATGAAGATTCCCCATATCGTCAACGGCAGTCGCATCAGGGTCATGCCGCGGGCCCGGTATTGCAATACCGTGACGACGTAGTTCAATCCGCCCATCGTGAACCCGATGATGAAAAACGCCAGCGACACCAGCATCAACACGATTCCCATGCCCGAACCCGGCGTACCTTCGCTGATCACCTGCGGCGGATACAGTGTCCACCCGCCGCCGGTGGAGCCGCCCGGCACAAAGAAGCTGGCCACGAGTACGAGCACGGCCAGCAGATAGATCCAGAAACTGAGCATGTTGAGCCAGGGGAATGCCATGTCCCGGGCGCCGCACATCAATGGAATGAGGTAGTTTCCGAAACCACCGAGGAAGATGGCCGTGAGCAGGTAAACCACCATGATCATGCCGTGCATGGTCACGTGCTGCAGATATCCGGCCGGATCGATCAACGAAAACGTGCCGGGAAATCCGAGCTGCAGGCGAATCAGGATCGACAATACCAAGGCCACAAGCCCGATTGCCGTAGCGGTCAACCCATACTGAATCGCAATGACTTTCGCGTCCTGGCTCCAGATGTATTTCGTAACCCATGACCCGGCGTGCGGCAGCTCCATTTCTCCGATCTCGGCCGGTGGCGCATGCGAAACAGCCTCGTGCTGGCCTGCTACCATTGGTTATTCCTCCGTGTCGACGGTACTGGAATCCGCGCTCGTCGAAGACTGCGCGGAGAACGTGTTGATATAGGCGACGACATCGTGCACTGCGCGCTCGTCGACCAGGTACTGCGACATATCGATCATTTGGCTGCCGTACATGTCGCCGCGATGCCGCCCGCGCACGCCATCCCTGAAATGCTCAAGTTGCCGCACCAGGTACCAGTCATCAGCGCCGGAAAGCTGCGGCGCATTGACCGTCCACTTGCCCTCGCCTTGCGAGCCGTGGCAATTGGCGCAGGTGCGATACAGCCGACGTCCGCGCCGCACGTTTCCGTCCACCGTCGGTTCGGCCGGATCCTGCGACAGGGTTTCAATGTAGGCGGCCACATTGCGCATGGCGGTTTCATCCAGCATATTGGCAAAAGGCGTCATTTGCCGACCGTACTGATCGTCCTCATGACTTCCCCGGGCACCGCTCTTGAAGTTCTCGAGCTGCCGCACGATGTACCACTCGCCCAGCCCCGTCAGTGCCGGGGCGTTGAGATCCGGGTTGCCCGCCGCCTGCGGGCCGTGGCACGCGGTACAGGGGGCATACTGCGCGCGTCCGGACTCCGGGTCGCCCTCGGTTCTGGCGTTCAGTTCGGCGAAAGTGGTCTGTTCGGAAAGCCACGCATCGTATTCATCCTGCTCCACGACACTGACCCGGGCCCGCATGGCAAAGTGCCCGACCCCGCAATGTTGCGCACATGTGGATTGGAAGTCACCGGTTTCGGTTGGCGTAAACCAGAAGTGCGACATCTGGCCCGGCAAGGCATCCATCTTGGCGCGAAAATTGGGGACCATGAAGTTATGGATCACGTCGCGCGATGTCATCACCAGCTCGACCGGTCGATCCACCGGAAGATACATGACCGGCCGGTCGATGACCAGGTCATCCTGGCCATGCGGATCGTCCGGATCGATGCCCAGCGGATTGGCGGGCTTCATGAATTTCGGGTGTACCCGGCCAAGCCGGCCGTCGTTGCCCGGATAGCGGAACTGCCAGTGCCACTGGCTGCCGATCACGCCGACCTGGTGAGCGTCATCCGGCACGCGGACGAAACTGGCCCAGGTAATCAGGCCGGGCGCCAGCAGCGCGGCGATTCCGATCGTCGTGATGCCCGTAAGCCAGGCTTCAAGCTTCTTGTTCTCCGGATCGTAGCTGGCGCGGCGGTTGGCATCGTAGCGATAGCGAATGATCGAATAGACCATGAAAGCCACGACGGCAACAAAAACAATGCCGGTGACCACGAACGAAATCAGCACCGTATCGTCGATCGCGCCCCAGTTCGATGCAAGCGGGGCAAGGTGCCACGGGCTCAGAAAATAAAACACCACCGAGCCCAGTGTCAGCAGAATCAATACGATAGCGATTGCCATTGGCCACCCTCCGTCGAATCCTTACGCGCCCGTACTTTCCCCGGACAAACAGTCCCGGGTACTTGCTGAATTCTCCAATTGCAACAAGTACACTCGGACGCGTTCCAGTTAGCCAGATGCTCCCACCGACTGCGTGAGCCGGAAAACCGGGGCATCAAGCGCGGCTCATTATTGCAAACAATCGACCGGCGTTACAAGCCCCACCGCGACAGCGCGCTGAAGCGCCCATAGACTGGTTATTCCGGCCGGCCTGATTTGATCACAATGCCAGCAACCCGGATGCGGGAATGGCCGCGGCCACAATAATCAGGATAGGAATTGCCACCCAGACGAGTTCCATCGCCAACGACCGGGCGCGACCAGCAGGGTTGTGCCCACGCGCTCTGTGATGCAGCGCAGTCGATAAAAGCATCGCCGTGAAACAGCATGCGGCAAGTACCGTGATCGGCAATATCAAGACTGACGCGGCAAGGGGTTCGGAGAGCAGGCCAAGTCTCGCGCAGAATACGCGCTCGGCCCGGGACGGGCACTGTGACAGGAACGTAACCAGCGTAGCCAGCGAAGCCACGCCCAGGATCAGCTTGTTGACTCTGTTCATTGAGCCCGTTTACCAGACATTGTCCCTCTGCGTCAAATCCAGGTTCCCTAATGTCCGGGCAAACCGGTATCGGCAGCCTTTCCGGACCTGCCTTCCATACCGGTCAGCACAATGCGCCGATCAAATCGCACCAGCGTGTTCGCATCGTGCGACAGCACGACCACGCTGCGACCGTCAAGATACGCTGCCAACCTCGCGGCGACTGTCGCCGTGGTCGCCGAATCCACCCCTGCCATCGGCTCGTCGAGCACCAGCACCCGGAAATCGGCCAGCAGCACGCGCGCCAGCGCAATCCTGCGCCCTTCCCCGCCGGAGACGCTGCGACCGTGTTCACCAATCCAGGTCTCAAGGCCGTCCGGCAGGTCATCCAGGAAACTGGCCAGGTCGACGGCATCCAGCGCCAGCTCCAGGTCCGCATCGGTCGCTGCAGGCGCGCCCAGGCGCAGGTTGGCCGCGAGCGTGTCCTGAAATAGCATGGAACGCTGCGAGAGCATGCCCACGCGCTCGCGCAGCAAAGCCTGCCCGAGTTCCGACAGGTCCACGCCACCCAGCGCAACGTGACCGGAGTCGGGCCGAAGAACGCCCGCCAGAAGCTTGCCCAGGGTGGTCTTGCCGGCGCCACTCGCACCCTGGACAAGCACGTGCTCGCCTTCTTCCAGCTCGAAATCGATCCCGAAGATCACCGGGTCGATCGCGCCGGGATAACGAAATGTCAGCCCTTCGGCCTGCAGGCGACAACCCATAGGGGTTTCGACGTGCTCGATGCGACCCCGGGCGCGGCCGCGCTGATCCACGGCCTCGACCCGCACCGCGGCCTGACGGCAAGTCTCGAGGAAGCTCCAACTGGCCGCCAGCGGCATCCAGGCGTCGACCAGGGCCACGGCGACCAGCGCCATTCCCGCAGCTACCGGCGCTGTCAGCACGCCGGCGGCGTACATCTCGAGCGCGATCAAAAGCACGAGCCAGAACCCCAGGTAGCCGAACAAAGCGATCCCGGTCTGCATCATGGCTTCGATGCGTCTTTGCGCGATCTGCGCCCGCACCTGTTCGAGTACGCCGTGCATGACCCGACCGGACCGCTCCCCGGCACGGCCGACGCTGAACAGTTCACCAAGGCCATGCAACCACTCGGCCAGCGCCGAGCGCATGGCCGGGGTGGCTTGCGCCAGCCTGTGCCCCGGCCCGCGCGCCAGTCGCGCACCGATTACCAGAACCAGCGCCCCGCCTCCTACAAGACTTGCGCCCAGCGCAATCGCGGCTCCGGGCGCCCGCATGAAGAAATATCCGATCGCCACAACGGCCGCGCCAAGTGCAGCAATCGTGGGCAGCACGAGGCGCGGAAAAACATGATCCAGCACGTCCACGTCGCGCGTCAGCCGGCTCAAGGTGTCGCCCCGCCCCAGGGCTTCAAGTCGCGCGATCGACTGCGCCATCAGGCGCGTGAAGGCGCCGATCCGGATTTCGGCCAGCTGCCGAAAAGTCGCCTCGTGCCCAATCAGGCGTTCCAGGTAGCGCGTGACGGTTCTGCCGACCGCCGCGCCACGAATGATCGCGCCGGGGGCAAAGATGTCCAGCGCCGCCAGCACGCCGATTCCGGCGAGCGCACTGGCGGTGATCAGCCAACCCGACACCGCCAGCAGGACGACCGCCAGCAGCGCGGCCGCCAGCGCCATGAGGGCCGCCAGCAACATCCAGCGCGCGGTTGTCCAGCCCGGCCAGAGCAGTCCTATCAACGCACGCACGACAATTCCCCCTGCCTGACCTCGACCACCCGATCGGCCCAGGCCATCGTGGCGGCGCGGTGGGTGGCGCAAATCACAGTGGCGCTGCGCTCGGCCAGCAAGTCGGCCAGCGCCGCGAGCACCATGGCCTCGGACCCGGGATCCAGACTCGCGGTGGGCTCGTCGAGCAGAATCAGCGGTCGCGGGCGCAGCAGCGCGCGAGCCAACGCAATCCGCTGCGCCTGCCCGCCGGACAAGCCGTAACCATTCTCGCCCACCGGCGAATCCAGACCGTCCGGCAGGCGATCGGCAAATTCGGAAACCCGGGCCCGCGCCGCGATCGCCTCGACCTGTTCGCGCGTGGCCTGCGCCCAGCCCAGCGCGATGTTTTCGGCAATGGTGCCGGCGAACAGCACCGAATGCTGCCCCAGCCAGGCGACGTGCGCCTGCAACGCCGCATTGCTCAAACGGGTCAGCGGCTGACCGTCCAGCAACACGGCCCCGGCCGAAGGTTCGGCAAAGCCGGCCAGCATGGAGATCAGGCTGCTCTTGCCGCCACCGCTGGGCCCGACCAGCACGACCTTCTCGCCGGCCCGCACTTCGAAGTCCAGGCCATTGAACAAAGGTTCGCGTCCGCGATGGGCAAACTCGACTTCGCGCAGCTCCACACGGCACTTGCCCCGCGCCGCGGGATTGAAGCCTTCGTCGGCCCCGGGACGCGCGGGCGACAATTCGAGCAGCGAACGAATTTCACCGGCCGCCGCGTTGGCGTCAGCACGGTCGTGCCAGCCCTGCGACAATGCACGCAGCGGCTGAAAGAATTCCGGCGCCAGCAGCAGGAGAAAAAGGCCGGACTGCAGGGTCAGCGCGGGTGCCGGCCCGAACGTCAAATATCCCAGCAGCCCCAGCCCGATGTAGATCGCCAGACTGGCGATGGCCACCGCGGCGAAGAATTCGAGCGCCGCCGAGGACAGGAACGCCAGGCGCAGCACGCGCATGGTCTGCGTTCGCAGCGCATGGGTACGCTGCCTGACTTGCGCGCCGACCCGCGCCTCGGCGCGGAAAAGCCGGATGGTGGCTGCACCATGCACCTGGTCCAGGAACCAGCCGCCCAGTCGTGCCAGGCTGCGGAACTGATCGCGCGCCAGCTTTTCGGCGCCCATGCCGATGATGATCATGAACATCGGGATCAGCGGCGCCGTCAACAGCAGCAACAGCCCGGCCAGCCAATCGGTGGCAAACGCGAACACCAGGATGGCCAGGGGCACGATCATTGCGCTGATACGCTGCGGAGCGAACCGGCTGTAGAACCCGTCCAGCGCCTCGACCTGCTCGTCGAACGCCGGGATCAGTTCACCGGCCGGCGGCAGGCCGGCGGGACCGGCTGCTTCGAAGCGCTCGAGGAGACGCGACCGCAGGTTCCGGCGAACCCGGGCCGAGGCGCCGCCGACCAGCCATTGGCGAATGCCGGCGAACAGCGCACGCGCGACGAGCACGCCGAGCAACAGCCACATCTGCGGCATGACAGCGGGCAAGGACTGCGCCTCGACGAATACGCCAAAGACGATTCCGGCGATCAGCCAGGCCTGGGCGATGACCACCCCGGCTTCCAGTAGCGCCAGTGCCATCAGGACCGGTGTCAGCCACACCGGTGCCTGGCGTTTCAGCCACGCACCGGCGTCTTCCTCGCAATCTGCATCAATGGTATCCGGCACCCGGCTTGACCTTGCCCCGGAACACCCAGTAGTTGAACGCGGTATAGCCCAGAATCACCGGAATCAGGAACAACACGCCCAGCAACAGGAACAACTGGCTGCCGGGATCCGAGGCGGCATCCCAGAATGTGTAATCCGGCGGCACCGCGTACGGCCACATCGAGATCAGTATCCCGAGGTAAAACAGCGCGAACAGCACCATGGAACCGGCGAACGGAATCGCCTCGCTGCGCGTGCGAATGCCGTGCCATACCCACAGGCAGGCCACTGCGGTAAACAATGGGAAGATCCACAACCACTCGAGGTTGCCCATCCAGCGCTCGTAGACGAATTCCCTGGACAACGGCGTCCACAAACTGACAACGATGAAGAATCCGAACACCGCCAGCAGCAGGCGTTCGCTCATCCGGAAAGCCCAGTCACGGGTCTTGCCTTCGGTCTTGAGCACCGTCCAGGTCGCACCCAGCAGTGCATACCCGACCACCACGCCCACGCCGGTCATCACGGTAAACGGCGTGAGCCAGTCGAATGCGCCGCCGGCGTATTTCAGGTCCACGACCTCAAAGCCCTGGATGTAAGCCCCGATCACCGCACCCTGGGCGAACGCGGCAACGGTTGAGCCAATACTGAACGACCGGTTCCACCAGTGTCTGGAGGACCGGGATTTGAACCGGAACTCGAACGCAATCCCGCGAAAGATCAGGCCGGCCAGCATCAGAAATACACCGAGGTACAGCGCTGGCAGGAACACCGAATAGATCAGCGGGAATGCCGCCAGCAACCCGGCGCCGCTGAGTACCAGCCAGGTTTCGTTGCCGTCCCAGACCGGCGCGACCGAATTCATCATCAGATCGCGCGATTCGTCGTCGGGCGCGAACGGAAACAGAATGCCCACGCCCAGGTCGAAACCGTCCATGAGTACGTACATGAACATGCCGAGTCCAATGACGGCAACCCAGATCAGGGTCAGATCGATGTTTTCCATGGCCTTAACTCCCCGCCGGTTGGGCATTGTCATCGTCGAAGCCGGTATTGAGCGCCGAAAACGGCCGCTTCGGCTGGGCCGAATCGGAATCACGTGCATCTTCTATGGGCTCCAGACCGTCCAGGATGACCCGCCTGAGGTAATACGCGCCGGCGCCGAAGACCACCGTGTAGACGGCGATGTAGCCGATCAGTGTGGCCAGGGCCATGCCGCCGGACAGTGACGGCGTGAGCGCCTCGGAAACACGCATCATGCCGTGCACCACCCAGGGCTGGCGGCCGATTTCGGTCACGAACCAGCCGGCGACCACCGCGATGAAGGGCAGCGGATACGACCACGACAGCGCGCTGAGCAGGCGCCTGGATTCGAACAGCTTTCCGCGCAGCAACTGCACCAGTGCCGCCCAGGACAGGACGATGAAAACGATTCCGATCGCGACCATCAGGCGAAAACTCCAGAATACGATGGCCACCGGCGGCCGGTCTTCCGGCGGCACCGACTTCAGTCCCCGGACCTCGCCGTCCAGACTGTGGGTCAGGATCAGGCTGCCGAGGTACGGGATGGCGATCTCGAGGTGATTTTCCCCGGCCGAGCTGTCGGGAAGCCCGAACAGCACCAGCGGCGCACCCTTCTTTGTTTCCCAGTGCCCTTCCATGGCTGCGACCTTGATCGGCTGGTGTTCGAATGTGTTCAGGCCGTGCAGGTCGCCGATGAACAGCTGCAACGGCGTGACCACGGCAAGCATGATGACGGTCATCTTCAGCGCCATGCGGCTGGAGCGCGGATTGCGCCCGCGCAGCAGGTACCAGGAACTGACCGCGGCGACCACGAATCCGCCGGTGATGAAAGAAGCCAGGCCCATATGAGCAAAGCGGTACGGCATGGACGGGTTGAAGATGGCCTGCAGCCATGAGGTGACCTGGAAGTGCCCGTCGACCAGCTCCACCCCGGCCGGCGTATGGAACCAGCTGTTGGCCGACAGTATCCAGAACGACGAAATGAAAGTGCCGATCGCGACCATGCAGGCGGCCAGCAGGTGGGCGCCGCGCGGCACCTTGTCGCGTCCGAACAGCAGGATTCCGAGGAAGGTCGCCTCGAGAAAGAACGCGGTGACCACTTCATAGCTCAGCATCGGGCCCAGGAAATTCGATGCCGCGTAGGAAAAATTCGACCAGTTGGTGCCGAACTGGAAGGACATGACGATGCCGGATACCACGCCCAGACCGAACACCAGCGCGAAGATCTTGATCCAGAATCGGCTGAGCTTCTCGCGGACCGGATTCGGGCGCCAGTAGTTCAGGCCTTCCAGTACCGCGATGTACGCCGCCAGCCCGATCGTGAAGACCGGAAATATCGCGTGGAACGAAACCACGAAGGCAAACTGGATGCGGGACAGTAACAGCGGATCGAGTTCCATGCGTCAGGCTCCATTCGGACTGTCGGACTACGGCAACATTAACTTATCCTAATGTTATTTGCACGCTCTTGATGCGAGGCGGAATTCAGGAATGCATCGGTTGTTCGGATGATACGCCAGGCCCGTGGAGCCGGCGTGGACCGGAATTACTTCCATCTCGTCATGGGCCTTTGCCAAATCCGCTAAAATACGCCGCTGAGTCTCGCTGGCCGCATCCACGGCTTATTATCCCCACCGGTTCTCGGGGGCCGGTTACTGAGTTTTCACAATTCGTGCCGCAAGAAGCACGAAGCCTGGAGGATTGAATGAAGCTTTTCGAAACCATCCATACGACCGAGCACGAACAGGTTGTCTTCTGCCACAACAAGGATGCCGGCCTCAAGGGCATCATCGCCATCCACAACACCACGCTGGGTCCGGCGCTGGGCGGTCTGCGCATGTGGCCGTATGCCACCGAGCAGGAAGCGCTGGACGACGTTCTGCGCCTGTCGCGCGGCATGACCTACAAGGCCGCCGTGGCCGGACTGAATCTCGGCGGCGGCAAGTCGGTACTGATCGGCGATCCGCGTACCGACAAGTCCGAAGCGCTGTTCCGGTCATTCGGTCGTTTCATCGATTCGATGAACGGTCGCTACATCACCGCCGAGGACGTCGGCATTGATGTCAACGATATGGAGTACGTTTTCCAGGAAACCGACAATTGCGTCGGCGTTCACCAGGTACACGGCGGTTCGGGCGACCCCTCGCCGTTCACCGCTTTCGGCACGCTGCAGGGTATTCGTGCCAGCCTGCAGCACAAGTTCGGCAACGAGGAAGTCGGCAATTACAGCTACGCCGTACAGGGCGTCGGCCATGTCGGTTTCGAACTGGTCAAGCTGCTGCGCAACGAAGGCGCCAAGGTCTTCGTGACCGACATCAACGAGGAAGCAGTCAAGCAGTGCGTGGAACTCGGCTGCGAGGCTGTCGGGCTGGACGACATCTACGAGGTCGACGCGGATGTATTCTGCCCCACCGCACTGGGCGCCGTGGTCAACGAGCAGACGATTCCGAGATTCAAGTTCAAGATCGTGTGCGGTGCGGCCAACAATCAGCTGGCCACCAATGAATGCGGCGACCAACTCGAAGCAGCCGGCATCGTCTATGCGCCTGATTACGCGGTCAACGCCGGTGGCCTGATGAACGTATCGATCGAGTTCGAAGGCTACAACCGCGAACGCGCCAAGCGCATGATGCGCACAATCTACTACAACGTCTCCAAGATCTTCCAGATCGCCGAGCGCGACAATATCCCGAGCTGGAAGGCAGCCGATCGCATGGCCGAGGAGCGCGTTGCAACCATCGGCAAGCTGAAACTGCCGTTCATGGGCCGCGCACATCGATTCCCGGGCCGCGAACGCGGCAATCATTAATGATTCAACCGCAGATGGACGCGGATAAACGCGGATAAAAGCCCAAAGCATTACACAAAGAACACGAAGGACGCGAAGAAAAGCAGAAATACATTGGACCGCGTTATTCAAAACTTCGTGCTCTTCGTGCTACCTTCGTGATCTTCGTGTCCCGCTTTTCAAATATGTTCCGTTTTTATCTGCGTTCATCTGTGTTCATCTGCGGTGTAATTATTCAATCATGAAACTAAACGAAGACATCGAACTGCTGCGCGAGACGACGCGCAGGTTTGCCGAGGAGGCCATCGCTCCGCGCGCGTCGGACATCGACGAATCCAACGAATTCCCGCAAGAGCTTTGGACCGAACTCGGTGAAATGGGACTGCTGGGCATCACCATTCCCGAGTCGCTGGGCGGGCCCGACATGGGCTATCTGGCGCATCTGGTGGCCATGGAGGAGATTTCCCGCGCATCGGCATCGGTGGGCCTTTCCTACGGCGCACACTCCAATCTGTGCCTGGACAACCTGTACCGCAACGGAAACGACGAGCAGCGCGAAAAGTTCGTGCCGAAGCTTGTTTCGGGCGAGTTCAAGGGCGCGTTGGCGATGTCCGAGTCGGGTGCCGGATCCGATGTTGTCGGTTCAATGTCGTGCCGGGCGGAGAAGAATGGCGACGTGTGGGTCGCCAACGGCTCCAAGATGTGGATTACCAACGGTCCCGAATGCGATGTTGCCGTGGTCTACATGCGTACCGCCGGCAAGGAGGCAGGCTCGAAGTGCATGACCGCGTTCATCGTGGAAAAGGACATGCCGGGCTTCACCAAGGCACAGAAGCTCGACAAACTCGGCATGCGCGGCTCCAATACCTGCGAGCTGGTGTTCGATAACTGCGAGATTGCCGAGGCCAATGTGCTCGGAGAGGTCAACCGGGGTGTGAAGATCCTGATGTCGGGTCTGAATTCGGAGCGGCTGGTTCTTTCCGGTGGACCAATCGGCATCATGCAGGCCTGCCTCGATCAGGTACTGCCCTATGTTCGCGAACGCAAGCAGTTCGACCGGCGCCTGGGCGATTTCGGTCTGATGCAGGCCAAAATCGGCGATATCTACGCCGCACTCCAATCCTCGCGCGGCTTCGCCTACCAGACCGCGAGCGCCTTCGATGCCGGTGAGAAATCGCGTATCGATACCGCCGCCTGCCTGTTGCATTCGTCGACCAGCGCGGTCAACGTTGCCCTGGAAGCCATTCAGGCCCTGGGCGGCAACGGCTATATCAACGAATATCCGACCGGCCGCCTGCTGCGCGACGCCA
>JBBDSL010000053.1:0-39427 GCA_040904965.1 Wenzhouxiangellaceae bacterium
GCGCAGCGCCACAGGAACGCTGAATCCTAATTTATCAGGTTGAAGGACCACTAGACCGGCGTTGGCGAATCGATTATCGTCAATTATCGTTGATTTTGGGGATCGGGGCACGACTTCCGGCCTGTCCGCCCGACGGGTCGCGCGACTACAAGACAATTCGGGGCTGGGATGGCCATACGGCAAAAAGCGATTTCGTCCTGCACATGTAAATACAGACTGCTTGCCATTACCCCGGCATACAAGCAAGTATTCCAGGTTAATGACCGGCCGGAACGGCCGGGGCTTATGCATGTGTTAGTAATAGCTGCCGCCCTCCGGAACAGCATGACTTTGCCCACAGCCGCCGCACTTTGCCGGTACCTGGCCGGTTTCGTGATCGTATCGGTGCTGTTCATCGCCGAGTCCGCAGCGCAGCTGTACAACTTCCATCACTACGGTAGCCAGGACGGACTGGCCCAAACCCAGGTACTGGAAATCCATCGGGATCCGTCGGGCTATTTATGGCTGGGGACGTACGGCGGCATCAGCCGGTACAACGGCCAATCCTTCGAGACCTTCAACACCAGCCACGGACTCGGCAGCAATACAGTAGAGGCACTGGCCACCGGCCCTGAAGGGTTGCTCTGGGCCGGGACCGGGAGCGGATTGTGCGCCTTTGTCGAAGCCGTACAACGATTTCAATGTCACGCCGACGAACGGCTGGCAAGTGCCTATATTTACGACCTGGCCATTACCGGCGATGCACTCTGGGTCGCCAGCAATCGCGGCCTGTTCCGGGTCGCGACCGATCAAGTCGATGAATTCGGTACCAATCAAGGCCTGCCATCGCGCGATATACGAAGCGTCATCGTCGACACAACTGGCATGGTCTGGGCCGGAACCAGTGCCGGACTGGCCAGACTTGATCCGGCCACGCAGGCACTGGCACAGATCGAGTTGCCGCCGAACGCGGGCGATCTCGTGGCGGCCTTGCTCGATGACTCCGACGGCATCTGGATCGGAACCAACGCCGGCCTGTTTCGGTATCGCGACGGCCGCGTAACCGAACCCCGCGGCCTTCCGGAAGATGTTCGGCGGGCCGATTTCGGCTCGTTCACGCTTGATGCCAACGATCAACTATGGGCGGCCACCAATATCGGTGTACTGCGGCGTACGGACTCGGAATTTCGGCTACTGACCGAGGCGAACGGGCTGTGGAGCGCCGTCAGTCACGCGATCTTTTCGGGCTACGAAGGCCTGGTCTGGATCGGTCATGACAATGGACTCGATAAATGGATTCCAAGCCCGTTTACCGGCTATCGCCAGGATCAGGGGCTGATTGCGTCATTTATCCGCAGCCTCATTGAGGACGACCGAAACCGGATCTGGCTGGGCAGTCGCGCGGGCTTGCAGATCGCACCCTACCACGATGGAAACCTGCTGCTTGACGCTTCGCGCCGGATTACGACGGCCGACGGCCTCCCCGACAACCGCGTTTATTCGGTCGCGTTCGAGTCGGCCGATTCCGCGCTGATCGCAACCGATCTCGGCGTTGCCCGATGGCATGAAATCGACGGTATCACCCGCGTCTTTACCGTTGACGACGGCCTGGCCGCCAACCAGAGTCAGGCGTTGTATCGCGACTCGAGTGGACGCATCTGGATCGGCACAAACAAGGGTACGGCGATATACGAAAACGAGCGCATCAGCCCGGTCGACAACGACGCGCTTGCGGCTGCCTATGTTTACCGTATTCAGCAAGACGAAAAGGGAAGGTTGTGGTTCGCCTCACGCGAGGGATTGTTTATCGTCGACCCTGGTGCCGGCACCACCGTCCATATGGTCCAGCAGCAGGGACTTACCGACGAAACGCTCTGGGACCTTTATCCGGAGCCCGGCGACGGCATGTGGATCGGCAGTAATGGCGATGGTCTGTTTCATGTCAACGACGAACTCGAGATCCGGCGATTCACCGACCAGGATGGGTTGATCGACAACTTCGTCTGGCAGGTGCTGGTCGACTCCAGCGGAGACGTTTGGGCCTACACCAACCAAGGCCTTTCGCGTTTCGACGGAGAACGTTTTCACAACTTCGACCGCTCCGACGGTCTGCTGCATGAAGAAGGCGGGGCAACCGGCGCCCTGGAAGCGCACGATGGCACGTTGTGGTTCGCCTCGGCCGACGGTTTGATGCGCTTTGATCGCGATTTTACCTACCCCCGGTTTCCGACGCCTCGGGTGATCATCGAGCGTGTGACATCGGATGGTCGGGCCCTCGACACCGGTCAGGCATTGCCATACGGATCCGGCGGACTGGACATCCATTATGCTGCCTTGAGTTTTCGTAACGAAGACCAACTCGAATTTCGTTATCGCATGCTCGGATTGGATGATAGGTGGTCCACCCTGGACGCCTACCGCCCGATTACCTTCGGAGGTCTGGGAAGCGGCGACTATGTGTTTGAAGTCCAGGCCCGAAGCCCCGGAGAGCCTTGGCAAGGATCGGCCGCCCGCTTCGAATTTTCCATCGAAGCCGCTTATTGGGAAACCGTATGGTTCTGGGCGATGGTCTTGCTGTTCGCAGCCGCTGTCTTGTGGTTGATATTCCGCGTCAACATGCGCCGAAGCCGCCAACGGCAACGCGAACTCGAGCAACTGGTACAGGAGCGCACCAAAGCGCTGGAGGAAAGCAACGACAAGCTCAAACACGCCTCGATTACCGATCCGCTAACAGGCCTGATGAACCGGCGTTTCCTGACCAGCCAGATCGGTCACGACATTGCCCAAACGAGTCGGGCGTACTCGGGCAAGAAGCTCAATCCCAACAACGATGTTGTATTCATGATGATCGATCTGGATCATTTCAAGATCATCAACGATACCTACGGACATGCAACCGGGGACGAGGTCATCAAGGGTTATGCGAAATTGATCAAACAACAGTTGCGCGATTCCGACTACGTCGTGCGCTGGGGCGGCGAAGAGTTCCTGGTCGTTGCCCGGCAGTCCGAGGCCAGCCAGTGTCGCGTAATTGCCCAGCGCATTATCGACCGGGCACGCCAGGCCCGGTTCCACAACGACCGGAACCAACTCGAAATCCGCTGTACCTGCTCGATCGGCGTTTCGCACTTCCCGTTCATGCCCGACGATCCGGCAATATTCGACTGGGAGGCGATCGTCAGCATCGCCGACACCGCGGGATACATCGCCAAGGAACAGGGGCGCGACGGCTGGGTGGCAATTCACGGGGCCGCGGGCATCGAAATCGGGGATCCGGAACGCTTCGTTCACCGACTCAAACCGGACTTGGAAGAGTTGAGAAAGTCCGGTCAAATCCACGTGGAGAGCAGTTTCGATCTCTAGCTTCCCGGATGGACAGCGCCGATAGGCACAGGCTCAGCGCTCGCCCCAGAGTTCCTCCAGGCGCTGGTCGCGACCGCAACGCCAGCGGTAGTACTTGTAGCGCGTCGGATTCTTCCGGTAGTAGTCCTGGTGGTATTTTTCCGCCGGCCAGAAGCGTCCGGCCGATTCGATCGGCACCACGATGGGCCGCTTGAAACGCCCGGAATCGACCAGCGCCTGCCTTGAAGCCTCGGCCAGTTCGCGCTGATTCGGACCATGAGCGAAGATCACCGGTCGATAACTTTCGCCGGCATCGCAGAATTGGCGATTGTCGGTCAGCGGATCGATATTGCGCCAGTAGACTTCCAGCAGCTTCTGATAATCGACCACTTCCGGGTCATATTCGACCTGGACCACTTCCACGTGCCCGGTACCGCCCCGGGTCACCTGCTCGTAAGTCGGATATTCGACATCGCCGCCCGTGTAGCCCGAGGTGGTCGAGATCACGCCATCGAGTTCGTCGTACGGCGGCTCCATGCACCAGAAGCAGCCGCCGCCGAAAGTTGCGACTTTGGTGTCCGCCGCCAGGGCCGGCGCCAGCGCGGCTGCCGCCAGCATCGCCAGTGCGATCCGGTAGCGTCGGCCAATCATGCCCGAAGCTCCGGAAGTGTTTCGCCTTCGGCCACGAATGCCAACGCCAGGCCGTTGTTGCACCAGCGCTGGCCGGTGGGCTCCGGCCCGTCGTCGAAAACGTGGCCCTGGTGGCCGTTGCAATTCGAACAATGATATTCGGTGCGCGGCCAGATCAGTTTGAAATCCTTCTTGGTGTCGATCGCGTCATCACTGATCGGCCGGGTGAAGCTGGGCCAGCCGGTGCCCGAGTCGAACTTGTCGGCGCTGGCAAACAGCGGCTGGTAGCAGGCCGCGCAGATGTAGGTGCCGTCGCGCTTCTCGTCGTTCAGCGGGCTGGTCCATGCCGGTTCGGTCTTTTCGCGGAAAAGAATGTCGAAGCGCTCTTTCGGCAGGATTTGCTTCCATTCTTCGACTGTCTTGTCAATCGTCTTGTTGCTCATGACGTCCTCGTCTTGCCGGGGGAGAGAACCGACACCGTCCTGGGCGCTCGCGCGCAGCAGCAGTCCGCCGCCGATTGCGCTCAGTCCGATGCCGGTCAGGAGATTTCTGCGTTTCATTGCACCAACCCTTGGGATTGTGCCCTGATCTTGACGCATGCAGCGTTCAGAGACCGTGAGCAACAATCTGCGTGAATCTGCGTAATCTGCGGTTCCCGGGTTTTTCCTGTCTCGGCGTGGCTGAATCATCTACGTAATCAGGAAAAAAATTGCCCGATTGTATTGATCGAGAGTTCCCAATGTTATAACATTACGTTTTCGCCCAGTCATCGAAGACGCAACAGGGAACTATTTCATGATGCAACGCAATCCCCTCGCTCGATCCATCGCGCTGGCAACCGCCGCCGCATGGCTGATTTCCTCACCGGCCCTGGCCCAGGAACCCGAAGTCATGGAATTGGAGGCCCTCGAGGTCAGGATTCTGCCGCAGGGCGGCACCACCCTGGATTCCACGCGCCCGGTGCAACTGCTGTCCGGCGAGTACCTGGACGACCGCAAGGAGGCCACGCTGGGCGAAACGCTGCAGGCCGAGCCGGGCATCCACAGCACCTACTTCGGACCCGGCGCCGGGCGCCCGGTGATCCGCGGCCTGGGCGGCTCCCGCGTACGCATCACCGAAGACGGCCTCAACGCCCTGGACGCCTCGGCGCTCAGCCCCGACCATGCGGTCTCGGCCGAGCCCTTGCTGGTCGACCGAATCGAAATCCTGCGCGGCCCGTCCAACCTGCTGTACGGCTCCACCGCCAGCGGCGGCGTGGTCAACCTGATCGACAACCGCATTCCCGAGCAGCGCCAGGACTTCAGCGGTGCGATCGAGCTGCGCGGCAGCAGCGTGGCCGACGAACTCGCCGGCGTGGCCCGCATCGACGGCGGCATTGATGCCTTCCAGTTCCATTTCGACGGCTTCAAGCGCGACACCGACGACTACGAAATCCCCGGCTTTGCGCTGACCCCCGAACTGCTTGCCGAACTCGAACCCGAAGAGCTGGAAGAACAGGAGCGCGGCACCCTGGCCAATTCGGCCCAGGAAAGCGAAGGCGGCTCGGTCGGTTTCTCGTTCGTCGATACCTGGGGATTCGCCGGCCTGTCGTACAAGCGCTTCGACAGCCAATACGGAATCCCCGCGGAACTGGAGGAAGAGGGCCACGGCGAAGAAGGCGAAGGCGAGGAAGAGGAGGAAGGCGGTGTCAGCATCGACCTGCAACAGGAGCGCTACGAGTTCAAGGCCGGTTTGTACCAACCGCTGTCCGGTATCGCCGAGCTGAACTTCAAACTTGCCACAAACGATTACCAGCACATCGAATTCGAAGGCGACGAGATCGGCACGACCTTCAATATCGATGCGACCGAGGCGCGCGTCGAAGCCCGGCACCAGCCCCTGGGTCGCCTGTCCGGCGTATTCGGCCTGCAATACGAAGACACCGATCTCGAAGCCATTGGCGCCGAAGCCTTCGTGCCGCCGGCCACCACCGAATCGTTCGGGCTGTTCCTGGTCGAAGAATACGATCTCGACCCATTCAAACTGTCGGCCGGCCTGCGTTTTCAGGACGACGAGGTCAAGCTGGCCGACGGCCTGACCGTCGACGACCTCGGCAAGCGCGACTTCAGCTCGGTTTCGGTCAGCGCTGGCGCGCTGTGGCGCGTGACCGACGACTGGCAGACCAGCCTGAACTGGCAACGCTCGCAACGCAGCCCCACTCAGGAAGAACTGTTTGCCGAAGGCCCGCACGTCGCCACCCAGGCATTCGAGATCGGCAACCCGATGCTGGGCAAGGAAACCTCCAACAACGTCGACTTCGGCATCCACAAGCACCGTGGCCGGTTCCACGTGCGCGCCGATCTGTTCTACAACAACATCGACGATTTCGTATTCCTGGCCAACACCGATCAGGTCGAAGACGGACTGCCAGTGCAGGTCTGGAGCCAGGCCGACGCCAATTTCTGGGGTGCGGAATTCGAGGCCAGTCTGCTGTTCGAGAAGACCGCGATCGGCGAACTGGAATGGCGCTTTTTCGCAGACGCCGTCGAGGCGGATCTCAAGGCCGGCAACGGCGAGGTGCCGAGACTGTCTCCGGGACGCGTCGGTACCGGCATCGACTGGCATCGCGGCAACCTGCGTGCCAACTTCAGCTACCACCGGGTCTTCGAGGTGACCGAAACGGCCGAGTTCGAGACCCGGACCGGCGGATACGACTCGCTTAGCGCCAACCTGGCCTACGCCATGACGACAGATGCCAGAGAAATCGAGCTGTTCCTCAAGGGCGACAACCTGCTCGACCAGACCCAGCGCGTGCATACATCGTTCCTGAAGGATTTCGCGCCGCGGCCCGGGCTCAACGTGACCGGCGGCGTCCGCCTCCGCTTCTGACCCGATCTGCGTGAATTTGCGAAATCTGCGGTTCCCCCGTCTTATTCACCACCCCTCCGTCACGAGGCGCCGCCAGGTGCCGTGGCTGGGGCGTTTCGCGACCGAGCGCACCGGAAACGTACTCGCCTGTACGGTGAGGATGCGCGACCGAGCGAAACGCCGCAGACGCGGGGCATGGCGGCGTCGCAGTAGGTGGGGTGGTGAATAAGACGGGGTTCCAGGGCTTACCTGTCTCGGAGCAGCCGGGCCATCTGATTCACCCGGCGCGGGTACCATTCGCGAATGGCCCATGCCGGAACATCAAGAATTCCCGAGTTGCGCATCGATCCGGATGCCAAAGTCCGGTCCGGCAGCATCGCCGAACTTGCACGCTTCGTGCACGATCATCAGCGCATCGTCGTGCTCACCGGCGCGGGCTGTTCCACCAGCTCCGGCATCCCCGCCTATCGCGACCCATCCGGGCGCTGGCGCGGACGCCATCCGATCTTTTATCAGGATTTCCTCAATGAACCGGCGATGCGGCGCCGCTACTGGGCGCGCAGCTACTTCGGCTGGAGCGCGATGCGCGATGCCCGGCCCGGCCGCACGCACAGCGCGCTTGCCGGGCTGGCGCGGGCCGGGCGCGTATCCGGGTTGATCACCCAGAACGTCGACGGCCTGCACCAGCGTGCCGGTCACGCCGGCATCATTGAATTGCATGGCGGTCTGGAACGCGTAATTTGTCTCGATTGCGGCCTCGGGGTCGGGCGCGACGATGTGCAGGAGCAACTGGAAACGCTCAATCCAGACTGGGCCCCGGAGGTACTCGGGATCAACCCGGACGGCGACGCCGAACTCGACGCTAGTCTCGACAAGCGCGCCTACCCCGGCTTCCGCATTGCCGGTTGCCCAGACTGCGGCGGCACCCTGAAACCGGACGTGGTGTTCTTCGGCGAATCGGTGCCGAAACAGCGGCTGGTCGCGGCCGACGGGCTGGTGGAAACCGCCGATGCGCTGCTGGTCGTGGGCACATCGCTGGTGGTCTGGTCGGGTTTCCGGCTGGCCCGGCAGGCGGCCGAACGGGGTATTCCCCTCGTCGCGCTCAACGACGGGCTGACCCGGGCCGACGCCTTGCTGGCATTCAAGCTGGGCGGAGACTGCGGTGAAGCGCTCGATCGGGCGCTGGCGTTGATGTAGGGCCTAAAGAAAAGGGCTTGTGATTGGAACCGCAAATGAACGCGAATAAACGCAAATAATGCGTAGTCGATTCGGCATTAGGCATTGATTTGCGTTTATTCGCGTTCATTTGCGGTTCAACACGGTTTTTCGGCCCTCCCGCGACAGCGGGCCGTTAAACGGCTTGGCGGCTATTTGAAAACCGTTCTTCAGGCGTCTTCCTCGAAATCGGCCAATTCGGTTTTCAGCCACGCCTTGGCCCGGGTCAGGTCGCGCGTGACCGTGCGGCTGGAAACATCCATGATCTCGGCAATTTCGTCAATCGAGTAACCAGCGAAGAAGCGCGCCGTGATGACTTCGGCCATGCGCGGGTTGCTCAGCCTGATCTGGTCGAGAATCTGCTCGATCGCAAGAATCAGGTCGGCATCGTGCGTCTCGGCTACGGGCACCTGGTGATCCTCGATATTGCTGTGCGCCTGACCACCGCCGCGCTTGGCGGACTGCTGACGCCGCGCATAGTCGAAGATCAACTGGCGCATCACCATCGCGGCAAGACGCTTGAGGTGTAACCGGTTCTCCACGCTGCCGGCAGCATGATCGCGGAGCTTGAGACAGGCCTCATGCACCAGGGCCGTGGTCTGCATCGTGAGCCCGGCACCGAGCTGACGGCGCTGGTTGTGGCCAATCCGCTTCAGGTCGTCGTAGACCAGCGGCAAAACCTGGTCGAACAGCTCCGGCGTCTCGCGCACCTGGTTAAGCAGGCGGGTGACCTCGTGCTCGGGGACCGGTTCGAATTCCTCGGCCTCGGGATTACTGTTCTGACGATCATTCATTCGGAGTGCATTGTTGGCCTGATGCGCGAGCATATCAGCATCGCCGCTGGCCCGTCGGGAACGCGCCAGGGAGCATTGGAACAACCCTGCATGGGCAACAGGGATTTTTCCAGGTGCATCCAATCGTGACGCAGATCGCAGAACTCATTTCGCGAACTTGCTATATTGCAGGGCAACGTATGATCAACAATTCAAGGGGTATGGTGCACAACTCGCCTGCAGGGGCAGTCGGACACGTGTGCGTGCCTCTTCGCCCGACCGGTGGAGCCGTAAGTGCCTGAAATAGTTCTAGAACTTTCTCTAAATCGTTCGTCCGGCGTGCTCGCCGGCGTGGTTGCATCGCTGTCCCAGGCGGGAATCGAGCTGAAGAGCCAGAAACTCCGGCGCGCCAGCGAGGGCCGCGGCGGCTGGCTTACCGTCGTCGGTGAAGGCGAAGCGCCGACCCCCTCGGTCCTGGCAGAACGGTTGAACAACACCCGTGGCGTGGACAAGTTGATGCGCATTGTTGTCGACGGCGAAGCCACACTGGCCGAAGGCAAGCCATTGAAGGACCAGATGCAGACCACCGACCTGGCCGAACTTTCGGCCGCCGGCGGTGCCGAGTCGCAGTCGCATGAAGCCGATACCCGCAAGACATCCACCCGCGCTCCAAAGCAGCAAACCGGGGGGCGAACTGTTGCAAAAAAGACAGCGCCCGGCGCCGGGGCGTCGCCGGTCCATTCCGAACCCGGCCAGGCTCGGGGTCAGAATGCGGATCGGAACCGGCAACCCGGACCGGCTGCCGGAAGCGCGGGGTCGTCGACACCAAACAAGCAGGACCTGCCCCCGCTACTGGTCGACGACGAATACGACGAAACCGGCGAGCCGGTGGCGCCGACTGCCACACCCTCCCGTGCCAACCCGGAACAGGCTCGAGAAAATGATGGCTCGGCCGAACGCGAGTTGGCCGAGGCTTTGGGCGGCGAAGGCCACCCTGAATCCGATTCGGACCGGCCGATACCGGAGTTCGCCGCCGAGCCCTCGGAAGAGGACGATCTTGCTGATGCACTGCTGCAGAATGATGATTCGAGCAGTGCCGGAGCTGCAGACCCGGAGACCAGCGACGAGCCGGATCCCGATCGTGTCGAGACCACGCTGAGAAGACGACGCAGACGCCGCAGGTAGTCAAGCGCACGCCGGGAACTCCCGCGGGTAGACTGGCACCCACTTTCCGCCGGATTGCCGCCTTGATCGAACAACAATACCCACACCTGTTCCAGCCGCTGGATCTCGGCTTCACCACCCTGCCCAACCGGCTGCTGATGGGTTCCATGCACACCGGTCTGGAAGACCGGGTGTGGAACTACGACAAGCTCACCGCCTACTTCGTCGCACGTGCACGCGGCGGTGCCAGCTTGATGGTCACCGGCGGCATCGCGCCCAACCGCCGAGGCTCACTCGCGCCGCTCGCCTCGAAGCTGACCAACCGCTGGGAAGTGATGCGTCACCGCAAACTCACACACGGCGTGCATGAGGCCGGCGGGCGCATCTGCATGCAGATCCTGCACGCCGGGCGCTACGCCTACCATCCGTTCTCGGTCGCGCCAAGCGCCATCCAGGCGCCGATCAATCCATTCAAGCCGAAGGCGCTTTCCTCTGCCGGCGTCGAAAAGCAGATTCGCGATTTTGTGCGCTGCGCGAGCCTGGCGCAGAAGGCTGGCTACGACGGGGTCGAGGTCATGGGCTCGGAAGGTTACTTCATCAACCAGTTCCTGGTCCCGCGCACCAACCACCGCAGCGACGAATGGGGCGGCAGCTTCGAAAACCGCATGCGCGTGCCGGTGGAGATCGTCCGGCGCACACGCGAGGCGGTAGGCGGGAAATTCATCATCATCTACCGGCTTTCCATGCTCGACATGCTGGCCGACGGCAACAGCTTCGACGAGGTCGTGCAGCTCGGCAAGGCCGTCGAATCTGCAGGTGCGACCATCATCAACACCGGCATCGGCTGGCATGAAACGCGCATCCCGACCATCGCCACCTCGGTGCCGCGCGCGGCCTTTACCTGGGTCACGCGCAAGATGCGCGACGAAGTCGCCATCCCGCTGGTCACGACCAACCGCATCAACATGCCGGAGACGGCTGAAAAGGTACTGGCCGCCGGCGACGCCGACATGATCTCCATGGCCAGGCCATTTCTGGCCGATCCCGACTGGGCGATCAAGGCCGAGACCGGCCGCACGGACGAGATCAACACCTGCATTGCCTGCAACCAGGCCTGCCTGGACCACGTGTTCGAGAACAAGAAGGCAACGTGCCTGGTCAATCCCCGCGCCGCGCGCGAAACCGAACTGATCATCACACCGGCCGCTACGCACAAAAGGATCGCTGTGGTCGGCGCCGGCCCGGCCGGGCTGGCTGCGGCCACCACCGCGGCGCAGCGTGGCCATCACGTCACGCTGTTCGAAGCTGATCGACGCATCGGCGGCCAGTTCAACATGGCCAAGCGCATCCCGGGCAAGGAAGAGTTCGTCGAGACGCTGCGCTACTTCAACCGCCTGATCGAGCTGCACGGCGTGGACGTCAAGTTGGGCGTACGCGTGAATGAGGCCGTGTTATCCGAGGGCGGGTTCGATGAAATCATCATCGCCACCGGCGTGCTGCCGCGCAACCCGAAGATCGCCGGCCAGGACCACCCGATGGTGCTGAGCTACCTGGACGTGCTCAAGGGCGACAAGCCGGTCGGCAAGCGGGTCGCGGTCATTGGCGCCGGCGGCATCGGTTTCGACGTCTCGGAGTTCCTGCTGCACGAGAACGTCCCCGAGGCGCCCGACCCCGAAAAAGTCGACGTCAAGGAATTCTTCGTCGAATGGGGCGTGGACATGGGCTTCACAACCCGCGGTGGGGTCGAAGGGATCGAACCCGACCGTGGCGTTCCACCGCGCGGGATCTGGATGACCCAGCGTAGCCGCGGCAAGCCCGGGGCCGGGCTGGGCAAGACCACCGGCTGGATTCATCGAACCACGCTGAAGAACCACGGCGTGGAAATGCTCTCCGGGGTGGCCTATGACCGCATCGACGATGCTGGCCTGCACCTGACGGTCAAGAACAAGGACGGCAGCGAGGAAAAGCGCCTGCTCGAAGTCGACAACATCGTGTTGTGCACCGGCCAGATCTCCGAAAACGCGCTCTACGAGTCGCTTAAGAACAACGGCCTCCCCGTCCACCTCATCGGCGGCGCCAAGCTGGCCGCCGAACTTGACGCCAAGCGGGCCATAGACGAAGGCACCCGGCTGGCCGCCAGCCTCTGACCCGGCTTCAGTAGGAGCGGAATCCGTCCGCGACCGGGAAAACCGTATCAACCACGAAGGGCACGAAGAACACGTGCACATAAAACGTATATGATGATAATATACAATTCATGATTGAGTGGCGTAAGGTCGTCGGGTTTGACTGGGATGCCGGAAATGTACGCAAAAGCGCCGACAAGCACGGCGTCAGCCAGTCGGAAGCCGAGCAGATCTTTTTCAACCAACCCCTGCTGGTATTGGCAGACCACCGCCACAGTCAAACCGAAAACAGATTTCACGCCCTTGGAAGAACCGATGACGATCGACTGCTGCATCTCACGTTTACACTTAGAGCAGAAAACACTTTGATCCGGGTGATCTCGGCTCGTGACATGCATCGGAAGGAAAGAACTTACTATGAGCAAAGCCAGAAAAAGGATTCCTGATTTCAACACGGAAGCACAGGAACGGGAGTTTTGGGAAAACCACGATTCCGGCGACTACCTGGACTGGAGCCAGGCTGAGCCCGCATCATTTCCCAGACTCAAGCCATCGACCAAGACGATCTCGCTGCGCCTGCCGGAAACCCTGCTCGACCGGATCAAGATCGAGGCCAACAAACGCGATATCCCCTACCAATCACTGATCAAGGCATGGCTGGCCGAGGACGTCAAACACGGCGGTCGCTCGAAATAACGGCTAGGCTACGTACTGCGCAACCCGAAAACCATATCAACCACGAAGCGACCGTCTACCGAAATCCGCGCGCTGGGTTACTAATGCAACCGGAAGTACTGCCTCACTCAGCTTGCATTAGTAACTCCTTCCCCCGCAAGCGGGGGAAGTCTGGGATGGGGGCCAACCGCCATCAACAATCGAGCGGACTGGCAACGCCATGACGTCCACGGATGAGCACATGGGCATAAATCATGGTCGTACTCACGTTCTGGTGGCCGAACAATTCCTGAACCGTTCGGCCTGCCAGCCCCACTCGCGGCCTGCGTTGGAATACTTGCGAGCGAGCGCAAAGGGCAAGTAGACTTGACCGAAACCTTCCCGCAGATCGGATTCATGAAGGGCCCTGGCGCTGGCAAGCTGAATTTGAAGCGGGTCTTGACCCGGGTCACGTCGGTCAGCCAGGGCAGGTCGATTTCGAGTACATGGCTGTAGAGAAACAGAATCGCCGCCAGCGCCTGCTTCTGGGTCGAGGCGCCACATTGCGGTCCACCGCCTGATGAGTCAAAAAAGCCTCGACCTCCGGCGCGCCCATTTCCCAAGGGTGACATTTGTTGTGGAAAAGAATGAACCGACGAACCCAATCGGCGTAGCACTTCTCGGTTCGGATGCTGAAACGACGCGCCCGGATCGCATCCCGGAACCGGTCAAGAAGATTTTGGGGTTTTTGTTCCTATCAATGCCGGTGGCGGGCTGGTAGGTCGTCGATTTTGCGGGAATTGGAATGTGTGCTGTTTATTTATTCACTATTTGCGAATTTTTATCAACCGTTTTTGGTGTCGAATTGTAAGTTGGGTGGCAAGTGCGGATCCAGCCGCAATGCATGACTTGACATGGTCACGCATGACTATGCTATTCTATGCGTAGATAAATCAATTCATGAGTTCAGACACATGGCATTTAGGGCAGACGAAGCAGCACAGAGCGGATATGAGCAGGTCCAAGCCTATTTCATTCCGAGACCGCAGTATGCCGAGCAATCCGTTCGGGAGCGTAGTAAGGAAGCACTGGCAGATATTGTTGACGAAATTGGTCCAGTAGTTGATAGCTACCCAACTTGGCACCCGCTGGTCTGTAATCATGACGAGCACGAGCCTGTGACGACGCCGAGTGAGCGCTGTGGTTACAAAGGGCTGGACCACACTGGGTATTTCGCAAAGGGCTTTATCACGTGCCCGTATGGAGACGGGCAGCAAGTGATCGACTCAGTAAATGCATTGCCTCCTCACCCAATCGCCCACATCTCTGCCGAGCGTCTGGATGTGAAGCTATATAACCCGGACGCGACACCAATCTTGGTCAAGTGCCACTGGGAGAAGCCTCTCGGCCAAGATGGAATGATTCCGCTTTCTATAGCCTTGCCCTTGCTACTTGAGCAAGAGGTTCCATGTTGGCGCTGGTCTCAGGTCGCCGAGACTTGGGAGACTATGCGTCACTACTTCCTCGGCAACCCTCATGGAGCTCGCTCTTCTCTCTTTGTGAACCAAGAGACGGGCCAAGCGCTTAAGAAGGTTTGGAATGCCCTCATCTACACTGGCATGTTTGGGCCGATCAAGGTTTGAACTCCAAGTATGTCCACGCGCCTTTCTGGGATGGTGCAGGCAATCTGGAGGCATGGTGCTGGTCGCCTCGCAGATCGTCGTCTCGCTGCAATCGGTGGTCTCGCGCACGATCGCGCCGCAGCAGGCCGGCGTCATCACGGTCGGCGCGATTCACGGCGGCAGCAAGCACAACATCATTGGCGACCGGGTCGAAATGCAGTTGACCGTTCGCTCGAACGATTTTGAAGTGCGCGAAACCCTGCTCGACGCCATCGACCGGGTCGCGCGCGGCGTGGCCATATCATTGGGCGTGCCCGACAACCTGCTGCCCGAGGTCACGCGCTCGGAGACCGAAACCACGCCACCGACGATCAACGATAACGCGACCGCCGAACGCGTCCGCACCGTGGTCGCCGAGGCGTTCGGCGAGCACGTACTCTGGGAAGAGCCGCGCGAAGGTATGGGCGCGGAGGATTTCGCCTACTTCGTCACCCCCCGACAGCGGCGTAAAAGGCGTGTACTTCAACGTCGGCGGAACGCTTCCGGAAAACCTCGACGACGCGGCCTCGCACCACTCGCCGTTCTTTCGCATCGAGCCGGAACCGGCGATCACCATGGCCACCGAAACCATGGTCCGCGCCGCGACCGACTTGTTCGGAAAAGACGCCGACAATGCTGGTACGTCGGATTGGCGACGCGTAATCCGACATGCTTCATCCGCAAGAGCGGATTCCCTCAGCGATCCTGGAAACCAGGTGAAACAACAATCTGCGTGAATCTGAGAAATCTGCGGTTCCCGGGTTTTCCTGTCTCGGCGCAGCTGAGCCAACTACGTAATCAGGGAAACGGAAGTGCTTTTGCGCCTTTCTTCGTGTCCTTCGTGGTTATCGGTTTTCAGCTTTGATCCCAGGTGCGCACTTCGCGCTTATCCGGGCAACAAGATCGTCAAGCCGCCTCGCCACCGGTCCAGCGCATCAGGTTCATGAATTCGCGCCGGGTTTTCGGCCCGTAGGTCTTGAAGTGCGGGTCGGCTGCCGGTGCGTATTCGGCGCGCGCGGCCTGCACGGCGTCGCTGCCGAGGTGGTGCTTGAGAACGTCGGCTTCAAGCCGGTAGGGCTTCAATGCGTTCAGGCCGAAGATCTTGCGCTTGATTTCCGCTGTGAGCGCCGGATAGCCGTGCTCCTGCTGCAGCTCCTCGCTGATCTGGAATGCGCGGAAGGCCTGGATCTGGTCCTGCGGCGAGCCGTACCAGATCGAGTCGGTGCCCCACAAGACGTTGTCTTCGCCCAGGTACTTCAATAGCTTGCCCAGCGCATGGGCGGCCGAGTCCGGGTCGCGCATCAGGTAGCGCCAGGTCGAGCCCAGCTCGGCGTAGACGTTGCCGCCTTTCAGGTCGTTCTCGACCACGGTCTTGATCAGCGAGTCGATGCCATCGTTGCGCTCGGGGTCGTACGGGCCTTCGGGCTGGCCGGGCACGAAGCCGGAGTGGTAGATCAGGAAACTGAGATCGGGATACTTCTTCGCCGCCGGTCCGATATCGGTGCACAGCGAATGCTCGTAGCTTTGCCGGCCGAACGGAATCCCCTTGTGGATGGCCACGACGGGTACATCCAGGCTCCGGGCGGTCTCCAGAAACGGGATCCCGGTGTCGTCGTCGGTCAGGAAATAGCCTTTGCCGTCCGGGCCCCACTGGGTGTAGGTCTTCCAGGCCTGGATGCTGAAGTCGTCGCGCAGCCGCTTCATGTCGTCGATGTCGCCGTCCTGGTTGGGGTTGACCCGACCGTGCAGCAGCAATCGGTGCGTGCCTTCAAGGCTGGATACGATCTCGCGCGCGGCGGCAGCCTCTTCGATGGTCAAGGGCTCGCCCTTGCGCGTCGAGGGCACGAAGGACAGCACCATCACGTCGGTATCGGAATCCATGAACACGTCCTTGACGAATGCGTCCGGGCCCAGGCATTTCAGATATGAACGCGCTTCGGGGCCCTCGCCTATTGCGCAGCCGGCCGCCGGCATGCCCGACAGCGGTTTTGCGTCCTCCGGAACGTGATTCAGCCACGCTCCGGTGGGATTCACGAAATGGCCCTGCACGTCGAAGATGAATTCGTCGCCGTCCAGCACTGCCTTCGCGGCGTCGTCGTCCAGCGCGGTCTCGTCTGTCAGCGCAAACAGGCCACCGGTACGCCCGATGGCCGCCTGGGCCGCATTGAACGCCAGCAGCGTCGAGGCCGCACCGCAGGTCGAGACAAGAAAATTCCGGCGCGTCCTGCCCGTGCGCCTGGCATTTTCGCCAGCGGTCTCGTGCGCCATGCGATTAGCCAGTTGGCTGGCGAAGTCCAGCGGAATGGGCTCGTACTCGCCATTGGAGGTGGAATCGAGCTTGATCGGCAGGCGGGAACCATCGGGGTCGTGGATCGAGTTCATGCGGGAATACCGTTGTGGGCCGGGTCCCCAATTGAAGCAGGTCTCGCGTCACGGCGCAAGTCGATCAGGCCGCATCGTCGATCACATCATCCAGCCGTTCGAAGTACCCACGGGCGCATTCGATCTGGCCCTCGTTGTGGGCGAGCCGATTGACCTGCTGCAGGAACGCCGCGCGGCCCGGATGCGCCTTGACGTACCAGCCCAGGTGCTTGCGCGCGATGCGCACGCCGCGCTCGGGGCCGTAGAAGGCGTGCAGTGCCTCGAGATGCCCGATGAGGATGGCGCCGACCTCGGCCGGCGGTTTTTCGGGCAGGCGTTGGCCGGTGTCCAGAAAGTGCCTGATCTCTTCGAAGACCCAGGGCCGGCCCTGAGCGGCACGGCCGATCAGCAGACCGTCGGCACCGGTATGGTCGAGCACCTGTTTCGCCTTGGTCGGCGAATCGACATCACCGTTGGCCCAGACCGGTATCGACACCGCCTGCTTGATCGCCGCGATGGTGTCGTACTCGGCCTCGCCCTGGTATTTCTGGTCGCGGGTGCGCCCGTGGATGGCCAGCGCCTGGATCCCCGAATCCTCGGCGATGCGGGCGATGACGGGGGCGTTCTTTGCATCGTGGGCCCAGCCGGTGCGGATCTTCAGCGTGACCGGGATATCCACGGCTTCCACCACGGCCCGGAGAATGGCCTCGACCTGTTTTTCGTCGCGCATCAGCGCGGATCCGGCCCAGGCCTTGCAGACCTTCTTGGCCGGACAACCCATGTTGAGGTCGATGATCTCGGCGCCACGCTCGACGTTGTAGCGGGCGAACTCGGCCATCTGGTCGGGCTCGGTGCCGGCGATCTGCACGCTAATCGGTCCCGGTTCCCCCAGGTGATCCAGTCGCTCGGCGGACTTGCGGGTGCCGCGCAGCTTCGGATTCGCCGACGTCATCTCCGAGGTCGCCAGCCCCGCCCCCATCCGCCGGCATAGCAGTCGGAACGGCTTGTCGGTGACGCCGGCCATGGGTGCCAGACCGAGGGCCGGCGTGATATCGAATGGGCCGATTCTCAATGAACGCATCAGGCCATCACCGTACGCTCGCGCGCCCATTCACGCAATTGCGCAATCGGTTCGGCCATGACCACCGACAGCGGCCGGGTGGCGCGGATGGCGTCCAGAATATGCGCGTTGGTCAAGCTCGTCTCTTCCTCGTGCGCGGTGTACAAACCGGCCACAACGGCATGCTCCAGTTCAGCCCCGGAGTATCCCCGGCTGTGTTCGGCCAGCGTTGCCAGATCATACAATTGCGGCTTGAGACCGCGACGGGTGAGATGGATGCGCAGGATTTCCGCCCGCGCGGCAGCATCGGGAAGGTCGACGAAGAAGATTTCATCGAACCGCCCCTTGCGCAGCAGCTCCGGCGGGAGCCGGGTAACGTCGTTGGAAGTGGCCACCAGAAACACGCGGCTGCGCCGTTCGGCCATCCAGGTCAGCAGCGTGGCAAGCATCCGCCGCGAGGTGCCACCATCATTGTCCCCGGTGGCCATGCCTTTCTCGAGCTCGTCGATCCACAGCACACAGGGTGCCATCCGTTCGGCCGAGCGAAGAGATTCGCGCATGTTGCGCTCGCTTTCGCCGTGAAAGCGGTTATACAGCGCGCCGCAATCCAGATGCAGCAGGGGTACGGAGAAGTGTCCGGCCACGGCACGAGCGGCCAGCGATTTGCCGCAACCCTGGACGCCCAGCAGCAGCATGCCCTTGGGTGGATCGAGCCCGGGTGGCGCTTTGTCTTCGCGAAATACGCCGGCTCGCTGATCCAGCCAGCGCTTGAGATTTGGCATTCCGGCGATGTTGGCGAAGCGCTCGGTTTCCAGTTCGTACCCGAGTACCCCGCCGGGATCGAGCAGATCGAACTTGGCCTTCATGATGCCGGGCAAATCCGCATCATCGAGCACGCCGTCGTCGTAAATGGCGTTGCGCGCCAGGCGCCGTGCATCCTTCATGATCAGACCGCCGAGATTGTCGACCAGCGCGCCCAGCGCGGCATCGTCGATACGCGCCTGAACCTTGCCGCGGCCGTCGTTCCAGGCGCGCGCTTCGGCGCGCACCATCTGTTCGAGTTCGGCGCGCGCTGGCGGGTCGAGCTCGAACTGCACGGCCTTGGCCTGCAACGGCTCCGGCAAGTCGATCCGGCTGCCGGTCAATACCAGGGTGGTGGCCGGTGGTTGCTCATTGCGCGAGATTTCGCGCAGCAACCGGGCGATGACCGGGTCGTCCAGCCAGGGCTGGAAGTCGGCCAGCAGGAATATGCCGCCGTCGCGCCGCTGGTCGATATGACGCAACAGCTCCAGTGGCTCGCTGAATGTACCGTCTATGCCGCTTTCCCGGTCGGCCCGCGACAGACCCCGCGCCGCGCTCCAGACAAACAGCGGACGCAGCGTCTCGAAGCTGACGTGGCGCAACAGCTCCACTGCGCGCAGCTCGTCGCGGGATTCGATCACAACCAGTCCGGCACCGGCGCGAACATGCACCGCAAGTTCGTGTTTTTGCGCCTCCAGCGGCGCGCTCGATTTCGTCATTTGTTGTTCCAGAGCCGCCCCTGCCAGGTTCGAGTCCCGGTCAAATTCTTGGTGATGCTTCCGAGTCTGCCGTAAAAGCGATCCACAGATTACGCAGATCCACACAGATTATTGAAGTCCTGATTATGTATGAGATTCAGCCCGGGAACGTGCTGTCTATAGGAGCTGTTTTTTATTGGAACCACAAATGAACGCAAATTTTGACGAGCTAAAAGAGCGATCTGATCAGTGCTGATCGTGCGTTTTTGGGTCAACCAACCCGGAGCTGATTCAGGTTTAAGCCCGGATTATTCACCATCCGTCCGTAGCGAGACGCTGTCAGGTGCCGTAGGTGGGGTGTTTCGCGACCGAGCGCACCGGAGGCGTACTTGCCTGTACGATGAGGACGCGCGACCGAGCGAAACGCCCCAGATGCGGCGCCTGGCGGCGTCGCAGCAGGAGGGATGGTGAATAAGCCGGGTTAAAGGCAGTATTTGGGTTTATTTGCGTTCATTCGCGTTCATTTGCGGTTTGAATCGGTTTTTCGGACCGCCCGGTGACGATCGCTGAATGTTGGCTGAGTCGCCTGCGTAATCAGCTGGCAATTCACGGACCCGACAGGCGCAAGAATACCTGCGCCAGCAGGTCCGTCATGCCTTTCCCCGGGATTTTCTCGAAGTGATCCATTCGAGAATGGTGGCCCATTCCTCCCAGTCCTGCTCGGCCAGGTAGGGCGGGAAATCCGACACCGACAAACCGCTTTCGAACGCGCGTACGTAGTTCATGGAATCACGCAACTGACCGACGATCGGCGCCTTGTAGTGCCCGAGAAAGCCCTTGAGTTCGCGGTAAACAATGGTGTGCGGCTTGACCCGGTTGGCGATCAGGCCCACTTTGGCCTCGCCTTCGGCGATGGGTTTGAGCGTAAACAAGTGGCCGAGGAAGCGGTGCGCGGCGCTCATGTCGATGAACGAAGGCAGCACCGGAATCAATACCGTCTGGGCCCGGCGCACCAGATGGCCGAGTTCCGGGCCGTGGATGCCGGCCTGGGAATCGAGCACCAGGTATTCGGTGTCGCCCGGCGCGCGGATCGGCCCGTCGGCGGCGTTGAGGCTGAGCACTTCCGGGTATTCCTCGGGACGGGTCCGGCCCCAGTCGGCCGCCGACTGCTGCGGATCCATGTCACCCAGGGCGACCTGATAACCCTCCCAGGCCAGCGCCGCGGACAGGTTGGTGGCCACGGTGGTCTTGCCGCAGCCGCCCTTCGCGTTCAGTACCGCTATGGTTCTCATCGTGTTGCCTCCCTGAAAAAGGCGAAATGTAGCTCCGTTCAGAATCTCCCGGTCACGTCGGGAAGCCCGGAATGCAGCATCCAGCGCTCGCGCTCCTCATCCCAGCGCCACGACTCGATATATTCGACGACCCGCTCGCGCGCGGTATGCTTGTTGTACATCCGCAACTGGATGAGCCGGTCTACGCCACCGTCGGGCTGACTGAGTACCTGACGGAGGGTGTACTGGCTGACCCTGAACTGATGCAGGCGCTCGATATCGAGCGAACTGACCGGATTTTCCTCCAGCCAGTCGGGATGCATGAAATCGACGATGGAATCGAACTGGTTCCAGCGTACGACGGCCTCGAAGCGGTCCAGCGTTTCGGTGCGCAGCTTGTCTTCGTTTTTCATTGCCGCACACGCGCCCAGCAACACCAGCGTGACAATCAGCGCCGATCCGGCGATTCGGTTCATTTGGATGCTCCGGTTCAATTGACTATTTCCTCGCGCTTGCCCAATGCAGCATACCGGGCCACAAGCGTCGCTGCCACCCCTGTGCCGGCGATGACCTCCGGCGCCAGCTCCAGCTTCGCCCGGCCCCGGTCCCGGGCCTGCGTAATGAACTGTTCGGCGAGTTCGGCTTCGGGCCAGTCGCAGCGCACGCTGAATGCGCTTTCGACGGGCTTTACAAAGCGAATCTCGCAACGGCCGATGACCAGGTCCGCTTCGAGCTTCGCGCGCCGAAGCAGCAGGCGCGGCAGCGCCCAGCCGGCCAGAATCATGGCCGAGGCCAGTGCGCCGCCGAAGGCGGTGCCCTTGTCGTTGACATTCGGTGCCAGCGGTGCATGCAGTTCCACGCCCTGCCCGTCCAGCCGCGCGATTGACAACTGCATCGCTCCACCGAGCGGAATCCGGCGGGTCAGCACCTCGGCCAGCCATTCGCGCTCGTCCACGCCCGGCTCGGCGCCCGGACCCATGGTCGCGGTGCTCATCCCGCGGCCCCGCCCGATTCCAGTGCCTGCACCAGGCGTTCGACGTCGGCCGGCTGGGTGGCGAACGAGCAGACCAGCCGGGCCAGGTCGTTGCGCCCCGGCCAGACATGGAACTCGAAGCCCTGATTCTTCAGCGCCGCCAGCTTCTCCGGCCGCCAGCGCAGGAACACTTCATTGGCTTCCACCGGCCATTCCAGCGACGCCTCCGGGTGGGCCGCGATGGCCGTGGCCAGGCGTGCGGCCATGGCATTGGCGTGGCCGGCCAGCTCCAGCCACAGGCCGGCATCGAGCATCGCCAGCAACTGGGCCGAGACGTAACGCATTTTCGACAGCAAATGACCGCCGCGCTTGCGCATCCGGTGCATGGCCTCCAGCCATTCCGGATGGCCGAACACCACGATGGCCTCCGCGGTCAAAGCGCCGTTCTTGCTCGCGCCGAATGACAGCACGTCGACGCCGGACTTCCAGGTGACTTCGGCCGGCGTGGCATCCAGCCAGGCCACGGCGTTGGCAAAGCGGGCGCCGTCCATGTGCACAGGCAGCGCGCGCGCGTGTGCGGTCTCTGCAATGGCCGCGATTTCGTCGGGGCGATAGCTGGTACCGCACTCGGTGGCCTGCGTGATCGAAACCGCCGACGGCTTGACGTTATGCACGCCATGCGCCCCGGCCGAATCGATCACCCGGCCAAGGTCATCGGCATCAACCTTGCCGCCGGCGCCATCCAGCAGCACCAGCTTGGCACCATGGGTGTAGAACTCCGGTGCACCGCCCTCATCGTTGGCGATATGCGCCTGACGGTGACACAACACTGCCCCCCATGCCGGCGACAGGGCCGCCAGGGTCACCGAGTTGGCTGCGGTGCCAGTGGCCAGCGGCAACACGCTGCATTCGGTCTCGAACATCTCGGAAAACGCCCGATCCAGCCGGTTGCTCCAGGCGTCCTCGGCATACGCGGTGGCCATGCCCTGATTGGCTTCGGCAATCGCGCCCAGAATCAGCGGGTGCGCCGGTGCTTCGTTGTCGCTCTTGAAATTCATCGGCAAGACCGTGTTGGAAACAATGAATAGCCCAGGTATTTCAGCCATGCTGCGGATTGAAAACATGAAACCGCAGATTACGCAGATTCTCGCAGATTATTGAAGTTTCAGAAGTATTCTTCGTGTTCTTCGTGCATTCTTCGTGCTCTTCGTGTCCCGCTTTTCGGCTTTCCGGATCCAGAATGATCCTAACCCGCCGACCCGTGCGCGCCGCTAAGGCGGCGGGTCGCGGCCCAGCAGCCGATCGAAAAATGCCTCGCGCTCGGATTCGGTGATCTGCGGCGGACGCTCGAACTGCGCCGGGCCGGAGGGGTTTTCCGGGTCCAGTCGCACGCCCCATAGCGGACGCTGGCTGGCCGGATCGATTGCATAGCGCAGGTCGCCGACGAATATGAAGGGCTTTTCGTCGTAGCTGTAGTAGCGAAACGTCCAGTCGCTGGAGAAATGCCGGAAGCGCTCCAGGTCCCGGGCCAGCCGACTGTCTGCCGGCCAGTTGTTGTCGCGATTGTTGTCGCCATCGCCGCCGCGGTAATGCGGCACCGACGGGCCGGGCCATACCAGGGCCTGGCGACCGGGCAGAATGCGTACAGCCACGATATGCATGCGCTGTCCGTCGTCGACCAGGCCGCGCCACAGCACCAGGTTGGCGAACGACGGTTTTGCCAGCACGCGGCTGGCCTCTATGCCGGCATTCTCGGCCCAGTGCTCAACGATGTTTTCGGCCCGGTGCTGCTGCAGCGTGCCGATGGCAAGGTAAAAAACGGCCCACAGCGCCGCGATTCGCGCCCCCTTGCGGCTCTGTTTCCAAAGCGCCAGACCCAGCAGCAATACCAGCGGCACGGTGAACAGGGGATCGATAACGCTGATCACGTTCCAGGCCACGCGCCCATCGCTAAACGGCCACAGCAGGCGCGTGCCGTAGGAAGTCATGGCATCGAGCAGACCGTGCGAGCCCACCCCCAGCAGGCTCCAGAGATATATCCGGGCGAACTTCACATCCGGCCGCCAGCGCGAAACAAGCGGCCAGGCCAGCAACGCGACCAGCAGGGCCCCTGCCGGGATGAACGCCAGTGAATGGGTGAAATGCCGGTGATACTCGATCGCCAGCAGGCTGTCGGTCGAGGAACGGATGAGCACGTCCAGGTCGGGCGCCAGACCTCCGGCGAAACCAACCGCAGCGGCCGGGCGAAGATGCTTGCGACGCGCACCAGCCTGGGCGAACAGGCTGCCGAACACGCCTTGGGTAAATGGATCCAATGTACTGCTATCCTTGCGACCGACCGTTTACGGAGTGTACGCGATATGCACAACCCGATTCCCGCCTGCGCCCTTGCGCTGACCGCCGCGGCGATGCTCGGCGGGTGCGCCGCCAACCCGGAATGCACTGAGGCGCTGGAGACCGCGGATGCGGCCGCCCGCGATCGCTTGCCGCCGGGCCAGTGGCTCCCGGGTGTGGATGCCGCGTGCGCGTCTCAGGCCGAGCAGGCCTGGGCCGACGCACTGCTGGCAGACTGCGCCGCGGTGTATGGATTCCATGTCGCCTACAGCGGCTCCGACAGGCCCGCTCAATGCCGCAACGCCGATTTCGACAGCGCCTGGAACCTGGGCGAGATGCTTTCTGAAATGGAGCGTGAATCCGCCTCGATCCAGACACGTCTGGAAGACGACTCGATCCCCCGGGACGTCCGGCGCGACCTCCAGCGGCGGCTGGTCGTGATCGAACGCGATCTGCCCCAGCTCGAAGCGCTCGCGCGCATGGACGGCTACCTGCCGCCGGCCGAGGTTCCCGACTCCGATTAGCGGGTGCGCATCATTTACCTGAGGTTTGACACCCTTGCTGGGTGTGGCCGGCTTTCCAAATTCAAATACAAAAGCGGTTTCGCCTCGCGCTGCGCGCTTGCAGGCGACCTACTTTTCACAGGCGCCTGAAAAGTAGGCAAAAGCGCTTCTTACAGGCGGCAGAGACTGGCGGTGCGGGTTGATCGGCCGGGGGGTTAGGTGTAAGTCATCGGGCTTTGATCGGGGATCTTTTTGTACGTTCTGAGTGTGCCTCTTTGGCTCAGTGGCAGCCTCGCGATTCCGGCTTCGATGATTATCGGCGGTGGGTCGTTTCGATTGTGGCCAATCGGGATTTCCGTTTGCTGAAGTGGGCTCCATCGCCGTGGGCGTGGGTTCCGCCGTGGCCTGGTCGCGGACGGAGCACGTCACCTGCCTTTTCTACGCCCTTCCGTAGCGACGTGTAGTCAGCAACATTGGAGCAACTCCCCCGTCGCGGATGTAACCGCGACCTACGGCTCGACGATGCGTTCGGTAAGCTCGACGCACCCTGCAGATTGGTAGGTCGGGGTTCCATCCCCGACGGCAACATTGGAGCAACCTCCCCTGAAGCGGGTTTCAGCACCGTGGGCGCGGGTGCCGCCGTGGCCTGATCGTGCACAGCGCGCGCAAATGCACAAGGCCTCAGGATGGGCGCCTGAGCCCACTCACTACCCGGGTCCGGAACCATCTTCAGCAAACGGACAGTCAGCGACCCCCACAATCGAAACGACCCACCTCCGATAACTATCGAAGCCTCGATCCATTCGTCGCCGTAAAGCCAAAGAGGAACACTCCGTTCGTACAGAAAGATCTCCAACCGGAGCCGTGATCTAACACCTAACCACCGGACCCCTCCGACTGCCACCTCAAATAGCTGCCGCCTGTAAAGCGCATTTTTGGTTACTTTTTTTGCAATCGAAAAAAGTCACTCGCATCAGCCAGCAAAGCTGGCGGCGAAACGCCTTTCGGTTTTGACGTTGAAGCAGATCACACCTGGCATGACGGCCAAACCGCCTTTGATGTTGAATTTGAAAGCAGCCCGCACCCAGCAAAGGTGTCAAACCTACATCGGCGCCTCGCATAGACAATGGGCCATGGGCTCGGCCGGGCCGCGCGTGCCGCTGGCAGCGCTGATAGCGGCGAATTGTCCGAGCAAACTACGATACAGATCAACCCCCGGCCACCAGGCGGCGCGTCCGATTGCCCGTTCCAGCCCGGACCATGCCAGCGCCTGGGCGCCAGCGTCGGCGAAGAAGCGGTCCAGGGCGTTCATGCGGGGCATGACGTAGACCCTATCGTAGCGCTCCGCCACGCCGGCGATGCGCGCGGCCGAAGCAACCGCCTGCTCCAGCGTACCCAACTGGTCGACCAGACCCCGATCGCGTGCCTGGGTACCGGTCCACACCCGGCCCTGGGCGATGTTGTCGACTTCCCCGCGCGTCTTGCCGCGGTGCTCGGCGACCAGACCGATGAACTGCTCGTAACCGTGTTCGATGATCGACTGGATGACGCGACGCGCCGACTCGGGCAGTTCGCGGTCGACGCGAAACGCGCCAGCCAACGGGGTAACACCGAAGCCGTCGGTATGCACGCCGATGGCATCCAGCGAATCCTGGAACGTGGGCAGAAAACCGAAGATGCCGATGGAACCGGTAATGGTGTTGGGGTAGGCCCAGATCTCGTCGGCGCCCATCGCGATCCAGTAACCACCCGAAGCCGCGACATTGGCCATGCTCACTACAACCGGTTTGCCCGATTCCTTCAGCGCCAGCATTTCCTGCCGGATGATCTCCGATGCAAATGCACTGCCGCCGCCGGAATCAATGCGCAGCACCACGGCCTTGATGTCATCGTCGCGGCGCGCCTTGCGCAGCAGTTCCGAGAGCGATTCCGAACCAATGGAGCCGGGTGGCTGATCGCCTTCGGTGATCGCACCCTGGGCGACGATGATGCCGACCTGGTCGCGACCAATGGCCGGCTTGCGCGGCACCTTGAGGTAATTGTGCATGTCGATCTGGCGGAAACCTTTGTCGTCGTCGGCCGCGCCCCGGCCGGCCAACTCTACGCGCGCGGCCGGTCGCGTCATCAAGCGGTCGGCAAGACCGGCCTCCAGTGCCATGTTCGCCGGGTTTCCATCCGCGCCTTCCAGCAGCTCGACCATGTTCTCGGCCACTTCCAAAAGCCGCTGCACCGGCACACCCCGATGTTCGGCCACGATCTCCAGGTATTGCTGCCAGAGTCCGCCGATGAAGTACTCGGCAGCAGCCTTGTCGGCCTCCGACATCGAATCGCGAATGAACGGCTCCATCGCCGACTTGAACTCCCCGACCCGGAACAGGTTGACGTCGATCTTCAGCTTTTCCAGACTTTCGCGGAAGTAATTTCGGAAATAGGCATAACCCTCGATCATCAGCGTGCCGTCCGGGTTCAGCCAGACTTCGTCGGCCAGCGATGCCAATCCGTACGTGCTCTGGGTCATGTTGCTGCCGTAGGCGAAAACCGGCTTTCCGCTCTGGCGAAACTTGTCGAACGCCGCGGCAAGTTCAGTGAAGCTGCCCGGCGCGATGCCAAAAAGACGGTCGGTACTGATCAGCACCTGGGTGATATCGTCATCTTCAGCGGCCAGCTCCAGCGCGCGAACGAGGTCGCGCAGGCGGGTCTCCGGCAACTGCTGGCCAAGCGCCTCGTTCAGCGCCCGCTCCGACGGGGTGCCGGTGTATTGCTCGACGATCAAGCCGTTGGGCGCGATCACCAGCGTCGTATCCTCTTCCAGCCTGATTGCCTCACCCGGCGCAAATACGGCACGCACGATCAGCGCCAGCACGATCAGGAACAGAATGTTGAACACCGCCATGCGAAATGCGGTCAGCCCGTTCCAGAAGCCGCGCCACAGTCGCAGCAGGAAATTTCCCTTCTTGTCGGTCATTGCTTGTCGTCCAGATTGAAATCGATTTGCCGCCATGTTCGACGATGCGGATGAATTCCGCATCGGTGCCCGGGAACGGCTGGTCCGTATTGTGCCGGTTGCAGGCCACCGTGTCCGAACATCGTCAACCGGGACGCCGACCGGCGCAAGGGCCGAAAGTCAGGGGGGTACGCGCCCGGGTGCCTTCAACATCGCCCGGGACAAGCGCAGGAAGCGTCCGCCTAGAAGCAATGCGGCAACGCTCAGGCCGGCGATCATGCCCACCCACATGCCTGCCGCCCCCCACTCGCGGGCGAAGGTCAGCCAGTAACCGACGCTCAGACCGATGGCCCAGTACGACAGCACGCTGTAGATCATCGGCCGCCGGGTATCCTTGTAGCCCCTGAGAGCCCCGGCGGAAGCCACTTGCAGGCCGTCGGAGAGCTGGAATATCGCGGCCAGCACCAGCAGACCGGAGGCCAGCTCGATCACCTCGCGTTCCGAGGTGTACATGCGCGCGATCCATTCGGGCAGAAGGAACATCACCGCGGCCGAAACCATCGCGAACACGGCCGCCAGCCCGACGCCCACCAACCCGGCAATGCGCGCGCCGTGCGGATCGCCTCGCCCGATTGCATTGCCGACGCGCACCGTTATGGCCCCGGCCATGCCCAGCGGCACCATGAACGCCATCGAAGCGAAATTGATCGCCACCTGGTGGGCTGCGATCGGCAATGCACCCAGGGTACCGATCAGCAGTGCGGCCGAAACGAACAGGCTGCCCTCGAAAAAGATCGTCACGCCGATCGGCAATCCGACGCGCAACAGTCCGCGGATCTCGCGCAGGTTGGGCCGGCTGATCTCGCGGTAGAGTTCGAACGATGCGTATTGGCTGCGAAACCGGATGTACAGTGCCATGGCGATGAACTGCAACCAGAACACCAGCGCAGTGGCCCAGCCGCAACCGACCGCACCCATCGGCTCGAATCCCAGCTTGCCGAACATCAGGATATAGTTCAGCGGTACGTTGAAGATGATGCCCAGCACGCCGATGTACATCGTCGGCCGGGTATGCCCGGTGCCTTCGGAGAAAAACCTCAGCACCAGCATCAGCGTCAATGCCGGCGCACCCCAGCTCATGGCCTTGAGGTAACCCAGCGCCAGCGCGGCAACCGATGGCTCGACCTCGAGTGCGGCCATCACCCAGCCGGCGTTGCGCGCGACCAATACCAGCAGGACCGAGATCGCCAGCGCGATCCACAGCGCCTGGCGCGTCATCTCGCCGGCCTGCATCCGGCGGCCGGCGCCATCGAGCTGGGAGACCGCCGGCGACACCGACATCAACACCCCGAGCACGAACAGCAACCCGGCGGCCCACACCGACGACCCGATCGCAATGGCACCAAGATCAACGCGTCCCAAGCGTCCTGCCATCACGGTGTCGACGAAATTCATGCCGAAGCTGGTCAACTGGCCGATGATCAGCGGACCGGCCAGCAGAAGCGTTCGGCGAATCTCATAACCCAGGCCGGAACCGGCAGGTTTTGGCGGGGGCGGCAATTGACTGATCATCGGGCTCGATCTTGGATGCGACCGGCAAGTCTGCACTCTTGGACGCTCGGATTCAACTCAACGGTTGGCCTAAGCCTTCGCCTCCGCGCCGCGCGACTGCGAAAGCTCGACAAGCTGGAAATCGGGACACGAAGACCACGAAGAAGGCACGAAGGTCACGAAGTAAAACGTTTCCGACGCGCGGCGTCATGCATGACGCCGTCAGCCCTGTCGACGGTTGGCGACAAGGTCTTCGACCACCGCCGAATCGGCCAGCGTGGACGTGTCGCCCAGCTGGTCGTGCTCGCCGGCCGCGATCTTGCGCAGAATGCGGCGCATGATCTTGCCCGAGCGCGTCTTGGGCAGGCCCGGCGCCCACTGCAGGTGGTCGATGGTGGCGATGGGCCCGATTTCGTTGCGCACCCACTTGACCAGTTCGCTCGCCAGGTCGTCATCACCTTCGCGACCTTCCATCAACGTGACATAGGCGTACACACCCTGGCCCTTGATGTCGTGCGGAAAACCGACCACCGCGGCCTCGGCCACCGCCGTATGCGCGACCAGCGCCGATTCGACCTCGGCCGTGCCCAGGCGGTGTCCGGAGACGTTGATGACGTCGTCGACCCGACCGGTGATCCAGTAGTACCCGTCCTCGTCCCGGCGCGCGCCATCGCCGGTGAAGTAATAGCCCGGGTAGGCCGAGAAATAGGTTTTTCCGAACCGATCGTGGTCGCCGTAAACGCTACGCATCTGGCCGGGCCAGCTGTCGGCAATCGCCAGGTTGCCCGCTGACGCACCTTCCAGAACTTCGCCTTCCGGGCCGAGCAATACAGGCCGGATCCCCGGCAGCGGGCGGGTCGCCGAACCCGGCTTGAGCTCAGTCGCGCCCGGCAGCGGGCTGATCAGGATGCCGCCGGTCTCGGTCTGCCACCAGGTATCGACAATGGGACAGCGCTCGTCGCCGACAACTTCGAAGTACCAGTGCCAGGCCTCGGGGTTGATCGGCTCGCCGACCGTACCGAGAATGCGCAGCGATTTTCGCGAGGTCTTCTCCACCGGTACGTTGCCCTCGCGCATCAGCGCGCGAATGGCCGTGGGCGCGGTGTAGAAAATGTTCACCCCGTGTTTGTCGCAGACCTGCCAGAAACGGCTGTGATCGGGATGGCTGGGTACGCCCTCGAACATCAGCGTGGTCGCACCGTTGGCCAGCGGCCCATAGACGATGTAGCTGTGGCCGGTGACCCAGCCGACATCGGCGGTGCACCAGTAGATCTCGCCGTCGCGGTAATCGAACACCATCTCATGGGTGTAGGCGGCATAAGCCAGATACCCGCCGGAGGTGTGCAGCACGCCCTTGGGCTTGCCGGTGGAACCGGAGGTATAGAGGATGAACAGCGGGTCCTCGGCGTTCATTTCTTCGGGTTCGCATTCGGCGTCGACCCGTTCGAGTTCCTCGTGCAGCCAGTGGTCCCGTCCGGCATTCCACTCGGTCTCGTCGCCGGTGTTGCGCACCACCAGCACACTGTCGACCCGCCCGGCGGCCTCCGGGTTGTTCAGCGCGGCATCGACGTTGTTTTTCAGACCGATGGACCGCCCGCCGCGAACGCCGGCGTCCGCGGTGATGACAAAGCGTGAATCGCAATCGACGATGCGCCCAGCCAGCGCCTCGGGCGAGAATCCGCCGAACACGACCGAGTGCACCGCGCCTATACGCGCGCAGGCCAGCATGGCCACCGCTGCATCTGGAATCATCGGCATGTACAGAGTGACCGGGTCGCCCCTGGTCACGCCGAGCTTCTTCAGCACGTTGGCGAAGCGACATACCCGATCGTGCAATTCGCGGTAGGTGATCTTCGCGTCGCGCGCCGGGTCGTCGCCTTCCCACACAATCGCGACCTGGTCGCCACGTTCGGCCAAATGCCGGTCGACGCAATTGGCGCAGACGTTCAGCGTGCCGTCGTCGTACCAGCGGATGTGCAGATCGTCGAGGGCGAACGAGACATCCCTGACCCGGCTGAAGGGCCTGATCCAGTCCAGCCGCTTGCCGACCCCGGCCCAGAAGCCTTCCGGATCCTCATTCGCCTTGCGTGTCATTTCATCGAAGCCGGCCGCATCGACATGGGCCGAACTGGCGATCGATTCGAACAGCGGATAGCGTTTCTTCAATTGGTGCGGGTCTGTCATCGAAGACTCCCTACATCGTGTGAATCTGCCTAATCTGTGGATCGCTCGCCCGGTGCCGCCGCCTAAAGCGCCAGGGCGTCCTCGTCAGGCTTATCGCCGCCGCCGGCCGGAAAGACCTGGACGAACGAGCGCCACTGGGCTGCCGCGATCAGGAGCTGGAGAAACAGCGACAAGGCCATGGAAAGAAGCTGGACGACATACACGCCTGCGTTTCCGAGCGCCAGGGTAAAGACGCCCGAGACAACGGCGAATGCGATGCCGGCGAGCAAGAACACGCCTATGACCACCAGCCCGAAACCTAGAAAGGCCAGCCAGTTGACCAGCAGCGCGCGCAGACTCCACAGAAGGGCCGTGAGTACCGGCCAGTTCCAGAAAAACACCAGCGGCACGGCGAAATACAGGCCGCCGAGCACCAGCGCCAGAACGACCGTGGCAATCAGCAGTCCGCCGAACACATCAACACCCTGGAACAACGCGAACAGCTGTTCCGGATTGTTGTTCATGGCCTCCGGATCGTTCATGAATTCGGTCAGCGCCTGCATGTCCATCTGCGGCGCAAGCCATGCGGCTAGCGCGCCGAACGCGGCGAACATGCCGACCACAAAGAACACGCCCAGCATCAGCAGCGGCAGCCGGCGCCGCGGATCGCGCAGGCCGGCCAGCACCGTCTCGACGCCCGGCTCGGCGCGCTCTTCCACGGCTCTGAACACGTTCAGCATGCCGGCGGTCAGCGCCGGCGAAATCAGCAGCAGCACCAACGTGCCGATCAGCGGCACGATTTGTATCAGCGAGATCACCAGCAGCACCAGCACCACGCGCAGCAATGCACTACCGCCGCGCGCAAGCAGCTCTCCGCCGCCGATCAGCCAGCCGGTGCCGTCGCCGAAACTTGCCTTGTATATGGTTGGGGATTGACTCATCGGTTGGTCTCCACTCCAGCGAATTTCAGCGCATCGGCGCTCCAGGGTTCCACGGTCTCGATCGCCTCGGGCACGTCTTCGGGATTTTTCACAGTGTGCCAGAGGTCCAGATGGGCCTGGTTCATGAACTTCTCGCGCACGCTATGGCGCAGAAAGCTCAGCAACAAGTCGTAGTAACCGTTACTGTTGACCAGGATGATGGGTCCGAAATACTGCCCCAGGCGCTTGAGCGTCATGGCCTCGAATACCTCCTCGAAGGTGCCGCAGCCGCCGGGCAGGGTGACAACAGCCCGGCTGTTTTCCAGCATCATGTGCTTGCGCACGCGCATGTCCGCCACCACTTCGAGACTGGAAAGGCCCTGATGCCCTTTTTCCATGTCCATGAGAAACTTCGGGATGACGCCGTGGACTTCGCCGCCGGCCTCGGTCGCCGCGTTGGCCAGCGCACCCATCAGGCCGGTGCTGCCACCACCGTAGACGATCGGCATGCCGGCGTCGGCAAGCGCGCGGCCCAGGCGTGCGGCGACATCGAAATATTCCGGCGCCAGCGCCTGGCTGGACGCAGCGTAGACTGTTACGCGCTCGACTGACACAGACAGACAAACCTCGCGAGTGAAAATGAAGATCAGAACAGCAAATCGCTATTGTAGACGCGCAGTCGCGCTGCTCGCAGCCGGATTATGGCTTGCCGGCTGCTCCGACGAGCCGAGCGCACCATTGCAGCCGGGCGAGGCCGAGTACGCCCGCCATTGTGCGACCTGCCACTTGCGCGACGGCGCCGGGCGACCGCCGGGCTTTCCGCCGCTGGCCGGTTCGGGATGGCTGGAGCTGGGACCGGAAGCCGTGGCGCTGATCGTGACCCTGGGCTTGCGCGGAGAAATCGAGGTCGCTGGCCGCAGCTACCGTGGCTTCATGCCGCCGATGCGCCAGGTCAAGGACGACGAAATGGCCGCGATTCTCGGCTTCATCGCCAAGCAGTGGGCGCAGTGGGATCGCGTACCCGACGCGGCTGCAGTTGCCGCCCTGCGCCAGCAGGTGGCCGATGAAGAACTGCTGGAAGGCCGGGAGGCGCTGGAGCGGGTTCTCGAAAGGATCTCGCCGTGAGGGCCGTCCGTCCGATCACGAATCCGCCGTCGGCACTGGTGATTCTCGGCATCACGGTCGCCGCCTATCTGTTCCAGTCGATGAACCAGATCGAGTCGATCCGGCTGCTGGCACTTTGGCCGCTGGGCACGCCCGAACGGATCAACTTTGCCGACGTCGGTATTCTGGATACCGGCTTCGGGCCATGGCAGCTTGTGACCTACGGCTTGCTGCATGGCGGCATCGGCCACCTGTTCTTCAACATGTTCGCGCTGTACATGTTCGGCCTGCCGATCGAACAGGCCTGGGGTTCGCGCCGTTTCATCATCTATTACGTGGTCTGCGTCATCGGCGCCGGCGTCGCGCAGTTGATCACCGCCGCGATCACCGGCGGAGTCTACCCGACCATAGGCGCCTCGGGCGGTGTATTCGGTCTGCTGCTTGCCTTCGGCATGATGTATCCCAACCAGCGCATTCTGCTGCTGATACCGCCGGTGCCGATCCGGGCCAAGTATTTCGTGGTCGGTTACGGGCTACTGACGCTATTCTTCGGCGTCACCGGCACCATGGCCGGCGTGGCGCATTTTGCGCACCTGGGCGGCATGCTGTTCGGTTTCGCCATGATCCTGTACTGGGGACGCAGCGACTACCGCCGACGGCCTTAGCCCGCCTTATCCGCCACCCTTCCTACTGCGGCGCCGCCAGGCCCTGCGTCTGCGGCGTTTCGCTCGGTCGTGCATCCTCACCCCGCTGGTATTGACAAGCTGGACGAGTACGCCTCCGGTGCACTCGGTCGCGAAACGCCGCAGTCACAGGGCCTGACGACCCCTCGCGACGGAAGGGTGGTGAATAAGGCGGGCTTAGAAAAAGGCGCGGGCCGCGACGACCGGCAAAATCAATGCTCGGAGGCATGTTAACCCGCTATTGCATAAATTTCCGGCGCCGAACCGGTGCGCTACCCGGTATAGCAGCGTTTCCGGGGCGCATGCCAGGTTTTTCAATCCTCACATCGAGTGAACTATGCTCCGGTTTAAAAAACTCCATGCTAAATCCGGAAACACCACGCTCCAGGACTCTTGTATATCCGGAAATTTATGCAACAATTGTTGGTAGACGTGACCGTCGACAGTCTGCGCCGGGCTCAAGCCACCATTCTGCCGCGTAGCGAAACCGTTAGATCTGGAAATGCCCAACGACGCGAAGATTATCTGGTTCAAACACCCCAACCGTAACCCAGCCTCCTGACGGCGGCCCGATTTCATCGGGGTCTTCAGAGCCGCCTTCGTAGCTGTCGTAGATCACGACATAGTACTCGCCCACCTGATAATACATGGCATACATGCGGGGCACATACCGGCCCGTGGACCGGTCCAGGACTGCACCCGACAGTGGCCGGATCCGATCGTAGTGCTCGTTGAACTTCTGACAAACAGTCGAATCCCGCGCCGTCGTCAATACCCGGATCTGATCCAGCGTATATTCCGCCGCCAGCCCGGCACCGGTCCTTTTTGCAATGAAATCAGGATCGGAAAAAGCCCGTTGCTCGACGTTTTTAAGATAATGCAGCGTCGTACGGTTGAGATCCTCGTAGGCCGGGCACTCCAACGGCCCGTGCTGCAAGTCCGGGTCCTGCGCCACAACGGGCGCCGTCGCCATCAGCACCATACCGGGCAACAGCGTCACGATAAACTGCAGGCAACCACGGCTATTCGGAATGGATACGTTTGCTAAAAGCTTCATCATCATACACCTCCGCCTATCGTTCCGGCGGAGCGAATAAGGCAGACTACACTCAAGTTGGTAGACCTGACCGTCGACGGTCTGCGCCGAGCGCAAACCACCATTCTGCCACGTAACGAGACCGTCAGATCTCGAACTGTCCGATAATGCGGAGATTCTTCGGTTCAAGCACCGTGACAGATACCCAACCCCCTCCCGGCGGTCCAATCTCGTCGGGGTCTTCAGGGCCGCTTTCGTAGTTGTCATAAATCACAACATAGTACTCCCCCACCTGATAATACATGGCATACATACGTGGCACATACTGGCCTGTGGACCGGTCCAGAATCATTCCCGACAGCGACTGGACCCGATCGTAGCCCTCGTTGAATTTCTGACAAACAGCCGAATCACGCTCCGTAGTCAATAGCCGGATCTGATCCGGGGTATACTTAGCCGCCAGCCCGGCACCGGTCCTTTTTTCGGTGAAATCAGGATCGGAAAAGGCCCTTTGCTCAGCCTTTTTAAGATAATGCAGCGTCGTCCGGTTGAGGTTCTCGTAGGCCGGACACTCCACCGGGCCGCGTTGTAAGTCCAGCTCCTGCGCGGCAGCCGGCACCGTTGCCATCAGCACAATACCAGGCAAAAACTTCACGATAAACTGCAGGCAACCACGGCCATTCGGGATGGATACACTTGTCAAAAGTTTCATCATCATGCACCTCTTTCAATCGCACCGTATCGTCGGCGGTTCGTCCTCGCTCTGTTCCGCGCCGTATTCGTAAAGGGTGTTCGGGTCCTGCACAATCCCGCGCACATCGTCCCGGAACTGGTCTCGCAGCCATTGCAGGTGGTTCCGGTCGGCTGGGCTTGGCCCTGAGTCCGCGATACGGTTTCCAGCTGCATTCTGGCAAGCATCGGGCAGCGTAGTCCCGGGCCTGTACGGATGCGTATGGAAAAATATCACGCCCGCCGGCCATTCTTCAGCCGGTGGGAACGGATCTGCTGATGGTGGCGGCTCAAACCCGCACGGCCCTGGCCCGCCACCCGCAATATCAACGCCGTACTGCAACAAATCGTAGCCGCCCTCGCCATCGGGCCAAAACAACGCAGCCTCTTCCAGCGGCAGCGAGCCGTCGCCTTGTCCTTCCGCCCAAAGCTGCTCCCGCAGATCAGCCGTATCATCGATTTCCGGCTCGCCTGTGTCGCATTCAGGAATGAAATCCAAATCGGGCACGCCGATCGCGCTGTTCTCCCCGATGCTGCCAGAGCCGTTCGAGCCTCCGCTCAGCGGTGCGGGGCGAATAAGATAGGATACACTTATCCCTCTATATCCACCCGACCTGCCAGTCACCACGATCGGTGGGAGTTCCACGGGCTCGTCCGATGTTGTTGTGACGCCATCTTGCCGGAGCGACAGAGCGCCTGCGCACAACTGCGGATCCGGGAATAAACCTGAACACGACCCTCCGCCATCCCCGAGTGAGACGATGATATCCCCCTCTTGCATCTCATAATCTTCAAACTCGGGGAAATAATCTCCCCAAACCTTCTGCCAGGTGATCGAAGTTGAATCCTCGGCAATCTTCACGTAATACCCGATATTCTCCTCCGCGAGCGCAACCGAGCAGAACATGACGAATTGCAGGCAGATGGCGCCGTAGACAACAAGCGAAGACCTTATGGACGTACAATACGCAGCCCAACGCGCAGTTTCCACGCAAGTCATATTTTTCTCCCTGAGTGGTCGACAAATCGCCGTTCTCATCCGGTTCGATCGATCGTTTCTCGTCCCCCCGGATGCTAAACGACCGTTCCAAAATAGCACCGTGAATCTTTTCTGTCAATCCCATATATCTAGTGATTGACTTCGCTTTCATGCGTACCGGTGCGACTGCAATGAACGGAGTGCGCGGGCCGGCTACCCGACCCGCGCCGAATTGTTAATCGAGGTGACGGATTCTGACGTTGCCGCTGAACGTATTGGCCCTGATTTCGACGGTCGCCGCGCCGGTTTCCATCGAAAGACTCTCGCCGGGGCCACGGCCGGACCGGACCTGGCCGCCGAAGGCGCTGGCTATGCTGCCCGAAAACGTCTCGGCGTCGACACGAACGCCGCTGCCGGCGGGCAGGTAGACATCGACGTCGCCGCTATGGCTGCCGATCTCAAGGCGTGCACGCTCGGTCGGGCGGATCCGCGCGACAATGTCGCCGGAGACCGACTCGACCGACAGCTCCGATACCTCGGTGCCCTTGATGCTGACGTCGCCGCTGACCGACTCCAACTCGATACGACCGCGGGCCCCCGATGCATTAACGTCGCCGCTGACCGACTGGAACCGGTTGACCTCCGATGCCCCACCGTCGGCCTTGACGTCGCCGCTGACTGTCCGGGCGTTCAACCGGGCCGGATTGACCTGGCGAAGCTCCAGGTCGCCGCTTACCGTCTGGGCATCCACGGAGCGCCCGTCGAGTTCGCGCAGTTTCAGATCCGCGCTGACGACTTTCACGGCAAGTTCGCTGCCGTGCGGCACCAACAGTTTCAGGTCGGACGACTGCGTATTGCGCCCCCACTTGAAGCCGCCGTTCTTCATCTCCAGGTGTATCCTCCAGTGGTCGGGGTCGCCCTCGATCACGAGTTCCTCAACATCGTCACCCAGCGTGCCCGAAAGCAACCACTCCTCGGCGTCGTGGCCGGTGATCTCGAAATCACCGGTAACACCGGAAAATTCGATGCGCGCATCGGGCCGCGCCGGACGCGACTCGTTGACCGGTTCGGCCTGCGCAATTCCGGCCGCCGCGACCAGCAGGCCGGCAAGCAAAGCAGTCTGGCTCAGGATTTTCATAAGTTCATGCTCCTTTCGTTGTTGGGGGATGTTTCGTTACCAATGGAACGGGTCAATCTCGCCTGGCGCATGCGCGCCTCGGCGAGGAATTTGAGCAACAACTGGTTGCCCGGATTACGCTGCAGCGCCAGCTCCAACTGCGCGATTGCATTCTGGTTTTCCTGCCAGGCGGCCATCAGGGCCTCGGCGGAGTCGGGCGCCGCCACCGCCAGCGGCTCGGGTGCGGCGGCCTGCATGGCCACCACCTCGGCACTCAGCAGCGATTCGAGCCGGCTGCCGGACGAGGGCTCGAAGCCAGGCTGCAGAAAAATCAGCACCACGCCGCCGAGTGCGGCAACCGCTGCCGCCAGGGCCGGCCAGCGCCGGCGCCGGATCCGGCGGTCGATTTCCGTCCAGTTCCCGGGCGCGGGCTCGGCTTCGCGCGGCAAAGCGTTCAGCCGCCGATCGAGTTCCGAATCGTTCATCGTCATGCCAGCATCTCCTTGAGCAGCGTCCGGGCGCGGTGAAGCTGCGCCTTGGACGTGCCCGGTTCAATCCCCATCATTTCGCCGATCTCAGCGTGGCCCATGTCGGACAGGTGAAACAGCACCAGCACCTGGCGGGCCCGGGCCGGCAGGCGCGCGATGGCCCGCTCCAGGTCCAGGTCGGCGGCCGGCCACGGCGGCTCGGGGGCGCCGGCCTCGACTTCCACATCGACGCTGGTCAGCCGGCCGCGACGCTTTTCAGCCAGCGCTACATTCACCGCCAGCCGCTGCAGCCAGCCGCCGAACGCCGCCGGGTCGCGCAGCTGGCCGAGCTTGTTCCAGGCCAGCACGAACGCATCCTGCAACCAGTCCTCGGCCAGCCCCCGATCGCCGCCGGCCAAGCGCCAAAGCACGGCCATCAGGCGTCCGGCATGCATCCGGTACAGCCGCTCGAAGGCGGCACAGTCGCCGCGCCCGGCCGCTTCGACATCTTCGACATTCGTGCTGGCGGCAGGCTCGGCCGTGGCGACTGCGGTTTTCATGTCTTTAATGATGCGCTGACGCGCATGAGGGTTTGAATTGGATTTGGGTTTTTGGTCGTTGTGCGTCAGTACCGGGTCAAAGGCGGTTTCGCCTCGCGCTGCGCGCTTGCAGGCGACCTACTTTTGTCAGTCGCGACAAAAGTAGGCAAAACCGCTCTTACAGGCGGCAGAGAGTGGAGGTGCTGATTGATGGCCTGGGTGGTTTGGTGTTTGATCAGAGCAATGGCTGGAAATCTTTCTGTACGATCGCCCTGTTCCTCTTTGGCCTAGTACCCTCGGGCATACATATACGCACGTTCTGCGCGAGCTGTGCGGTCGATGGCCAAGGCGGCGTCGCGCCGGCGTGGCAGGTCCCACGTCAAGCGGCGCCAACGACGGCCAGGGGCCGCACAGACGCGCCCGGAGGGAGGCCGCCTGCGACGCCGGGGCTGCGTTGCTCCTCGTCGCCGTATTCCCGGATACTGCCTCCTCAGTGCGCCTTGCCCCGACGCCGCAGGCGGCCTCAGAACGCGCGTATATGTATGCCCGAGGGTACTTGGTGGCGATCACGAGATTCCGGCTTCGATGGTGATCGAAGGTGGGTCGTTTCGATCGGGCAGTTCTGCGGTTTCCGTTTGCTGAAGTGGGTTCCACCGCCGTGGGCTTGGATGCCGCCGTGGCCTGGTAGGTCACCGCGCGCGTAGATGCACAATGCCCCGCCATCGGCGCCCGAACCCACTCATTACCTGGATCCGGAACCCTCTTCAGAGAACGGAAAGGTCGCAATGACCACAATCGAAACG
>JBBDSL010000054.1:0-5797 GCA_040904965.1 Wenzhouxiangellaceae bacterium
CACTGAGGTCCGCATTGCTTGTTCAATTCTGAACACGATGACGAAGCTTGGAATGACCGATGAGTACTGCGTCTCCTAAATAGAAACACCCGCCACCCGACTCCGGCTTGGAATGGAGTCATGCAACAAGGCCCCGCGGAGCCTGGTTCCGGCAATCTCCGGACAAACGAACGCTATGGCCGGACGTTTCACTGCCGCAACGTTCGCCAGCGCACAGACGATTGCGCCACCATGTTATTAGGCTGACCGCGCCCAAGTGGCACGCCTCCGGGTTGTGCCGTTGAAGAAGTGGTCCACAAAATTCGGACAGTGCGCTAAGGTGGAATCTGCCTGATGAGGAGATTCTACGGCAATGGCCAAACGACGCAATATTTCATCAGTCTTCAAAGCCAAGGTCGCTGTCGCGGCGATCCGCGGAAACGGTACGATCGCGGAGCTGGCGAGCCGTTACCAGGTTCATCCGAACATGATCACCAAGTGGAAACGCGAGGCGCTTTCCGGACTGAAGGAGAACTTTGCGGACGGCTCGCCTAAAGGCCGGGACGATCACGAAGCCGAGATCAAGACGCTGTTGGCGAAGGTCGGCTAGCTGATCGTGGAACGGGATTTTTTAGCCAAAGCCAGACGAATCGCTGCCAGCCTGTCCAACGAATGGGGTCCACCTCTCACAGCCGGTTTTGCATTCGATACCCGAGGACGGTTGTCATTAAGCATGACGCCATGAAAACGGAAGCCAATGCCGCCGAACTCCGCCTGCATTCTGAGCCTCGCCTTTTCAGAACGGACACCCGATTCAGACTAAATGCTTTGGCTATGCAGCCCGGCTTGCTCCTTGCTGCGTTGTTGCTGATTTCCGCTCCAGCACAGTCCGCGACCGCGCCGGATTTGGCGTCGACCAAACCCTACGCGATTGTTTCCGCGATTTTTAGCAATACCACGGCCGGAACCACCATTGATGGTGATGTCTGCTATACGACGGCACCTGCGGTCGCTCCTTTTGTCACTGGCGCAACGGTTGTGCCCTGTCCTGCCATTACCGGGACGGACCAGAATGCGGCCCGGGCCGATCTCGTTGCGCAAGACTGTACTTCGATCGCCGCTGCCGCCGCTCTGAACGATATGGGGATGTCCTACGCCGACGACCCCGTGCTCGAGGAAGTCGTGGTCACGGGAACGCGCATCGTGCGGCGGGATTTCACCTCGCCCAGCCCGCTAACCACCATTTCCCGCGAAGACATCGCGTTCTCCGGCCAGCCGACGCTCGAAGATTACATGAACCAGATGCCGCAGCTCGCGCCGATTACCGGTCGTGCCGTCAACAACGGTAGCGACGGCACCGCGGCGCTCGACTTGCGCAACATGGGCCCGGGTCGCACGCTGGTGATGCTGAACGGCCGCCGGCTGGCGCCTTCGGGTGAAGGCAGTGCGGTTGACCTCAATACGCTGCCCTCTACCCTCATCGAGCGCGTCGAACTGATCACCGGCGGTGCCTCGACGGTGTATGGCTCGGACGCCATTGCCGGCGTCGTCAACTTCATCACGCGCGATGATTTTGAGGGCCTGAGTTTTGAAGGCGGCTACAGCGTGACCGAAAAGGGTGACGCCGACATCTGGGATGCCAATTTCGTTTACGGCCAGGCGCTCAGCAACGGCGGGCACATCACTGCCCATGCCGGTCGCTATGAGCGCGAAGCACTGTTCGCCAGCGAACGTGAGCGCACCCGCACCGTGGTCCACGACGACTTCTTCACAGGCCAGTTGCTCACCTGGGGCAGCACCGCGATCCCGGCCGGACGCATCGCGGGGCCCCGGGTGGACCTCGGCAATGGCCCGGTGCAAATCACTTTCAACCCGGACGGCACGCCGCGGGCCTGGGACAGCCTTTCCGATCGCTACAATTACCAGCCGGTCAATTACCTGCAGACACCCCAATCCCGTGACACCTTGGGCGTGTTCGGTCATGTGCCGGCGGGCGACACCAGCGAGTTCTATTTCGAGGCCTCCTACGCGCAGAACGATGTCGAGTTGACGTTGGCACCTTCCCCCTATTTTGGCTTCCTGGCGATCAACACCGACAACCCGGTGCTTGCTCCCGAAGCGACAGCGCTGTTCTCACGGCCGGAGTTCGAGATCGAGCCCGGGCTGGCCGGTTTCGCGTACGCGCGCCGGCTGCTGGAATTGGGCCCACGCATTATCGACTACGACAAGACCTACCAGCGCTACGTGGCCGGTTTCAGGGGCGAGTTCGCTGACGATTGGAACTTCGATACCTGGCTGACCTATACCGACTTCGACGAGAAGGAATTCCAGCGCAACGACGCCTCGCGCGCGCGTATCCAGCAAGGTTTGCTTGTGAATCCAGCCACCGGGGAGTGTTTCGACCCCTCCGGCGGCTGCGTGCCGGTCGACCTGTTCGGCGAAGGCAATCTCAGCGCAGCCGCCGTGGCCTTTATCCGTTCCGAAGACGCCCTGAACACCACCAGCCGAAAGCAATGGCTGGCCAGCGCCGTGGTCACCGGGGCGCCGTTTGAGATCTGGAGCGGGCCGGTGGACGTGGCTTTTGGTCTCGAATACCGCAGTGACGAGGCGCGCTTCGAGGCGGATGAACTTTTATTTTCCGGCGACACCGTGGGCTACGTTGGTGACGCCTCGATCAACGGCAAGGAAACCGTTTACGAACTTTACTCAGAGGCGGTCATGACCCTGTTCGAAGGCAAAACCTCTGATCAGAAGCTGGACCTTGAGGTCGGTGCGCGCTGGTCCGATTACGACAACGCGGGCTCGGTGACAACCTGGAAGGCGGGTCTTGACTGGATGGTCACGGACTCGCTGCGTTTCCGCAGCATGCTGCAGCACGCGGTGCGCGCGCCTAACAATGCCGAACTGTTCACCGAGCAGTTCAGCCAGTTTATCAACTTTGTCAGAGCCAACAACCAGGATCCGTGCTCGGCTTCACAGGATCCGGTTGGCAGAGGTAACCTGGAAAAATGCGTACTCCAGGGTCTACCCGCCAGCCAGGTCGGCGTGTTCGAGGCGACCCGCTTCTACCCTTCCATCGTCACCCGCGGCGGAAACCCGAACCTGGAACCGGAATCCTCCGATACCTTCACGCTGGGTTTCGTCCTCAACCCTGAGTCCATACCTGAGTTGACGCTCGCGGTGGACTACTGGGACATCGAAATCACCGACACGATTGGCCAGGTGGATCCCGCGATCACATGCTTTGACCCACTGAACACCGCCGGCGTCTTTTGCGACAAGCTGAGCCGCGATTCCACCGGAAATGTCTCCGAAATAATCAGCATCCTCCAAAACCGTGGTGTATTGGCCACCGACGGCATCGACGTTCAATTGCAGTATCAAATGGACCTTCCGGCCTCCCTATCCTGGTTGGATGACATGTCCCTGCTCAGCGTCAATGCCACTCTGACTCACGTAATGTCTCTGAAGACGCAGGAGAACATCGTCTCGCAGGTGTTCGAGTGCGAAGGCACGTTTGGCATTCCGTGCGGTGGTGGGGGGCAACTCTTCGGTGCAGAGACGCTCCCGGAAAACCGCTTCACCGCCAATTTCAATTACGCCTCCGGCCCGTTCAACGCGCGTCTGACCTGGCGCTGGATTGACGGCACCAGGAACGCGGCGCCGATCGCCTTGCCCTTGTTCGGCTTCAACGACTTCACGCTGGCCATACCGGAAATCGCCGCCTGGAACTACTACGACCTTGGCCTTTCCTATGACTGGGACGATTCGGTCACCGTCCGCTTCGGCATCAACAACCTGTTCGACAAGAAATCTCCGTTGATGGCCGACTGGGTGGCCAACAACACCGACACCAAGTTGTACGACGTGTTCGGGCGGACCTTCTACCTGAACCTGCGCTACCAGATCACCGGGGACTAATCAGGCAACTGTGGGTCGAAATCGATCTCGGCCAGTTGCCACGGCGCAATGCCGGCCCGCTCGAGAAACCCCATCCAGCGCGGGTCGTCGTGCAGGTTTTTGAAGTAGCGCGATGTCAGCGGACGGTACATAGGCAGCGTGATCTGTTCGCCCTTTTCGAGCCAGCGGAAGGCCTGATCAATCTCCCCCGACACCGCGTAGACTTCGGCGAGCATGAAGTAGAAAGACCTCTGCTCCGGCACTTGCCCGGCTACCGCATTGAGTTCCGCCGAGACATCCTCACCCTGAAAGGCCCGGAGCATCAGCGGCCCGTACCAGCCGTCCTTATCGGGCCCTTCGAGACGGGACTCAAAATCCTTCATCGCACCCTCGAAGTCGCCCAGTTCCATGCGCGCCAGGCCGGTGGTGATCTGGCCGCCGCCGCCCGGCATCAGCGCCTGGAACCGCTCCATGACGTCAATGGCCTCCCGGAACTGGCCCGCCTGGGCCAGCGCCCGGGCGAGGCGGTAATTGCACATAAAGCACAGGGGATCCAGGCTGACTGACATCCGGTTGAGCCGCACGGCCGAGTCAGTCAGCCCAAGTAACAGGCTGAAATTGGCTGCGATGCGCAGCGCGCGGATGTGGCGCGGATGCAGCTCCAGGGCGCGTTCGAACTGCCGCGCAGCCCCGGGTGCATCACCCGCTTCCCAGGATTTCCAGGCGTCATAGACCAACACCGCGGGGTGCTCGGGTTCAAGCGCCTTCGCGCGCTGCCAGGCGGCCTCAGATCGATGCCAGGCATCGTCCTTCGGCATATCCGCCGACGTAGCGACGGTATCCGAGAGCTGGTAGTAAGCGCCTGCCAGATCGAGCAGCGCATCCACATAGTCGGGTTCGATGGCAATGGCCTGCTCCAGCAGCTCCACTGCCTTGGCCGCATCCACTAAGTCGAAGAAGTAGTGGCCTTGCAGGTAGAGCATATAGGCCTCGGGATCGATGCGCTTGGCGGCGGGGGCGTCACCCAGAAGCGTGACCTGGAGCTGCTCGACCATGGCCGCTGCAAGTTCATCCTGAATCGCGAAAATATCATCCAGCGTGCGATCCCAGGTCTGCGACCAGATGTGCGTGTCGCTGCGTGCTTCGATCAGCTGCGCGGTAATGCGAATGCGGTTACCGGCCTTACGCACCGAGCCTTCCAGCACGTGCGCGACATGGAGTTGCCTGGCGATCTCGGGAATGGGCGTGTTCTTGCCCTTGTAGAAAAATGCAGAGGACCGCGAAATCACGCGCAGCTCCGGAATTTTGGCCAGCAGGTGCAGGATCTCCTCGGCGATGCCATCGGAGAGGTACTCCTGGTCCTTGTCCGGCGACATGTCGGCAAAGGCCAGCACCGCGATCGAGGTCTCGCCGTAGGATTCGATGATCGCCTCGGAGCGGCCTTCCTGGCGGGCGCTCTCGGCGATGGCGACGTCGCGGGCCGGGTCCAGCACGAACTTGTCGAAGGCGAAGTAGCCCAGCGCCAGGGCGAGCACTATCAAGATGATTCGATCCAGGCGCTTGGTCGCCCCCGGTGAGGAAGGCGCATCGTCCGCCACCTCGGCATCGCGCTTCAGCCCTTCGGGCGTCCATTCGAACACCCACGAAAGCACCAGCACGGGAAATAAGCCGATGGCCAGAATGTTGACCACCGTTCGCGCTGCAGCCTCGGACAGGCCGTAGATCGGGAACAGGGTCTCCACGACTTGCACGATCAGCCAGGCCGTGACGATATAGGCCGCGCCCACCCGAAGCACGTTGCGGCGTTTGAGTTCGCTGAGAAAGCTCATGGGCCAAGCTTAGCGCAAAAGACAGGGATGGAATCAGAGTCAATGTCTAGGGGTCAGAGTCAAGTGCCAGGGAGTGTCACTCTGGCACT
>JBBDSL010000054.1:5807-7060 GCA_040904965.1 Wenzhouxiangellaceae bacterium
CCCCCCCCACTCCGGCAACCGTGAATCGAAATCGATCTCGGCCAATTGCCACGGCGCGATGCCCGGTCTTTGCGGATATCCCGAACGGATCGGGCAGATCACTCACTGCCAAGCCGATCCTGGGCGGACTGCATCACGCCTATCGATGGGCTGCTTAGCGGTCTGAACAGAGTTTTTGCGCCCTACGGGCCGGAGATCATACCAACGCGTTGCGAACGAAAGTTTGGGAGGCGCAGAACAATGCGTTCGGGAATGCGCCGGTTCTTGATGCAATTGGCGGGTTAAATACTGGATTATCCGGGCCAGTACTGCATTCACTTTTTCTCGATTCGGCGCAACGCCTCTGCGGGCGTGACGATGGAAGTTCCTTCGTAGTCGGCAATCTCGAGCAGATCCTGATCCCCGGAGACTGTGAGCTCCGCCGTCGCAGCGAGCGCGCATGCGAGGACGTGGTCATCGTCGGGGTCACGCGCGATGCGCGGGACGGTTACTGGCTCGATCAGCTCGATGGCCTCGAGATAATCGGCAAGAATCTCGCGCGCCGTCTTCCCGATCGCTGCGAGACGCCGGCTCAACGCCGGCCGGGCGATCACATCGGCGAGCTCTTCGAGGAGCACGGGGCTGCTATAGAGCGTGACGCTCTCGTGCCGGCGAATCGCTTCCAGCAATCGATACGGCGTGCTGCGCCAAAGTAGCGCGGAGATCACCACGTTGGTATCGAGAACGACCCGCACGCGATCACTTCTGTTCTTGTTGCTTGCGTGCGCGTCGATCGGCGCGTGTCGTCTTGATCTCGGTGGCAACCTCTTCTTCGGTCATCGGCTCGACCCCTGCGGCGTCGAGCGCCGGCGCAATCGCAAGGAGCCGATCGAGGGCGGCACGCTTCCTGGCCTTGGTGGCGAGAAAATCCACGAAATCTTCGACTTCCGCGCGCTGTTGCGGCGGCAAGGCCTGGAGCTTCTCGAAAAGCATCTGTTCGTTGCTGCTCATGGTTCGCTTCTCTTTTAGCCGACTCTCTCTATCAGAGTATCGAGCATGTGGGGTGGGAATTCCAATTCATGGCCCAGACCTTCGAAAGGTCTGAACTGCTCAGGACGACCTGGCAACTATAGCGGGAGCCTCCGAAATCAAACTGCGTGTCACACTTTTGTCACAGTGCGAACGTTATCCAACGTGTTATTGCGTGATCTTGTGTGAACAATCGTGATTCTATGTGATTGATGCAAAAGCTGTTATTCTTTCAAGCTCCTGAT
>JBBDSL010000055.1:0-7016 GCA_040904965.1 Wenzhouxiangellaceae bacterium
CGAAACGTAACCCAAGTGTTCGAGGTTGGACAGGTCAATCCATAATGTCTACAAACCCCTTATTGCCCGCGTAGGGTGTGTGAAGCCGAAGGCGTAACGCACCATCGTGTTCCGGGCTCTCGGGTCCATCATCGACGCGCCAGTAGTGGTAGGCTTTGCGCCTTGATCCCAGACAGGAACATGCCGGTGAACTCGTATCTCAAGCTTGCCCTGATATCCATCTTTTTGTTCGCACTTGCCGGCTGCGACCGGCCCGATGCGCCGGAACCGTCGACCGGAGCCGGCAGCGAGGCCGCCGAAACATCCTCGAGCGAGTCGGAATTGCCCGAAGGCGTCACGCTGGTCGAGCGCTTCGCCGGCGACGACAGCGGCATCTCGATTCCGTACGCCAAGTACCGGCTCGACAACGGCCTGACCGTGGTGCTGCACGAAGACCATTCCGACCCGCTGGCGCACGTGGACGTGACCTACCATGTCGGCTCCAACCGCGAGGAACCCGGCCGCTCGGGCTTTGCCCACTTTTTCGAGCACATGATGTTCCAGGGCTCGGAAAACGTCGCCGACGAAGAGCACTTCAAGATCGTCTCCAATGCTGGCGGCACGCTCAACGGAAGCACGAACACCGACCGCACCAACTACTTCCAGACCGTCCCGGCCAACCAGCTCGAGACCGTGCTGTGGCTGGAAGCCGACCGCATGGGTTTTCTGCTCGACGCCGTGACTCAGGAGAAGTTCGAAGTCCAGCGCGAGGCGGTCAAGAACGAGCGCGGCCAGCGCGTCGACAACCAGCCCTACGGTCGCGCGCTGGAGACGCTGAACAAGACGCTCTATCCCGAAGGCCATCCGTATTCCTGGCCGGTGATCGGCTGGATCGAGGACCTCAACCGCGCCGATCTCAACGACCTCAAGCGCTTCTTCCTGCGCTGGTACGGGCCCAATAACGCCGCGCTGACCATCGGCGGCGACATTGACACGAACGAGACGCTGGAAGCCGTGGTGAAATACTTCGGCCCCATCCCGGCGGGCTCCGAAGTCGAGAACCTGCCGAAACAGCCGGCCGAGCTCGATGCCGACCGCTACGTGACGCTGGAAGACAACATCCACCTGCCGGCGCTGGCGATGATGATGCCGACGGTGCATGCCAACCATCCCGATGAGCCGGCGCTGGACGCGGCGGCCAAGATTCTCGGGCAGGGTCAGGCCTCGCTGCTGTACCAGCGCCTGGTCCAGAGCGGGCGCGCGGTGCAGGCGAATGTGATTCATTCGTGCAAGGAGTTGGCCTGCGAAATCTGGTTCATCGTCATCCAGAACCCGCAGTCCGGCGAAAGCCTGGCCGAAATGGAGACGGCCGTGCGCGCAACGCTGGACGAATTCGCCAACCGCCCGGTCAGCGAGGATGACCTGCAGAAGTTCAAGGCCCAGTACGAGGCCGGGCGTGTGTTCGCGCTGCAGTCGGTTTCCGGCAAGGTCAGCACGCTGGCCTCCTACGAGACCTTCACCGGCAGCCCGGCCGGCATTGCCGAGGAAATCGAGCGCTACCGTAACGTCGAGACCGAAGACGTCGAGCGCGTGTTCGCCGAGTACATCCAGGACCAGCCTGCGGTGCTGCTGAGTATCGTGCCCAACGGTCAGCCCGAGATGGCCGCGGCCGAACCCAACTTCGACGCCGGCGAACGCGACATCCCGGAATCCTACGGCGACGAGGGCGAGGAACTGGCGTTGCGCGAGGCCGAAGACAGCTTTGACCGCAGCCAGCGCCCCACGCCGGGCATGAACCCGCAGGTCGAGCTGCCGCCGATCCGCGACGGCGAACTGGAAAACGGCGTGCGCGTACTGGCCGTTTCCAACGACGAGACGCCAACCGTCACGTTGCGCACGGTATTCGCCATGGGCCAGCGCGACGAGCCGGCCGGCAAGGCCGGACTGGCCGCGCTCACCGCCTCGATGATGGGCGAGGCGACGAAGCAGCGCAGTGCGGCCGAGTTCGCCGAGGCGCTGGAGCGCATCGGCGCCAACATCAACGTCAACGCCGGCACCTATCGGACCACGGTCACGCTCAACGTACTGGCCCGGCACCTGGACGAAGCCGTTCCGCTGCTGATGGAGCGCATGCTGGAGCCGGCGTTCACCGAGGAAGACTTCGCGCGCGTCAAGCAGCAGACCATCGAAGGCCTGATGCAGAATCGCAAGACCCCCGAGGGGCTGGCCAACCGCGCCCTGGGTGCGGTGCTGGAAGGCCCGAAGAATCCGCTTTCCTACCCCCAGGCCGGCATCCCGGATACGGTCCAGGCCATCACGCTGGAAGACGTGCGCGAATTTCACGCCGCCCACATGCCCGCGCACATCGAAGGCGTGCTGGTCAGCTCCAGCCTGCCCGACGCGGAAACCAGGGCCGCCATGGCACCGCTGGGTGCGCTGGAAACGGCAACGCCCGAGCGTTCGGCGCTGGCCGAACGACCGGAAATCGAGAGCCGCACGCTGTACCTGGTCGACAAGGCCGAGGCGGCCCAGTCCAGCCTGCGCGCCGGCCAGCACGCCATCCCGTACGATGCCCTCGGCGACTTCTATCGCGCCGGCCTTGCCAACTTCGTGCTCGGCGGCACATTCAATAGTCGCATCAACCTCAACCTGCGCGAAGACAAGGGCTATACCTATGGCGCGTGGACAGGTTTTTCCGGCGGCCCGGAGCGCGGGCGCTTCGTGTTCTCCTCGGAAGTCAACCGCGACGCCACGGCCGTGTCCATCCGCGAGGTGTTGAACGAACTCGAGCGCTACACCGAAGAAGGCATGACGGTCGAAGAGGTCGAGTACATGCGCTCGGCCATCGGTCAGCGCGACGCGCGCGAGTACGAAACCCCGGCGCGCAAGCTCGGTCTGCTCGACAACATCCTCACCTACGACCTGCCGCTGGACTACCGCTCGCAGCAAAACGAGATCCTGGCCGAAGTCGACCGCGAAACCCTCAACCAGATCGCCGCGCGGCACATCAACCCGCACAACATGGCGATTGTGGTGGTGGGCGACGAAGCCACCATCCGCGAAGAGCTCGAAGCGCTGGAAATGCCGATTGTCGAGTTGAACGAAGATGGCTTCGTCAAGGAAAGCGACAGCGACTGAAACAAGCCGGGAAAAGCAGGACACGACGAGCACGAAGAGCGCGCGAAGGAAACCCTCTGTTCCACAACTTCGCGCTATTTGACCTCAGTCCTCCGGGATCATCTTCATCCCCTTTTCCCGTCATCCCGGAAACGTCGCGCGCAGCGCGGCGTTATCCGGGATCTCATGACGCGCCTCCATACGCCGATTCTCCCGTCACCCCGAAATCGTTAGCCCCCGTCGTCCCCGAATCACCAGCGCCGTCGTCCCGAAATCGCCAACTGCCCCGTCGTCCCGGAATCGCCGCAGGCGATATCCGGGACCTCGACACGATCCCGCCAGACCCCAATAAACGCCAGTCTCGCAGGGGCATTCCTTCACCCGGAACTCCCGCACCCGGAGCGCCCGGCCGAGATACGACTTCTCGGTTCGATAGCTGTAATGTCGGGTCCGGATAACCCGCCGCACCCGGAACAGAAGTTGCTCGCCCATGCCGGTATTTGCCTTGCCCACGGATCTGATGCATCATTCCAGCAGCGAAGGCTGAGCAGGTCGATCGGAAAATCGCTCTCCAGAGGGGAGCAAAATGGACAAAATTTGTAGCAAGCGGCGGATATTCCCGGCACGATTTACGCGTTTCAGCCGTCAAATCAGAAAACTATCGATTTCCCCGGCGACGGACACGACAATATCCGGCGCTTCAGTCCCAATACTCAATACCCGGCGTTTTCGCCCATCATTTTCAAGTTGTGCGCCAAGGGAGTAATCTCGCAATGCTAGCTGTACCGAAGGCTCAAACGACGTTATTGGCGTCAGGGCGGACGTGCGAGCTTTCGGCGATTCGAAACGATCTCATCCCCAACTACTATCTGCTTGCCTTCCCCATCGACCAAGGCCAACCCTCGGCATCTGAGTTTACGGAAATGCTCAACCTGGGTATCCGTCACGCGCAGGAGCTATCCCAGAATCTAATTGGAGATTCTGAAGCGTTCACCATCTTGTACAGTGGCTATAGTTCTAGGCGCGAGAAAGGCTGGCATGTCCACATCGTATTGCTTGGGAGCCGCTGGCGTAAGGCTTGGCTATATGCCGTACTGGCAGGGAAGAATTTGTTGCAAGCCTTTAGACTGAGGCGTGACGATGCCCCGCGAGTCAAAGATGAACATTGAGCGGTGGTTGCGGTTGATGGATGCCTGGGAATTTGGTGTGAACCGGGAAACATTCGAATCTTTGAAGGCTGCGTATTCTGAGAATGGGCGGCACTACCACACGGCTGACTATATTTCAGCGTGTCTTCGGCACTTGGATGGGTGTGCTGACGAGCTGACGTTTCCCCGGGAAGTTGAGATTGCGTTGTGGTTCCATGATGAGATCTATAAGCCTCATTCCAGCAAAAATGAGAAAAAAGTGCGGATTGGGCTGCGTCATTGTTGTCTAATAATGGCGCAACAGCTGAGGAGGCCGCTCGGGTCCACCGCCTCATCATGGTTACAGAGCATAACGCGCCAACTCAGACGAAAGACGAATCGGTGCTGGTCGATATTGACTTGGCGATTTTAGGGACTGATCCGGCCACTTACGATATCTTCGAGATGGGGGTTCGTGCGGAATACAAGCTCGTGCCTGCGTTTTCCTACGTTGTGCCTGTCCCCGCCTACTCTATGTCCCCGCCTACTCTACCCGTCCCGGCTCTCTGTGCATTGTGGCCCAGTATTACGCCGTGGCCGGGCTCAAACGCGTCCAAACGTGACCGGCGGTGTCGAGCGGACCAGACCTGGGGGCTGCGGTATTGTCGCCGCACACCGCGCAACTTGTCTCGATTGGAGGCGGTCCGGCCGGGTTTTGTGGCCGGTTGGCACAGTGATTGCATAAACCAGCGCAATACTCGAATGCACACCCACGTGCAGGCGCCAGTGAACACGATGCGTTCCGATGAACGACACGAAGTAATCCCCGAGAGCGGGCCCGACCGATGGCGCGATAGTGGTACCAGGACCATGGAGATTTCGAAAAAGCCCCGTGCGCTTGAGCGACTGAAGTCCGATACCCACCTGGCCATCCTGGGCGTGTTCTGCACGGTCGCCTCCCTCGCCATCAGCCCGTTCGCGGTCTATCGCCTGCTTCAGGGCCAGTTCGCCGTGGCGGTGGCCGACGGATTGATCGTTGCAGCGATGCTTGGCGGCTTTGTCTATGCCTGGAAGAGCGGACGCAGCAGGATGGCCGGAAATCTAATCGCCACATTGCTGGCCAGCGGCGGCCTGATTATGATTCCAGCCCACGGATTGTCCTACATGTGGCTGTTCTCGCTGATGATCGCCATATTCCTGATGGCGAGCAGCCGTGTCGGCATCGCGCTTTCAGTGGTGCTCATCGGTGTTGTCAGCGGCATGTCCGAGCTGTTTGCGGACCGTCTTGAATGGGTCACGTTTATCGCGGTCGCCACACAGGTCGCGGTGTTCTCGTTCGTGTTCGCCTGGCGAACGTCTCGCCAGCATCGTCAGCTCGATGTCATGGCCAACCGCGATCCGCTTACCGGGATCGGCAACCGCCGCGCCCTGCGCCGCGAGCTTGCCGCACGCACGGAAGCCGCCCGGATCGGCGGCGACTCGGCTGGCCTGGCGGTCATCGATCTGGATCACTTCAAGGATGTCAACGACCGCCACGGTCACGATGCCGGCGACCAGGTGCTGGTCGACCTCGCCGGGATCGTAAACGACACGATGCGCGCCTCCGACAGCTTCTACCGTTTCGGCGGCGAGGAATTCGTCCTGACGATGCCGGGCACTTCGACGGAAGGGATGGCGCTTGCCCTCGACAAACTACAGGCGGCCATTCGCGAACGGCTGCGCGCACCCGACGATGGCGCTGTGACCGTGTCCATTGGCGCGACCGGACTCAACGTCGGCGAGAATGCCGGGCAATGGCTGTCACGTGCCGACCGCGCGCTCTACGCGGCCAAATCCGCGGGACGCAACCGAGTTGTATGTACCGACCACGATTGACCGCTGAATACATTGGACAGGCAGAGCGCCGGAACAAACGCCTCCCCGCGATGCGGCCCTGGCCTCGGCGGGGCGATCGACCCGGGTAGCCGGTCAGCGCGACCGAATGCCGGCCGGATGAATGCCAACATAGAATAAGTACGCGCAAGTCTGATGGTCGGCTTAGTCCAACAGACATTTATACGCCAAGCTGCGCACGGCGTATAAATGCTTATAAGTTGAGCGGACTTGACTGATATGTATAATATATGCATACTAGCCGCATGGAAATCGAGTTCGACCCGGAAAAGGCGGCCTCAAACCTTCGCAAACACCGCGTCAGCTTCGCGCATGCCGAGCAGGCGCTCCGAGACCCTCTTGGCATCACCATCGAGGATCCCGACTCGGAAGGTGAGTCCCGTTTTGTAACCGTTGGCGCTGATGCTCTGGGTCGAATTCTGGTTGTAATCCACACACAGCGGGATGCTCGGGTCCGAATCATTTCCGCGCGTAAAGCCAGCCGAAACGAGGCAAGGAACTACCATGCGTAAAGAGTACGATTTCAGCAAGGGCAAACGAGGTCCTGCCATTGAGTCTCCTGGAAAGACCCGCATCACGATCATGCTGGACAATGACATTATCGAGGCATTTCGTGCTCAGGCCGATTCCAGAGGTATTGGGTACCAAACTGCTATTAACGAAGCCCTTCGAGCTGCAATTAACGATGAGAGTCTTCCGTTAACTGCTGGCAAATTGAGGGAGATCCTTCGGCAAGAGTTACACCATGCCGACTAAGCGCTCAACAAAATGCTCAAGCGGACGCGGTATAAGCTCGGGGCCGGAAAAGCCGGGTTGGGTTTGCGGCCGCGCCGCTTAGCTTAGCCCGCCTTATTCACCACCCCTCCGTCACGAGGGGCCGCCAGGTGCCGTGGCTGGGGC
>JBBDSL010000056.1:0-37869 GCA_040904965.1 Wenzhouxiangellaceae bacterium
CAAAATTGTTCGCCATCGAGCCCAAAAATGCTTGACAGCCAACAGAGTATCTACGTGGGCTAGCAGCAATTCGGGCAGGGGACCAGTCGCGCCGAGGTTGCCAATGTATTGACTGACGACCGCGATGTACGGCTGCGCCACCTACGGCATTTCATGGTTCGATGCTCACTTGTGGGCCTATGCGCAATGCTTCGGGTTGGCCGCGATCGTTTCCGAGGACTTCCAGCACGGCCGGCACTACGGCAACGTCCGCGTTGTCAATCCCTTTCTTGCCGGATCGGATCAGATCCAGGAGCTGCCGGCTCTTTACACGGCACCAGCCAGGCACAACGCGGCGCCCAGGTACCAGAGCCAAGTCATGATTTAGTGCTTGAATCCTGATGATTAATGGGCTTCGCCCGAATCGAGCGTAGCAGACCCGGTCATGTGCGAATCACAGCGCACGATCCGCCGGTGATGTTTTGATGTCTTATAGAATGATGCTAAGATGCCTGCATGCGCACAACACTGACAATTGATGATTCGCTTGCGGAACTGCTGAAGAAGCAGGCCTATGAGACCGGAAAGCCGTTCAAGCAGGTCGTCAATGAGGCACTGCGGGCCGGCCTGGAAAACGCTCGGGCGGTGCCGGCGGCGCGACCTTACCGGCTGGAACCGGCTTCGATGGGCGCCTCGCAGCCCGGAAGAAATCTGGAAAAGGCGCTTGATGTGGCATCCGCGCTCGAAAACGAGGAGCTCGAGCGCAAGATGGAATTGCGCAAATGATCCTGCCCGACGCCAACCTGCTGATCTATGCGGTCAATCGCGATGCGCCGCATCATCGCCAGGCCAGAAAATGGCTGGAGCAGGTGCTGTCGGGTAGCGAGGCGGTCGGCATGGCCTGGATCGTGCTGCTGGCATTCATCCGGATCACAACGCATCACCGCCTTTTCGATCATCCGCTGAAGGTTGAGCAGGCGCTCGATTATGTCGAGGGCTGGCTCGGCCAGCCCTACGTCCGTCCGGTAACCCCCGGCGAAAAGCACTGGCTGATCATGAACCGTCTGCTCCGAAACAGCGGCAGCGCGGGAAACTTGACCAGCGACGCGCACCTTGCCGCCATAGCGCTCGAGCACGGCTGTAGCGTTTATTCGGCAGACCACGACTTCAAGCGCTTCGACGGCCTCGAATGCGTCAACCCGTTGTCGGTTGTTCATGACGACGAACCCACCCGAGAGGGTTGATCGGCAGCGGCCCTACCTGAGCAGCCCGAGCAGCAGCGCCAGCAGTGCGAACACCGATGCCAGCGCCAGGCCCAGATCGCGGGATGCGTCGTTCAGATAATCCCGGAGTTGATCAGCACGCCGGTTCCCGCACCGGCCGAGTAAACGAGAAAGGCAATGAGGGCGGCCGGCTGAACGGGTTTGGAGCGGTAAAAGGTTTCGGGTTGGCGCCATACGTGGTAGCACACCCAGGCAGCCGGAACCGCGGCCAGCCCGCCCAACCAGACGGTCTTCGGCAAACCGGTCAGCGGCAGCGCGGCAACAATCGCCAAGGCGGCCAGATAGATCAGGGGCAATACCCGGCTGGCCTTGTGCCGGCCAAGCCGCACGACCAGGTTGCGCTTGCCGTGATCGCGGTCGGCCTTGTAGTCGGGAAATTCGTTGACCCACAAGAAAGCGGCAATGATCATACCCAGTGGAACGGAAAGCCAGAAAACCTGCCAGCTCAGCTCGTGAGTTTGTACCAAGTAAGCGCTCAGGGCGATCAGCGGCCCGTAACAGACAACGACATCCAGCTCGCCCAGACCACGGTAGGCGAGCTGTAACGGCGGGCCGTGGTAGGACCAGCCAAGAACAAATCCGACCGCTCCGATCCAGAACGCGGCCGGCTCACGAAACACCACGATAGCCGCGCCCAGCGCTAACCCGGCGAGGGTAAAGGCGGCGGCCATGGCCCACGTCTGGCGGCGCGTGAGCAAGCCGTCGACCATTACGCGCTTGCCGCCCGAAAACGCCGTTCGATCGTCGAACGCCACAGCCAGGTCGGTGCCGGAATCGTAGTCGTAAACGTCGCCCCAGGCATTTTTTGCCACCTCGATCGCGAACAGCGCCAGCAGGGTAGTGACCAGCCAGGACCAACTGAGTGGCGCATCCACGGCGGCCGCCGAGACGCCGACATAGAGCGCGGCCACCGAAGTGAGGCTGATTTTCGGATCGGCCAGCCGCCAGAACCCCGTCCAGAAATCGCTTTTCATGAATCCTCCCGTGAAGCCTCACGATTATGGAGTCGTTGCGCTTCCGGGCGGTCACGCAGAAGCCACGCCAACCGCTGCCGGCAACGGCTGTCGTTGCGCTGTCCGACGACTGCAGTCACGGTCGCCCCGAGCACTTTCAGATCGCCCCAGATGCTGTGGTTTTCGAAATAGCCCACATCCATGGCCACTTTGGCCGGATAAACAACCTCCCGGTAAAGCGTCTCGGCCCGGTCGAACTCGGCCAGGACCGAATCTTCGCAGATAAAACGGATACTCGCCGGACTGGTCAGGCCGGGCCGGGACGCCAGTGCACGTTCGCGTAGCGCGGCATCGACTCCGGTCCACAGCTGCGGCCGTGCCGGTCTGGGACCAACGAAGTTCATATCACCACGGAAAATATTGAAAAGTTGCGGCAATTCATCCAGGTGACTGCGGCGCAGCCATGAACCGACACGCGTGATCCTGGAATCGCCCACCGGCGCGACCAGCCCGTAACCGCCTTTGGCGCCGCGGAGCGTCCGGAACTTGCATATCCGGAAGCGACAACCGCCCAGCCCAAGCCGTGTTTGGCGATAGAAAATCGGCCCGCGGTCGTCGAGCCACACCAAAGCGGCGATCGCTAGCATCACCGGCCCCAGGGCGATCGCGGCGACCAGGGCCAGTCCTGCATTGGCCAGGCGGCGCAGCGAATCATGATTTCCCATTAGTCCACGCCGATCTCTGCCCGCACGGCAAGACCAAACCACAACCGCGTCATTGATTCATCTCGCGTATCATGAACTAAACATCCCATGGGATTTGGAGATGCAAGCAAATCCGTTCAAACTGCTGATTCCGGCCCTGCTGATCATGCTGGCAATGGCGGGCAGCGCGCAATCCGAAAGCGAACGCTACGTGATCCACGTCGATGGCCTGGCCTGTCCATTCTGCGCCTATGGTATCGAAAAACAGCTGATGAAGATCGACGGTGTCGACACGCTCGAAACCGACGTGGAAAAAGGCCGGGTCGTGATTATCATGGCCGACGGTCAGGCCCTGGACCAGGCGGACGTCGAGCAGGCCGTGGACGATGCCGGCTTTACCCTCAAGGGCTTTGAACCGGTCGGCGACGACGCCAAGAAGTGATTGGTCGGCCGCAATGCCTCATGGCGGCGGTGCTGGCGGCCGGCACGCTTTTGCCGGCCACCTCGTTCGCCGCCCCGCAAACATTCAACTCGGCGTTGCCGCTGTCCAAAGGGCAGTTCGTCTGGCGCGAGCAGTTTTTCCTGCGCCAGGCATCGGCAGGAACGGCGGGAAGCGACCGCGAGTTGCGGGTCACCGGGCTGGCGGCGGTGCTGGGCTACGGCGTCAGCGCGGATTGGGCCGTCTTCGGGGTGGTGCCGTGGCAGCGCAAGGAATTTGATGTCGGCCCGATCGGACGCTTCGGAAGCGGCTTCGGCGATGCCAGCGTGTTCGTCCGTTACACGCTGTTCAAGCAAAATGCTGCCGGTCGAACGTTTCGCATCGCGCCTTTTGCCGGGTTCAAGGCACCCACCGGCAAGACCGGCGAGACCGATTCGCGCGGCAGGCTGCCGCGCGCCCTGCAGCCGGGCACCGGCGCCTGGGACGGCTTCGGCGGGGTCGTGGCCACCTGGCAGACGCTGGACTGGGAATTCGACGCCCAAATCCGCTACCAGCGCACCGGCAGCGACGACGACTTCGAAGTGGGTAATCGCTTCGATTTCGATGCAAGCTGGCAATATCGGATCTGGCCGCGCGAGTTGGGCAGCGGGATCGAGGGTTTCGGTTACGCCGTGCTCGAATCCAACCTGCAGGTGCAGGACAACAATCGTGTCAACGGCCTCCAGGATACCGACTCCGGCGGCACACGCTGGTTTCTTTCCCCGGGCCTGCAGTGGGTCACCCGGCGATGGGTCGCCGAGGCTATCGTGCAATTGCCGGTAACGCAGGATCTGGACGGTAACCAGCCGGACGACGATTTCATCGTGCGCGCTGGATTTCGGATCAGTTTCTGATGAAGAAGTCGAGAAAACGGATTCTGATTGCGGCACCTGTATTTCTGTTGCTGGTGCTTTTGACCCTCTTGTCCATCGCATGGTGGAACTCCGTGCCGGCGCCGCGGTTTTACGGCCGGGCAAGCATCGAGTCATTCGGTTCCAGTGGAACGGACGCGGGTCAGTTCAACGAGCCGACCGGCATCGCGCTGCTCGCCGACTGGGTGTTCGTCGCCGATGCGCGCAACGCCCGCATCCAGGTCTATTCCCCGGCCGGCGATTTCCGGCGCACTTTCGGTGAAGATTTCCTCGACCGACCGATGAACATGAGCTTCAGGGGCAGGCAACTGTACGTGGCCGATTACTTTCGGGATACGATCGAGGTGTTCGACTTCGACGGCAGACACCTCGATTCGATCACAGCCACCGGGGGTGATGGCCAGAACGGCGGTCTGAACAGTCCAAGCGGCGTCGATGTGTTCGACGACGGCAGTCTCTTGGTGGCCGATACCTACAACCATCGAGTCGTCCGGCTTTCACCCGAAGGCGATGTTGTTCAAAGCTGGGGCACTCACGGCAAGCCCGGACGCGGACACGACGAATTCCGCTATCCGTCGGATGTCGCAATTACACCCGACGGCGGGTTCTTCGTTGCCGACGCCTACGGTCACAGGATCAAGCGTTTCGACAGGGATGGTCAGCTGACCAATGCCTGGGGCGGGGCGTTCGGGCTCGGGCTTCCCGGGCCGTTCAACGGCTGGTTCAATGTGGTCAGCTCGATCGACCTGGCCACCGACGGCGAAAGCATTCTTGCGGTGGACTTCTTCAACCAGCGCATCCAGCGCTTCGGCCTCGACGGCGAACTGCTCGCGATCTATCCGGTCGCCGAACCGGAAGCCAAACGCTCCATCATGGGCATAGCATCAGATTCACCGGATACGGTCTGGGTGACCAACCTGAGCGGCAGCCGCATTGAGCACTGGCGGCTGGAAACCGGGGCGCGTTGATCGGGACTCAGACGATCAGATCCACATTATCGCATCTCGTACCGGGATGCAATGATCGTGCGAGCCGCAAGCGAGGGCGGGGCTTCGGTGTTGTATACCGAAGACCTGAATGCGGGCCAGGTGATGGAAGGCGTGCGGATCGTCAACCCGTTGCTCGATTCGGCAGTACATGATGCGGCTTCGACCGCCGCACCAATCGAGCGCGGCGAGCAGGACGATTTCGAAGCGCGCACTCGGCTGATGAGTTAGCACGAAAATGCGGGCGCGGATCTCGACAATCCCGCTGTAGACGTCGATCGGACGCTCGCCCAGGGCGTCGGCCGGAGCCGTAACGTCGGGTACCGCGCCCGTAGGCCCGGTGTGGTACTGTCGTCTAACCCCGGCGCTGATCGCAGCGGATGGTCTCGGCGCCGACCCCGGCCTGGTGTGCGAGCGCAGCGATTGTCAGACCTTGATCCGCGCTGTCCATGGGCTCGACTTCTATCAAAGGGGTGCTTTCCGTCGCCATGAAGGCCGACAACGCGACCGCCCAACCCGAACTCGAGCGCGTCGACAGCAAGCGATTGCTCGCGCTGGGCGGCGTGGGCGCGCTAGTGACGTCGACTTGCTGCGTGTTGCCGTTCGTTCTTGTGACGCTGGACCTCGGTGGGGCGTGGCTGGCATACTTGCATGCACTGTATCCGTTTCGGTGGCTGTTCATCGGATTGGGTTCGGTTTCGCTGGCCATTGCCTGGCGCCGGTTGTATCGAGCGCGAAGCGACTGTGACGATGGCGAACTTTGCGCGAACCCGGCGGTGCGGCGCCGATATCGCACGCTGTTCTGGATCGTTACCGGACTGCTGGCCCTGTCGGCGGTCGCTCCATATCTGCTCGCCGCGTGGTTGACGTGATGGTAATCTTGGCAATGCAATCGAAAAACATGCTGATTGTCCGGTCGTTGATCGCGGCGGTCTTGAGTCTGGCGCTGGCAGCATGTTCGAATCAATCCGATACGGATGCGCCGGCCGATGCCGCAGTGCGGGTAGAAAGCCTGGAGATCAAGCCGGTCGAACTGGTCGAAGTCACGTTTTCGGTCCCGGACATGGTTTGTCTGATGTGCCCGATCGCCGTGCGCAGGCAGCTCGAGGCCGTCGACGGCGTGCACGACGCGATCGCGACGCTCAGCGACAAGTCCGCAGTGGTGCGTTTCGATCCTGCCAGAACGGATCTGGATCAATTGATCGTCGCGATCCGCAGATCCGGATTCAACGCCCGCCTAAAAGCGAGCTCACATGACGGTCGCGGACGCGACAACCGACGCGGACTGTAGGGCCTGAAGCCGGCGGCGCAGACATTCGAAAAGGATGCCAGTGAGTTCTCGTGCTATGCCAGGTAACGAAGGTGTCTTTTTCAGGCAAAATACGGGACTTCCCTGGCCGTGTTCGTGGAGCAACGGGCGAGCACGGTAACTATTGCCCTGATCGATGGCGAAAACAACACAAAAAGCCTGATGGATAAAACTCGAAAACCCTGGCAGCCGCTCTGGCTGAGAAGATTCCTGCGCCGAACTGCGGCGATGCTTGCCCGGGGCCTTGTACGCATTCGAGGCCGTGCGGGCCTGGCAGCCATTCAGCGCGATGGCGACCGATTGGGCCGTTTGCACTACCATCTTTCCGTTTTCCAGCGCCGCAGGTTGGCAAGCCAAGTCGCGCAGCTATTCGACCTTAAACCCGATGATCCCGAAATCCCCGCAATGCTCAAGCAGAGTTGGTGTACCAATGATCGTGCGGTGCTGGAGGTCCTCGCGAAAGCATGCGGCGCGCTGAGCGCTGACCAGTTGGCCGATTCGGTCAGGGTCACCGGCATCGAACCATTGGCCGAAAACCTGGAATCGGGCCGGGGCGCGATATTGCTTGGAATGCATTCGGGCAACGTTCTTGCCTTGTTGCTAAAGCTGGCCCTGCGCGGTTTGCCGATCAGCATGGTTGCCAACCAGCCGCGCAGAGTGCCGGACGGATTCTTCGAAGATTTTTTCTCCGGAAGCGACGTCGAGGTCATCCGGGCCCGTCCCGAGTCCCGCGCGTACTACGCGTTAAACAAGGCGGTACAACGGGGCAGGGCGGCATATATTGCGATCGACCAGATCCACAAACGCGGCGGCATTCCCGTGCGATTTCTCGGCAAGCAAGTCCCCATGCCGGGCGGTGCCTCGGTGCTGGCCAGAAAACACGGTGTCCCCATTTACCCGGTGTTGCTCGAAGCCGCCGAGCCCGAATGGCAATTCCGTATCGGTGAGGGCATCCATCTGCCGGACGGTCAGGATCAGCACCAGGATGTAGCCGATCTGGCCGCGATCATTGATGCCCATATCAGGCAGCGGCCGCAGTTGTGGAGCTGGCATCACCGCCGGTGGATGCGCTTCCCGTTCGAGTAAACCCTAAATTTCCGAGTGCGAGAGCCCGGAGCGTAGTGTTTCCGGGGGCGGAGATTTTTTGGGCGAACGAAAGCGACTGGATTCAGGTGCCGATCAACTGTGCCAGCCTGCCGGTGAGGATCGCCAGGTAGTTGCCAACCGCATATCCGATCAAGGCCATCAGTATCGATGCCGGCACAAGCGACTGGCGATGGTGCGCGGCAACCACCGGTGCCGACGCTGCGCCGCCGATGTTGGCGGCCGATGCGATCGCCAGCGTATGCACGTCGACCTTGAACACTTTCGCGCCGATCAAAATGAAGATGCCGTGGATAAAGATCCAGACGTATGCCGCGGCGACGAACCAGCCCATTTGCCCAAGGTCCGCATTGGCGACATCGGCGCGTGCACCGACCGAGGCCACGAACACGTAGATGATGGCCATTGCAATCGGTTGGGCGCCGGGCAGGGCGCGTGCCCGGGTCAACGACAACAGCAGCGAGATACTGGTCACCAGCAGAATGACCCAGGTGCTCTCGGTGATTACCGGCTGGCCGCCGAGTGCGACTTCGGGCAGGCGTGCGGCAAGCCACACACTGACCGCCGTGGTCGTCAACGCGAGCAGCGCCAGATACAGAATCTGCGTCATGCTCGGGGCGTGATCGGCCTCGGTGACCGCCAGTGCCGCCTGCTCCATGCGCTCGATACGATCATGCGAAACGCCGGCCCAGCGGTTGAAACGATCGGCAAAGGCGCGCGATCCAAGTAGCAGCGGCAACCAGATGATATAGACCAGGTTATCGGCAACCGCGGCCATGGTCATATGCTCCGGCTCGCCTTCCAGCGCGGCCCAGGCGGCGTTCATGTTGCCGGTGCCACCGATCCAGGAACCCGAAAGCGTGCCGAACGCCGGCCAGATCGACGGGTCGAGCACACCGGCCCAGACGCCGATCGCATACGCGGCCACGCCACCGACGACCACGCCCACCGACCCGATCAACATCACGAACACACCGCGGCCCATGATGCGCACGGCGCCGGCAACGTCGACCTTGATCAGCATCAGCGCAATGAACAGCGGCAGGCCGTATTGGCGCAGACCGTCATAGGCGCCGCTGGAAAACGGCAGTACGCCGCTGTTGCTGAGAATAATGGGCGTGGCGTAAATCCACAGCAGCGGCGGCAGAAAATTGAAGATCTTCCATTCGCTGGCCTGCTCCAGCCAGAACCAGAATGCCGCGATGCCGACCAGCAGCGTCATCACGCCCAGCGGCGTCGTGATCTCAACCAGCGGGGAACCTGTGGACGCGCGGACCACGATCAGGGCCACGAATAGAACGAAGACCGCGACTGCCGCAAAAATACCTGGCGAATTTCGGTTCACGATGCGAATCTCCCTTGATGGCGAATTGGTGATGGCGAATCGGAATCATGTTGCCGATTCCGGCGTCATTGCGCAAGCTGATGAATCATCAGCGCAAGACCAATAATAATGAACACACCGGCACTCAGGCGGTGGAGCAGGGCATGCGGCAGTCTGGACGCGAACCTGTGGCCCAGCCACAGCGCGGGCACGTTGGCTGCAACCAGCCCGAGCGCCGCTCCGGCGAATACCCATTGGGCCGACGGCATGCCCGCGGCGAGTGCCACGGTGGCCAGTTGGGTCTTGTCGCCCATTTCCATGATGAAGAACAGCCACAGTGTCGTCAGAAACGCACCGTGGCTGGTTGTCGGCGGCGGCTCGGCATCGTCGTGATCGTGACCGAACAGTATCCAGGCACCGATCGCCAGGAAGCCGGCCGCGACCAGCCATTCGAGAAAACCCGGCGGCACCAACCGGTCGAGGACGGCGCCGCCGGCGACCGCGACACCCGCGTTCGCGGTCGCACCAATCACCAACCCGGCCAGCACCGCCCACGGCTTCCGGAAGCGGGCCGCGAGAAAAACAATGACCAGTTGTGTCTTGTCTCCCAGCTCGGCCAGTGCGACCGCCGGGAATGTCAGAAGAAAGCTTTCCAAGGTTTTTCAAGATCAGCCCAAAGATTGCGCAGATTAACGCAGATTGAAACGCAGATTGAAACTGCAAACCCGTATTCTTATCCCGGAATCATTCTGTATTATTGTTCTATCTAGTTAATTTATATAGATTTTAGGCGTCTGAACATCAGGTTTATACAGTAGTTCGAGAATGGCCCCCTGAACCATAGCCAACGTCTATCAGCGGGCACGCCGGGACCGGCACAGGGCGCTATGGCGCGCTGGCGCTTACCGAACCGGTTTCAGGCCACGGCTCCTGAACCAGCACGCGATAGGCACCGGCTTCGGTCCCGATCTTTGCCGGCTTGCCGGTATTGACGAAATGGTCGTGGGCAGGTTTGAGGCTGCGCCAGAAATCGATCCAGCGTGAGGAAGCATGCGCGTCGAGGTTGTTCTCGGTCATCCGGAACGGGTAGATCTCGACTGAAATGCCCGTTTGGCCGTTGCGCAACGCAGCTTCGGCCAGCAGATAGATCTGTTCCATGTAGTAATCGGTCATCGCAAAACAACCGTTGGACGCGCAACCGCCATGGATCATGATATTGCTGCCGGTGCGCTCCAGTGCGCGGTCGAACGCATTGGGATAGCCGAGATTGAATGCCAGGTGGAAATCCGAGTGTGGGTGCAGCCGCGCGGGCGCAATCGTGTAAAAACCTTCAGGCGCCTGGTAATCACCCTCGAAGCGCTTCGGGCCCAGCGTTCCCGACATGTCGCATATCGGGTAACTGCGATACAGCTCGAAGCCGTTGCGACCCTGCAGGTACAGCTCCAGCTCACGGCTTTGCTTGAAGATCCGGATATGCACGGGATCTCCGATACGCAGGCTCTTCCGGTTCAAGCGCTCGAACAACCATTTGGACTGATTGACCCAGGCGGATCTGGAATTCGGGCTTGACGGAATGCCGGAGAAACCCCGGGCTTCTGGAGTTGAGGCTGGCGCCGCAGCCTCGGCCTCGGGCGCCGGCGCATACAGCCAGTTCTCCGAGGCCGGAAGCGAATCGGAAAACAGCGCGCTGATCAGCGCAATCGGCAGGGCGGCTCGAAGCATCCCGCAGAGTCTGCCAAACTCTGGTCAAAAGCGCAATCGGCACGATTGTGATTTCCTGATGGGGTAACTGACTCAGCGACCCTGGTTCATTAATCTGTGCAAATCTGTGTAATCTGTGGATTGCTTTTGGGGATGGCTACAACAAGTGCGTAATCAGGAAGGTCAAAAATGAAGCAAAACGTCAAGGTGGCCGTGGTTCAGGCCGGATCCCGGCTGTTCGACCTCGAAGGTACTCTGGCCAGATTCGAGCAACTGATGCTGAATGCCGCGCGAAAAGGCGCGGAACTGGCGGTATTCCCGGAAGCCTTCATCGGCGGCTATCCCAAGGGCCTGGATTTCGGCGCGCGGGTCGGCCAGCGTTCCGAAACCGGGCGCGAAATGTTCGCGCGCTATTTCCGCCAGAGCATTGCCGTGCCCGGACCGGAAACCGGTCGCATCGGTGAAATCGCGCGCAGCTGCGGACTGCATCTGGTTGTCGGTGTCATCGAGCGCGATGGCGCGACGCTGTACTGCAGCAGCGTGCACATCGGTTCCGACGGGAGGCTTCTGGGCAAGCATCGCAAGGTGATGCCAACGGCAATGGAACGCCTCATCTGGGGTTTCGGCGACGGCTCGACGCTGGCCGTTGTCGAAACAGACCTGGGACGTCTGGGTTCGGTGATCTGCTGGGAGAACTACATGCCGCAGGTCAGACTCGCCATGTACGCGCAAAACATCGAGCTGTACTGCGCGCCGACGGTGGACGACCGTGAATCGTGGCAACCCAGCATGCGCCATATCGCCATGGAAGGACGCTGCTTCGTGCTTGCCGCCTGCCAGTATTTGACACGTACCGACTGTCCGGACGATTACCCGGTCGAGCACGACAGATTTCCCGACGACACGCTGATTCGCGGCGGCAGCGTCATTGTCGACCCGATGGGCGAAGTGCTCGCCGGGCCGGTGTACGACCGCGAGGATATTCTGGTCGCCGAACTCGACGCCGACAGCATCATTCGTGGGAAATTCGACCTTGATGTCGCGGGACACTACGCGAGACCGGAGATATTCTCACTGGAAATCAATAAGAAAGCGCTGAAAGCTGGAAACTGACTGAACCCCCCTGGAAAATCACCGGTGGGGCGATTCTGGGGCGTACTGTCTGGCCAGGGATATCTCTCATTTAACATAATATACATTATGCGAACTATTGTATGAGTCGAATAAGACAGGACAAAGCGCCCAATCACCCCTTCCTACCGCGCCGCTTCGATCAGTTCGGCCGCCTCATCGATATTGATGCGTACCATCGCCGGATCAGTCGCCAGATAGTCCAACGCCTCAATCGCGCGTTGGCGAAACGATTCCCGATCCAGCAAGCCCGCCCGCGCCATCAACTCAATGTCCGTCCTGTCGTCGTGGTCCTGGAACCGGCCGGTCTTGGTCACGGCCAGGTTCACGGAACTCAGAAGGGACAAACGCACTCGACCGTTCGCGCTCGCAAAAAGGAACTCGGCGTCCTCGAAACATTCCGGTCGCGACTCCTCCTGCCAGAAACGCGTCCAGTAATTGATCCGCACGGACCTGTTCAGCGATTCGGTCGAGCAACTCTCTAAGCGCTTGTCCCAGGTTTTCTATCATCAGACGTGACCACTCAGAGCAAGCTGCCGAAATCTGCGAGTATCGGCGCCTCGGGTCAGCCCCCATTTGCGGGCCAGATCGTCCATGGTTTCTCCGGAAACGCGATCGCTGAGGTCACGCCGGTGAAATCCAGGCCGCGCATCACGCCCTCTCGCATGGCCTTGAGCACCGGTTCACTCGGCCCGGGCTCGTTCGCCAACAGGCTCTCGGCCGGCACCTCGAACACCGCGCAAAGTGCCCGCAGGGACTCCTGGGAGATCTTCGCGCCCGATTCCAGGCGCTGGATCGTCCGCAGGTTCAGTCCACTCAGTCCCGCACGAGCTGTTCTCGCTCGCCGGCGCTTAGGTGCCCGAGTTCCACTCAGTTTTCAGTTCGCCAGCGGATCGGGGCGCAGCTGAAATTTATAGACCTGACTGGTGGTGCCCTTCCCTGTCTCCGTGTGGAACGGCGCGCGGGTACTTAGCGTCGCCCAGATACCGCGGCCCTTCCAGCCGGCGTCCGGATCGTCGATCCGGCCGTCCATCCACTTCGTGTAGAACCCGGTGGGATACGGGACGCGCATCACGACCCACTCCCCGTCGTTCCAGACGAGAAGACCCTCGGACTCGTTGCCCGTGTTGATCGGCGTGTTCGGTCCGAGGCCGAGCACGTTTTGCTGATCCACCCAGGTGTAGTAACTGGATTCGGCGCTCCCGGACTCACCCTCCAGCCCGTCCAGCTGAGGAAGGGGCTCCTCGTGGAACGTCCACCCTTCCGGGCAGTGCTGACCGGTGGCCTCCGGCCCGTTGAGCGGCCCCTCGCACTGAGAGCGGTCGAACCGGCCCAGGTGTCCACTGGCAAGGGCCACCCACGCGACGCCGTTCCGATCGATATCCATGCCGCGGGGGGAGTAGCCCTCGATCGGCTCCCCGTTCCCGTCCAGGGGAAGCGCATAGTACTCGGTGATCGCCGTCTGGGACGGATTCTCGCCGGGGTCGAGGCGCACGATACCGCCCGGATAGCCCAGCGTCGAGCCCCAGACCGAGCCGTCCGGCGCGGGGGAGACCGCGTAGAGGCCCGTCGTGAGCCGCTTGTCCAGCGCCGGATCGACCGTTTCGTCCGGCTCCACGTAGTCGTCGCGCTTACCGTTGCCGTTGGTATCCAGGATGAATGGCGTCCAACCCTGGGCGGCCTCTTCGTCACCGGTCTCCAGGTACGTCTGCGTATCCAGATAGCCGGCCACCGGGCCGCCGCCGCTCGTCCAAAGCGTATTCTGCTCGTCCTCGGCGAACATCAGGTGGTGCGTGCTGAAGCAGGTGGGAATCGGCGTGTACTCCCCGGTCTCGGGGTCGTAGACCCCCAAGTGCCGGGTGGAGCGCTCCAGCGGATAGACCTGTGCGGAGGGATGATCCGACCCCTCACGGCAGTAACCCGGTGTCTCGAACGCCCGCGCCGTGGCCGTGACCCAGACCCGGCCCTCCGCATCCATCATCGGATTGTGTACGTTCGTCCGGCTGTCCCAGATCAGCTCCTCACCCCAGTACGGAGACGGCGCCGGCATCGACTGGGAGGGCGCGATCGGCGGCTGCGGCTCGAGCGTGTGCAGGGGAATCCGGCTCGCCTCGTGGGTTTCCGGATCCAGCACGGGCAGGTAGTCGGCACTCGCTTCCAACGCGCCGTAGATCTTGCCGCCGGGATTGACGGTCGGATCCCGACGGTCCGTCGAGACCAGGTCGTGAAGGTAGTCCGTCGGACCGGCCCAATCCCACTGGGTGATGACGACGTTCCGCTCGATGCCCTCCGGACGGGGCGGCTCGGGCGGCACGGCCCCGTCGGCGATCGACTGCGTCCAGTCCGCGAACATCCCGAGCGTCCCGTTCCAACCAAGCGCGTTGGTACCGCCCACCATGCTCGCACCCGCCTGACCGGACTGGATGCGGCGTTCCCAGGCCTGCTTGTGCGTCTCGAACGCACCCATCTCCGGGTGAAACTCGCGGGTCCCCCGATTCCCCATGCCGTGGCACGCCAGGCACATGCCGGACTTCACGAGTCGCAGGAAATTGGCCCGGTGTTCGATGTCGGGGGAGAACCCGTTGCCGCCCTGCCCCGTACCCGGGAACGCGTCCTCGGAGGGGACGTCGACCAGCGAGAACCAGTATCCGGACGGATAGTACTGAGCCGCCGCTTGCGGATCGGGGGCCTCGACCGCCTCCAGATCAAGCCTCGAACCCGGAGTGGCCTCCTGCTTCGGCGAGTCCACGAGCCCGTACCCCCGCACCCAGACATCGTAAGTGGCATCGGGCAGATCGGGAATCAGATAGCGACCCTCCCCGTCGGTCACCACGATGCGGGCGAACCGGGTCGGCAGATCGTGGGTCTCCGCGATCACCCACACACCCGCCTCGGGCCCGTCCGGTCCCATGACCACACCACCGACATCGTCCTCGTCCACTTCCGCTACCTGATCGGCTTCGCAGGCAGTCAGGCTGACGAGGATGAAAGCACAGAGAAACCACTGGAGGCTCGCACTGAACGTCGAGAGCAAATGCGGGAAACGATCTACCATGATGAGACCTCGCCGAAAATCGGCACGGTGAAGGAGAGAGTTTATGCAGAATTCAATCGCGTGCTAATAGAAAGTATACGCGCCCGATTTCCCGATATGCAAGAGCGAGAAAATCTGGAATCCGGGAGGTGTCAAGGAATCCGGGACACCCACGATCTGCAGGAGATTTCCTGCATTCCGAGTCAGGGATCCGGAATCTCGATTTCCTGGATGGCTTCGCGGTCTCTGTGCAGCTCGGCACGCATGTCCTCGATGATGGCATGAAAGCGCGGGTCATCATGAACGGGCTCCAACAGCGGTAACCGGACGAGAGCATCCAGATTCAAAGGCGCTGTTGCCAGCACAGCGGGCAGCACTTCGATCAATTGATCGGTCTGCCCTTTTGTATGTGCATCGATCAACGCGCGATTCCACTTGACCTCGTCTGGACGCATGCCGCCCTTCTCCATGCGCTCGATTCGGGCGAGAAATGCTTCAAGCATTGCATCGGCCATTTCGATTTCACCGGCCTTCATCGCCGCCAGCATCAGGCTCACGGAGACTTCGCCCGACGCCGCCGTCAAAGGCTCACCCGGCTGCCAGCCGAGAACATCAAGCTGGCGCATGCAGACATCGACCGCTTCGCCGGCTCGGTCGGTCAACGGCAGCAGATTGCATGCCAACTCGTCGTGTTGTGAACCGGGCTCCATCGCGTCGATTTCTTGTATTGCGTGCGCGAGCCCGCCACCGATGTCTTCGGACAACATGAGCCCCAACTCGATCCGTGGCAGCGCCGGGTGCTCCGGGTTCAGACGGCGTAGTACGTCGATCTGATCTCTTGCCCGGTCCAGGTCGCCCAGATTCAACAGCGAATAGGCCATGTTGATGCGAAATGTCGGATTGCTCGGCTCAAGACTGATCGCGCGCGCCAGATACCGGACCGACTCGACGCGCCGGCCCTGCGACATCGAGTCGTTGGCCAGGCCGGAAAGCACCAGCGGCTCATCGGAATGCGCCCGGGCCAGATCCCGAACAAGCGCATCGGCTTGTTCATCCTGGCCGGCACTGCGCAGGGATTTGAGCAGTGCAAGCTTGCCGATGACGTAATGCGGGTCCACCTCGATCGCTTTTCGCAACACTGCGGCGGCTTCCTCGAAGCGCAGCAGGTCGTGGTAGCTCAGACCCAGCCAGTGGTAGGCCGGGCTGTAGGAGGGATTGAGCTCGATGGCTCGCAGGAGCGGCTCGATCGAGTCTTCCATTTCACCCTGCATGAGCAGCACCAGTCCCCATGATGCGTGCGCCTCGGCCAGATCGGGATCGAGTTCGAGCGCGCTCATGGCCAGCGGTTCGGCCTCTGCCAAGGCTTCCGCCCTGGGGATCACTCCGTAACTGGCGCGCAGAAGCCAGGTGTCAGAAAGCCCGCTGTAGGCGGCGGCGTAATCCGGGTCGCGCTCGATGGCCTGCTTGAAGTGATCGATGGCCCGCCCAAGCGATGCAGCGCTCCGGCGCTGCATCTCGAAGCGACCGCGCAGGTAGGCTTCGAAGGCGTAGACGTCGGTCGTCAGGCGCGCCGTAACACGCTCGCGCTCGCGGCTGCCCAGGGTCAAGCGCAGCGCATCGACGATTGACAGCGATATTTCGTCCTGCAATGCGAAAATGTCTTCAAGCTGCCTGTCGAAGGTCGCCGACCACAGATGAAAACCGTCATCGGCACGAATAAGTTGGGCGGCTATCCGAACCTGCCCCCCCACCTTGCGCACGCTGCCCTCGAGTACCGTTTTTACATTCAATGCCTCACCGATGCGGCGTACGTCGATATTGCGGTCTTTGTATTCGAACGAGGATGTACGCGCAGCCACCCTCAGCCCTTCGACCTGAGTCAGGGCGTTGAGAATTTCCTCGGCCAGGCCGTCACCGAAATATTCGTTTTCGGCGTCGCCGGACATGTTGACAAAAGGAAGTACCGCGATGGAGTCAAGCGAGACGACTTCGGTGTCCGGCACGGGTTGATCGAAAACCCGGTCCCAGGCGAGCCAGCCGATAATGCCCAGCAATGCCGCGATGATGACAAAATCGATTGCCCGCCCGCGAGAGAACTTTTCGCGCTTGTCCGGAGGAAGCTCCTGCCTGCCGGGCGTGCGTACGACGCCCTCTCGGGTGAAATCGAACACCCAGGAACAGATCAGCATGACCGGAAAGCCAACAAGCGCAAGAACCACCACGAAGGTGACCGTCCACTCGGGCAAACTCAGCGCCGGGAAGATGACCGACGAGGCCTCGATCAGTGCCCAGGCGCTTACCACGTAAATCGTGGCCACCCGCGTGACCTTGCGCCGCCTCAATTCTCCGAAAAAATGCCTCAATTCGTCACCCTGTTTCAGCCCCACGGAACCTCCCTCTTGGGCAGATTAGAGCAAAATAGAGCCCCTTCGTTCAATATGCTGGAATTCACGGTGCCCCGGTTTTTCGGTTTTTCGGTTAGGTCATCCGGATGGTTGGGTGACCTGTGGCAATCGAGCGGCTCTATGGCCGTTCCGAGCGGATCTGGGTGATGGACCGGGGCATTCCGACCGAGGAAGCGCTGGAAGCCATGCGCCAGTCAGCGACCCCGGTGCAATACTTGGTCGGGACCCCCAAGGGTCGACTGACTCGGCTGGAAAAAGACTTTCTTGGCAAGCCCTGGACGGCGGTGCGCGAATCGGTGGATGTCAAAGGGCGGGAGCGAGGACTGACTGAGAATCGCTTTGTAGTGCCGACCTTCTGGGCTTCGTTCTAATAAAATCAATGGGATAGCCCGTCTCTATGGGTCAAATAGCGGAAGTCGGGCTACCGCTCGCCCACCGAACCTCTTCTGCAATCGGTGGCCATCCCCCTGCCCGGCTTCGCCGGCGACGGTGTGGCCATCGAGGAGTTAGAGACCGTGCGGCTACGTTTTGACAATACAACCGAAGGGGTGCTGATCATCGAACGCATTGCCCTCGAGCAGGACGCGACCCGGCACCCGACCGCAACTCAACAGGATCCATTCGCTGTTCATCCTCGGGAATCAGGACCGACCAGATCTACTCAATCTGAATATGGGCGTCTACGCCGGTTTCTGGAGATCGAGCATCCGTATCCGCACCTTGTGCTCTTGCCCGTCGTCGATCAGGGGCATGCGATTGCCGGCCAGCTTTTTGCCATCCAGCACAATCTCCACCCTGCCCGTCTGCAACTCGGCCGGTTTGTCCACCGTGATTCGGTAGATTGCCTTGCCACGGCGAATGCGTGCCTTGTAGCCGGGCCATGCAGCCGGCAGGCAAGGGTCTATTTCCAGTTCGCCATCGCGCAGTTTCAATCCGAGCAACGCTTCCAGCCCGGCGCGGTACAGCCAGGCCGCCGCGCCGCTATACCAGCTCCAGCCGCCGCGCCCGACATGCGGTGACTCGCTGTAGACATCGCCGGCCAGAACATAGGGTTCGAGGCGGTAGCGGTCAACGCCGGCCGGCGATGCGGTGCGCAGAATGGGATTGATCAGGCGGAACAGTTCCATCGCACCGTCGCCGTCACCCAACCCGGCCGCGGCCCATACGGCCCATGTGGCCGCGTGAGTGTATTGCGCGCCATTTTCACGGATCCCCGGTGGGTAACCCTTGATGTAGCCGGGGTCGCGTACGCCGCGATCGAACGGCGGGGTCAGCAACAGGATCAGCCGTTCGTCGCTGCGCACCAGTTGCTGCCATACCGACTCCATCGCCTGCCGCGCGCGCTTGGTGGGCACGTCGGCGGCCAGTACCGACCATGCCTGGGCGATCAGGTCGATCCGGCATTCTTCGTTCTCGCGCGATCCCAGCGGCGTGCCGTCGTCGAAATACGCCCGGCGATACCATTTGCCATCCCAGGCCTGTTCCTCGACGCGCTGGACCATGTGATCGGCCAGTCGCCGGTACTGTTGCGCGCGCTCAGACTCGTCCATTCTTTCGCACCAGGGGGCGAAGTCGCGGTACGCCCGCGCAAGGAACCAGGCCAGCCAGACGCTCTCGCCTCTTCCGGTCGTGCTGACGCGGTTCATACCGTCATTCCAGTCGCCGCTGCCGATCGTCGGCAGCCCGTGGGGTCCGACCGTGCCGGCCCGTTCCAGCGCCCGGCAGCAGTGCTCGTAGAGCGATTCCGATCGCGCACCCGGCGCGAACTCCCGGTAGCGCTCGGTTTCATCGGCTTCGAGACTCGGCCCTTCCAGGTACGGCACCTGTTCATGAAGAATCGCGTGATCGCCGGTGCATTCCAGGTAATGGGCTGCGACGTAGGGCAGCCAAAGCAAATCGTCCGAGCAGCGCGTGCGCACACCGCGCAACGGCTCTTCGTGCCACCAGTGCAGTACATCGCCGTCGGCGAACTGGCGTGATGCGGCTCTGAGCAGGTGTTCACGCACCTGGTTGGGCGAGGACCACACCAGCGCCATGACATCTTGAAGCTGGTCGCGAAAGCCATACGCGCCGCTGGGCTGATAGTAGCCACCGCGCGCCCACAGTCGACTGGATACGGTCTGGTATAGCAGCCAGCGGTTGAGCAGCAGGTCCATCGCCGGCTCCGGAGTTTCCACCTGCACCACATCCAGCAGTTCGTTCCAGCGTTCCTGCAGGCTGCGCCAGCTTTTCTCGAGTGCGCTTTCGGTGCCAAACCTGCTTGCCAGCATCAGCGCCTGGTCGCGATCGCGCCCCTGGCCGAGTACGAAGTGGACCTGCTTTTCCTCGCCCGGCGCCAGGTCCAGATGGACCTGGTAGGCGGCACAGGGATCGTCATCCGGGCGGACCTGATCGCTCAGACCGATTCGCCCCAGTGCCGCCGGTGCGCGCATGCTGCCGCCACGCCCGAGGAACTCGGCCCGGTCGGCTGTGACGCCGTGCGGTGCCCGACTGGCGCCGAGGAAGGCCGTCGCCATTCCGGAAAGCCGGTCGAATCGGTTGCGCGCCAGCAAGGTGTTGGTTTCACGGTCAAACTCGCATGCGATATGGGGTGCATTGCGCGCGCGCGAGCCGCCCAGCACCCATTCGACGTAGCAGGTCACGGTAATCCGGCGCGTCCAGGCACAGGTATTGGTCAGCGACAGGCGCGACAGCTTGACCGGCGCTTCCGGGTCGACGTGGATGCGCAGATTCTGCGTGAGGCCATGGCTGTGATGCCTGAACTCGCTGTATCCGGCACCATGGATGACCTGGTACCGTCCATCAGCCGGTATCGGCCGCGCGGTCGGCGTCCAGATCGCCCCGGTTTCCTCGTCGCGCAGGTACATCGCCTCGCCGCTGGCGTCGCTGACCGGGTCGTTGGACCACGGTGTCAACCGGTGTTCGGCACTGTTGTCGGCCCAGGTACAACTGCCGCCGGTTTCAGTGACCTGGCAGCCGAAATGCGAATTGGCAAGAATGTTCATCCACGGTGCCGGTGGCGGTTCGCACCCATCGAAATCAATCACGTATTCCCTGCCGTCGACAGAGAATCCACCGATGCCGTTGTCGAAAAGCAGATTCTTTGACCGGCGAAGGGGCGGCGTCGTCACCGCGGCCCGGTCCGCAGACGGCATCGGCGAAAACGGGGGCAAACGGACAGGCGTCTGTCGGCGGAGCTGCCCCTGGAACGAGCCTTGAGCGGTATCCAGCACCAGGTGTGCAGCGGCCAGGATCAGGTCGCGCTGCTCGGCGTTCAGCTCTCTGCCGGACACCACCACTACGGCTCCGGTCAGACGGCGGTGGGTACGCGCGCGAATTGCGTCGGCCCGCTCGTGCAGGCGATCGCGGGCGGTCTGAAGATAGCCGGTGGACGATTCATCGAGCAGTACCAGATCGATACCTGCCTGGCGCCCGGCCCACAAGGTGTGCGCCTTCAACAACGGCTCAAGCATGCCGATGTCCTGGGCACCGCGCACCCGGACGAGCAGGATCGGCCGGTCTCCTGATATACCGCGCGCCCACAATGCGAGCTGCGCCGGCGTGTGATGGCGGTCGCCGGAATCCCCGGCCCGGCGCAATTCGCGGGCCGGACAAAGCAACGCCGAGAGCAGCGCGGTCATTTCCCGGACCGCGCCAGCGTCGATCTCGAGGTTGTGCAGTTCCTGACCGGTTTGCATGTGCGCCTGCTCGAATACCCAGTCGACGCGCGGCATGGAGCGGTAGGCACGCAGTTGGGACAGCAGATTCGCGCGCGATCGCCCCACGCCGGTGAGCCAGCCGATTTCGACCTTCTCGTATGCCGGAACCCGCAACTCGATCGCACTTCCAATCACCGGGTCCAGCACGGAACCCGCACTGCCGGAAAAGGCTTCCAGGTCACCGTCCAGTACGCGCGGGTCGGCGAGATTGCGGCCTCGGCCGACAAATCGCCCCCGCTCGGTCTCGAAACCGAAGCGGTACTCGAGGCCGGGTGTTGCCAGCACGGTATGCGCCAGGTAGATCGGCTTTTCCAGGCCACTGCGAGGCCTTCTCCGAAACAGCAGGATCGACTCGGCTTCCAGGCACTCGCTTTCCACGAACAGTCGGGAAAAGGCCGGGTGGCGCTCGAATTCGGCCGGTGTCGCCAGCGCCACCTCCGCGTACGCGACGATCATCAGACGACGCGGTCGATCGCCGTCATTATGGATCACCAGCTTGCGCGCCTCGATGTCGTGCTGCGAGGAGACGGCGACCCGCATCCGGCATTGCAGATCGCGTTCCCGGCGCTGAAATTCGGCGATGTGGGGACCGAATGTGGCGGAGCAGTCGCCGGCATGACCGCCCAATGGACCCAGCGTTGCCGAAAATCTCTGATCGGTATCCAGATCCTTGATGTAGAACCAGGGCCCCCGCTCGCTGGTTGTCGCATCCGGCTGCCAGGGGGTCAGCGCGATGCCATCCCACAGGCTTCCGCCACTGCCTTCGGCAGTCAGGAACAGGCTGTAATGACCGTTGGACAGGAGATTGTACTGCGGCTCTTTCGCGCCTGCCTGAAGTGTCCATGTTTCCGGTCCGGCCTCGACCCTGAATGGCTTGCTCCGCCGCGGTGGCTCGCGCGCGGTGAGCTTGGGCGGCGATTGCGGCAGGCGTTCGTGAAGCAGCATGGCCACCCCGGCGATTCGGGGATCGGAATGGAACCGACGCACCATGACATCGTCTTTGACGAAGTTGGTGATTGCCAGCATCACCATGCCCTGGTGATGGGCCATGTACGATCGCACCGTCCGGGCACGCCGCGGGCCCGGCTTGGCCACGCGGCCGAAATCGATTGCCTCGAACAGGCCGTACTGGCCCACCGCCCCGCATGACTTCAGTTGCTCCAGGTTGCTGAGCACCGCTGCTGGATTAAATGCCAGCGCCATCATCGAGGCGTATGGCGCGATCACAAGACGATCGCCCAGGTCACGACGAAAACCGATGCCGGGAACCCCGAACGCCCGGTATTGGTACTGCTGGTGTTCGTCCATTTGGTAATAGCCCGACTCGGACACGCCCCAGGGCAACTCGAACTTCTGCGAGAATGCCCGGTGTACATTGATCGCCGTATGACATGCGCGACCGAGCAGGCTGTCGTCATCGGTCGCGGTGAACAAGCTCGGCATCAGGTACTCGAACAGCGTCGCCCCCCAGGACATCAGCGCTGTCTTCCTCCCGATGCGCCGAAACGGGCGCCCCAGCCGCAACCAGTGCCGGACCGGCACCTCGCCCTTTGCAATGGCCAGCAAACTTGCCAGTCGTGCCTCGGATGCGAGCAGGTCGTAGTAGTTCGGGTCCAGGGTGCCGCTGCCGACGTCATGACCGATATGAAACAAGTGGCGACTCTTGTCGTAGAGAAAGCCGAACTTCATGTCTTCAACCGCCTGGTCGGCAAGACGGGCAACCGCGACCAACTCCTCGCGCAGCGTTTCTTGTTCGTCCGCGTCACCGGCAAAATGGCGCCGCGCCATGTCGGCCTGCCGGTCAAGCTCCTCCAACCAGGTGCGGAGTCGAGCCAGGGTGTCGCTGTCGAAATCGGCCACGTCATCTTCGGCCACGCGAAACAGGTGTTCGCCGAGCTGATCGATCCGAGCCTTTCCGAGTACATCCGGGCACGTGCCCAAGCTCAAGTTGCCCTGGGCTTCCAGCTCTGTACACAGTCCTTCGATCTTCTCGCGCAGCGCATTACCGCCGTGCGCAGGGAGGGATTCGTGCATGACCTGCAGCGTATCGACCAGACCCGCCAGCAGGCGGCCGTTATCCGGCGGCGCCGCGGCAATTTCTTCCAGTCCCCGAGCCAGCGCCACAAGACATACAGCCAGATTGCCGCTGTCCACGGTGGAAACGTAACGGGGCTCCAGCGGCTGCATGTCCCGGGTCGAATACCAGTTCAGCCAGTGGCCGCGATAGCGCGGCAGGTCGTGCATTCGCTCCAGGCTGTTGCGCAGCCACCCGACCAGCGCCCCGGTATCCAGGTAACCAAGATCGTGGGCGGCCAGGGATGAGACCAGCGCCATGCCCATGTTGGTCGGCGACGTGCGCCGCGCCAGCATCATCCCGGGCTCCTCCTGCAGGCTGTCCGGCGGCAGCCAGTGATCGTCCGGCCCCGTGAAACGGTCGAAGAACAACCAGGTTCTGCGCGCAATCCCGCGCAGTTTCCGGATGTCTTCCTCCGGCAGTTCGGCCCGCGGCCTTGACGACGGACGGTCGTACCAGTCGACGATCACCGGTGCCGCCAACCAGCCCAGCAGCAACGGCGCGGCAACCGGCAATGCCTCGATGTTGAACGCGAACAGGCCCGCGGCGGCCAACATTGCCAGCACTGGCGATGCCCACATTTCCCGCCATAACCGCGATGCCTTTAGGCCGGAACCGAGTCGGTGATGAATCCTTGCCGCGGTCACCCATTCGAGCAGGTGCCGCCGCGATACCAGAAGGCGATACAGCGTGCGCGCGATAGCATCGATCAACATCTGGCTCTGATACGGGAGAAGCACCAGGTTCAATAGCCAGTGCTCCACCTGTGCTCCGAGCACCGACGGCGCGACTCTCAGCCGCCGAAGCAGTGTCACCGGCCTGGCCAGGCCGCGTCCGGTGATATCCAGCAGTTCGCCGATGACCGGAAAGCCCGGCAGGGCTGCAAACAGCAGCGTCCAGGTCCAGGCCGCGCCTGGCAACCAGCCGGTCCAGGCCAGCAGCAGCAGAACGAGTACGGCCGGCGGTTGCAGGCTGCGGCGCAGATTGTCGATGATCTTCCACTGGTGGATCCACGGCAGGCCGTTTGGCTCACGCGCCCCGTCGCCGACCGGCACCCGCCGCCGCAGCCAGGGCAGGAGTTGCCAGTCTCCGCGTACCCAGCGATGCAGGCGGCGCATGTAGGCGACGGTATTCGACGGAAACTGCTCGAGCAGTACCACGTCCGAGAGCAGGCCGGCGCGGGCATGCGCGCCTTCGATCAGATCGTGGCTGAGCAGCACGTTGTCCGGCACGCGCGATGCCAGCACGTACTCGAAGGCGTTCCAGTCGTAAATCCCCTTTCCGGCATAAATCCCCTGGCCGAACAGGTCGTGATAGACGTCGGAAGAAGCATGGGAATACAGATCCATATGGGTATCGCCTGCGAATACCCGGGTGAAGCGGCTTGCCCGGATGCTGTCCGGGTCGATCGCCAGACGCGGCTGGAGAATGCTGTAACCGTGCTCGAGCGAACCGGGCCGATCCGCCGGAACCGCGTGGCTGAGCGGATGCGCCATGGCGCCGACCAGCCGCGCCGCCGCGCCAGGCGGCATCAGGGTGTCGGCGTCGAGCGTGATGACGAAACGGACATCCTGCAACTGCTCCAGGTCCCCGACGCAGGTCGTGTAATCGGTTTCCTCGTCGCCCGCGAGCAACCGATGAAACTCCATCAGCTTGCCGCGCTTGCGCTCCCAGCCCATCCAGCAGCCTTCCGACGGGTTCCAGCGGCGCCTCCGGTTCAGAAACAGAAAAGGCCCCATCTGCGCTCCGTTGCCGTAGCGCCGGTTCAGGCTGCCGACCGCGCAGGTGGCGCGATCAAGCACGGCCCGGTCCCCGTCGCGACTCCTTTCATCTGCGTCGGCAAGATCTCCGAGCACCGCGAATACCAGTCCCGGGTCTTCGTTGTTGAGATAGTTGATCTCGATGCGTGCGAACACCTGGTCCACGTCATCGCCGCCCGCCAACAGCACCGGCACCACGACGACGCTCTTGAATTCAAACGGAATTCCGAGCTCGAAGTCCATTTTCATCAGGTGCCGCGGGGGTCTCAACCAGGCCACCAGTCCGTTGAGCAAGGTCACCGCGAACCCGGTCGCCGGCACCGCCACCAGCAGCACGGTGCCGGCCACCATCGCCGGGGAGAGTCCCGATGCTGTCAATACCGCGGCCAGTGCAACCACGGGCGGCAACAGAAAGGCTGCCAGCAGCCCGAAATAGATCCTCTCGGGATGCCGATTCGCCCACCGCAGTGCCCTGCGCTTGAACATCGGACGAAAACCGAGTTCCGGCTCCAGCTCCGCCCGTCCGCCGCCAACCAGAAAATAGCCGACGTGAGAGGTTCTCGAGTCATCCGGGTCAGGTTCGTTGCAATGCGAAACGATCAGGTCGGCAATCTCCGGCTCGGAGTGTGGGCTGCCGGAGGCCAGCTCTTCGATGACATTCCGATAGCGATTGCGCGACTCGAACTCCATCCCCGCATAGGCGCCGGCCGGATCGCGGCGGAGAATGGCGTCAACCTTGCTGAGATTTTCGAACCAGGCTTGCCAGTCGTGCACTGCCAGCGATCGGAGACTGATGATAGCGCCTGCGACTTCGGCAATCCGCGCTTCCTCCTGTTCGGCATTCTCTTCCGCGTCAGCGCCCAGGTTCAGGCAATGGCAGGCGTCGCGAACCAGGCCTTCGATCAGCGCCAGGCGGACAAATGCCGGAATCGCCCACAATTCCCCGATCGTCAACACCACACGCGATTGATATTCCGTGACCGCCTGCTCAAGCCGGTGTGGTTCTATCGGCTTGTCAACCACATCGACCATGGTGTCGGCGAGTTCGCGCGCCCGGATCGTCGTGGATACCCCGTCGGCGGAGCGCGTCCGCGGCAGACTGCGCAAGTACCCGGGTGAAAGGGTTTCGCTCACTTGCTCGAGAACTTCTTCGATAATGTACCGGTTATCGAGCAGCCACTCCTCGAGCCGTGTTCCCGGCACACCGGACTCAATGGAGTCGGTGATTTTCTCGTAGACGGTTTCGAGCTTTCGTTCGAGCCGGCGCAGCCCGACGCGCAATCCGGGCTCGCGCTTGCCATCCAGCACATCCACATGCCGGGTTGCCAGTTCCATTAGCGGACGCGAAGTCACTTACCCACTAATGGTCCTTCAACATGATAATTGCGGGTTCAGCGTTCCTGTGGCGCTGCGCTGCAAGGCGCCGTGCGCAGGCAATGGCCATCCCCCTTGGCAAGCACGGGAACGCCGCAGCGCTGCGCCACAGGAGCGCCCGAAGGGTTGGCCTGTCAGCGCCCAGGGCTGCGTTCCGGCCCTTGTAAAGGGGGATGGCCATTCACTGCGGGCCGCGCCTTGCCCTGAACGCTGACAGACCAACTGAATCCGTAATTATCAGGTTGAAGGACCACTGGTTTGCGTTCCAGTAGGTTAACCTCGTGCGCGGAATTGCTGCGCACAATCCTGTCACCACCCTGCTGCAGGACCAGAACCGGCCGGCGACTTCGGGCCAGCACGGATTGACAAACCGATTTGTGGATGCGGAATTGATCGTCGCCTGGCTCATGAGCCGCCATCACGATAAGATCGGCATTCTCGTCTGCCGCTACATTCAGTATGGTACTGGCCACGTTGCCGGAGGTTTCGATGCGGGTGCGGATCCGAAGACCGGCGCCGTGCGTGTCGCTGGCTTCGCGAAGATAGACTTCCGCGGTGTTGCGATTGCATTCGGCCAGTCGCTCGCGCAGCATCTTTTCCTCCTGTGTCAACGGATTGCGGCCCAGAATCTCCAGCAACGAAACAACCTCGAGCAGAACAAGCTCGGTGGGTGCATCGACGGCGATCATGGAAGCGACCTGAATAGCCCATTCCGCGCGCCGGGAACCATCCACCGGGATCAGGATTCTTCGATAATGCCCCGAGTCGGGTTCAGCCCGGTCGCCGTCCCGCGACACGACGCACGAAATACCGGACGCCGAGGCAACCTTCTGGGCCGTGCCTCCGAAAGCAAACGTGTAAGCCTCACCTTGCCCGTGCGCGCTGATGATCACCAGATCCACTTCATGCGACTGAATGAACTGGATGATTTGCTCCCCCGGCCGACCTTCGGTCAAATACCAGTCACACTCGATTCCGCGCAATGCTGCATGTTGCACAATCGATCGGATGTAGCGATCCGCCTCAAGCTTGTGCAGGCGCCAGGCGCTGGTGCTGGGATGCTGTTCGAATATCGCAGAATGCGTGTCCAGAACGCGAAGCAGCAGTACGCGCGAGCCGAATGCGCGCGCCAGCCGAGCCGCGTGGAAGAGCGCTTTTTCGGCCGACCGCGAACCGTCCAGTGGAACGAGGATACGTTCAAATGCCATCGGACCCGTCCTGTTGAAGATCATCCCCCGAGTTTCATCATAACGCCCTTTTGCACTTGACGTCTTGATCTGGCTCAATTAACGAGGCAGGATTTATGAATGTATTAGTAATCCGCCGGCCACCCCGCCCAAGCCGCGAAGTCGGCCCCCGCCATCGGCTTGGCGTAGTAGTAACCCTGGGCGTAGCGGTAGTTGTGATCGCGCAAGAAGGCCTCCTGGGCGGCGGTCTCCACGCCCTCGCCCAGAGCATCGATCTGCAGGTACCTGCTCAATTGCGACAGGCTTGCCACGACACCCGCGCCGCGCCCGTCAGGCGTCTGCCAGACAAAGGCTTTATCGACCTTGATGAGGTCGAACGGCATCTCGATCAGCCGCTCCAGCGACGAATAGCCTGTACCGAAGTCGTCCAGGGAGAGAGAGAAGCCTGCCGCCACAAGGGCGTCGATCACGTGGCTGACCTCGTCGAGGTCTTGTTCCAGCGCACCCTCGGTAATTTCTAGCTTCACGCAAGCCGGTGACACGCCCATTGTTTGCGCGATAGAGATAATGTGTTCGGTCAGATTCGGGTCGCGTAGCTGGGACGGGGCGATGTTAACCGACACCCAGAATCTCGCGTTGCCCGGTAGTTTCTGCCAGTGTCGCAGTTGGAGGCAGGCATCCTCAAAGACCTGCGCCCCGAGCTCATCCATGAGCCCCAGCTCTTCGGCCAGGGGGATGAAGTGATCCGGCCCGATGGGGGCGTGGCCGTCGGGCTGAGGCCAGCGCAACAGCGCCTCAGCCCCCACCGCCTCGCCGCTTTCCAAATCCATAATGGGTTGATAAAAGAGCACCAACCCCTTCTCGGCGACAGCACGCTGCAGGTTGCCTTCGAGCGTAATCTCCCGGCGCTGTACTTCCTTGATGCTGTGATCGGCCCAGCGGATGGAATCGGTGTCTTTGTTGGTCGCGCCCTGGGCGAGCTCCTCCGCCAGCAGCGCGAGCTCGCGTGCGTGGCTGCTATCGGTTGGCGCGCGGGCGATCCCCGCGCTGACTTCGATCTGCAGGGCTTCACCGGCGACTTCGAAGCCCTTTCCCGTTACGGCGGCGACAAAAGCGCGTGCCCGTGTCATCAGATGAGCGTCCGGGTCTGTCTCCACATCAGCATCTGCGGGGACGATGACCGCGAAAGTGTGCTCATGGGAACGCGCGAGCGATTCGCTCTCCTTGAGCCGATTGCCAATGCGTTTACCGATATCGCTCAAGAGCTGGTTGATGGCCTCGACACCGAAGGCCTGATCAACGCGATCCAGGCGCCTGAATTGCAACGACACCAGCCCGGTCACCGAATGCCCGGCAGCCGTCTCGTCAATCAGGCGCTGGAGCCTTAACAGCATGCCCCGATGGTTCAGTGTGCCGGAGATCGGATCGTGGTTGGTCCCGGCCGAGTTCAGAAGCGCATTCAATCGCCGGGTTCGGCCATCCAGACTTTGCTCGGTTTGACTCTGATCCGTGATCTCGTGCTGCACCGAAAAGAAATAGTCGGTCCCTTCGCCATCATGGCGCAAACGCGTGATGGTCCACTCCACCAGGTACGGCGTGCCATCCTTCCGGTAATTCCAGGTGTGGCCTTCAAAGGAATCGCCGGCACGCAAGTTTGATTTGAGCCTATTCAAGACCTTGCGATCAGTGTCGGGCCCCTGCAGGATGCGTGGCGTGGCCCCCAGAAGTTCCTCGCGCGTATAGCCCGTCATCCGCGTAAAAGCATCATTGACGTGCACGAACATCGGCCCCGGCAGTTCCAGCTCGTCGGTGGTAATGACCACCGAATAGTCGGACTCCTTGATGGCCGCTTTAAGGATGGGAGGTTTGTCGCTGAACGCCATTTGCTCTTCCCCACAAGCAAGCCAGCCGCGAGCGCTGAAGATCATTGGCGGTGCACCAGCGCAAGATCTCATCGCCCCAGTATCCAGCACTTTACCACGGCGGGCGAGCGCAGCCCAAATGAGCCACAACTCATCGGGGCGAAAAGGCCGGTGTGACCTTGAGCGGCGTGGCTGGCCAGTCGGATAAGCACATGGGCACCCTGCCCCATCACCTGGCCCGCCGGCACACTCGACGATTGGCTGGTAATGCACCAGCAGGTAACCGTGCGAAATCGCTTTGCGCAATTCAGCGCCGAGGCTCAACTGGTGACGCGAATAGCGCAATACCAGGTAGATCCACAATGCGATCAGCAGAAAATAGATGAGGGAAATGGACACCGCCTGCGTTTAGTTCTCAAGTAGCAACAGAAATTGACCACTCAGAGAAGCGGACGGAATGTTCCATGACAAATAATAGAGCACGACGAGAATTCCTGCGATTACTGGGCGTCGGCGGTGCCCGGCTTGCGTTGGGCGCGCTTGGCGTGAGTGCGTTTGCACGACACGCATTCGCCGATGATCATTGCGCTACCGGTAGTTGGGGGCGTCTGGTGGGAAACGTCGGAGGCTGGACCTGCGACAATCACTCCGGCTACAAGATTCTTGAAATCTACCTCAATCTGGGGGCTTCCCAGTGGGAAAGTTTCTGGCTGCCCGGTATGGGCAGCCCCAATTTCAGCGACTACGGCATGGGTTCGCTTGCCTTGTCCGATCTGGACTGGGGTGCCAATACGGGCGATTTCCCCTGCCAGGCACCCGATATTCCGGCGGATTTCGACGATGCCCAATTGTTCAGTACGCAATCGGGCGGCGGCAACATTTACTGGGGTGCGCCAACGCGACCGATCTATCAGCGTAGCAACATTTTTTCGCGCTGTCGCATGGTCACCCAGTATCACGACCTGCTTCCCCATGAAGCGGCGATACCGTATGTGCTATCCGGCTTGCGGCTGGGCAATGCGCGGCGGGCCGGCGCAGGTACGGCCATTCAACACCGCGCCCGCGTGGTCGAACCGGAGCAACTGCTGCCGGTTTCCTATGTGCTGCATCGAGGTGCATTCGCCAGCCCGGATGCAGCCTCGGTTACCGGTACCCATCCCGGATTTGCACGACCGGTGGTCATCCGGATTCAGGATGACAATGCTTTTGTCAACAGTCTTGCCAGAAGCGGTGTCAGCTCCGAATCCGACGAACTGTTTCTCGCGCTGCGTCACGAGTACCGCGACCGGCTGCGATTCCGCGGTGCCGGCAGCCCGGTCCGATCGACCGACTTTGAAGGTTACTGGGTTGCCGCCGAGTTGCTGGAGAATGCGCCGGCCATGCAGGCATTGTTCGGGGACAATATTCTGGTACGCGACACCAATGTGGCGACCTGCCCCGAACACCCCGCGGCAACCGAACCCAACACGCCCGCCATCAAAACGATGCTGGATGCGGCCGCATCCCTGCTGTCTTCCGGACCGGCGCGTTACGTGTGCGCAATCGATAACGGAATTACCAATACCTACGACACGCACGGTGACGGTAGTTCCATGCATCTGTTGAGAACCAGCGCCAATATATACAACGTAATGCATCACCTGGCTGACATCATTCATCACCCGGTCGACAATCCGGACGGCACGCTCGATCTTGACGACACCATGGTCGTCATCAATACCGATTTCAACCGCACGCCGGGCATTAACGGCAACAACGGTCGCGATCATTGGCCCTACGGCTATCTGACCACGTTTATCGGTGGGCCGATCAGCGGCGGACAGAGCATATTGGGGCGGATCGACAATGCCGGTTTTACCGAACCACAGTACCGCTATTCGGCCACGGATATGCGCGCTGCGGTGTTGCTTGCCGCGGGTGTCGATCCGTTTGCGGAGAACAATTACCGGGTGAGCGATTTCAGCGAGGCAATTCAAAGCGGCATCGCTACCGAAGCTCAGATCAGGGACCGCCTGAAGGGAGATATTCTCGGTGTTTAACAAGACAATGAACAGTAGCCCGATAAATCCTAGGATAAACCGTATCGTCACGGGAGTGATTCGCAAGGTTCCGATCTTTGCTGCTGCATTCATCATGGCTGCAACACTCGCCTCCTGCGTGAAATTCCCCGAACCGGAAGACGATGACGAAGGACATGCGACGTTTGCCCGCGAAGTCATTCCATTGCTGCTTGGCCGCCGTCCCTACGGCGTCGACGAAGTGGAAGCCGTGGCCGATATCGCCCAACTGTACGGTCGGCCCACCGTGATCGAAATGCTGATGAAGGACGAGGCATTTGTGGATCACTGGTCCGATGTGCTGGTCGATCTGCTGCGCATCCAGCGTGAACGTACCGGGGGGATCGGCGTGGCCCAGGACAGCTCATGCTGGGGCGAACCGACCCGCAATGCTCCGGATCCGTCCATCGCCGAATGGGTGCGTGATCATTCGCCGGGCGATGCCGGCGCGCCTGCGGACTGGAATATGACCGACCTGCTTCAATCGGCGATCGAGCTGGACGATCTATCACCCTTGTACCGCGCCAACCTGTTTACCATGTCGATGCGGCGCGCGGGCTCCAATGGAAGGCGCCCGCAAATCACTCAGCATTTCCTGCATACTTATCTCAACCGCGATATTGCCTGCCTGCGCTGTCACAATCCAAGCTATTCGACCTCGAACAAGACCAATGATGACGGCGATATCGTCTGGCGCCGCACCTGGACGATTCCCGGCCATCCGGAGAAAGCACTTTTCGGCGACTATCTCGACGCCATCGCGGCAACCAGCCGCATCGAATACATCATGCGCGGCGATGTGCGCCAGCCGGCTGACGACGGAATGGGTATCCGTCCCTGGGGCATGGCCGACGCCTGCGTCATTGATACCAGCACACAATTGCCGGCCAATGACGGCACGCAGACGCACGCCGGCTTCCGCGCGTTGGGCGCGGGCACATCGAATTTCCCGGCGGCCGGCTTCGGCAGCCTGGACGGTAGCGCAAATCCCAAGGTTTCGTTGTGGGAGCTGGAGCAGTCGCTGCGCGACGGGGTCATCGATTTGCAGGATGGTTACCAGCGCCTGTCCGGAAGCTCGCCGATCCTGCCGCCCGATGAACAGCTTTTCTGCGACGTGGTACAGATATTCTCGTCGAATTGCACCGGTTGCCACAGCGGCGGCGCAGCATCGGCCAATATGGACCTTTCGGCCAACGATTTGAGCGGCGTTCTGATCAATACCGATACCGAAGCCGGCGACTCGACGCTGGCCAAGCGCGTGGTGCCCGGCAACACCGCGCAATCCGAACTGTTCCGCCGCGTTACCGCAGGCGCTTACCCGCCGCGGATGCCGCCTGGCGGACCGCTGTCGGGCGACAATATCGATACCATCGAGGACTGGATCACGCAGGGCGCGATGGTCATAGACTCTTCCAACTGCAATACCAGCTCGATTCCCGACGTGGCACCCGATGAAGCGTTCGCTTTCCTCACCGCCGCCAATTTGGTCGACGGCATCTGGATGGCGGCGATGGGTTATCGCTTGACCATTGACAATGGGTTCCCGCGCAACAAGCAGCAGCGCGACGCACTGTGGCGGCTCACCGAGTACACCTTCCTGCCCAACGACTGGTCGCTGAAATCGGTCTTGAGGCAAGTGCTGGCTTCAAACTGGATGGGCCGCCGGGCGCCAACAATCAGCCAGGCCGATACGGCCTATGAACTGCCGATCATACTCGATCCCTGGGTGCAGGCCGATCCAACCGAGGTGGCCAACCCGGCGCCGCATGAAAAGGCCAACGGCCAGGGCGAGATGGTCAACCGCTACCGGGTGAACACCGTTTTGCGCAATATCGCACACGCACTTGCCTGGGAACAACCGCGCCGCTTCCCGGGTGCGGGTTACCCTTCGCCGCTGGATCAGAATCTGGGCCAGTTTCTATCGCCCGGCCAACCCGGCTTCAACGGTATTAACTTCCAGTCGCTGCTGGCACTGGAAGACGAAGCGGGCCTGTGCCAGAAAACCGGCCATGCAGTGGCGAGCCAGGACTGGATCGACGTGCTGGTCGACGAAATCGTCGCCTTCAACAGCGCCAGTCCGGGTGCGCCGCTGACCATCGGCGAGGCCTGGTCCATCCTCAAGGACCGGATGATTCAGGATCCCACCATCGAACAAACGCTGCCGGTCGAACTGGCTCCCGATGCAGACAGCCAAACCGAAGCGCAAGCCCTGGTCGCTCTTATGAACCAGGGATTGGGGACATCGCTGACGCTGAACAGCCCGGCAACCGATTTGAACAGCGCGGATCTTAATACCAAACTGCGCGAAGCCTGCGGCGTCCTGGTCAAGACACCCGAATTTCTGCTGACCAATATCACCCCGCGCGGATATTCGGAGAACAACATGCCCGACCCGCCGCGCATGAACGTGTGCATGGACGGCGAACCGTGCGGGTACCCGGCCAGTTGCGCAAAATGGCGCAGCGTGCTGAACAGCATGGGCAAATACACCGCCTGCGAGGACCGCTCGGTACGCGAGTCGAAGTGGCTGGTGGTCTTTCCGCTGCCCAGCGACCTAGTATTCGAACTGGTCAACAACCGTTTCGACAACCTGTGCCCATCTAGCATATGCGGGTTCGTCGAGGCACCGCGACTGAATCCGTGCCTGCTTAATCCGGAAAGATGCGAGGAAGTGGATGCGGTCCCGCCGGTTCCGGTGGATCCGGAATTCACCACCCTGCTCGGCCGCGCACCCGTGGATCTTCATAAACCCGGCATGTTGGTGATGAAAGCCGACGGTGCGCAAGTGGTTCGCGCCGAGGGTGTCCGCTACAGGGGGGTCGACGCGCAGGGGCAAGGCTGGCAGACACTGGACAGTGGCAGCACGTTGCGTACCGGCGATCAGCTTTATGTGCCTTTGACGGCCATGCTGCATATCAAAACCGGCGAGCTGGAGTTTGGCGTCGATCCACTGGATCGCAAGGAAGTCGAAGGCGTACGCGCCCAGTTCATATCCATCACCGGTGACGATGCGGTAAGCGTCATAGACCGTCGGTTCACCAAGCCCGGCACATTGAGCGTGTCGGCTTTGAACAAAGCGGTTCAATCGGGCACCATCGAGACTCGCGCGCCGACCGAACAGGACTGGCAGCGGATCATCGGGTATGGAGCGCGACCGGGTAGCCTGTATACCCCCACGGTAGATGAAATCGAGCGGATGAATGCCGATTTCGATGCACAGCACGCCGGTCTGGACGACCATACGTTCCCTGACGACGAACCGGTTGATGACAAGTTACCGAACGAGGAACCACCGAAAGACCAATCGGACGAAATCGAACCACCGGCCGGCGATAATCGCCTCTGGTGGATCCTGGTGATCCTGGTGATACTGGCTCTGATCGGATTGGCAGTCGTCCGGACACGCCGGTAACCAGACCCGGCCGAAACGCCGCAGACACGGTGTCTGCGGCGTCGCAGTAGAGCCGCTGATGAATATTAAGGCGGGTTCAGGTCCGATCGTTGAGAATTTCCGGATCGAGCCCGTAGATCGTTCCCTGCGAATCCTTGTAGAGCATGATGAATTCGAACGTACCTTGTGAGCTGTCGCGATCGGCGATCTGCAGCGTATCGTTGTTGGAATTGGTCGTGATGACGGCTGCGGTCAATTGGCTTTCGGACGGCCCACTGTCACCGCTGAAACCGATTCCGACCATCTGGAAACCGGCGCTTGCCGTCGCCGCGTTCAAGGTCATGGTCAGTGTCGAACCGGCCTCGGAAATTGTATAAGGGCCCGCGGGGTTCAGGGTGACACTGTAATTCGGTGCGCTGCCGGTGATGCTGACTGTAATGTTCTGATCGGCCATGTTTTGATTCCCTTTGATGGTTTTGTTTGAATTAATTGCAGCTATTGCCATTGTTCTTGCCAACGGGGTTTATCCGGACGCAATCTGCCCGCTCGCCAGCACTTCTTCCCGGATCTTCTCAATGGTTCGACGCAAAGCCGCGAGCTCCTCCGTTTCCTTTGCATTCTCGGTGCGAGTTTCCAGCAAGGCGCGTCGAGCCAGATAGTAGCGCAGATTATTGCGTCGCGCCGGCGGCACTGCGTCCAGCCGGCCCCGCAGAATATCGAGATCGGTCGCGGCGGGCGCAAACCCGTTTTGATCGAGTGTGCGAATCATTTCGGCGGCAAGCTCCAGCAACACGAAATAGTCGGTGTCGAAATCCTGGCGGTCCTCAAGGGCGTCGAGCACATTCTGCAGCGGCTTCCGTTCGACTCCGGTCGTGGTTTCCTGTGAAATGCCAAGATGCAGTGCCGCAAGCTGGCGCAATGCCGGCAGCTCGATGCCTTGCTGCGGGGCCAGTCCCTGCGAGACCGCAACTGCAAGCGATTGCTCGCCCTGTTCGAATGCCCTGCCCGCCTCGTCTTGCGACACCGCCGGCAGCCGCGCCAGCAGGAAAGCGATGGTTGCAAGCTGTGTCTGGCGGCGGGTTTGGGTGGGATCGTTATCAACATCTTCTTCGGCAAGCCGGCGGGCCCGCCGCAGGTGCGCGACGGCCGGTTCCACCAACCCGACATGCCCGGCCAGCCGGGCAAGGTTGATGCGGAAGTTGATCTCCGCCTGGCGCAACCGGGCATCGTCCGGCGCATCCAGACGTGCGGCCACCACCAGATCCAGCGCTTCCGCGGCGCTCCGCCATGTCTCGGCCGGCTTGCCCAGCGCATGTTGTACGCGACCGATCCACGACAAATTGTTGGCAAGTCCCAGCACGCCACCCGCATCGGTTTCGTCGACCAGCCCCCTGCGCAATTCGGTCGATCGCTGCAAATATTCCAGCGCCTGTTCCGGCTGATCGCGCGCCTCGGCCACGGTGCCCAGATTGTTGTAGGCATAAGCCAGTTCCCACTGTGCGCGTTGTGGATCCCGGGAAACCTCGGCAAAGGCCTGGGCATCGCGCAGATATCGTCGCCAATGAGCTTCAGTGGTGTCCCAGTCACGCTGCCGATAGGCCACGGCACCGCGCCAGAATGCAATCTGACCGGACTCGAAGTGCAATTCCCCCATTTCCTGGCTGACATCCTCTTGCCAGGGCGCGATCAGCGCCGCGGCTTCGGCCAGCGTTTCGGCCGCGAGATCGAACTCCTGGCGCTGCGATTGGACCTCGCCCAGCGTACGCAGCGCCCGGGCGCGGTTGAGCGCGCTGGTGGCATCGGAACCGGCGCTTTGTCCAACCAGATAGCGGTGGGCCTCGGCGCCGATATCGTCGAGAAGATCCAGCCGCCCGATGGGCCGAAGCTGGGCGGCAAAGTCGCCCAGCATGAACTCGATCAACTGTTCGGCGTCGTTGCGCCGCTGCTCGGCCAGACCCTGCGCAATTTCGGCCTGGGTGCGCCCTTGCCTCGCTTCGGTCAATCCGTACAGCGCCAGCACCGATCCGACAATCAGCGAAAGGCTGATCAGGCCGACGGCGGCGCTGGCCAGCGCATTCCTGCGCAGAAAACAGCGCATTCGATAAGCGCGACTGTCTTCCAGCGCCCGCACCGGTTCGATGCGCAACCAACGGCGCAAATCCTCGGCCATGGCCGCGGCCGACTCATAGCGCTGATCCCGGTCGGCGGCCAGCGCGGTGGCCGCGATGGCACGCAATTCGGCCGGCAGCATCCGCAAACTTGTAGTATCGGCAGTTGCCTGGCTGCCGGTCGATTCCGTCCACCCCCCGCCCCGACTCTGCTCAAGCGCGTCGCGCGCGTTCGAACTCACAAAAGCCTCGTCGTCGGCCGAGGAACGGTTACCGGCCAATATCAGCAGACTCTGGGCGAGCACGGCGCCGAGCGCATAGACATCGGTGCGGATATCCACGCCGCCGGCTTCGGGCTGCATTTGTTCGGGTGACATATAGGCCCGGGTGCCGGCTTTCAGGTACGCGGCCCCGGATGAAGGATGGCCGGCGTCGGTACCGCCGTCAGTACCAATCGCAATGCCGAAATCGATAATCTTGGGTTGCGGGATTCCGTCGGCCACGCGCACAAGAATGTTCTGCGGCTTGATATCGCGGTGGATCAGACCGCGCTGATGCGCATGCTGCACGCCCGAGCAGATTTCGATGAAAAGGCCGGCGAGTTCTCGAAACTCAAGCGGGTTGTCGGCAAGAAACTGATCCAGGGGGACGCCCGGCACATACTCCATGGCGAAGAACAGGCCACCGTCGGGCAGGCGACCGGCATCGTAGATCTGCGCGATCGCCCGATGCGAAAGCTGGGCCAGCGTTTGCCGCTCGACTTCGAAATAAGCCTCGGACAACCGCGACCGACCGTTGCGCAGCAACACCTTGATCGCAACATCGCGGCGCAGCGGTGCCGTCTGTTCGGCCAGCCAGACGATTCCCATCCCGCCCTGGCCGAGTTGTCGCCTGAGCCTGAATGGGCCCAGGTGCTGGCCGGGCGCCCAGTCCAGGGCACTGTCCGGCAGCTCCGACCAACCCTCGATCAGCGTTTCCGGCCGGGTCAGGTCGTCGGAGTCATTCAATTGCCCATGCTCCCTAGTACGACTGTGTTATAAAAAGCCCTCTGGGCTGTTCCTCCCGCAGCAGGGA